>JAJFKG010000001.1 GCA_021773335.1 Gammaproteobacteria bacterium
GTTGCCAGAAGGCGTAGAGATGGTGATGCCTGGCGATAATATCAAGATGGATGTGTCATTAATTGCGCCAATTGCAATGGAAGAAGGTTTACGCTTCGCTATCCGCGAAGGTGGTCGTACCGTCGGGGCTGGTGTTGTCACAAAGGTTATTGAGTAATAATTATGTCAAGTGCTACAAAAAAACAACGGATTCGTATTCGCTTAAAAGCGTTTGACTATCGCCTTATCGATCAGTCTACACGTGAAATTGTGGAAACGGCAAAGCGTACTGGTGCACAAATTCGTGGCCCAATTCCTTTGCCTACAAAAAAAGAGCGTTTTACCGTTTTGATTTCACCACACGTCAATAAGGATGCGCGTGATCAGTACGAGATCCGTACGCATAAGCGTTTGGTGGATATTATTGAGCCGACTGATAAAACGGTTGACGCATTAATGAAGTTGGATTTGGCTGCTGGAGTGGATGTCCAAATTAGTTTGGATAGCCTAGAAGCTGCTTAACATTTAAAGAAACAAGGTGAGAGGTTAGAGTCGTTAGTTTGAAGGATTCTAGCAACTAATCACGGAGATTAAACAATGGCAATTGGATTAGTCGGTAGTAAATTGGGGATGACCCGCATCTTCACAGAAGATGGGCATTCGATACCAGTCACCGTTGTGTTGGTTGAGCCCAATCGTATTACTCAAATCAAAACCGATGAAATAGATGGTTATCGTGCAGTGCAAGTTACTACGGGCATGCGTCGCGCTTCGCGCGTGAGCAAGCCTCTCGCTGGTCATTTGGCGAAAGCTGGTGTGGAAGCAGGGCATGGTTTATGGGAATTTAGGCTTGACGAGGGTGAAGAGGCCGCAGAGGGTATCACCGTTGGCGCACAGCTAACGGTTGACTTGTTTAAGGAAGGTCAATTTGTCGATGTTTGCGGTACATCAAAAGGTAAAGGTTTTGCTGGTGTTGTTAAACGCCACAACTTCAGAACCCAAGATGCTACTCATGGTAACTCACTTGCACACCGTGCTCCTGGTTCAATTGGTCAGAACCAAACACCAGGCCGGGTTTTCAAGGGTAAAAAAATGGCAGGTCAAATGGGGAATAAACGCTGTACAGTCCAATCACAAGAATTGGTACGTATTGATGGCGAAAGAAACCTGTTATTGATTAAAGGTACTGTTCCTGGTGCTCCTGGTGGAGATGTAATCATTAAACAGGCGACTAAACGCAAAGCTGCTGATGCAGCTGCCTGAGGAGAATTGAACTATGGATCTTAATGTTGTAGTTCCTGGCAAAAAAGCTGCGAAAAAGGTTAGCGTACCTCAAGAAGTTTTTGCTTGTGACTTTAATGAAACTTTAGTACACCAGGTGGTTGTTGCTCATATGGCGGGCGCACGTGCTGGAACTAAGGCGCAGAAAACTCGTTCTGAAGTGCGTGGTGGTGGTAAGAAGCCGTGGCGCCAAAAAGGTACAGGTAGCGCGCGCGCTGGTACCATTCGCAGCCCTATTTGGCAAGGCGGTGGTGTAGTTTTCGCAGCTAAGCCGCGTGATTACTCACAAAAAGTGAATAAAAAAATGTATCGTGTGGCGTTACGTTCCATTGTTTCGGAATTGATTCGCCAAGATAGATTAATGGTGGTTGAATCTTTGGAAATTAAGTCTCCGAAGACTAAAGAATTGAATGAATTATTGATGTCGCTTGGACTTAATAAAGTATTACTCGTTTCGGATAACGTTGATCAGAACTTATATCTAGCTGCACGTAATTTACCTAACGTTGCAGTAAGTGATGTGATTGGTTTAGATCCAGTTAGGTTAGTAAAGCATGAAAAAATTCTGGTGACTGTCGAAGCTTTGAAACAAATTGGGGAGAAATTGCAATGAGGCAAGAACGGCTGATGAAAGTATTGCTTGCGCCACATGTATCGGAAAAAACAACGATCATTGAAGCAAATTCGCGCCCACAATATGCATTCAAAGTAGCAACTGATGCAAACAAACTCGAAATCAAAGCAGCAGTTGAGCTACTGTTCAAAGTGGTTGTTGACTCTGTCAGCATTACCACAGTTAAAGGTAAAACAAAGCGCTTTGGCCAACGTCAAGGTAAGCGCAATGGTTGGAAGAAAGCTTATGTCGCATTAGCAGAAGGTCATAAAATTGACCTTGGTACTGGTGAGGCGTAAGGGGAGAATAGTCATGGCAACAGTAGTAAAGGCAAAACCAACTTCAGCAGGGCGGCGTTTTGTCATACAAGTTAAGAATCCTGAATTACACAAGGGCAAGCCGAACAGTCGTCTTACTCGCAAGAAATCAAAAACAGGCGGGCGTAATAATAATGGTCGCATTACCACACGCCATCGTGGTGGTGGCCACAAACAACATTATCGTGTGATTGATTTTAAACGTAATGACAAAGATAACGTTCCCGCAAAAGTAGAGCGTATTGAATATGACCCGAATCGTAGTGCTAATATCGCGTTACTGTTATTTGCTGATGGTGACCGTCGCTACATTATTGCACCTAAAGGCATTAAAGTTGGTTCTCCGGTTGTTACCGGTGTTGAATCACCGATTAAACCGGGCAACTGTTTGCCCTTGAAAAACATACCGCTTGGTACCGTTGTGCACGCGGTCGAATTAAAACCTGGTAAGGGTGCGCAGATAGCGCGTAGTGCCGGTACCTCAGTGCAGTTAGTTGCGCGTGAAGGTATGCACGCAACCTTGCGTTTGCGCTCAGGTGAGATGCGCAAAGTACTTTCTGATTGTCGAGCAACTATTGGTGAAGTAGGCAATTCAGAGCATAATTTACGTTCATTGGGTAAAGCAGGTGCTAACCGTTGGCGTGGCCGTAGACCAACTGTCCGTGGTGTAGCGATGAATCCAGTTGATCACCCGCATGGTGGTGGTGAAGGCCGTACTTCAGGAGGACGGCATCCAGTGACGCCTTGGGGTGTTCCAACCAAAGGCTATAAAACGCGTCGTAATAAACGTACTAATAAGTTGATTGTACGCCGTCGAAACAAGAAGTAAGTATATATATATTTTAAAGAGAGGTTGATACCGTGCCACGTTCATTAAAGAAAGGACCATTTGTCGATTATCACTTAGTAGACAAACTCGACAAAGCTAAAGCGGAAAATAGCCGTAAGCCCATTCAGACTTGGTCGCGACGCTCTGTCATTTTGCCAGAGTGGGTTGGGATGACGATTGCTGTACACAATGGTCGAACATTTGTACCTATCTTGGTGACTGAAAATATGGTTGGTCACAAGCTGGGGGAATTTGCTGCTACACGTACTTTTAAAGGTCACTCAGGTGACCGTAAAGCTAAAGGCAAGTAACTGTAAAATTATTATCTTATGAGGGGTTTGAAAATGGAAGTAGCTGCAAAGTTGCGTTTCGCAAGATTATCCGCACAGAAGTGCCGGTTGGTTGCAGATCAAATACGTGGGCTTCCGGTCGACAGAGCGCTCGATATTTTGAAGTTTAGTCCCAAGCGTGCTGCGAAGTTTGTTAAAAAGGTGTTAGATTCGGCAATTGCAAATGCTGAACACAACAGTGGTATGGATGTCGATGATTTGAAAGTGTCACAGATTTTCATCGATGAAGGCCCTACACATAAACGTTTTCGCGCGCGCGCGAAGGGACGCGGTAATCGTATTTTAAAACCGACCAGCCACATTACGGTTATGGTTGCAGATTCTGAGGGGAACTAACGTCATGGGTCAAAAAGTACATCCTACGGGGATAAGACTGGGCATAATTAAAGATTGGACATCGAAATGGTATGCCCCATCCCAGGATTATGCCAAGACGCTTTGCGATGATTTAAAAGTTCGTGATTATCTTCATGCTGAGCTGGCACAAGCGGGTGTAAGCCGTGTTCAGATCGAACGTCCCGCACGTAACGCACGAATCACGATTCATGCTGCTCGTCCAGGTGTTGTGATTGGTAAGAAGGGTGGAGACATCGAACGCTTACGCGATAAAGTTGCTCGTTTGATGGGAGTGCCAGTACACATCAATATTGAAGAAGTTCGTAAGCCAGAATTAGACGCTAAGTTGGTTGCTGAAGGCATTGCGCAACAGCTTGAACGTCGTGTAATGTTCCGTCGTGCGATGAAGCGAGCTGTATCTAACGCAATGCGATTAGGTGCGAAGGGCATCAAGATCAATGTTGCTGGACGTTTAGGCGGCGCTGAGATTGCACGCAGTGAATGGTATCGTGAAGGCCGTGTGCCGCTACATACTTTCCGCGCTGATATTGACTATGGGGTTGCCGAAGCAAAAACAACCTATGGGATTATCGGTGTCAAGGTTTGGATTTTCAAAGGTGAAGTATTCACTAAAGACGAAGAAAAGAATAATGCCGCAACCGCTGCTAACCAAGAAAAAGAAACGGCATAAGCGAGGAAGAGACTAATGTTACAACCGAAACGCACCAAATTTCGTAAGCAACAAAAAGGACGCAACCGCGGTTTAGCGACTCGTGGCGGGCGTGTTAGTTTTGGTGAATATGGCCTGAAGGCAACTGGGCGCGGACGTTTGACAGCACGTCAGATCGAAGCGGCTCGGCGAACGATTACGCGCGCGGTTAAGCGTGGCGGTAAAATTTGGATTCGTGTTTTCCCGGATAAACCAATTACCAAAAAGCCACTTGAGGTCCGTCAAGGTAAAGGTAAAGGTAGTGTGGAGTACTGGGTTGCGTTGATTCAACCAGGCCGCATGTTATTTGAGATCGAAGGCGTGCCGGAAGAATTAGCACGTGAAGCATTCAAGTTGGCGGCAGCCAAATTGCCTTTTAAAACCACTTTTGAAGAACGTACGGTGATGTAATGAAAGCGGCAGAGTTAAGAACTAAAAAAGTCAAAGATTTGCAAACAGAATTGAATGAACTGTTGCGCGAACAATTTAATTTACGTATGCAGTTTGGCACTGGGCAGATGTCACGTACGCACCAATTTAAGGAAGTGCGTCACGGTATCGCTCGCATTAAAACTGTGTTGAATGAGAAACAAAGAGAAGGTAGTGACAATGGCTGAAGAAGCAAAATTGATTCGCTCGCTGGTTGGCAAGGTTGTTACTGATGGCATGCAGAAGACTGCTGTTGTTCAGATTGAGCGTAAGATTCGTCACCCATTGTATGGTAAGTACGTGAAGCGCTTCAGTAAGATGTTTGTTCACGACGAAGACGATGTCTGTAAAAAAGGTGATGTAGTTCGCATCGCTTCCTGTCGCCCAATTTCCAAAAAGAAATGTTGGCGCTTGGTTGAGGTCGTTGAAAAAGCCGATTAACGATTTTTATTTGAACTGACTGGACAGATGCTGGCCTATAAAAATCAAGGCCATGCTTTCATAGCCGGTTATTGGAATGTTATACTACGCGGCCTTTTTTGAGGCTTAGTCTGGGGTTTGACCACAGACAGCTCAATAAGGGTGCTGAAAGCAACAGCTTAGTTGCAAATAGTTTTTGGAGTGCACTGATGATACAAATGGGGTCACAGCTCAGTATTGCTGATAACAGTGGGGCGCGTCGAATTGAGTGCATTAAAGTGCTCGGCGGCTCTGGGCGCCGTTATGCGGGTATTGGCGACATTATTAAAGTTTCCGTTAAAGAGGCTATCCCAAGAAGTAAAGTGAAAAAGGGGGACGTCGTTAATGCGGTCGTGGTTAGAACCAGGCGTGGTGTACGTCGTATCGATGGTTCGCTAATCCGCTTTGATGGTAATGCCGCCGTATTATTAAATGCCCAGTTACAGCCAATTGGGACACGTATTTTTGGGCCAGTAACTCGTGAGTTGAGAGCGCGCTTCATGCGTATTATTTCTCTTGCTCCTGAAGTGTTGTGATGTGAGTGAGTAAAGCAATGGCAAATAAGAAAGTGAAACGCAAGATTAAAAAAGGTGACCTCGTCATTGTCCTCGCAGGCAAAGATAAAGGGCGGCAAGGTACGGTTATGCGTGTTTGTAGCAATGACCGTGTTTACGTAGAAGGCGTCAACATGATTAAGAAACATACGCGCCCAAATCCACAGCAAAATGTGCAGGGCGGTATTGTTGAGAAGGAAGCAGCGATTCATATTTCTAACATTGCTCACTATGATGCTGCGAACAAAAAACCTAGCCGTGTTGGTTACCGTTTTCTAGAAGATGGTAAAAAAGTCCGTTATCTCAAAACGAATAACGAAGTTGTAGACATATAGTATTAGCTTTTTAAGAATTAAGAGTAGAAAGAAAATGACAGCAAATTTTCGCAAACTTTATCAGGATACCGTCGTTAAGCAATTGATGGATGAATTTGGTTATAACGTGATGGAAGTACCGCGCGTTACCAAAATTACTCTCAATATGGGGCTTGGCGAGGCTGTTGGTGATAAGAAAGTGATTGCATCGGCTAAAGACGATTTGCGCAAGATCTCAGGCCAAGAGCCCATTGTTACTAAAGCGCGTAAAGCAATCGCCGGTTTTAAGATTCGTGAAGAATGGCCGATTGGATGTAAGGTCACTTTGCGTGGTGAACGGATGTATGAATTTTTGGAACGTTTGGTTTGTATCGCGATTCCGCGTATTCGCGACTTTCGTGGTTTAAACCCTAAATCTTTCGATGGTCGTGGCAATTACAGCATGGGCATACGTGAGCAAATCGTTTTTCCAGAAATTGATTACGATAAATTAGACGCAATCCGTGGTTTAGATATCACAATCACGACAACTGCAAAAACTAATGAGGCAGGCCGAGCTTTATTGAAAGGCTTCAGCTTCCCATTAAAGCAAGAAAGAGCTTAGACGCGAGGATTATTACAACATGGCAAAGACTGCAACGATACAACGCGAGCACAAGCGCACTAAACTAAGGAATCGTTACGCTAATAAGCGTCGTGATCTCAAAGAGCAATTACGTGTGTTAGCAAGTAATCCAGATGCGAATATCGATGAGATTGTTGCGTTGGAAGTGAAATTACAGAAGTTACCACGTAACTCAAGTCCTGTGCGTAAGCGTAATCGCTGTGGTTTGACGGGTAGGCCCCGTGGTTATTACCGTAAGTTTGGTTTGGGGCGCAATATGTTGCGCAAATACGCGATGCAGGGAGATATCCCTGGCGTAACCAAAGCAAGCTGGTAGCTTTGAAAGACAAAAGAATTTTTAATTAGGAGATCATTAAATAAAATGAGTATGCAAGATCCTATCGCCGACATGCTAGTACGGATCAAGAATGCACAAGCCGTGCAAAAACTCGATGTTAGTATGCCCGCATCAAAGCTCAAAGTAGCGATTGCCGAGGTGTTAAAAACGGAAGGTTATATCGGTGACATTGAGAAAAACGAAGTTGATGGCAAGCCTATATTAACGCTTGCGTTACGTTATCACGACGGTCGTCCGGTTATTGAACGTATGAGTCGAGTCAGTCGCCCAGGTTTGCGCGTTTATAAACGCGCTAGTGAATTGCCAAAGGTACTCGGTGGTTTAGGTACTGCCATTGTATCCACCTCAAAAGGTGTGATGAGTGCCCGCCAAGCACGTGCAGCTGGCGAAGGCGGTGAAATTTTAGTTGAGGTTGCCTAAGGGGCTTAATTATGACATCTAGACTTGCAAGAAAGCCGATCGAGATTCCCAAAGGCGTTGAACTCAACATCAATGGGCAAGAGATCGCAGTTAAAGGCGGAAAAGGTTCGCTAAGTTATATTTTGCATGACTTAGTTACCATGACTAAAAATGAAGATACCTTAACATTTGCGCCTAACAATGGGTCGATGGAAGCTAATGCAATGACTGGGACCATGTGTGCCTTGATGGGGAACATGCTGCGCGGTGTTAGTCAGGGATTCGAGCGTAAATTACAGTTAGTTGGGGTTGGTTATCGTGCACAATTACAGGGTAAGGTATTAAATCTGACGTTAGGTTTTTCTCACCCAGTGACGTTCGGTATCCCAGAAGGTATTGCTATTGAAGCCCCTAGCCAAACCGATTTGGTTATTAAGGGGGCTGATAAGCAGCAAGTTGGACAAGTAGCTGCGAAGATTCGTGCATTGCGACCACCAGATTCTTATAAAGGAAAAGGTGTGCGTTATGCGGATGAAGTTATTAGTTTGAAAGAAACCAAGAAGAAATAGCGGGCATTGACGATGAAAAATAAAATTGATTCACGTTTGCGTCGCGCAAAGAAGACGCGTCATAAGATACATCGCTTAAACGTAACGCGTATGTCAGTGTATCGTACGCCACGTCATATCTATGCGCAAATCATTGCGCCACAAGGTGGGCAAGTTCTAGCGAGTGCTTCTACACTCGATCCGGAAGTCAAAACGGAACTGGCTAAGGATAAATTAGCAACGGGTAATGTTGCAGCTGCGAAAGTAGTTGGTAAAGTCATTGCCCAGCGCGCAAAGAAAGCGGGTGTTGACAAGCTCGCCTTTGACCGTTCAGGTTTCCGTTACCACGGTCGCATTAAGGCTTTAGCAGATGCTGCGCGTGAAGGTGGCATACAAATTTAAGGGTTAGCAAAAATATGGCTACGTTTGATCAAACAACAAGTAGTGATGGTTACCAAGAAAAATTGGTGGCAGTGAATCGTACCGCAAAAGTCGTAAAGGGAGGCCGCATTTTTGGCTTCGCAGCGATTGTTGTTGTGGGGGACGGTAAAGGTAAGATTGGTTACGGACGTGGAAAATCGCGCGAAGTGCCGGCGGCTATTCAAAAAGCGCTAGAAAACGCACGCCGCAACATGATTAAGGTTGAATTGCATGGCAATACCCTTTTCCATGAAATTAAATCAAACCATGGTGCGTCTAAAGTCTTCATGAAACCTGCTGCGGAAGGTACGGGTATTATTGCGGGAGGTGCGATGCGCGCAGTATTTGAAGTTGTTGGTGTACAAAATGTCTTGGCAAAATGCATGGGTTCTACTAATGCGACCAACGTTGTTTTAGCGACGGTTAAGGGTTTGCGTAACATGGCCACGCCAGAATACATTGCAGAAAAACGTGGTAAAACTGTTGAAGAGATAGCAGGTTAGGAACATGACTAAAGCAGTAACAAAACCAGGCAAGATCAAAGTGACATTGGTGCGCAGCCCCATCGGTTGTCAAGCCAAGCACCGTGCTTGTTTGTCAGGTCTTGGATTGCGTCGCATGCACCAAAGCGTTGAGCTTGAAGGCACGCCATCGGTCCGAGGTATCGTCAATAAAATTTATTACTTATTAAAAGTTGAGGAAATCTGATATGCGCCTCAATACATTACAGCCCGCATATGGTTCACGCAAAGAACGTAAGCGTGTTGGACGCGGTTCGGGTTCTGGTTCAGGTAAGACAGCTGGACGTGGGCACAAAGGACAAAAAGCGCGTTCTGGTGGTTACCACAAAGTTGGTTTTGAAGGCGGTCAAATGCCTTTGCAGCGTCGTTTACCAAAGTTTGGTTTTAGTTCTTGGAAAAAACGCCACACCGCTGAAATCCGTTTGGATGAATTAAATAAAGTCGATGCGCAGCGTATTGATTTAGAAGCTTTGATTAATGCGAATATTGTTTCTAGTAAGATGCAGTTCGCTAAGGTTATTTTATCGGGTAAACTCGATAAAGCGGTGACAGTTACTGGCCTCAAAGTGACAAAAGGTGCAAAAGCTGCGATTGAAGCAGCTGGCGGGCAGGTCGAAGCGTAATGGCGAAGACGGCGGCGAAAGCGGGAAATTTAGGCTTACCCAAAGGTGGTTTAACGGAATTAAAGCGTCGTCTATTGGTCGTCTTAATCGGTATTATTATCTTTCGCATTGGCGCACACATACCGGTGCCGGGTTTAGACCCACATCGTTTGGCGGAATTATTCAATCAACAAAAGAATAGTATTGTCGGACTTTTTAACATGTTCTCCGGCGGCGCCTTAAAGCGTTTGACGGTATTTGCTTTGGGAATCATGCCGTATATTTCGGCGTCGATTATTATGCAGTTATTTTCGGCAGTTTCACCCAAGCTGGAACAACTTAAAAAAGAAGGTGAATCAGGCCGGCGCAAGATCAATCAATATACGCGTTATGGAACATTGGTTTTAGCGACCTTTCAAGCCATAGGTATGGCCAAGTTTTTGGTAAGTTCAGGCATTGCTTTGAATCCCAGCTTTGGATTTTACTTTACTGCGACAGTGACCCTGGTGACGGGGACAATGTTTTTGATGTGGCTCGGTGAACAAATTACTGAACATGGTGTTGGCAATGGGATTTCTTTGATTATCTTTGCCGGTATTGCTTCGGGTTTCCCAGCCGCCGTTGTGAAGGTGCTTGATCAAGTACGCCAAGGGCAAATGCAAGTGATTGTTTTGCTACTGGTCACTGCCTTGGTTGTGTGTGTGACGGCTTTTGTTGTATTTATCGAGCGTGGGCAGCGTCGTATTACAGTGAATTATGCACGACGCCAACAAGGGCGCAAAATGTACCAAGCGCAAAGTAGCCATTTACCGCTTAAGGTGAATATGGCTGGCGTGATACCGCCTATCTTTGCGTCAAGTATTATTCTTTTCCCGGCGACAATTGCACAGTGGTTCGGGAAAGGGCCGGGCATGGGGTGGCTTAGCGATATTGGCGCAGCCTTATCGCCGGGGCAACCAATTTATACGATGGTATTTGCGGCTGCGATTGTATTTTTCTGCTTTTTTTATACGGCGTTGGTTTTTAATCCACGTGACACAGCAGATAATTTGAAGCGCTCAGGCGCGTTTATCCCGGGGATTCGTCCGGGTGAGCAAACCGCGCAATACGTTGACAAAGTAATGACTCGGTTGACGTTAATTGGTGCAATGTATCTCATGGTAGTGTCATTGCTGCCTGAGTTTATGAACTGGGCATGGAATGTCCCATTTTATTTTGGTGGTACCTCATTATTGATTGTGGTTGTGGTTGTGATGGATTTTATGGCGCAAGTGCAAGCTCACTTGATGTCACACCAGTATGAGTCATTAATGCGTAAGACAAATCCGAAGGGACGTAACCCTGGTTTGTTACGTTGATGAGTATTAACGATTTTAGATTTTTTGAATGATGGAGTGATTGCAATGAAAGTTAGGGCTTCTGTGAAAAAGATTTGCCGAAATTGCAAAATTATTCGCCGTAGAGGCGTTGTGCGTGTGATTTGTAAGGAAGCACGCCACAAGCAACGTCAGGGGTAACCCGAGGGTTTTACCTTGATTTTTGGGTAGAAAATGGTTATGCTTGGCCTCTTTTGTCAGGCACTTTTTTGAACAAATATAACGAAAATAGTTAGTGGGGTTTAAGTAATGGCACGTATAGCAGGCATCAATATTCCTGTTCAAAAACATATAGTTATAGGTCTCACTTATATCTACGGGGTAGGTCGGCCTATGGCTAAACGCATTTGCCTGGCAGCTAGGGTAGCAGAAACCACCAAAGTGAAGGATTTGTCAGAAGCAGAACTCGATAATATCCGTACAGAAGTGGGCAGGGTGAAGGTTGAAGGTGACTTGCGTCGCGAAGTGTCTCAGCATATTAAGCGCTTGATGGATTTAGGTTGCTACCGTGGTATGCGTCACCGTCGCGGTTTACCTGTACGCGGTCAACGTACGCGAACCAATGCTAGAACACGTAAGGGGCGTCGTAAATCAAAAGGCTAAATTCATAGCTAAAGATTGGCGCAAGCATTCTGTAGTTTCAGATTTGTGTATTGATTAATTAGAATAGCCGTTAGGAAAGAGGAATGGCACAAGCAAAAACAAAATCAACTGGACGCGCTCGTAAGCGCGCTAAACGCGTTGTTACTGATGGTATGGCGTATGTCTATGCCTCATTTAACAATACGATTATCACTTTAACCGATCGCCAAGGCAACGCATTAGCGTGGTCTAGTGCCGCAAAGTGTGGTTTCCGCGGTTCGCGCAAGAGCACGCCATTTGCTGCTCAGGTAGCAGGCGACGAAGTCGCCCGTCGTGCGATTGAAGCCTACGGCTTAAAGACAGTTGATGTCTTTTTGCGTGGCCCAGGGCCCGGACGTGAATCAGCGATTCGCGCCTTAAATGCCGCTGAGCTGCGTATTACATCAATTACCGATGTTACGGGCATACCATTTAACGGCTGTCGACCACCTAAGCGTCGTCGAGTGTAAGATTACTACCAAGTAGTAGCCTTGATTAGCCTTGATGCGGTGCATCAAGGCTAAAAAAACTTAATAACTAAGTATAGTTAGACAAAGAACGGATGAGTTTTTTAATTTCTTACAACGCAGTTAGGAATTAAAAGACGACGTTCAAGTTACAAAGAGAGGATTATTAAAAGATGGCAAGATATACCGGCGCCACCTGCAAACTATCCCGTCGTGAAGGTACTGATTTGTACCTCAAGAGTGGGATTCGCGCAATCGATTCAAAATGTAAGTTGACCACCCCCCCAGGGATGCACGGCCAGCGTGGTGGTCGTTTGACTGACTATGGTGTGCAATTACGTGCGAAACAATTGATTCGTCGTTTTTACGGTGTGTTAGAACGTCAGTTTCTTAATTATTTTAAAAAAGCGGCGGGTATGAAAGGCTCAACTGGTGAGAATTTGCTGACATTACTCGAAGAGCGTTTAGATAATATTGTATATCGTTTGGGTTTTGCATCGACACGTGCCGAAGCGCGTCAGTTAGTCAACCACGGAGCGATTCTTGTTAATGAAAAGTCTGTCGATATTCCTTCTTATCGCGTCAATGTGGGCGATATGATTGAAGTTCGTGAAAAAGCCAAGAAGCAATTACGCATCCAAGCGGCGTTGGAAATCGCAAAAGAGCGCGGTTTTCCTGAATGGTTAGAAGTAGATGAAAAAGCCCTGCGTGGCAGCTACAAACGTGCTCCGGAGCGTAGTGAATTGCCGGGATGGATCAACGAACAACTCGTCGTTGAATTGTACTCTAAGTAATAGTTAGTCTATAGCGGAGAAACGTCTAAATGCAAACTAATGTAACAGAGTTTTTGACTCCCCGTGTTATCGATGTTCAAGCCATTGATCAAAACCATGCAAAGGTTATTTTAGAACCTTTAGAGCGCGGTTTTGGACATACCTTGGGAAATGCGCTACGCCGCATTTTATTGTCATCAATGCCAGGTAGTGCCATTTGTGAAGTCGAAATTGAAGGCGTACTTCACGAATACTGCACCGTCGAAGGTGTGCAAGAAGATGTTATCGATATCTTACTTAATCTCAAAGGGATTGCAGTACAGTTACATAACCGCAACGAAGCAACCCTGATGCTTGAAAAACATGGCCCAGGTGTCGTAACTGCGGGTGATATTGCTTTGGATCATGATGTTGAAGTGATTAATCCAGAGCATGTTATTGCGACCTTAGCACCCGGCGGTACCTTAAAAATGATGCTTAATGTGAAGCGTGGCCGTGGCTATGTGCCCGCAACTATGCGTAAGTTGCCTGATGATGAAGAACAACAACCTAGCCAAACGATTGGTCGTTTGCAGTTGGATGCCTCTTTCAGCCCCGTGCGTCGCGTTTCTTATGTTGTTGAACGTGCGCGTGTAGAGCAACGCACAGACTTAGATAAATTGATTTTGGATTTGGAAACCAATGGTACGTTAGATCCTGAAGAAGCAATTCGTCGTTCTGCAACGATTTTGCAACAGCAATTAGCAGTCTTCGTTGATTTACAAGGTGAACAAGCACAAGAGCCGGTACGTCAGGAAGAAGAAGTTGATCCTATTTTGTTACGTCCTGTTGATGATTTAGAATTAACCGTGCGCTCTGCTAACTGCCTTAAAGCAGAAAATATTTATTATATTGGCGACTTAGTGCAGCGCACTGAAGTTGAGTTGTTAAAGACGCCTAACTTAGGTAAGAAGTCATTGACCGAGATCAAAGATATTTTGGCTTCGCATTCATTGACTTTAGGTATGAAATTAGAAAACTGGCCACCTGCTAATTTACAAGAAAAAGAAGCAGAAGAGAGCTAGTCTTAACATTAGATTGAATGAAGGAAAGGTACGATGAGACATCGTAAAAGTGGACGTCGTTTAGGACGCACAAGCAGTCACCGTAAAGCCATGTTCCGTAACATGACAGTGTCGTTGCTGAAACATGAAATGATTACCACCACAGTTGCAAAAGCAAAAGAATTGCGTCGCTATGCTGAACCATTGATCACACTTGCTAAAGAAGATTCTGTGGCAAATCGTCGCTTAGCCTTCGATCGCCTGCGTGATAAATCCAGTGTCGGCAAACTCTTCGTAGAGCTGGGCCCACGTTATACGCAACGCCCCGGAGGTTATTTACGTATTCTTAAATGTGGTCATCGTCTCGGTGATAGTGCACCTTTAGCCATCGTCGAACTTGTTGATCGCCCAAAAGGTGCTGAACAGGCCGCTGCTGAAGGCTAAGCAAGCCTCAAAAATAATACCCACAAAAAACCCGGCTTTACGCCGGGTTTTTTGTGGGTTGCTGTCAGCTTTGATTAAAAAGGAATATCATCATCAAAATCATCGTCGACTCCAGCAGGTTGTGTGGCTGCTGATTTCGGTGCAGCGCTCTTGGCTGCTGGTGCTGGTGCAGCGTTGTCATAACTACCGCCGCCGCTGTTGCCACCACGACTGTCGAGCATTTGCATTTCACTTGCGACGATTTCCGTCGTGTAACGATCATTACCAGACTGGTCTTGCCATTTACGCGTGCGTAAACGGCCTTCGATATAGACCTTGGAACCTTTACGTAAATATTCACCCGCGATTTCACCAAGACGATTAAATAGCACGATACGGTGCCACTCGGTACGCTCTTGTTGTTCGCCACTTTCTTTATCTTTCCAGCCTTCTGAGGTGGCGACATTGATGTTAGTGACAGCACTACCACTAGGCATATAACGCGTTTCTGGATCTTTACCTAAGTTACCTACAATAATAACTTTATTAATACCTCTTGCCATTATTCTCTTGCTCCTATATTCAATTTCAGTACTACGCAGATGCGGTCGTCACTGAGAATGGTTCGAATGATTTTTTATCAACGACAATATTGTCGACTTTCAAATAAGCTACCCCTTCACTTGCGACTACGATAGCGTCAGCGACGCCATTAATTTTTAGTAATTGGGCTTCGATTTCTTGTGCCCGTGTTGCATCCACTTGCCCAACATTAATCATATGTGTGGCTAAATGTGGTGGCGCCTTCATGCTGATAGCGACGATTAACCAAATCACACCAATCAAGGCACAAATCAAAAATACACTAGAAGGATGATGGTGGCCGAACAACCAGCCTCCTAAGCTACCGCCAAGAAATATCCCAAAAAACTGCGAGCTGGAATAAATTCCCATGGCTGTGCCTTTGCCGCCTGCCGGTGCAACTTTAGATATTAATGAGGGCAAACTTGCTTCGAGCAAAGTAAATGCGGTGAAGAAGACAAATAAACACAACATCGTGCCCCATTCAGAGTGATACAATTCCCATAAACCTAATTGCGCCAGGGCCAACGTTAAAATCGCACCGATGAATACTTGCTTCATACAACGGCGTTTCTCAGCAATAATGATAAAGGGTACCATGCATGCAAATGACAGCACTAGTACCGGCAAGTATAGGTACCATTGATGTTGTTCTGGTACGCCTGCACTGCGTTCCAGGGTAATCGGAATCACCACAAAGCATGCTGTTAGGATGGCGTGTAAACTCAAGATACCGAAGTCTAAGCGTAGCAATTCAAGGTTGGTCAACATCCTCTTGAAAAGCTGTGGCACAGGTTGGGCGTCACGGTGAAAGACACTGCGCTGCGGATTAGGCACACTGGTATACAAAATCAAAATGCCGATGAGTGCCAATGCCGAGGTTAACCAGAAAATACCTGGTACACCCACCCAAGTGTTTAAAATTGGGCCAAGCACCATCGCGGCAGTGAAAGACAAGCCAATCGTCATCCCGACGATCGCCATCGCTTTCGTGCGGAATTCTTCACGGGTTAAATCGGCGATCAAGGCGATAATGGTGCTGCCAACGGCGCCAGCGCCTTGGATAGCACGGCCGATAATGATGCCCTCAATGCCGTGCGCGGTGGCGGCGATCACACTACCCACTGCAAAAATGACCATCCCCATGGCAATAACTGGCTTACGTCCCCAGCGGTCGGAGAGCATACCAAACGGAATTTGTAAGCAAGCTTGGGTCAAGCCATAGATCCCCATAGCCAAGCCAATCAAACTCGGTGTGGCGCCACTAAGATTGCCCGCATACAAAGAAAAAACTGGTAAAATCATGAACAAACCAAGCATGCGGAAGGCAAAGATGCTGGCCAGTGAGAATGCTGCGCGACGTTCAGATTGGGCGAGTTCGTTATTATTGTTCATCCGGTCATTCTCGCATAAATAATCTTTTCTATCCATAGACTCTCTCCGCTCCTCTGCCTGTCCTTAGCACTGTAGCCTTGATAAGCATTTGTTCCTACGTAAGCCGTAGCCCGGCTAAGCGCGGTACGCGCGTCATCCGGGGAGGGTGCTTGCGATTGCTGCTCCCGGATGACGTTGCTGCGCCACTTATCCGGGCTACAGCTGGCCTTGACGCAGAAGCCGTAGCCTGGATAAGCCGCGTAGCGGCGCATCAAGGAGCAGCGTTTGCGAATACATTCCCTTGATGCGCGCCTTCGGTGCTTATCAAGGCTACATTAGTATTTGTTCCTACGTAGGCCGTAGCCCGGATAAGCGCGGTACGCGCGTCATCCGGGGAGTTTGTTTGCGATTGCTGCTCCCGGATGACGTTGCTGCGCCACTTATCCGGTCTACATCTGAGCTCGACGCAGAAGCCGTAGCCCGGCTAAGCGCGGTACGCGCGTCATCCGGGGAGCGTGTTTGCGATTGCTGCTCCCGGATGACGTTGCTGCGCCACTTATCCGGTCTACATCTGAGCTTGACTAGAAGACAGTAGTCTACAAAAGAGGCAAATCGACGTCTGAGCGTCAAATCCCCCGCTCGTCCCCCGGAGGAGGCAGCCAGTATAGATATAGTGTATGGCCTTCCCCCTAGCGAATATTGTTCTAATCACATACAATAGCCTGTTAACCGAATTCACTGTGAGTCTATGGATACGATCGAAATACGTGGGGCGCGCACCCACAACCTCAAAAATATTGATATTACCCTGCCACGCGATAAATTAATCGTGGTAACGGGTTTGTCTGGTTCAGGCAAATCATCGCTAGCGTTTGATACGCTCTATGCCGAAGGACAACGTCGTTATGTCGAATCACTCTCGGCTTACGCACGTCAATTTTTATCGATGATGGAAAAACCCGATGTCGATCATATCGAAGGTTTATCCCCGGCAATTTCTATCGAACAAAAATCCACATCGCATAACCCGCGTTCGACTGTGGGTACGATTACCGAAATTTATGATTATTTACGTTTGCTTTACGCACGTGTTGGTGAGCCGCGCTGTCCCCAGCATGAGGTTACCCTGGAGGCGCAAACCATTAGCCAAATGGTCGACCATGTTTTAGCGCTACCACAAGATACGCGCGTCATGTTACTTGCACCCGTCGTGCGCCAACGCAAAGGTGAACATACCCAGTTACTCGAAAGCTTACGTGGCCAAGGCTTTATTCGCGCACGCATCGATGGCGAAGTCGTTGACCTCGATCAAGCGCCGACACTTGATTTACAGCGTAAACACACAATTGAAATCGTGGTTGATCGGATTAAAGTACGCGCCGATATCCAATTGCGTTTAGCCGACTCTTTTGAAACAGCCTTAGGTTTAACTGAGGGTATTGCCAGCGTTGCCTTTATGGATAAGGTCGATGGTAAAAAAGCTGAGGATGTTGTTTTTTCTGCGAAATTTGCGTGCCCACAATGTGGCTATAGCATTTCTGAACTTGAACCACGTTTGTTTTCGTTTAACAATCCCGTTGGCGCTTGTCCGACTTGTGATGGCTTAGGCGTCAAACAATTTTTTGATCCTTTACGTATTGTGCATGATGATCAACTCAGTCTTGCCGAAGGTGCGGTGCGTGGCTGGGACCGCCGTAACATGTATTATTTCCATTTGTTATCGTCGATCGCTGACCACTATGGCTTTGATGTCGATACAGCGTACTGTGACTTGCCGCAAAAGGCACGTGATGTGATTATGCATGGTTCCAAACGTGAAGCGATAAACTTTGTTTATCCCGCCTATCGCTCGAAGACTGGGCGCATGATCAAAAAACGTCATAGCTTTGAAGGTGTTGTGCCGAATATGACACGGCGCTATCGCGATACGGAGTCGAGTGCTGTGCGTGAAGACCTTTCTAAATATCTTTCTATACAAGCTTGTGTAGATTGTTATGGTAGTCGTTTACGTAGTGAAGCACGTCACGTCTTCATCGATAAAACGCCATTACCTGCTGTGACTGCGATGGCAGTAGGGCGTTCATTAGCATTTTTTAATGCGCTTAAGCTACCCGGACGTCGTGGTAAAATCGCTGAAAAAATCTTAAAAGAAATTTGTGACCGTTTGCAATTTCTCGTCAATGTTGGTTTGGATTATTTGACGTTGAACCGTAGCGCGGACACACTTTCTGGTGGCGAAGCACAACGTATCCGTTTAGCTAGCCAAATTGGCTCCGGCCTTGTGGGTGTCATGTATATCCTCGATGAACCATCTATCGGTTTACATCAACGCGATAACGAACGCTTACTCTCAACACTCACGCATTTACGTGATTTGGGCAATACCGTGATTGTTGTTGAACATGATGAAGATGCCATACGCAGCGCCGATTTTGTCTTAGATATTGGGCCTGGTGCTGGTGTACATGGTGGTGAAATCGTGAGTTTCGGTAAGCTCGATAAAATTTTGGCTGAGCCACGTTCGCTAACCGGACAGTATTTATCAGGCAAGCGTCAGATCATTGTGCCAAGCCAACGCACCCCAGTTGATAAAAAACGTATCTTGCGTTTGCGCGGTGCACGCGGGAATAACCTACAAAACTTAGATGTGGACATCCCCGTAGGGCTTTTCACCTGTGTGACGGGCGTTTCTGGTTCTGGTAAATCGACTTTGATCAATGACACACTTTACCCGATTGCGGCGCAAGACTTAAATAGAGCGACTGAAATTGAAGCTGCACCGCATAAGTCAATACAAGGTTTAGGGCATTTCGATAAAGTTGTCGATATCGATCAGAGCCCAATCGGGCGTACACCGCGTTCTAATCCGGCGACTTATACTGGCATGTTTACACCGATTCGTGAATTATTTTCCGGCACGCAAGAAGCACGCTCACGTGGTTATAAACTCGGACGCTTTAGTTTTAATGTGCGCGGTGGACGTTGTGAAGCCTGCCAGGGTGATGGCGTCATCAAAGTCGAAATGCATTTTCTTGCTGATATTTATGTTATGTGCGATGTGTGTAAAGGTAAGCGCTATAATCGTGAAACCCTGGAAATCAAATACAAAGGCAAAAGTATCTACGAAGTCTTAGAGATGACAGTCGAAGATGCGCTAGAATTTTTCGCGCCAATTCCGGTTGTTGCGCGCAAATTGCAAACCTTAATCGATGTCGGTTTAGGTTATATCTGTTTGGGCCAAAGTGCGACGACACTCTCTGGTGGTGAAGCGCAACGCATCAAGCTTGCACGCGAACTTTCTAAACGTGACACGGGGAATACCCTATATATTCTTGATGAACCGACCACGGGCTTACACTTTTTTGATGTCGAGCAATTGTTAACAGTGTTACATCGTTTGCGTGATCATGGTAATACTGTGGTGGTTATCGAACATAATTTGGATGTGATCAAAACAGCAGATTGGGTTATCGATCTCGGCCCTGAAGGTGGTGATAAGGGGGGGTGTTTAGTCGTGGCAGGTACACCTGAAGGCGTTGCTGAACATAAGACTTCTTATACAGGACAATTCTTAAAGCCGATGTTGGCACAGAAAACAAAGGCTAAGCGGAGTAAGAAAAAGGAACGGACGCTAGAGCGTCCGTGAGTTTAAGGTCCCACCCCGGAGGGGCGGGACCAGCGGCAAGCAATCCCACCCCGGAGGGGCGGGACCAGCGGCCTACAGTCTTTGCGGCAAGCCCAGATGTAGACTACAGTCTTTGCGTCAAGCCCGGATGTAGCCTTGATAAGCGCCACCGGCGCGCATCAAGGGAATGTATTAGCAAACGCTGCTCCTTGATGCGCCGCTACGCGGCTTATCAAGGCTACGGCTTACGTATGAACAAATGCTAATGTAGAGTACTGTCTTTGTGTCAAGCCCGGATGACGCGCGTGCCGCGCTTATCCGGGCTACCTGTGTGGCAATGATTGACAATAATAGGATAACCAGCGCTACCTCGCCATCTCTTTAACAACACTCTACCTAAACCCTACAACAGCGCCTCTTCCGCCGCTTTACTCGCACGTTCACGCGCAACCATCGCTTCATCAGCGGTAATTTCCGACGAGTCATCACTGAAATCTTTCGGTGGCTGTGGCTCAACCAGCGTTTCATTCACGCTTGCTTCGAGATCACAGTTAGCCACTTCACTTGCAGTTTCGATAATTTCATCATGCTTAGCTGATTTATCTTGTAGTTCTTTCGGCACAAACACTTGTTTCAATTGCCCAGTTAAATTTTCTTCCGGACACAACGTAAATGCACTCGTGGCAACATGATCGCATAAAGCATAATAACTCTGTGACACGTTGCGCATATGAATGGCGGTTTGATTGAAATGTTCAGTCACTTGTTGGGAGTATTGCAATTGTGCTTGTTGGTTCGCTTGCAATTCTTTTTCCAATTCACGACAGCGGCGCTCATTGGCCGAATACTTGCGCCCAATCAAGACACCAGCCAATACCCCAACCGCCAGAGTGAAGGCAAAAACGACGAATGACGAATAAAAACTTACCATAATAGCTTCCTTTGTGAGTTAACATTTCAACTCTGATGCGTTAGTATATCGACTATGTAAATTGATTCCAAATGCAAAACCGACTGCAAGCCAACTTTAAAAGAAATAGCCATGCAAATTAGTAAAGATACCGTTGTCAGCTTCCATTACACACTCACCGACGATGATGGCACCATGATTGAAAGTAGTATCGGCGGCATCCCACACCGCTATTTGCATGGGCATAATGATATTATTAAGGGCTTAGAGCGCGCTCTTGAGGGGGAGGAGACTGGCTATACCGCCAGCCTTTCCATCGTCCCACAAGATGGCTATGGCGATATCTGCAAAAATAAGATCATTACTGTGCCACGTGCGAAATTTCCCGCGAATATTGCTAGTGGCATGATGGTTGAAGGTCATGGCGGGCCAGAAGCGGCTAAAATGCTGGTGTTGGAAGTCAATGACCATGAGGTTGTGCTCGATGGCAACCACCCGCTAGCCGGACAAAACTTACACATAGCTCTGGAAGTTATCGAAGTACGGCCCGCGCGTGAATCAGAATTACGCCAAGGTTCTATTGCCCGTCAAGCGCCCAACAATCACGCTTAACGTATTATGACCATTACGCCATTGCAACATCCCCAAGCTTTTCCGTCAGGTGAAGCAGTTGTCTATTTGCCCGGGATAGTTGGTGATATTGAAGCTATTACGGTAGCGCCCAGGACCTTGAGTGCACCGCAACGTACCGCCATTATCTGCCACCCACATCCCTTACAAGAAGGTACGATGCATAACAAGGTTGTTACCACGTTAAGTCGTACCTATCGCGATTTAGGTATGTACACCGTGCGTTTTAATTTTCGTGGCGTGGGTGCCAGCGCTGGTACCTTTGCCGATGCCATTGGCGAGACTGATGATTTATTGGCGGTCTTGGAATGGGTTAGACAAGTACGCCCTGACGATAACATCTGTCTCGCTGGCTTTTCATTTGGCTCGTACGTTGCCGCGCGTGGTATGACCTTAAGCCCTTATCCGATCGAACATCTCACGTGTGTGGCGCCACCGGTACACCATTATGCCTTCACCGAACTCGCGGCGATTACTTGCCCATGGATTGTGGTCCAAGGTGAGGCCGATGAAGTCGTGCCTCCTGATGCTGTGTTTCAATGGTTAGAGACTATTAACACGAATCCACCTGCCGTGACCCGTATGCCGGACGTCGGACATTTTTTTCATCGTCGCTTGGTTGATTTGCGCGAAGCGTTGAAAACGCAATTGCAAACACAGCTTACGATCACACAAGGGTAAGCGATGAGACCCTCTGAACGTTACCAACAAGATGTGCAACTCGGCGGTTTTTGCAGTGACCCACAACAATTACACGTTTTAACATATCTTGATGAACTCTATGATGAACTGATCGATAGAGAACATAAGCCGAATCTATGGGCGCACATTAAAGCTTTATTTCGGCGCGCCAAAGATCCGGTTCGCGGCTTATACCTCTGGGGCGGGGTAGGGATTGGCAAAACCTATCTCATGGATTCATTCTTCGAATGCTTGCCAATTCAACGCAAGTTGCGCATGCATTTTCATCGTTTTATGCAACAGACACACGTACGTTTGCAAGCCTTGCAAGGACATAAAGATCCGTTGCCTATCATCGCACGCGAAATCGCTGCTAAGACGCGCATCTTATGTTTTGATGAATTTTACGTCTCGGATATTGCCGATGCCATGTTATTAGGTGGTTTGTTCAGGGCTCTGCTGGATGAAGGAGTGACGTTGGTTGCGACCTCGAATATTCCACCAAGCGAATTGTATCGCAATGGCTTGCAGCGTGAATTGTTTTTACCCGCAATTGCCACAATTGAAGCGCATTGTGAAGTGATTCATCTACAAAGCATGGAAGATTACCGTTTACGTACCTTGCAACAATCGGGGGTTTATTTCTACCCGCTCGACCATGAAGCTGCGCAGAGTATGCGTGATAGCTTTGCCGCTTTTGCGCATGGTGGCGAAGTGCGTGGTGAGCCGATTACAATAGAAGGGCGAGGGATCCAAACGATCCGTTATGCCCATAAAGTTATTTGGTTTGATTTCATGGCGATCTGTAATGTGCCACGTAGCCAAATGGATTATTTAGAAATTGCACGCAGTTTTCATACGGTGTTAGTTAGCAATGTCGTGCAAATCCAAGAAAACCAAGACAATCTGATCCGTAACTTCATTAATCTCGTCGATATATTTTATGATAATAACGTCAAATTGATTGTGTCGGCTGAGACTAGCTACGATGCACTTTATCCATCAGGACGCCTACGCTTTGACTTTGATCGCACGCAAAGCCGCTTATTCGAAATGCAATCACATGCGTATTTAAGTCGACCGCATAAATTGTAGACTACTGGCTTTGCGTCAAGCTCATATGGTAGCCTTGATAAGCCGCGTAGCGGTGCATCAAGGATCAGCATTTACCATACTCGCCCCACCCCAGAGGGATGGGACGAGATCTGCGCCCAGATGTAGCCCGGATAAGTTGCGTAGCAACGCCATCCGGGAGCAGAGCTGACAAAATCTGCTCCCCGGATCTGACAAATCTAATTTGCATTTTTTGCGCAATCTTGCTAGTTTTCGCAGGTAGAGAAGCTCAACAAACTAGGCATTACCACCATGACTGACGACAGCAATAACAATATTCCACAACCGGACAATAAGCCTGCGGCACCGCGCGACCCCAAACAAGCCGACGATGTTTGGATAGCCATGCGCAATGGCCAACAACCGCCGTTACAAAACATTTGGGATCGCAACATGACCCCGCAAGAGTTTTATTATCTCTTGAGCCGTTACCCCTATTTAGAAATCTGCGATCAAGAAAAGCCGTATCAAGAACCAGGTAGCAGGCCCAAGTTTATCAAATCACAAAGCGGTTGGATCATCCACGACTTCGGCAATGTCATCCGCACCTCAGGTTGTGATTTACCGTATAAGGAATTACAGCGTTTATATAAAACATTGATCACGGATTACAAAGAAGAAGATGACCAAGGTGAAGGCGGCCAGGGTGAAGGTGGCCCACAACGCAGTGGCACGATCACCGGACAAATGGTTACAACCGCGTATGAATTAATTTTGTTAGCACAAGAACGCTGGGGCAAAGGCCAAATCGTTTCAGGTTTTTATGGCATGCAGCGCGCCGCTTGGGTAGCTGCCCACCGCGCTGGCTTCGAACTCAGTGGCTTTAATCCCACGGTCGAAGACAATGTCGTCTACAATTGGGTTGCCAAACACAGCCCGGATACCGCACGCAGCATTAAATCTTCTTTGCCTAGCGCCAAGCGATGACGTGATGACTATAGAAGATTATTAGTTCTTTGAACAGTTAAAACAACTTGACTCTTTGTTGAAGCAATCTATTTATATGGGTCGCGTGCTCGTGGGGATTTTCATCCCCGCTCGGACATTGATATTGCCGTTGTATGTCCTCAAGCCTCTCATAGTGATTGGCATACAGTTTTAGATATCATTGGTAATGCCGACACACTATTAGACATTGACTGTGTGCGCTATGACAAAACTGAGAATGAAAGCTTGCTGCGGGCAATCAATAGAGATAAGAAAGTGTTATACCAACGAGGAGAATAACAATGAATGGCGAAAATATACGTTGGCAAACCTCTATGCAAAACTTATCTTTAACGCTTGATCGTTTGGATGAAGTGTTGAGCGAATCGGTTGATAAGCATGATTATGTTAAAAGACCGCAATCTTACATCGCACACATACAAACATGAAACAGCAGTAGCTATCTACAAACGTATCCAAATCTATTACTAGACTCGTCCCACCCCTGTGGGGTGGGACGCAATACTCACGGACGCTGCGCGTCCGTACCAAACAATATGGGTATTAGCCTACCGGATCTTGATGACATCCACATTACGGAACTATTCTTTAATCGCCGCCAGCGGCTAGAGTGGGTAAACCCGTATAATGACCTGGTAACTTTTTTCTCCATTTAACGTCATACTCCGCACCCTGCAGGAACAGGTAGGCGGAGTATCCATTCTTATATAGCGCGAGCGTAGCGAGCTCTGATATAAAGTCGTTTAGTGCTTAGTGAGCTCCAGGGGCTCCAGGAGCTTCAGCCCCTCCTGCATCTGGAGCTATTACAGCTTCTGCTGGTTCGACGTCGCCTTGCTGTTGTCGGTGTGCAAACATTCCATAGATACTGGATGCAGCGCTTGCCCCTGCGTTATAGACGCCGCGGCCAATCCAAGCAACATCTGCAGCTGTGCGTCTAAAAACATCAAAGCGTTCATGGAAATGCTGCGCGAGAGTTCTATATTGACCGCGACAAGCTGTAGAGGCATTGCCCCATTCCACAGGTAATAGATTTACTTGTGTTTGGGTAGCCGCGTACTCAAATAAATGGCCTTGAGCTACTTCGTTACCATTAATGTGGGTAAGTAATGCTTCACATAGGCGCGCATCGCCGTGAAACCTCTGTAAGAATTCGTAGCAGCGTTGCCCATCTTCGGCAATGTGATTGATCAGCATGATGCGTTGGTGATGAGCTGCGTTGGGAGTATCTGCTTCTGCTGTATTTAGATAAGCTAGTAGGCTGGTATTAAGCGGATTGATATGCTCGGCTCCTCTCCTTCCATAAGCATCCTGAAAGCTTTGGGAGGCACTAACGTCACGATTCATTAAGAAATCGTGGCAGCGTTGTCCGTTAGCACCAATATGTTGAAATAAAGCATCACGTGGCACTATTAAGTTACTTATTCGCTCAGCAATACGACCTTTGTCGATGTTGCGTGCTGCATGAATTAGATCAAAATTAGCTTCACCAGTACGTTCAGTGCGTGTGATGAGGTAGTCGATCACGACTCTACGAGCGGTTTGATTTTCTGCACCCTGTAAGTTTTCTATAAGAGTGGCTTCAGATCCGCTTCCTACTATATTTGCAAATATAGCTGCAAAATTTGCATCATTGATGTCGGCAGTTGCCAATGCGCCAACAATAGTAAGCGCCTGGATCACTTGGGGCATCACAAGCGCTTGTAGTGTTGCTGCACCAGCGAGATCCTCAGTGTCGAGACGTACTCGTTGATCGTGTAATTCCTGTAACCTGGCTAAGATGGCTCTGCGTTGTGTTGCTGGGATGGCATTAATGTTATTGCACAGCCCAGCTATGCGATTAGCTTGCTCACAGCTGCGCAAAGCAATCAGTATGGAGATTCGATTTTCGACATGTGCTGCATCAGGTACGGCTGCGAGCAAAGCAACTAATGATTCATTAGCTGTTGCATCATCAACACTTCCAACAATCGCACGTACAAAATGATTAATCGCTGCTTGACCTTGTTCATCAGTCGTTCGCATTAAGTCAATTAATGTAGCACGCTCAGCGGCACTGAGTTGATTGACAATGGCTTGCAGTGCGTTACCTGCATTTTCATCAGCGGCTGCTGCAGCACCATCCTCACCGACAGCTGGATAAGCCGCGTTACCCAGATGGTGTAATATGTTCGTCAATGTTTGATGTCGGCTTGCTGGGTCTCCGGCTTTCAATTGCGTAACAATGCTAGCTAAGGCATTATTGCCAGCATCCTCAGGTAATTGTTGCAAAGCCACTATAAGCTGGCTTAATTGCTCGGCAGTGATCGTTTCGCTATCAATGAGTTGTGTAATGACTCTATCACAGGTAGCGCCATCAGCTGATGCACTCCAGTGAGCGAGTACTGTTGTTAGTTGCACTGGTGTGGCACGCAAGTGTTCAATAATCCCAAGCAGCGTTGTGGCATCATTGTTATCCATAGTCTCGTTACTACGTGCTGCCAATACTAAAACTAGCTGCGCTTTTTCCATGATACTTAAATTGTCTAAGAATGCATGTACGGTCGCGAGGTGATCGTCCGCGAGGTGATCGTCGTTGTTTGTATAGTACTGACTCAATGCCTCAATCAATCTGTTCTCTGTAGGTTCGGCGGCATTGTCACGTAATACCCGTAAACGCTCTGTGGTTGGCAGCTGTTGGATAACTTCATGCACTTGTTCAGCATGGGCTGCATAATTATCGACAAGGGCGCTGATAACGGCATCGGTCGCAGAATTGATAATGTTCACAAGCGCTTTTTTAGCACCGTCAGGGTGAGTGTTAGGATAAGTGTTGGCTAAGGGTACGCCTGTTCCAGCTATTTGTGCTAATGCGACTAACAAAGCAGCACGCGCCGGGTTAGTTTGCAGTGCGCCTAATATACTCCCGAAACCATGATCGCCAGTTGGCTCAGGTCTTAACGCGCCTCGGGCAGGGGCACTCTCTAGGGCGGCCTCAGGTTCTAAATAAGGATATAAGCTTGCAACAATGTGGTTGATAGTTGCTTGTCCGTCACCATTCGCAAGGCTAGCCAGATGTCCAATTGCATTTGCTAATAATTGTGTCCTAAACTCAGGGCCAATAACAGGAGCAGCATCAGCACCGTCAGCCGGCTCCCCTATACGAGTAACTAAGGCACGGATAAAACCATCGAAAGCAGCATCATATGTATTGCTTGTTCTCGCTTCATGTAATTGTTTCAGAATGTTGCCAAGGCGTTCAGCTGTAATATCGTCATGTGTAATTAATCCTTGTAGTGCCTCAACGTGAGTGGGAGGTTCATACGTAATCAGATGCTGAAGAATACGTAATCGAGCTTGACCAGGAAATGCAGCAATTTCCCCCAATGCTGTACGACGAAACACATTAACAAATTGATTGTTTGCAGTCGCATCTGGGCGGATAGCTTGTACCACTGCAGCAAGAGCTTGGGGAAACTGCAAGCTAGGTGTTACTAATTCAGCTAAAAGTTGTGCTTGCTGTGCCGGGCCGAGATTGTCAATGATCGCTCGTATTACCTGCCGGCCAACTTCACTAGACTGTAAACCCTGTAATACTAACGCTCGACGATCCTCAGATATTGCATCCGTGGTATAGAATAGATGGCGAATAGGTTGTTGTCCCATCCCAACTAAATGTGGTGCGGTGACGACATTATTAAACGCGATTAATATTCTTGCAGCATTTGCTTGGTACTGCTCTGGGTTATCTGCATCGTAACTCAAACCTACCAGAATATTTTCCACAGTTGGTTGACCAGCGATAGCGGTGCCATGCTCATCAACACTACGGCGTATTATTGCATTGATAATGGCTTGATCTTCAGCTGCCGCTGCCTCAATCAAGCTAAGACGAGTGTCTGCTGTGTTAGCAATGCGTGTAATAATCGCATCCAAGGTCCGCTGTGCATCAGCATGATGGCCATCTTCACCTGCTGCTGGGCCGACTCGTGCCTGCATAGCCGCTAAGATTTGGATACGCTGTTGCGGGCTTAATGGGCCGATAAAATTACTGATTGCATCGTAACCTGCCTGTGTATCGTGCGCACTACCGGCAGTAGCAGCTTGCATATAGCTTAACTCAAGTGAGTGAGCAATAGACTGGATCGCAGCTAGGGTATCAAGTAGATAGTTTAACAATGTAGTCGCTTGCTCTTGACTAATATGAGGCTCTTCATCATCCGTATCTTCATCTGTATCTGTACCGTCGTCTTCAGGATTAGCGATGGCGACTAAATTCGCTAGCGTGCCTAAGTTACGTGCGGCTGCGACTTGTTGCGGGGTTAAGGCCGTCTCGTCATCTTCTACTGCCTCAGCTGCTTGTAAGCCATCGCTTAAGACTGTTGGTATGTGCTGTCTAGCACCAGTGTTATCCTCAGCATTCCAATTGCTATGCATCGCTGCCAAAAGGGCGATTCTATAAGCAGCTTGAATGTTTCTAACAATATATTGCAATGCGTGACGTGCATCTTCACTATAGTCGTTACCTTCGCGATTAATTTCTGTGGCTAAAGCACAGATTAGAGCTATGCGGTTTGCGTAGCCAGTGCCAAAGATGGTATTCCCGCTAGTATTAAATATTCGTTGTGCATTAAATGCATCACACTGCGCAATAGCGATGATGACGCGTGCAGTTTTGGCAGCGCGTGCAGCTGTAGGCGTTGTGATAGCAGGGTGTGCGAGTATCGTATTATAATCAGCAAGACGCTCCTCGGCACGAGCGATATTAGTTTGATCGTTGTTTCCTGCCACATCAGGATGTCTCTCTACCAGCCCATTAATAAGTAAGTTTATCGAAGCCTGATCCGTGGAAGCACCAATGAGCCGGGCATAATGACTTGCAATATCTGTGGTGTCGTCTGCATCTGCAATGCGATCGAATAGTATGCGATTTGGCAATGCTAATGCACCAGCCAATATAGCGACGCGAACTTGAGTTTGATCTTCTATACTAGCAGCGCTGCTTTCGATAATGCGTTGTAATCGTGGTTGTAGGCGTATAGCTGCTTCGGTGCTTGCTCTGTCATGAGCAGCTACAGCATACCGCTCTTGCTGCGATCCTTCTGCTGCTGTTAAAGCAGCCTGCCGTCTCACTACTACCTCAGCTTGAGCCACGTCAAGCACACCATCACGATCTTGGGGTGCAAAGCGCTGATAAATACATGTAATAATTTTATTAGCGACGTTTTGTTGTCCATTGCGATGAAGATGACTAAGTAGTGCGGCTAATTTAACAGGGTCAGAGTTATCATCGGCGTCTTTTTCATCCAGCAACGCGACGCTGATTTGTCGGATGATTTCATTGATTTGTGCAGGTGTTTCAAAGTTAGTAGTAGCTGCGCTACTATGTGCAATGAGACCTTGTAATATGAGGGCTTGTATTGCAGTTGTGTCATCGATACCGTCATCATCAGCCAGGCTCATGAAGGTTTCAGTCAGGCTCTTATCACCAACGGGTAACTCACTGGGGCTATTAAATAGATTAATAATAAACTGGTTGCCTGCCTGGAGTGCGCGAGTTTGGATGTCATTGTTAATATTATCTTGCAAGCTTTTAAGTGCAATAAAGAATTTCGCTAAGTCAGCGGCTATAACGCCAGCATCAAGGGGTTGAGGTGGAGTTGTATCATCGGTTTGCGCATAAATTTCTCTAATAATCGGATTGTAATACTCTTCGCGGGCATAAGTACTATAGTCGGTACGCTCAGCTAGGCGTGCATTACGTTTAACAGCGGTGTAGAGACCGCGGCGTCTATCTGCAGGGTCTTCACTATAGTCGCCCAAGAGTGCATTGATGTCTGTTTGCTCGGTGTCATTAAAGTAATGGATGATCGCAGCTAACTGTGATTCAGGTAGTACGAAAGCATTTTCATCGGTAGTGGGCGTATCCGCGAAAATAGTGCTAAGGGCTCGTTTGATGTGTTCTCTGCCAATGGCTGCCTCGCCTGCAGTTACAGGTGGTAGGCTACCTGCATTCAGTATGCTGTTTACCAACGCTTGTCGTCGCGTTGCTGCGTTGTTGGCATCAGATTCAGAGAAGCTACGTAAAATGCTGCTCAACTGACGCTCTAATGCCTGATCGACAGCTCGATGATACGATGTAAGGTCAGTGCCTGTTAGTGTAGAATCACCAGAGTAATCTGGTCTCAGCATTTGCCGGATAAGGCCGGTGCGTAATGCCTCATAAGTACGGTTATTCGCGTTTGTATGCCAATTCGTTAATACGGTGTATAAACGCTCATGCTTATTGCTTGGGTCGTTGATCAGTGCATTATAAAAGTAGCGTTGTAGGTTTTCATTGCCAAGAATATGATCACGCAACTGGTTGCAGTTGCGGAGAGGCGCATATTCGGGAATGGCGTGCCACTGATTTAAAGTTTCAAATAGCTTGATTGCTTTGCTGTGATCAGTAAGAGCAGTTGGTGAGAGGTGTGCAAATAAGGCAGTCCGTTGTGCTTTGGCAGCGCTATTATTTGCAGTAATTTTCTCAACCAGCATGGTGCGAGCAGTTGTGTAAGTATCATTAATTGCAGCAATTTCAGCTGCAGTAATCTCTCTGGTTGAGTTTTCAAAATCATCTGCAGTAATCATTTTGGCTAAGCGATTTAAGATTGCTTCTAAGATGCGTGGCTCTGCACGTCCGAAGTATGCCTTTAATTCTTCGCATAAATCGTTTTCAGTAGTTGCATTATCCCAATGGCTTAACACGTTAGCGAAGTATCTAGGCTTAGTCTTTGTGGTTAAACGTTCCCAGAGGTTATTTTTAATGTGTGAGGGGATACTAGCATCACGTAAAAATTCAGTGAGTGTCTTTGGTTGACTAATCAATCTGTCATAAAGCATATTAGCATGCTTTCTACTTAAGGCATTTTCTCCGGTCATCAACTTAGATAATTGCTCGCGGGGAAAGTCATCAATCAGATAATTGATGACTGCGCGATATGCTCGGCCTCTACGTGAGGCTCCACGGGTTTGGTGACGGTACCAGGTATCTAATATGTCATTCAGATGAGTCGCATCGGGTTGTCGAGTGTTGTCTTCTCTGAGTGCATAGCACAGTACGTTATAGAGAGAGCTTTCGACCTCTGCATGGTGTGCACGTGGTGGTGTTGCTTGTCTAGCTTCACTAAATTCATGCAGTACCTGCGCGAGTATATTACGATGCTCAGATGAACCTAATTGTTGATAGAGGTGGCTAAGTTGGCTATGCAAGCGATAAAATGGTTGCAGCTCAGCTTGCTGCTCTTCAGTTAACTGAGTATGGCCAGCAGCAGCGTGCAGCGCATTATAACGCACGCTTAGAGGACGATATTCCTCATACAAACTGGCTAACATCTGACATTGCTCTTTTGGCCTCAGCGCTTTGAAATGCTGCCAGAATTGGTTAAGTTCCTCGTCTTGCTGTTGCCTTGTTGTTGGTTGACTATTTTGCTGACGGTCAGCAGCGCGAATAGCCGGTAGTGGTGATAGCCCAAATAACTTTGTGCTGAGTGCATCAGCGATTTTATAAGCATCTCTGATCGTGAGCTTTGCGGGTGGTAAAAGAAGCTCGCCGTTCTCCTTTAATAGCTTATCGTCTAACGAGCTACCCTGGATTGATGCTCTTTTGAGAGCGGCTTGCAAAATAAGCAGCATGTCTAATAGATCGTTATGCTCTGGTGCTCTCCGAACTCCAGCGTTCTGGCTGTTGGCGTTGAGCTGAAACAATCTGATGTTATTACGATCAACGACTCTTGGGCGTTCATGAGTTTTGACACCGGGAAAAAATACGTTCAACCAGCTATTTTGTTCACGCCAGCCGTTAGGGTTATTGCTAGTGCGGCTAGTGAATTCTTTTGGTAAGCTTTTGCTAAGCGGCTGATCGATTTCATTGCGCAATAAGAAGATCAATTCTTCTAAGCGTTGTTCCGCACGACAGATAGCAGGGTGACGTTCGTAGTCTTTATCTCTAAATGAGACATCTTTGGCTTGATTAGGTGGGGTTCCAAATAGCCAAAATAACCCAGACGTTTTTGGGGATGCTTTGTGTTTTGCGCGTGCTTGTTGTATCGACTTTTGGTCTTTTTTACCCAGCGCGCGCATTGGAATGCCGCGTCTGATGCAAGCTGTTCGCACAACATCGCGTAGGCTATAACCATCTGCGTGTATGAGGCCGTGTAGGGTATATGATTTGGCGCGTGAACGTGGCGGTAAGGTCACGTGATTATCGCCGGGCAAACGGCTCACTAAATCTATCGCAAGTTCGATCATCTTTTTATGAGTGCCAGCAGGAGCATCTGATGGGGTATAGACGTGCACCCCGGTGACTTTGACATTAGGTGGCGTTCCATCATAGCGAAAGCGGATGAAGGCGGGTTTTGGTGTGTGACCTGCTCGGTCAGATGCGGGAGCAGGAAAAGCGTTATATTCATACTCTTTAGTCGGGTCAGTGACAAAATTGCGGCGAGTAGTATTCGTTGTGGTGCTGTTGTTACTATCCGTGCTTTCTTCATCGTCAGTTGCACCATTGAGCGCGATAAATGAAGAGTGGCTGCCATCAGCATTTTGGGTCGTGGTGCTTGTATTGGAGTCGCTTGAGCTAGAACTGCTGGTGCGGCTTTGTCTATCGCTTATGGGCTCTCCTGGCTGATTTGGATTAAAGTTTGCTTGCCCAGGCCTATTGTTACCTGGATTGTTAACTTTTAATTCCTTACTAGCGAGCAGTGCATTGAGTTCTAGGTTGATGCGGGTTTGTTGGACGGTAGCAAATTCAGCTGCTTTCTTCTTGTATAAGTTGCTGAGGAAGCTTCTAACTTGTTTTTTTTCGGCTTTGCCGCGTGCTTTGACTTGTTCAAGTAATACTTTGAGTGCGTCTTCTTTGGCTTTTGCTGCAGCTTTATTGTCTGGGGCCGCAGCTAGCCAGGCTTGATGTTGGCGCTCAATACGTGCTTCGAGATCGTGTATATGACCCTCATGACGTTTTTGTAAAGCCGCCCTATAAAATCGCATTTGTTTTTGAAGTATTTGCAGCAATTCTTCGCGATAAGTCGTGAGTTTGCCATCACGGCCATAGCAAACGTCGCTATACGGCTTGCCGTCACTACGGCCAGCCGTATAGCGTGTGATGTTTTCGAGAGTGCCTCGCAGAATGCTATCGAAATCTTCAGTAGCACGTATTGCTGGGTTAAGGGGTTTTATAGGAATGACCCGAGAGGTGCTAGCGCTAGTGTCAGCGCCATCATCAGCGGGAGCATCGCCACCAGCAGCATCATCATCGCCATCTGGGGTGGAAGAGGGTGGCAGTTCATCAAGAACGAGATTATCGTTGTTCCCGGGGCTTTCTTTTAAATGTAAGGCCGCTAATTTACGGACGGCGGCGAGGGGATCATTATCACCAGTAAAGGCACTAGGGTGACTCCGCCTGAGACCAGCTTCAATGTCAGCATACTGAGCATCGAACTTTTCACGATGCTCACTAGCAATTAGTTCTAGAGTGCGTGCTAAGTCTTGTCGTAATGATTCGTATGTACTCGCCATAAATGTATATCTTTGATTTAATGTTAATTATTCGTTTATGGTGTGCTTGGATTTTTGCCACCTGCACGTAAACGATGCCCAATAATAAGGGAATTAATTGTAATGGGCCAAGCTTAAGAAAATATTAAGTTTTTCATTAAATTGAGAATTTTTTGTGATTTTATTGTTGGATTATTGCTCATAAAATCAGGAGGTTAGGGCAGGAATGGCTGCTATCCCAAGCGTGCCACCACGTAGCCTTGATAAGCGCCGGAGGTGCGCATCAAGGGCCTGAGTTGGCAAATGCTGATCCTTGATGCGCCGCTACGCAGCTTATCAAGTCTCAAACTGGTCCCGACCCTCTAGGGTTGGGACCTTACACTCACGGGCGCTCCAGCGTCCGTTCCTTTATTTGTCGGGCGCGTAGCGCCCGCTGTTTTACCGTCCCACCCCAGAGGGGTAGGACGAGGCTATAAGTCTACCTCGTCTCGACCCTGGTCAGACTGGTCCCGACCCTCTAGGGTTGGGACCTTAAACTTACGGACGCTCCAGCGTCCGTTCCTTTTTCCCTCTCCCCATAAAAAAAGCAGTGGCCTAGGCCACTGCTTTCTCAGACAACGTGTTGACTAAAAGTCGCTTAAGACGCCATATCTTTCAGTTTCTTAAGAGGGCGCACTTTAACAACATTGCGTGCTGGCTTAGCTTTGAAGATAGTAGGCTCGCCAGTGAAGGGGTTGATACCCTTACGTGCTTTAGTCGCAGGCTTACGTACAACAACGATTTTTGCCAAACCAGGAATGGTAAAAGTACCAGCAGCACGAGGCTTAACGTGAACAGAAATCACTTCAGCTAAGCATTCCATGACGTTAGCAACGTCTTTTTTGCTCAAATCGGTTTGTTCAGCGATAGTGGCCAACAATTGAGTCTTGGTATAAGGCACACGTGCAGGTGCTAATTTTTTCTTAGCAACTGGCTTTTTCTTAGCGACAGTTTTTTTAGCAACTGCTTTCTTAGCAGCAGGTTTTTTCTTCGCTGTGGTTTTGCGAGCAGTCGTCTTGCGAACGGGCTTTTTAGCCGCCGCTTTCTTAGTCGTACGCTTGGCGGTCTTCTTTACGGCCATGTTTGATTCCCCCTAAAATGGTTAAACATAATAAAATAGGTAGTAGTAAAAAACACCAATGTGTTTTCACGGCGTACAATATCACAATAAAAAAAAATTGCGAACAAAAATCTTAAAAAAACACGGGTTTTTTCGTGTTTTTTGCGTTTTTATACGTTTTAAAGGGGTTTTTTGTTTACTTTTTGTTTGTTTTTGCAAAGCAAACAACAAATAGGTGTACGAAACCGCTGTGACAATAGTATCATTTACGCGACAAATGATAGGGAATCGGCAACACCATGATGACAAATACCGCAGTCGTGAGTGCACGGCACTTAACAAAATCGTTTAATGGGCAGTTGGCGGTGGATGCTATCGATTTTGATGTCACCCAAGGGGAATGTGTCGGTTTGCTCGGGCCGAATGGGGCGGGGAAGACCACAATCTTATTGATGTTGTTGGGGCAAGTGATCCCGACGGCAGGAGAATTGTGTATCTTGGGGCAGCGACTGCCGCAACAAGCCTGTCAGTTACGTAAACGTGTTGGCGTTGTGCCGCAACTCGATAACTTAGATCCGGATTTTTCGGTTGTCGAAAACTTGCGAACGTACGCGCGCTATTTCGGTTTACGCGGGCCACGGGTGACAGCACGCATTCAAGCATTATTGGCATTCGCGGCATTGGAACATAAGGCACAAGCACGTGTGCCAGAATTATCGGGCGGTATGAAACGGCGTTTGACCTTGGCGCGTGCATTAATCAATGAACCTGAATTGCTGATCCTCGATGAACCCACCACCGGGCTCGATCCGCAAGCGCGGCAATTGATTTGGGCGCGCTTAAGAGAGTTACGCAATCAAGGCACTACCTTGATTTTAACGACGCATTATCTCGAAGAAGCCGAGCGTTTATGCAACCGTATCTTATTGATAGACCACGGCAAAATTCTCGAAAAAGGTACCCCGCGCGAATTGATCCAACGTCATATCGAGCCACAGGTCATCGAAGTGCACGGCGAGAATGTCGCACTGTTGTATGAACAACGCGACAGTTTGCCGGTGACACGTATGGAAATGATTGGCGAAACCTTGTTGTGTTATTGCGAGGATGAACGTGATTTGTTAGCGCAATTGATGACATGGCCGCAATTGGAGTTTGTGCATCGGCGTGCGAATTTAGAAGATGTGTTTTTGAAACTGACGGGGCGGGAGTTGCGTGATGGTTAATACAGCATGGAGCGCCGTATGGTTGCGTAACTTTAAAGTGTGGCGCAGCATGTGGATTCCCTCTTTGTTAGGCAATTTTTGTGAGCCGCTCTTTTATTTGTTGGCATTGGGATTTGGCTTGGGGCGTTTTGTCGGTAGCTTGGCGGGTATGCCGTACATTGTATTTTTGGCCAGTGGCATTATCTGCTCGAGCGCGATGACCACCGCATCATTTGAAGGCTTGTATTCCGCTTATACGCGCATGACGTCGCAGCAAACGTGGACTGCGATGCTGGCCACGCCATTGGATGTGCGCGATATTGTCTTGGGCGAAGCCTTGTGGGCGGGTACCAAAAGCCTGATTAACACCAGCGCGATCTTGATCGTCGCCGCGGCGATGGGCTTAGTCGCAAGTTGGCATGCCATATTAGCCTTGCCCGTGGTGTTGCTCGCGGGGGCGACATTTGCCTCTATGGCCTTAGTCATGACCGCTTTTGCGCGCAGCTATGAATTCTTTTTATATTATTTCACTCTTTTGATCACACCGTTATTATTATTGAGTGGCGTCTTTTTCCCATTGAGCGCCATGCCGCCAAGCATCCAAATCGCCACCCAATTCTTCCCCTTGGTGCATGTGGTCGAGATCGTGCGCCCCTTAATGACCGGCGGGGTCGTGCAACAGCTATGGTTGCACCTCGTCGTTATCCTTATATATGGCGGCGGCGCGTGGACCGCAGCCTCGCATTTCATGCGCCGGCGTTTGATTCGGTGAGGTGAATGCCATACTTTGTCTCTGTTCTCTCTCTCTGTAACACCATCTTACATACCTCGTCCCCACGTCATACTCTGCGCCTCTACACGTCATGCTCTGTCTTCCCACCACGTCATACTCTGCGCAGGCAGAGTATCCAGAAGCTTATGAGGTGCGAGCGCAGCGAGCCACTAATGTCGAGCGCAGCGCGCTCGACTTAAACCTAGAACCCGCAGTTGGCCAGCGATTAATAGCGTAAGGTGACTGGCCCCATCCCTCTAGGGATGGGGCCTTAAATTCATGGACGCTAGAGCGTCCATTCCTTCCAAACAAAAAAAACAAACCCCACTCAAAACACACAGAATTACCCCAAAATATTTTCATTTAAATAAGAAGCAGTTACAAAAAAATAGAACACATTATACCCAAAAAATAATTTTCTTGTGCGAGATCTCGCACAAACTTTTGAGATTTAACCTACATAAGTTTAAACAACAGTTTGGTAGGATTCTGACCAAGCCTACCACAGGAATGTGACCTTTCGGACACGGTTGTCTAAGCGTAACAAAACCATTAATGACTATTGAGCTGTTAGCTGAGCCTTGCGCTGCGTGCTTCGCGCGAATAGATTATGCGTGAGTAAATCAGCAACAACTCAGACTAGATAACTTAGGAGAACCTGCCATGGCTTGGAATGATGAAATCAAAGAAAAAATTCGTAATGGCACTTTGCAAGAAAGTGATTTGAAAATATTGGGTGGCTTATTTGTTGATCCGCGTGCGAAGGCGACGGATTTTGTTCGGCCAGGCGTTAAAAATTCTGGGACCATACTTCACTATGCTTGTACACGTGGTAATACGCAAACACTACGAACAATTATGGTTGCTTTGGGGAAGGATAACACTATACAACTCGCGCAAATCAAAACTAACAGCGGTTCCACCGTCTTGCATAGGCTGGTTGGCAATCACTCTCCCCAGGCTCCGCAACTGCTCACGGCCTTTATTAATGGTGTTGGCCGGGACAATGCTAGACAACTCGCGCAAAGCAAAGATAGCTGCGGTTACACCGCCTTGCATTACCTGGCTGGCAATCCCTCTCCCCATGCTCTGCAACTGCTCACGGCCTTTATCGCATTGCTGGGTCGGGATACTGCCAAACAACTCGCGCAAAGCAAAGATAGCTACGGTTCCACCGCCTTGCATTACCTGGCTAGCAATAATTCCCAACATTCCCCGCAACTGCTCACGGCCTTTATCAACCTGCTAGGCCGGGACACTGCCAAACAACTCGCGCAAAGCAAAACTACCAGCGGTGCCACCGCCTTGCATTTTCTGGGTCGCAATGCCTCTCCAGGTGCCCCGCAACTGCTCACTGCCTTTATCAACCTACTGGGCCGAGAGACTGCCACACAACTCGCGCAAATCAAAGATAGCTACGGTGTCACCGCCTTGCATAGACTGACTGGCAATCCCTCTCCCCAGGCCCCGCAACTGCTCACTGCCTTTATCAATGGTGTTGGCCGAGACACTGCCAAACAACTCGCGCAAATCAAAACTAACAGCGGTTCCACCGCCTTGCATTGGCTGGCTAGCAATCGCTCTCCTCAGGTCCCGCAACTCCTCACGGCCTTTATCAACCTGCTAGGCCGGGACACTGCCAAACAACTCGCGCAAAGCACTTGCGGCGGTTCCACCGTCTTGCATAGCCTGACTGGCAATCCCTCTCCCCAGGCCCCGCAACTCCTCACGGCCTTTATCAATCTGCTGGGCCGGGATACTGCCAAACAACTCGCGCAAAGCAAAGATAGCCTCGGTGTCACCGCCTTGCATTGGCTGGCTAGCAATCGCTCTCCTCAGGTCCCGCAACTCTTCACCGCCTTTATCGATTTATTGGGTGACGCAATTGCGCGCAATCTCATCTTAACCAAGACGACAAAGTCTTTCCCTACGAACGCGATAAGGTCGCTTTTGGTAAACGGGCTAGGCTCAGCGTCGCAAAAAACGGCCCTACTCAAAGTCATGCTGCAACCCTTTCGTAACACGCCTTTACCTGCTTCAGCATTTGAAGGCATGACCGACGCACAAAAACGACAAGTGCAAGATTGTCACAGTGCTATTCGTAGAGAACATACCCAATCGTCACAACCGGCACGTCCACAAACGACGGCCAGCTCAAGCAGCAGCTCGTCAGCATCTATGACTACGCCGACAAGCAGCCTCACCAACGCACAAGTCAAAGAAAAAATCAAAAATGGCACGTTAACCGTTGAGCAGATACGTCAGTTGGGTGAACGCGCTAAGCAAGATAATTTTGTTGACTCGAGCCGAACACGCTCTGGTACTATCATTCACTATGCTTGGGAGTATGGTAATGCGCAAACACTCAAGAATATATTTACGGTACTGGGTGTGGCTACTGCCAAACAACTCGCGCAAAGCAAAACTAACGACGGTTACACCGCCTTGCATTTTCTGGGTCGCAATGCCTCTCCAGGTGCCCCGCAACTGCTCACGGCCTTTATCAATCTGCTGGGTCGAGATACTGCCAAACAACTCGCGCAAAGCAAAGATGACGACGGCGACACCGCCTTGCATAGCCTGGCTGGCAATCACTCTCCACAGGCTCCGCAACTGCTCACGGCCTTTATCAATCTGCTGGGTCGGGATACTGCCAAACAACTCGCGCAAAGCAAAGATAGCCTCGGCGACACCGCCTTGCATTGCTTGGCTAGCAATACCTCTCCCCAGGCTCCGCAACTGTTCACTGCCTTTATCAATGGTGTTGGCCGGGACAATGCTATACAACTTGCGCAAAGCAAAACTACCAGCGGTTCCACCGTCTTGCATTGGCTGGCTAGCAATAATTCCCAACAGGCCCCGCAACTCCTCACGGCCTTTATCGACCTGCTGGGCCGAGACACGGCTAGACAGCTTGCGCAAGTCAAAAATAAGGGCGGTTACACCTTCTTGCATTGCTTGGCTTATAATAATTGCTTGGCTTATAATACTTCTCCCCAGGCCCCGCAACTGCTCACGGCCTTTATCAATCTGCTGGGCCGGGACACTGCCAAACAACTCGCGCAAAGCAAAGATAACGACGGCGACACCGTCTTGCATAGCCTGGCTAGCAATCGCTCTCCTCAGGTCCCGCAACTCCTCACGGCCTTTATCGACCTGCTGGGTCGAGACACGGCTAGACAGCTTGCGCAAGTCAAAAATAAGGGCGGTTACACCGTCTTGCATAGCCTGGCTTGGAATGATTCCCAACATTCCCCGCAACTCCTCACGGCCTTTATCAATGGTGTTGGCCGGGACAATGCCAAACAACTCGCGCAAAGCAAAACTAACGACGGTTACACCGTTTTGCATAGACTGGCTTATAATACTTCTCCCCAGGCCCCGCAACTGCTCACTGCCTTTATCAATGGTATTGGCCGAGATACTGCCAAACAACTCGCGCAAAGCAAAGCTAACGACGGTTACACCGCCTTGCATTGCTTGGCTGGCAATCACTCTCCCCAGGCCCCGCAACTCCTCACGGCCTTTATCGATTTATTGGGTGAAGCAACTGCTCGCGGCTTAATCTTAACCAAGACGACAACGTTTCTCCCTACGAACGCCATAAGAATAGTCTTTACGATTTGCCACCCCTCTTCATCCCACACATCCGCCTTACTCAAAGCCCTACTACACCCCTTCAGTACAGCAGGGCTACCTGATTCTGCCTTAGCAGGTTTAACGGCAACACAAAAACGACAGGTGCGACAATGTCTGCATGATATAAACCCTGCTCTTGATACGCAGAATGCTTTTGCCAGCTCAAGCACATCATCGTCTTCCACACCCTCGACCACAACCCCAGCCGTTGCGGCTGCGAGTTCCAGCTCAAGTAACACATCAACCCCCTCACAGCGCCAAGCAACACTCGCGCACATCAGCGGCGAGATTGCCGCGATGCTGTTGACACGTGCCGAGGGTGCCGGACGTATTCACTTGCGTGACCCTGCCCACTTTCAAAGCGTTTGCAACACACTGAAAAATGCCGTTGTGAGCGTCTTCGATGCGCTGATTGCTACTGAGCACAATACGTTATTGCAAAGCCATGGCCATGAGCTTATTCCTCGCGTCGTTGACCAATATGCTTCAACGCTGTTGCAGCAAGGCCACCTGGACTATAGCGAAAGCCAGTGGATGACACTGGTGCGCGAACCTGTGAAAAAGGTCGTCGCAGAATGGTGGGCGCGGGTTGCCCCGGGTGCGTTAAGTGAGTCTGACGCTCCAGCGCAGACCAGCCCCGCCAGTCTGCCGCCTCGTCCGCACAATCCCAGTGGCGGTAAAGGCAAAGCGAAAACCAGTAGTAGCGCCACGGAGGCGCAGACACGTTGGTTTGCGCAAACGATGACGACGTTACAAAATGACGTTGATGCGCTACGCACACAATTGCGTGAAGCTAAAGCCCAGTTAGCACAACAACACGCCCTGACCGCTGCCGAGCGTGCCGCCTTGCAAACCAATGTCAGTGAAATAGAGCAACGTGTGGCTACGATGGAAGAGCACGCCATTCATCGCGGTGAAAAATGGCGAGCTGAACTCGCTCAGCCCGGCCAAGAAAACGTGCGTGCCTTTGGTCTGACTATCTTTGTTTCGCTTGACCACATCATTCGTGCCTGTTATTTGATTAAGAGCAGCTATCTTGACCGCGGTCGCAAAACTACTCAAGAAAAAATCGGCGGTTTCTTTAAAACATTAATTGATGGTTTTCCTTTTGGCACCCTGGTAGCCGGCCTAGCCGGCAAAGACATGCCTGAGAACGCTTACGATATTGCGGAATTATGTAAAGAGGCCTTACCTGTCTCAGAAATCGTGGTTGGCATGACACCGCGTCCGGTCAAAAAAGTCTTTAGCACTGTCACCAATACACTCACCGGGGCGGGCGACAAGCGCACCAAGCGGGTGGCCGCTGATGATTTGACCTCCATTGACATTCACGCTCGTGCCTTTCATATCGCCGAATTGTTAACCACGGTCTATCACGATATTGTGCAAGCACTCGACCCAGCAGGCGCTGAGGCATTAGCCGAACAAATCGTGCACAGCATTATCTATGCGCTCAAAGACCGGGATGTACAAGGGCGACGTTTGCTGGCCGATATCCGTGATATGAATGCTATCTTGTTGGCGGTGATGATGGGGTATCACCAGGACAAAACATTCCGTAGTCCGGTGCCGGGAACAACGGCTGGTGTGACGACACCGGCCACGCCTGCCAGGGCGAATTGGTGGTCGCGGGCGATGCCAAGCGGCAACAAATGGAGCACGCGCCACATCGTGCGTTGTGCGGGGATACAGTGTCAGGCGACAGACCCGTTGACTGGGGCAGTGACCCAACAAGCCTGGGTGCGCCAAGATAGCAAACATGGGGCACCTTTGCAGCGACCGGCTGTGGCAACGGGTGTGGCAGCGGCAGGGGCTGCTGGCACAACAGCCCCAGCAGCGAATTATTTATTTGCGCATTACACGGCAGAACAAGCGGCGTATTTGCGCCAAGAAACGGCAACACGGGGACAGTGGCAATGGCAAGTTGCTACCTTGCCTGCGTCAACACCAGCGGCGACTACAGCAACCACGACAACTACTGCTACTAATACTTCTTCTGCAACTACGTCTACAACAACGGCAACAGCATCAAGTAGTACACCGGCATCTAGCAGTAGCAGTACGACAACGAGTACACAAACAGCGACCACACAAACGGCTGCCTCGAAACAAACGACCACGCAAACAACGACAGGGGCAAGTCGGGCTTTACGTTTGTCGCCGCCAACCACGCGACAGCCGGATATAACCCAGCAAACTCTACTGGATACATTGGCTGCATTGGAAGCAACACAGAAGGAACTAGCAGCGCTGAAAGCGCAACGCAAACGCGAAGAGCAAGAGCAGAAACAGCAAGAACAAGCACGCAAAGCAGCAAAAGAGAAAAAACAAGCGGAAAAACAATGTCGCGCACAACAAGCAGAATTGCAACATCAACGTGCAGCGCAAGAGAGAGCGCAACTTTTGGAACGGTTGGCCAGGGTAGAGAAGCACGTGGGGCCGGGTGATCAAGATACGGATGTCTCTGCAGGTGATCAACTGTTTGCGCAACTCGCTAGTGGTGCGACTTTACAGCCTGAAACGAAAGCATTAATGCAAGGCCAGATTCGGGTATTACAGGAGCAAATCCTTGAGTTGAATAAACAGGCAGGCTCGTCTGCAAGCCAGGTGAGTGCTAACCAAGAGCAGGTAGAGCGCCTGCAGCAACAAGTCTATACCTTAGAAGCCAAGCTTGGTATATCGTCTCGAAACTCACATAAGAGGCGCAGCAGTAGTCCTTTATCTGCGTTGTTCACCTTGCCACAACAGGCGAGTGAAGCAAATGAGGTTGCTGCGTCTTCAGCTTCGTCAAGCGCCTCGTCATCTTCTTCGACACCGACGGTGATACCAATAACTTCGCCACCTAGGCTTGAAATTGAAACGCCACCGAGCGATAGCGATGAAGATACGGCGTCTAGCGATAGTGATGATGACATGACGCTTAGTAGCACTAGCGATGGCGGTAGTACTGCGCTTGCACTCAGGATTTAACTATAAATATATAATTAAATCTTGATAATGTGCCTGGTCCCACCCCTCCAGGGGTGGGACCTTAAACTCATGGACGCTCCAGCGTCCATTCATTATTGTCGGGCGCAGGAGCGCCCGGGGTATAACGTCCCACCCCCTGGAGGGGTGGGACGAGTCTGTAGAAACTCGGGGTGGGACGAGTCTGTCCCCTGGAGGGGTGGGACGAGTCTGTTTAAGATACAACGAGTCTGTAGAAACTCGGGGTGGGACGAGTTATATTGTGGCAAGATCCGGCGCGACGAGTTTGAGCGTAATTGCGTTGACAGGAATACAGTAGTCTTTTAAAGGTTCTGCAAAATATCACCCAGCGTGATGATTCTGTCGAAGTAGCCACATGTACTTAGTTTTTCGTCAGCACCTGAGGGGGCTATCAGCACTTTTTGTAGCGTAAAGCCTTTGGGATTGGGGAATAGCGCTAGTTTCGCTTCGACTTCGGCGATCACGGTTGATGTTACTTTTTGTTGCAAATATTTAATTTCACACAGGGCGATGACTTTATCAGCACGAGAGAAGACTAAATCAATTTGGTAGCCTGGTTTTTCAGTTTCTAGTTTGCGATTAAAAAAAGCTCCTGATTGATAACGCACACCGGCAAACCCGAGTATTTTTGCAAACAATCGATGCTGTATTCGACACCAACGTTCAAAACTGTATCCCAACCATTTGCGATAACTCTCTTGATTGAGTGCCTGCATGGGCGTTTGGTTGTATTCTCCTGCGTTAATATTCGCTTGGATGGGGTGTATAAATTTATAGTAAAACTGCAAGTAAGCATCGGCAATACAATAACGATTGACGGTGCTAGTTTGCTTTAAATTATAGGGGACATATTTATAAATAAAGCCGCAGAGCTCCAGATCGGTTAATAACGCCGTTAAGCGTCCACCACTGATCTGCTTTAGATGCTCGCCAATTTGCTTGCGTGTGGCGTGCCGTCGTTTGCTCAAGTATTCAATTACTTGTTGATGTTGTTGGTGGTTTGACAAGCTGCTGATAAAAATACGCTGATATTCATTAACAAAAAAACCATTGCTCGTGAATGCTTGTTTACACAAGCCTAAAAATAGAGAAGGGGCATTTATTATTCGTTTAAGATATTCAGGTATGCCGCCTATAGCCAGATAAATATCTAAAATTTCTATCATTGAATGCTTGCTGAGGAACTCTGCTGTTTCTTGTAAAGTAAATGGTTTTAATGCTAATTCGTATTGTGAGCGATTATATAATGACTTAGAGTGAACAATATGGTTAATGATAAACGATGGCGAAGAGCCACACAGAATAAGTCTTAGTTGTGGGTTGGTTTTAAATCGATTGTCCCACACGAATTTCAGTTCATTAATAAAGTCGTCTTGGTAATCTGCGAGCCACTGTACTTCCTCAAAATATAATGTCCATTCACCTTCCGCCAAATAATCCGCTAATAAATCGAAGACTTCAGTCCAAGTAGTAAAATTTAATTTTTTTAAAATCGGGTTGTTGATATGGCTTTGCAATTGGTAGAGCACGTGGGCTATTTGTTCCTGTTGAGGCTTGCCTTCAACACCTTCTATTTTAATGATGTTGCGCTTGCGAAAAACCTGTTCAAGCAGTTCGGTTTTACCCACACGGCGACGCCCATAGACAATCAGGATTGCCGCTTCATTGAGGGCAATAAACTCTTTTAAAGATTCAATTTCATAACGTCTGCCAACAAAGGCGGGGTTATCTTCTATTGATTTTATGTTGAGTGCTTCGCTCATAAGTGGCTTAACCTTTTGATTCAGCTGAGTTTTTAATATTTGGCCCGAATTCTTCAGTTTTTTGGGCCAAATATACCATAAAAACTAGCTATTTGGCCTGAATTTTCCAATTTTTCGGGCCAAATGCTACTTAAAAATTGGCTATTTGGCCGGAGATTTCGGGTTTTGCCGGCCAAATATTACTCTTTGTTTCGCTATTGAAGCTGCCGACATGTGAGCCGTTAGGTAATTACCTCATGGATATGGCTTAGTTATTGGGGAGCTTGGAGCTTGGAGCTTGGCTAATTGTTTGTTTTATATATATAAATTTTCTTATTTGAGAGATGAGGTGGGGCGTGTTTATCGGTAGGTAGAAGTCTTTTTTTTGTTCAAAATCCCCTTGAGTTTTGGCCATAATTTGGGCCTTGTATCTTAGAAATGACTGCTGTACAATCCCGCCTCTTTCTGTGGACAATTCCCCTGGAGTTTGAGTCTGATGAAGACCTTTAATGCTAAAAATGAAACCGTCGTCAGAGACTGGTATGTTGTTGATGCAACAAATAAAACACTGGGTCGCTTAGCGACTGAAATCGCGCGTCGTTTGCGTGGTAAGCATAAGCCTGAGTACACTCCTCACGTCGATACCGGTGACTATATAATAGTGGTCAATGCCGAGAAGGTGAAAGTCACTGGGCGTAAGCTAACTGATAAAGTCTATTACCACCATACGGGCTTCCCGGGTGGTATTAAGTCAATTACCCTCGATAAATTATTGGCAAAATCGCCAGTGAGTGTGATTGAAAAGGCCGTCAAAGGCATGTTGCCGAAAAACTCCTTGGGCCGCGCAATGTATCGTAAGTTGAAAGTGTATGCGGGCGCTGAGCATGAGCATACTGCGCAACAACCACAACCCCTAGAGATCGACGGATAAGATCGCTGAATAAGAGCGGTCTGAGTTAACTGAAAGGTAAACGTAACCATGGCTAAGGCAAAAGCAAAAGTAAACAAGATTAAACAAAACTATGGCACCGGGCGTCGTAAATCGTCGGTCGCACGCGTGTTTATTCGTCCGGGTAAAGGCGAAATCAAGATCAATGGCCGTACCCAAGAAGATTATTTTGGTGGCCGTGAAACTTGCCGCATGATTTTGCGTCAGCCGCTAGTAGCAGTGGATGTGCGTGAAAAATTCGACATTATCGTGACGGTTAAAGGTGGTGGTATTTCAGGTCAAGCCGGTGCAATACGCCACGGCATTACCCGCGCGTTGATGGATTATGATGAAGAAGATGGTAGCGACGGCAGTGGTGAAGGTTCATTCCGCCGAGTCTTGCGTAAACATGGTTATGTGACCCGCGACGCACGTTGTGTTGAACGTAAGAAAGTAGGGCTGCATAAGGCGCGTAAGGCGACTCAGTTCTCAAAGCGCTAACCAGAGCAGGCATCTTAGCCCAATCTCTTCGTTGCAACCTCTCTTTAATTCGGTCATTTACTTCAGTAAACTCCCTCATTCAAGGGAGTTTGCGCCTCGACCTTGGGCGAATCTGCCCGCTCTGGCCGAGGGTCGCATCTTGGTCCAATCTTTTCAGGATTCTACAAAAAAAGCAGCTCTTGGAGCTGCTTTTTTTGTGTGTGGCTATTTATTATCTTGAGTATTAATTCAATCAAGCTAGCCGATCATAGACTTTTTTAACATGTCCCCGAACATACTCGCCAAAGCTCTCATGAATTTTTTCACCGGTGACTGCATTTAAAAATAGCACAGAGTCATTTGCGCCAAAAAAACTTGAGATAGAAAGTCTGGGCGTGTTTTCAGGAATAGTTACTCGATGTTCGATGGCGTGACATTTGCCATTTGTCATGAGGGCTGTGCCTATGCCTAATTGCACGATAACGTAGCCTGGCTTGGGCATAACGGCTTGCCAGTGGCCGTTAATCTTTGCTTCAAAACCTGGCTGTTGTGTCCATAGAATGGTGAGCAGCACGCTGTCTTGATGCGCTTGTAAGCGTTGTTCTGAGTTCTCGCTTGCTGGGTAGTGAATAAGTGAGAGCGTATAGTCAGGATCTTTTGTAATAAGTTCATAGTAGGACGGGCTTAGGGTGAGTTTATTAAATAGCATTCTTAGCAAGGGTAATGCTATGTGGGTTTTGTAGTAAGCACGTACTCTTTGAATAACGTCAGCATATTCGTTAAGTGGAATATCGCTTGCGGCGGGATTAGAGCCACGACTGATGAATCGTTCTATAGCATAGCCATGATTGTTTTGATCTAAATAACCTTCGCGTTTTTTGGGAGTAAATCGATTTTTTTCTTTTTGTTGTTTATCCAAGTCAAAGTATTTTAAACCTGCTGCTGTAATTTGCTGTAAGTCACTTGCTACTGCGTCGGTTATTTTTACCAATGCAATGCCTTGTGAGGTGAGGTTCTTAAATTCTGCTGCAGATAGTGCTGCTAGATTGTCGATTTGAATGATATTGCTGGAGGTATTTGACATGAGTTACTTCTGTTGCTGATAGATTACCTTTAGTTGTTACCAACCAACTCTAGCAACCTTTAATTTTGCGCACCATACCTAATTTTAGGGTATTTCGAGAAGCTGGTGATTTATGGCCGTATTTTCTGTAATTTTGGCTGATAAGTCGTAAAATTGGCCGATATTCATTGCTTGTGGCCGTATTTTCTGTAATTTTGGCTGATAAGCCGTAAAATTGGCCGATATTTATTGTTTATGGCCGATAAAATGGTAGAATGGCCGTATTCATAGTTGAGTTAGTTTTATTAGTGGAGCTAAATCAGATGTCACAGATCAAACAAAAGCAGCGCCATTTACTCAGTGTATTGCAACAATACTCGGAGCCTGTTGGGCTTGTTACGTTATTAGAGGCGCTTGGGGAAGGATTTGCTGAACGAAGTGTACGTCGCTGGTTAGGTGATTTTGTTAAGCAAGGTATTGTAGAGAAAACTGGGCAAAGGCGAGGGACTAAGTATTTACTAGTCTCAAACTTACGCGAAAAAAAGAAAGAGAGGGAAAGCTTTATTCCCCCAGAAGGACCATCAGATGAACTGATAAGTACCGTATTTTCCGAGAAAAATCGAGCGGCCATCGCGTATGTTCAACAGCCTCTTTTTAAGCGTGATCCAGCAGGCTATCAACATGCTTGGTTTGATCAGTATGTGCCAAATGAAACATTTTATTTGCCACGCGAGAAGCGGAGTGAGATGTTAGCACGGGGTGTGCGGGCTGAAGCAGGAGAGTTGGCAGGTACGTATGCACGTAAAATCTATGAAAAATTGTTAATAGATTTATCTTATAATTCATCGCGCTTAGAAGGTAATACATACTCGTTGTTAGATACCAAAAAGTTATTAATAGAGGGCAAGGGTAATGATACTAAGTTATATGAAGAGAAATTAATGATACTCAATCACAAAGAGGCGATTAGGTACTTAGTGGATAACGTCCATAGAATTTCTGTTGATTATAACGAAGTGTGTACACTACACTATTTGCTTGCGGACAGTTTGCTAGAAGCTAGATATGCGGGTAAAGTGCGTGATCACAGTGTGCGCATTGGTCTCTCCGCTTATATGTCTCTGGATTCGCCTAGTCAGTTGGAAAACCAGCTTCGGATGGTCTGTGAAAAAGCAGCAAAAATTAATAATCCCCATGAGCAAAGTTTTTTTCTTTTAGTACATATCTCATATTTACAAGCCTTTGCTGATGTTAACAAACGCACGGCACGCTTAAGTGCTAATATTCCTTTGCTGACACAAAACCTAGTACCACTCTCATTTGGTGAAGTTGACAAGGATGATTATCTGAAAGCAACTTTAGCTATCTATGAATTGAATAATACAGCTCCATTAATGGAACTTTATTGTTTTTCATATTTTCGCACCTGTATACAATACGATAAGTCGGTTGAGTCAGAGCTTTGGGATACGATACGTGCTCGCTATAGAACACAACGCCGTACAATGTTAGGGTATATTATCAAAAAACAAATTGTTGGCAGGGTGTTGCAAGAATACATACAAGGACAGGCGGAAAAGTTAATACCTGAGCATGATCGTGAAGCGTTTATTGAAGATGTGTTTGAAGACATTAAATATATAGACGAGCCTCGTTTGGTGGGCTTGGGAGTGACGCCAGAAGAATTGGAAGCATGGTTGATACTACGTGCGCGAAATGGGTAACTCCGCAATGTATTATGGTTAAGGTTTAGAAAGCACTTAAGTCCTTGACTTCCTGGTAAAATTGGGTCAATTCTGCTATAAATTTAAGACAATACACCTTGTTCTGGGTGTGTTTTGACTAGTTTCTAGGCATGGGAAGCGCTAAATGGATAAGGATGAGCCAAACGAAGAGTCGATAGACCATGGTCGTCGGCGCTTTCTGGTGGCGGCAACAACCGTTATTGGGGGTGTGGGTGTTGTTGGTGCGGCTGTTCCCTTTGTTGCGTCTTGGTTACCGAGTGCAAAGGCACAAGCGGCAGCAGCACCGGTTGAAGTTGATGTCAGTCGCCTCGAGCCTGGTGCTAAGTTAACGGTTGAGTGGCGCGGCAAGCCTGTGTGGATTATTCACCGTAGCAAAGCAGCGTTGGCTGAACTTAAAAAGAGTGGCACTGAACATCTGCGAGATCCTAATTCTGAAGTTGCACAACAGCCCGCTTATGCGAGTAATCCTCTACGCTCGTTGAATCCTAACTATCTCATCTTAATTGGTATATGCACACACTTGGGATGTGTGCCTATCTATCGTCCTGACATTGGTGGCGTTGAACCCGGTTGGCCTGGCGGTTTCTTTTGCCCTTGTCACGGTTCGAAGTTTGATCTGGCGGGCCGTGTCTATAAGGGGGTGCCCGCACCGATTAATCTTGAAGTACCACCTTACAAATTCATTAGTGATTCTGTGGTAATCATTGGCGAAGATGCGGAGACGGCATAATGAAAGATTCAGCAAAGGGATTTATGGGTTGGCTTGACGCGCGTTTCCCGGCTTCGTCATTTTGGCGTAACCATATGACGGGTTACTATGCGCCAAAGAACTTTAATTTTTGGTATTTTTTCGGTTCGTTAGCATTACTGGTTTTAGTTAACCAAATTGTCACAGGGATTTGGCTGACTATGAACTATGAACCAACAGCCAGTGGCGCATTTGCTTCTGTTGAATTTATCATGCGAGATGTTAAGTGGGGATGGTTGATACGCTATTTGCATTCTACGGGTGCCTCGGCATTTTTTGTCGTCATTTACCTACATATGTTTCGCGGTTTATTGTACGGGTCGTATAAAAAACCACGCGAACTCATTTGGTTGTTTGGTATGGCGATGTATCTATGCCTGATGGCCGAAGCATTTATGGGGTATTTACTCCCCTGGGGACAAATGTCGTATTGGGGCGCACAAGTAATTACGTCGTTGTTCGGTGCGATCCCCTATGTCGGTGAAGGTTTATTACAATGGTTGCGTGGTGATTATGTCGTGTCCGGTGCAACCTTAACCCGTTTTTTTGCCTTGCATGTTATCGCCTTGCCACTATTGCTCATAGGCTTAGTCATTTTCCATTTGATTGCACTACATCAAGTAGGCTCGAATAATCCTGATGGCATTGAAATCAAAGATAAGAAAGATGCGAATGGCGTGCCTTTAGATGGTATTCCGTTTCACCCTTACTATACAGTGAAAGATTTAGTTGGCGTAGTTGTCTTTTTAATTGTCTTTTGTTTGATTGTATTTTTTATGCCAACGGCTGGCGGCATGTTTCTCGAGCCTGATAATTTTGCTGCGGCAAATCCCTTGGTAACACCTGAACATATTAAACCTGTTTGGTATTTTACGCCTTATTATGCGATGTTGCGTGCGATTCCTGACAAATTGTTTGGCGTTGTGACAATGGCAGCTGCTATTGCGATTTTATTTGTGTTACCTTGGTTAGACCGCAGCCCGGTTAAGTCTATGCGTTATCGGGGCGTATTTTCCAAGATTGCGTTAACTTGTTTTGCGCTTAGCTTTATCGCATTAGGTTATTTAGGGTGGTCATCTGTCACACCGCTATATACCTTTTTGGCGCGTGTGTTAACGGTTGTTTATTTCTTGTTTTTTTTGCTTATGCCATTTTATACGCGTTATGAAAAGACTAAGCCAGTGCCAGAGAGGGTAACGTAAATGCAGCGCATTTGTTTCTTTTTATTGTTATGTTTCCCCACGCTAGTCTTTGCTGCGGCTAGCCAAATCCCACTCGATAAAGTTAAAATAGACCCGCGTGATCAAGCCTCATTGCAGCGCGGGGCCAAGCTTTACGTAAATTATTGTCAGGGTTGTCACTCGCTACAATTTATGCGTTATAATCGTATGGCCGTTGACTTGGGTATTGTTGATACAGATGGTAAAGCACATACACATTTAGTGAAAAATAATTTAATTTTTACGGGTAGCAAGCTCCATGAGCCTATGCTTAATGGTATGAGCGAAGAGGAGGCTGCGCGCTGGTTTGGGATGGTACCCCCGGATTTATCATTGATAACCCGGGTGCGGGGGCCGAATTGGGTTTATAGTTATTTGCGTAGTTTTTACGCGGATGCAAGTCGTCCCTGGGGGACGAATAACTTAGTGTTTAACGATGTCAGTATGCCGAATGTGTTGCTTGAGCTGCAAGGGGAGCAAGTACCAATATATCGTACAGAAGTGACTAAAGCGCCTGGTGGAGCTAGTCGTGAAGTGCAAGTGCTTGATCATTTGGAATTGGCAAAACCTGGGAGTATGCAGCCACAAGCGTTTGATAGTGCGATGCGCGATCTCGTTAATTTTCTCGCTTATGTGGCTGAACCAGTTAAGCTTGAGCGGCAACGGATTGGCTATTGGGTGATTGGCTTTTTAATCGTATTTTTAGTTGTGGTTTATTTGTTGAAAAAGGAATATTGGAAAGATGTTAAAAATAAATAGCCATCAATCTATTAACAAATGCTGCGCTTATGCGCGCTGTGTGCGCTAAGCATAGGGGTGCCGCATCATGTTAGCCGTAAAAATACCATTATCCATCGGCAATGTAATACGGCATAGTTTTAAGACCTATGTTGAGCTGTATAAACCGCTGCTTTTTTATGCTTTCTTGCTGACATTAGTCTCATTAATTCCGGCAATCGCACAGTCGATTATCGACACCGATCACGTTGTGCAACCAGCAACGCAAGCGGCAGAGGCAGGCATTGATTTATGGGACTTATTGCATTCCTGTATTATCTTTTTAATTTATCCTATTTTTAATATTTTGATGTTTTATAAAGGTTATCACTTAACCCGCAAAAAACGTGAAGTCACTAGTCAAGACTTGATCGCCCAAGTGAAAGAGAAATACTTATTTGTTCTAGGTGCGATGGCATTATATATGTTAGCGATAGCCGTTGGCTTGATTCTGTTGGGTGTGCCAGGAATTTTTATGTCGCTCATGTGGCTATTCTACTTACCCTCCATTGTGATAGATAATCATAACTTGCTTGATTCATTGCGCCATAGTTGGCAGATTGTTTGGTGTAATTGGTGGCGCACATTCTTTGTGTTTTTATTTGCGTTTGCCGTACCAAATTTTATTTTGTTTGGAGTTATTGAAGCGGTGGGTGTGTTTTTACCTGATATTATTGATGTTTGTTTGCAATTAATCGCGGCAACGTTCCTCGTTCCGCTTTTCGTGAGTGTGACGCTGGTGCAGTATAATGACCTGAAGTTACGTAAGCTTGCTCGTCCTTTCTAACAGACCGTATCAATAAATTTCACAGAAATCCCCAAAATGGCTGAAAAATGTGGTACAATGCCTGGCTTCTATGGGGGGCTTGGGTTGATTCGATTACCTGCTTCCTACGCTAACTTCTTATCAGTTAAAGAAATTTGGTAACAGGCTCAAATAGTATTTGTTAGGAATACAATATAAACACGGGAGAGACTTTATGGCACTTGCCAACAAACGTTCTGTAATGACTCTATATTCAAATGGGGCTAGTAGTTATAGCCATCGTGTACGTCTAGTATTAGCAGAAAAAGGCGTTGTAGTGGATATTGTTGATGTCAATGGACATAATCCACCCGAAGATCTGCGTGATTTGAATCCCTATGATACGTTGCCAACCTTGGTCGATCGCGATTTAGTGTTATATGATTCACGCATTATGATGGAATATTTGGACGAACGTTTTCCGCACCCGCCACTGTTGCCTGTCTATCCAGTTGCCCGTGCCAAGAGTCGTCAAATGATTTATCGTATTGAGCGTGATTGGTACCGTCTCATGAACCGTATTGAAAATCCAGCAGCAACAGATGATGTTAATCAGTTGCGTGTGCAATTGCGTGATAGTCTCGTCGCAATTACGCCAGTATTTGCTGAATTGCCATATTTCTTAAGTGATGAATTCACTTTGGTTGATTGTACATTGGCGCCGTTATTATGGCGTTTGCAGCGTTTAGGTATTAAGCTGCCTGCTAAGGCAAGTGCAATCGAAGAGTATGCACAACGTGTCTTTGAGCGTGAATCTTTCAAAGCAAGTCTGTCTGAAGATGAGCGTGAAATGCAACTTGAAGAAGCCCTAGCGTAATAACCTTGGCTTAACACAAAGTACGATTATTTATGACACCTGCAAAACCCTATTTAGTTCGCGCCTTCTATGATTGGATTGTTGATAATGGTTGCACGCCACATATCTTGGTCGACGCCGAAGGTGAGAATGTAAAAGTCCCGGAAAGTTATATCCAAGATGGCAAGATTATTTTAAATATTGCGCCACGCGCTGTGCGAGACTTGCAATTAAATAATCATAATATTGAATTTACGGCACGCTTCTCTGGGGTGACCAGGCAAATCAACGTGCCGATTTGTTCTGTATTAGCTATTTATGCCTTTGAAAATGGGCGTGGCATGGTTCTCAGCGATGAGGACGAAGAAGATGATGATTTGCCGCCGCCAACGACTGATGGCGATAAGATGTCAGATAAGCCTGGTAAAGGTGATAAAGCAGGTCGGCCTAATCTGCGCGTGGTGAAATAGCTAAAGCATCGATTACTGCTTCTGCGTCGAGCTCAGATGTAGCCCGGATAAGTTGCGCAGCAACGTCATCCGGGAACCGCAATGGCAAGCACCCTCCCCGGATGACGCGCGTGCCGCGCTTATCCGGGAACAGCAATGGCAAACAACCTCCCCGGATGACGCGCGTACCGCGCTTATCCGGGCGACGGCTTACGTATGAACAAATGCTAATGTAGCCTTGATAAGCGCATAGCGCGCATCAAGGGAATGTATTCGCAAACGCTGCTCCTTGATGCGCACCTACGGTGCTTATCAAGGCTCTCAACTTTCGCGCCGATTTGTCAGAGCCGGGCTACAAATGTGGCAATGATTGATAATAATAGGACAGCCATCGATACCACATCATCCCTTAAACAACCGTTGAATAGACTTATGAGGAACGCTATGCCCACAGCGGTGGGACGAGCTTAATGCGTTATGTGTGCTGTGTGCCTGTCGGTGTTTTCGTCGATGCTGCTTTTTTTGCGGTGGTTTTGGCATTAGTCGTCTTCGTGGCGTGGTTAGCGGGCTTATCCCCACCGTTACTATTATCAGCAAAATCGGAGCCGGAGTCAGCAGTATTATCATCACCCACCGTGCTAGAGTAAGTATGGATTTGTGCGTCCGTTGGTGCTGGCGCCTTTTGCTGAATTTGCGCAAAAACCAGCGTGACGACCTTTTGCACGCCGTCGATGTTGCGCGCAGCATTGGTTGCCAAGGGGATTTGATCCTTGGGTAAGCTGCCGATCAAGAATAAAGTGCCGTTTTCAGTAATGACCTTTAATTGATTTGAACGCAGGCCGCCGGTAGTGAGTAAAATCGATTTCGCCTTTGTTGTAATCCAGCTGTCTTTGGAGCGTACTACGCCAGATGTGGGTTCTGCAATGCTGATTTCATTATAGACTTTTACTACCCCTTTAATATTTTGGGCGATTGCTTCTGCTTTTTCGCGTAAGGATTCATTAGGTGCCTGCCCCATTAAGAGGACATTACCTTGGTAGGCGGTCGCGACGATGTGGGCTTGGGTCGCAAGCGCTTTATTACCATTAATCTGGGTACCAATTTGTTGGGTGATGCTTTGATCTTTAGTCATCGTGGAAAAACTACGTTGATCACCAGTGATGGAAGCGCCGGCTGCGCCACCAGTGACGAATGCCGCAGGTACGCAGGCACTCAAGACTGCACTTAACGCCAAGATTGTGATGATAGAAGTGTTTTTTTTCATGCTAGAGTTCCTCTGCTAATTGCCATCGTTACCGAATAGTTGTCGATCGACTAGATCGCATAAACAATGTATGACTAAAATATGCGTTTCTTGAACACGTGCCGTTGATTGTGAGGGCACGCGAATTTCAATGTCTTCACTTGCTAAAGCTTGTGCCATTGGGCCGCCTTCGCGTCCAGTTAATGCGACTACACGCATTTGGCGTTCATGTGCAGCTTCAACGGCCTTAACCATGTTGACGGAATTGCCACTGGTAGAGATCGCGACGAGGGTATCGCCAGGGCGCCCTAGCGCACGTATTTGTTTAGCAAAGACCTCATCGTACTGGTAGTCGTTAGCGATCGATGTCAACGTCGATGAATCAGTTGTCAATGCAATCGCGGGTAAGTTAGGGCGTTCGCGTTCAAAGCGATTAAGGAATTCGGCGGATAAGTGTTGTGCGTCTGCGGCTGAGCCACCGTTACCACAGGCTAATATTTTACCATCGTTGAGCAAGGTCTGAACGAGCATATCGCCGGCTTGTACGATTAATTCGGCGAGGCTATCAGCGGCAGTGATTTTGGTTTGAATGCTCTCGTTAAATAAGTGGCGGATATGTTCTACGGTATTCATTTACCTGGCCTTATGCTTATCAATAGCCCGCTATTCTAACTTTTTTGTCTTAGCTGAGCAAAACAAAATATGTGGGTAGTAGAAATATCGTAAGGCTTTAGTCTGCTTGAAAGGCGTCTTTAATCCACTGGGTGATATTACCGGTATCTTTTTCGAGTGCGATCACATCAAATCGACAAGGGTAGGTATCAGTAATGTTGCGTTGCTGTAGGTAAAAACTTGCGGCATTGATGAGTTTGCGTTGTTTCTGCCAGTTAACCGATTCGAGACTGCTGCCGTAGCGAGGGTTGTTGCGATAGCGCACTTCGACGAAAACAATGGTGTCACCATCTTGCATAATGAGGTCGATTTCACCGAGACGACAACGAAAATTACGCCACAAGGTTTGTAAGCCTTGCTTTTCAAGATAAGTGCAAGCGTTTGCTTCAGCTGTTTCGCCTTTCTGATGGTGACTATAGGTTATTTTGGCCATACTGACGAACTTGTAAAATCCGTGGGACACCGCCATTAAACTGTGCCCATTCTAACTGACGGTAGATGTGATGATTGTTGGTTAAGAATAATTTACCAGTATTACCTGCAACGCCAAATTTGGGGAATAAGGCCATACGATTGAGTTGATAAATGAGATTGTAAGCATCCAGCCCGAGGCCGTATAAGCGTGCGTAACTACTATAAGAGTTGGGCCAAAGACTAACAATATCTTTACGTGTCTTGGCAAAATTGGCTTGCTTGCCGAGGATTAGCGGCATATCGGCGAAACGCGCACCATTCAAATCTCTATCGGTGCGGGCTTTGGGAACGCCTGAATATATCATTGAAGTGGCGTAAATTGGGAGGCGACCAGCATAGTAAAAACGCAGTAATGGCATGATTTGGCGAGCTGTTTGTGGTGAAGCTGCTAAAAATATCATATCGACATCTTGGCGTCGGCGCGGCGTTGCTTTGACATCAGCGTTGATGATTTTTGCGATGGTTTTACTGCGTGCTTGGCTCTGATTAACATTTAAGGCTTGTTTGATGTCAGTAGACAACTTACTGTTTGTTTGGTAATTAATTTCTGTTGTGACTTTTCCACCGAGCGCCAACCACTGTTGTGTAAATGCTTGTGCGACGTTTTTACCCCATTCACTATCAGGCACGATAATCAAGGCGTGGCTATGGCCATCCTGCCAGGCACGACTTGCGGCTTGCTGCGCTTCATCTTGAGGTAGCAAACCGAATTGATAGAGGTCGCTTGGAATAGCATGTGAGCTTAAATTCGGCAGTGTGTTGAGTGCTAAGGTTGGCACATTAATGTTGCTGTCGTCGATAAGCTTTTGTAAATTTGATTTTGTTAGCGGTCCGACCACGAAGTTAGCGCCAGCTTTAACGGCCTTTTGATAAGCATTATTGACGCCTTCCTTGCTCGTATCATAAACCGTGATCGTCGGTGCATCTTGGTATTTTTCGCGATACTGATAATAGGCGGTGAAAAAACCATTACGAATCGCTTGTGCGCTGGAGCCGAGTTGGCCATGTAATGGTAATAGTAGCGCAATATGTTGTGGATGCTGCGCTAATGCAGTATCCACATTGTAGGACCTGGGTAGCATAGTATTGGCTGGATGCTTGGGATAGGCTTGTTGCCATGCTTGTATGTGCTCGATGAGTTGTTGTGGATTATTCGCATAAATTTTTGCGATATAACTCAATTGCAACCAACCGCTTAACGTGCTTGAGTTAGCTGCATCGATATCATGCTGTAAACTTTGCTCGGGAATTTGCTGTGCGCTTTGCCAGATGGCGAGATCATTACTTTCCTTTTGTTGTGGTTCGGCTAACAATGGACTCAGGGCAACGCGTTGTTGCATGCTCTGTATAGGTTTGCCGATTTGCGCATAGGCTTGTGCCGCTAGTTCACGATAAGACAGTTGTAAATTGGGTGGCAATTGTTCCACAGGCGGCATTGTTTGTAATGCATTGATTGTGTTATTGGGGCGATTATCTAATAAATTGACTTTGGCTGTGAGTAAGTCTTTCTGCAAAGTGAGGTCGGGAGTGAGAGTACCTTGCTGAATATTGTTTAGCACTTGTTGGGCGCGGTCGGTGACATTGCCTTGTAATAATTTATCGACAGCTTGCAGCTGATAAGCTTCTTTTTGTGGTGACTGCGCGCGGTCGGCGAGGGCAAGATATTGTGCTGCAGATTGATTGGCGGCATTACTAGAGATAACATGGCGCCCAGTTTGCTGCTGTGATGTCATGTTAGCGCAACCAGCGAGGAGCAGTATGGTACTGATAGTTAAGGTGAAAAATATTTTGCGTGTTGTCCTGATCATGGCGCAAACTTTAGCCTATAATGAGCAGCCATTGCAAGCATAATTTTGTAGGGTTTTGATGGGGGAAGGATAAAATATGGACAACTTTGGTCGGCTCTATATTGTAGCGACACCTATTGGTAATTTGCAGGATATGACGTTTAGGGCAGTCGATGTGTTGCGTAATGTCGATATCATTGCGGCTGAAGATACTCGTCATAGCGCTCGCTTGCTCCAGCACTATCAAATTGTGACACCGATGGTGTCTCATCATCAGCATAAAGAGCGCGAATCAAGTTTGGCATTGATCGAACAAATACGTGAAGGTAAATCTGTTGCTTTGATCAGTGATGCAGGTACACCCTTGATCAGTGATCCCGGTTATCATCTCGTTACTGCGGCACGCCAGGCGGGGATCGCGGTGGTACCTTTGCCGGGCGCGAATGCAGCAATCACTGCCTTGAGCGCAAGTGGTTTACCCTGTGATCATTTTTGCTTTGAGGGATTTTTGGCAGCAAAAACGGGTGCCCGCGAGCGACGTTTACATGCTCTGCAATATGAACCTCGTAGTCTTGTATTTTATGAAGCACCACATCGTATACTCGCAAGTTTGCAAGACATGCAGGCGGTATTTGGGCCTGAGCGCGAGTGCGTTGTTGCCCGCGAGTTAACCAAGCAATTCGAGACATTTTTGTTTGGCACTTTGGCTGAAGTGACGCAGCAAGTAGCACAGGATACACAACAACAGCGTGGTGAAATCGTGGTAATTATTAAAGGTTATAACTCACGTGAGCAGAGTCTGTCGGTAGCAACCCTACATGTCCTGGAAGTATTGAAAGCGGACTTGTCTGCTAAGCAAGCGATTGCCTTGACTGCTAAATTGACTGGCGCAAAAAAAAATACTTTATATAAATGGTTATTAGATCACAAAGAGTGAAAGGAGAGACACAATGGATATAACGGTAGATCCGAAATTAACCTCTTTTATAGAGGTAGATGCACAATCACATTTCCCCATTCAAAATTTACCTTATGGCGTGTTTAAACCTGAATCTTCAGCGCCAGCACGAGTTGGCGTCGCTATTGGTGACTACGTGTTAGATTTGAGTGTGTTGGCGCAACAAGGGTTGTTGAAGTGCAAGCATGCTGATGCCAAACAAATTTTTGCCGCACCTCATTTAAATGATTTTATGGCCTTGGGACAACCGGCATGGCGCGCGGTGCGCGGTACCTTAAGTGACTTGTTACAGACGGATAATCCAACTTTGCGTGACAATACACAATTACGTGCACAAGCACTCATTTTACAAAATGATGTGCAAATGCAATTACCCGTAACGATAGGTGATTATACGGATTTTTATTCATCGAAAGAACATGCTAGCAATGTGGGGCTCATGTTTCGTGGCCAAGAGAACCCGCTATTGCCAAATTGGACACACATGCCGGTTGCCTATCATGGTCGCGCCAGCTCGGTGGTTGTGAGTGGTACGAACTTTCTGCATCCACATGGACAAGTCTTGCCACCGGATACTGAGCAGCCAGTTTATGCGCCTTCACAAGGTATGGATTTTGAATTAGAGATGGGCTTTTTATTAGGGGCCGGCAACCAAGCTGGAGAACCTATACCTGTTGATCAAGCGGAACAACATATTTTTGGTATGGTGTTAGTCAATGATTGGAGTGCGCGTGACATTCAGCGTTGGGAATACGTGCCTTTAGGCCCATTTTTATCAAAGTCATTTTGCACAACCATTTCGCCTTGGGTAGTGAGTCTAGATGCCTTAGCACCTTTTAAAGTGGATGCGGTCGCTCAAGATCCACAACCATTAGCTTATTTGCAAGAAAAAAAGCGCCAGACATATGATATCAATCTAGAAGTCGCATTGCGCAGTCCACATATGCACAGCGGTGAAGTGATTTGTCGTTCGAACTTTCGTTATTTATATTGGACGGTGGCACAGCAATTAGCGCATCACACCGTTGCTGGATGTAATACGAATGTGGGTGATTTAATGGCGTCTGGCACGATCAGTGGTAAAGAAAAGCATGAACGTGGTTGTTTATTAGAATTAACATGGGGCGGTAAAGAAGTTGTGCATCTTAGTAATGGCGAAGAACGACGTTTTTTACTCGATGGTGATGAAATTATTATGATGGGATGGTGCCAAGCGGAGGGCTATCGGGTTGGTTTTGGTGATGCCCATGGTACCATGTTAGCGCATAGCGCGTAAAAATCTATTACGCGGGTTGATTTCCTACATCTATCTATCATTTCTTAGAGTAAACTCACATTTATTGCTAAATAATAAGTGTGAGTTTACCTATGCCTGACGAGCTTACAAAAAAACCGTTCCCACTTGCGAACCAAAATGCATTCAGTTTAACAATAGATGGTGTTTTACCTGCGAATTATGCGGTGTTGAACTTTCAATGTGGCGGGGCTGATAAACCAAGTCAATTTCAGGGCGCCAATGCCTTGGGAGAAGACTATCAGTTTATATTAAAGCTAGCGGGTAGCTTGCCATTACCCTTGTCAGCATTATTAGGCAAAACAGCTTGTTTGAATATTCAAGCTCAGGCGGTTTATTATTATCATGGCATAATCAGTCATATCGAAAAAGTGTCATGCAACGCGTCTACACATGTACAGATAAGCTTAAGTTCGCCCTTAAACCGGTTAAAGCTTGCAGTGAGGGATAGAGTGTTTGCTTGTGTGAGTTTGTTAGAGTTGATTGATGCGGTGTTGTCACCTTATATAAATGCTCGCTTTGTTTATGAATGCCGTTTAACTCAAGCTTATCCACGCCGCGACTATATGATTCAATATCAACAATCAGACTATGACTTTTTATGTCAACACTTATTTCACCAAGGCATGTTTTTTACTTTTTGGCAAAGTCAGACACAAGCACGCTTAATCATTACAGATAATTTTGATGATCTTTGTAGCGTGCGTTCAGCCTATCGGTTGAGTTATTTGCCGCCTGGTGAGCAAACAGACGATAAGGAGATAGCCCATGGATATAAGTTCACTCAGCTGGTTATTCAGCACCAAGTATTAACACAGCGTAGTCGACTTAAAGAATATAACCCGCAAATGCCACGTGCTGATTTAATGACGGTGGCTACCAATAAAACGGCGTTGCCTGGCGTCGGGGAACAATATCTCTATGCAGAAGGTTATTCTACGCAAACAGAAGGGGAGCGTTTGGCGAGAGTGCGTCAGCACGCACTCGATTGGCAACGTCATCGTATTGTGCTGGAGACAGACTGCTTAGCATTAGCCCCCGGTAGCATCGTGCAACTAGTGGATTATCCGCTGGCGTATTACAATCAGCATTACCGCGTTATCGCACTAGAAATCAGTGGTACGCAAGATGATTCTGATGCCTCGTTAGCACGCACGTTGGCTTGTCGCTATCAATTGCACGTAACCCTGGTACCACTTAATTGTAATTTTGCAATGCCTGTGAAGCGAACTTATTGTCAGCAAACCTATTTTAAAGCGACGATTGTTGGTGAAACGCAACAGTATGCAGCTGTTGATGAGCACGGTTGCTATTATGTGCGTTTATCGTTTGCGGATGACAAATGTGGCCCAATCCGTATGGCTCAGTGTTTAACCGGGCCTGATTCGGGGATACATTTCCCACTTTATCCGGGTTGCGAAGTATTGTTAGCTTGTTTATATGGCGACATTAATCGCTTAGTTATTCTGGGAGCCCTGCCGACGCACCAGGCAGCTTCGCCAGTGACTGCTGGTAATAAGCAGCAACATATAATAAGAACAAAAGGCGGCCAAGAAATTTTAGTCGATGATAATCACCGGCAGCCGCGAATAGCTTTACGCACATCACTACATAAACAACAGGTGCAATTGTACGCGGGGGATAAGCCAGTGGTGCAGCTTACTAGCAATGATGGTGATATCAATGCATTTGCTGGTGCGATTTATGAATGGCAGGCGCAACATAATATTATCCAGACAGCTGGGGCGGACACTACACTACATACACAAGGTGATGTCACTTTTAAAACAGCTGAAAAATCTATGTATATGATAACTGGCCAGGATATGCGTTTTGTTAGCCAAGCAGGGCCCGTGCAGCTTAGCAGTGAAATGGATATTCAGTTAAACAGCGATGCAACGTTAATAGCCAGTCAACAGGACAGTGGCATACAAGTAACAGAAGGCAACTTGAATCTGCAGGCGAAAAATGGTGGCTTTTATCTGCATGCCGATGATGGCGTGGAGTTGACGGCGGGCAAGCACATTATGATTCAGCATGCGGGGGCGACAATTGAATTAGATGAGTCCGGCGGCTTATCAATTACCGCACCGGTAGTGAACTTATCTGGTTTAAGTCCAGCGCTTATCAAGAAGTTCACGCGCCATTCTACCCCTCGTACCTGAAGCTGCGAACTTTAAGGTGCTTTTAGATGAGGCCTAGCACTGCGCAGCTGCAGGTGTGGGGGGTAGAACTAAGCGTTTTGCGTTGTGTGTGCCAGACTATGTTTGCAACTACAATTGAAATTTTTCGTAAGTTTCTCTTACTAAAAACCACGCGATGACGATTGCACTGGCGACTGCAATATATTCAATAACCATAGCGTGTTGAAAGGCTGAGAAAGAATAGATACGTGCACCTTTAATGGCAGCGCCATCCCAATGCTTATCGAGGAAATAACCAAATAGTGGGCCACTAAGAATACTTGGAATGATGGCAAGCATGTTGACAAAGCCAATCGCTGTGCCGGTTGAGCCAGCCGGGTTGATTTCGCTAGCCATAGCGAAGGTTAAACCGCTGCAACTCGAAAATAGACCCAAAGCGAACATGACTATGAACATGGTCGTAATCGATAGTGTAGTGAGATAGGTCATGAGCAACAGACACAACAACGCACCAATAGCGCCAACGATAATGATGGGTTTACGTCGCTGTAATCGATCTGATAGCCAGCCTACGATTGGACTACCAACGATCCAGCCGAGAAATAGCATAGCATTTATTTCTGCGACGTCGATAGTAGCTGCATTATTATAGTAAGCTTTGAAAAACTCGATACCCCATAACGTGCCGAGTGTGCCGGTAGGTATATACATTAGTCCACCATAGACTGCGATGGGCCAATTGCTAAATTGGCCCAGCACCTCTTTACAACTGTGCCATAAACTGACAAAGGTATTAATGCGTTGAGTGCTTGGTTTAAAAGGGTCGGCTTGGTCAGTGTTGATTAGTTTGTGTGAAGGAAGAGGTTTGTCACGTAAGAACAACCACATTAACACGGCAAAATAAGCGGCAATAATCGCGAGAAAGAATAAGGCGCTGCGCCACCCCATATCGTTAACCATAATGCGTAAAGGGTGTTGCAGTAAGCCACCACTTAAACCAATCATGATGGTTAAGCCAAGATAAAAGGCGAGGTTTTGACGAGGCAGCCATTTGCTGACTAAATACATTGCTCCCATCAAGCCAAAGCTAGCACCAAAGCCAATAATCAAGCGTCCCAATAAGGCGAGGGCAAAGCCGTGTGCTGTGGCGAAAATCAGTAGGCCTGTAAAACAAGCAGTCGCGGCCAGTGTCATTAGACGCCGCGCCCCGAAACTATCCAGCATCATGCCGCCCGGGATTTGCATGATGGCGTAAGTGATGAAGTAAGCCATATCTAGAATGCCGACGTGATAACCGTCAATATTAAAGCTACTCATCATGCCTCGTACGAATGTTGCCGGAATGACTTCGAGAATCGTTTCATAAAAATAATAGCCAGCGCCCAAGATACAAATGATCCATGGTAACCAGCGTAATTTTAACGTGGCGCGAGAGACTGCGGTGCCGGGGCGTGCATTCATGCTAATTATCCTGCATAGTCAGAGTTCAACAACCCGGCCAACAAGCGACCGAGATTGTTTTTCTTTTAAATCCATTTTCGCGCGCTATGATAGCATCGCTAGGCAAGCAAACAAAAATCTATTGATGGTTTATTTTCAACCATGCGCCTTACTTCGTGATATAATAAGCCTCAGCCAGCTAGACAGTCGCCGCTGTGTGACAAGTTCACACGGGGGAGGAAAGTCCGGGCTCCATAGAGCAAAGTGCCAGGTAACGCCTGGGAGGCGCAAGCCTACGGAAAGTGCCACAGAAAATATACCGCCGTGTACTCTCGTAGTATGCGGTAAGGGTGAAATGGTGTGGTAAGAGCGCACCGCGCTGATGGCAACATCAGTGGCAGGGTAAACCCCACTCGGAGCAAAACCGAATAGGAACCTAATGGTGCTGCTCGCACTGGGTTCGGGTAGGTTGCTTGAGGTGCATGGCGACGTGCATCCTAGATGAATGACTGTCCACGACAGAACCCGGCTTACCGGCTGGCTGATTTTTTCTCACCACCTTACTCTCTTTACCACTCGTGCCTGAAGGTGCGAGGGGTATTTAATCAATTGTTCGTTTTTTTGTCTCTTGCAAAAATCCCAGTTAGTTTCTATAGTGTAGCTATGTGGTAAAAAGTGGTGGAAAGTGGATCTAACTGGGATGGTATGACATGTTTCGCGGAATAGCAGCTCTAAATTTAGACGCAAAGGGTAGGATAACCATTCCCACGCGTTATCGTGACGATCTGCAAGAAGACAATGAGAACCAATTAGTCTTGACCATCGATACCGAGGAGCAATGTTTGTTACTTTATCCACTTGCAGAGTGGGAAGTGATTGAACAAAAAATCGCCGCTCTGCCAAGCTTTAATGTGGCTAGCCGGCGCATCCAGCGGCTATTAATTGGTCATGCTACAGAGTTAGATGTCGACAGTAATGGACGTCTCCTATTGCCACCACTATTACGCGAATATGCCGGTATAGAAAAACGGGTGATGTTAGTTGGACAAGGAAATAAATTTGAGCTCTGGGCTGAAGCACTATGGCAAAGTTCACGCGATAGTTGGTTACAAGCGGATATGCAAAATAATGCTGATGTACCCAGTGAATTACAAAATTTATCTCTTTAACAGTAAACAGGCCACAACAATAAAAGCAATATGCCATGTCACATAGCAATGCACATCAACCGGTTTTATATTCTGAAGTCATTTCGCGATTAGCAATTAAATCCACAGGCGTTTATGTCGATGCGACCTTTGGTCGTGGCGGACATGCACAAGGCATACTGGATTGCTTGGACGACGCAGGACAGTTGATTGCAATCGATAGAGATGCCAGTGCGGTTGCGCATGCAAGCGAGAAGTTTGGTGCTGATAAACGTTTTTCGATAGAGCATGCGTCATTTAGCCAACTGTATGCCTTACTCGATAAGCGTCAGCTGGTAGGCAAAGTCGATGGCATTATTCTTGATTTAGGTGTGTCATCGCCGCAGTTAGATGATGCCCAGCGTGGTTTTAGCTTTATGCGCGAAGGGCCTTTAGATATGCGTATGGATGTGAGTACTGGTATGGATGCCGCAACGTGGTTAAACCAAGCCGAAGAGGCGCAAATCGCGACAGTCATCAAAGCATTTGGTGAAGAACGTTTTGCGCGGCGTATTGCGCGAACGATCGTTCAACAGCGTACGCAGACACCATTGCAAACTACCAAACAATTAGCTGAGTTGGTTGCTGCCGCGATACCAACACGCGAAAAACATAAGCACCCTGCGACACGTACTTTTCAAGCCATTCGTATTTTTATCAATAGCGAGTTTGATGAAATTAAAGCTTGCCTTGAGCAGTGTGTGGAAGCCTTAGCGATTGGCGGGCGTTTAGTAGTCATAAGCTTTCATTCTTTAGAAGATCGTATTGTTAAGCGGTTTATGCAAACGCAAGCACGTGGTGAGCAACTACCAGCAGGTGTGCCTGTGCGACAAGCTGAATTAGCGCAACCTCGTTTGCGCTTGGTGTGCAAGGCCATTAAACCTGGCCCTGCAGAAGTGGTGGAAAATCCCCGAGCACGTAGCTCGGTGCTAAGAGTAGCGGAGAAGATATCATGAATGCAGCAGCTCATGCCTTAAATCAAGTAGCGTTTGGTCGTCGTAGTATGGCGACGGTTATTTTAACTAAGCAATTTTGTGCGCTGACTTTACTAATTGTTTTTATCTTGTTTTCAGCGTTAAGCGTTGTTTATGTCAAAGATTTAAATCGACGTTTGTTTATCGAGTTACAGAGTCAGCAAAAGACTCGTGACAGCCTACATATCGAGTGGGGTAAATTATTATTGGAAGAAAGTAGTTGGGCAACGCAGGCACGTGTACAACGTATCGCTCAACAACAGTTAGATATGGAGCTGCCAAAAGCCAAGAAAATTAAGATGGTGCAAGTGTGAAGCACGAGTGTGAACAACCAACGTATACTTGGCGCTATTTATTTATATTATTTGTCTTGTTGTTAGGTATTGTTGGCTTGCTTGCACGTCTTTTATATCTGGGCGTTTATGATAGCAACTTTCTGCGTAAGCAAGGTAACGCACGCACCTTGCGTACAGTAAGTTTGCCGGCCTTTCGCGGCATGCTCACGGACCGTAATGGCGAACCATTGGCAATTAGCACGCCGGTTGCTTCGGTGTGGGTTAATCCACAAAAATTTGTGATAAATGAAAAAAACATTAAGAAATTAGCAACTTTAATCAAGGTCGATCCCAAACGTTTAAAAAAACGTATCAAACGCAATAAGCACCGTGAGTTTGTTTATGTGCGGCGTCAGCTCGCACCTAATCAAGCTGAAAAAGTTAAAACCCTGAAGTTACCAGGTGTGCACTTAACACGGGAATTTAGGCGCTATTATCCTGAAGGTGAAGTTGCAGCACAGTTGGTTGGTTTTACTAATATCGATGATCGTGGACAAGAGGGGATGGAGCTTGCCTATAACAAATGGTTGCGAGGCATTCCGGGACGCAAGCGTGTTTTAGTGGATAGGTTAGGGCGCAGTGTTGCTGATGTAGATACTTTACGTGAAGCACAACCAGGGCGTAATCTCGCACTGAGTATCGATCGTCGTATTCAATACTTAGCGTATCGTGATTTGAAAAGAGCGATTAATAAATATAAAGCAAAGTCAGGCTCTATCGTCGTATTAGATGTAAAAACAGGTGAAGTTTTAGCAATGGCTAATCAGCCTTCTTTTAATCCCAATCATCGCACCAAAGGAGATGTGGCTGCTTATCGCAACCGTGCAGTCACCGATGTGTTTGAGCCAGGCTCGACGATTAAATCATTTAGCGTCGCGAATGCTTTAACAAATGGACACTACACACCACGGACGAAAATTAACACCAACCCGGGTTGGTTAATGTTAGATGGTCATAAAGTCAGTGATGAGCATGACAATGGCGTGATTGATGTGACGACAATTTTGCAGCGTTCGAGCAATATGGGTGTTACCAAGCTAACCTTATCATTGCCTGCGGACAGTTTATTGGGAACCTTACAACAAGTCGGTTTTGGCAAACGTACAGCGTCAGGTTTTCCTGGTGAAGTCAGTGGCTATTTACCTAAAAACCCGCCACGACAAGCTTTTGATTTGGCAACCTTGTCGTTTGGTTATGGTATGTCAGTGACAGATTTACAGCTTGCACAAGCCTATGCCATTGTTGCCGCTGGCGGTATAAAACGTCCAGTATCATTATTGCGTGTGGATAAGGCGGTACCAGGTCGACAGGCCCTAAGTCGCAATGTGTCACGCGAGTTATTAACGATGTTAGAAAGTGTCGTTGAGCCGGGTGGTACCGCTACGCGTGCCCAAGTGCGCGGTTACCGTGTTGCCGGGAAAACTGGCACAGTCCGTAAAGTTGGGCCCGACGGTTATGAAAAAAATCACCATGTGGCGATTTTTGTTGGTGCGGCGCCGGTCAGTAATCCGCGTTTGGTTGTGGCCGTTATGGTTAATGATCCTAGTGGTGGGCAATTTTACGGTGGTTTGGTTGCAGCACCTGTGTTTTCACAAGTCATGGGCGGCGCTTTAAGGCTGTTAGATATACCGCCGGATCATCAACTAATGGCGCAACACCAGGAAATTGTAAAGACTGTATCGAGCTTTATCCAAAGTAGTACGCAGTTGCGATCGGCTTATGTATAATAGGAAAAATGGAAAGGTATATGCAAGACACACAACGAAAAATCAAACTCAGTGAACTGCTTTGGGATATTATCCCCGTTGACGCACGTTTGGAATGTGATGTGATCGGCTTAGCGCTTGATAGTAATAAAGTAAAGCCTGGTGATGTGTTTTTTGCTTGTGTTGGTGAAAAAAACGATGGGCGTACGTTCATCGATCATGCTATTGCCAATGGCGCAGTAGCGGTAATTGGTGAAGCGTTACGTGGCAAGCCAAAATTAATGGTACGTGAGATAAGTGCAAATCAGCAGGTGCCAATCTTTGCTTTAGAGAATTTGCCACAATTTATTGGCAAAATTGCTGCGCGATTTTATGATTATCCATCGCGTAAATTAGACGTGATAGGCGTGACCGGTACGAATGGTAAAACGTCATGTTGCCATTTCATCGCGCAAGCCTTAGAGCAATTTCAACGTCATTGCGCGGTTATTGGAACCATAGGTAATGGGTTTCTTGAAGATTTATCTAGAGCAGCCTTGACAACACCCGATGCAATCAGTTTACAACGTTTATTAGCTCAATTAGAAGCTCAAAAAGCCAAAGCAGTGGCGATGGAGATCTCCTCGCATGCTTTGGATCAAGGGCGTGTCAATGGTATTGATTTGCAAATTGCAATGTTTACTAATCTCAGTCGTGATCACCTTGATTATCATCATGATATGGCAAGTTATGCGCAAGCTAAGCGTCGTATCTTCAATTTGCCTTTTCAGCATGCGGTGATTAATGCGGATGATGATTGTGGTGTGCAATGGTTGCAAGAGTTACGTGGTAAGCATCAAGTATTTGGTTATTCGCTCACTGGAGCTAATATACCAGGCGTTTCAATGGTGTCTGCAAGTGGTATTAAACTTGATAGCTCAGGCATGGTTATGGGTGTTCATACACCGTGGGGAGCTGGTCTATTGCGTAGTAGCTTGCTCGGTAAATTCAATCTCAGTAATTTGCTCGCGGTACTGACTTCATTGTGTATTATGGGGATTCCATTGCATGAAGCTTTGCAGGGGCTCGCACAAGTGAATACGATAGCTGGCCGTATGGAAGCTTTTGGTGGGCAGGCTGGGCCGCTGATTGTCGTCGATTATGCGCACACACCGCATGCGCTTGGTCAAGCCTTATTGGCGTTGAGGGAGCATTGCCAAAAGCAGTTGTGGTGCGTGTTTGGTTGTGGTGGTGATCGTGATCGCGGTAAACGCGTTTTGATGGGACAGGTAGCCGAACACTGTGCAGATCGGTTAATATTAACCGATGATAACCCGCGTAATGAAGCGCCAGAGCAAATTATCTGTGATATTGCCAATGGATTATATCGCTCGGCCAAAGCCACAGTTATTCATAATCGGGCGGATGCGATAAAATATGCAATTAGCCATGCCAGTGCTGGTGATGTGATTTTGGTGGCAGGCAAAGGACATGAAGATTACCAATTGATCGGAGACGAACGCCGTCATTTTAGCGATCGAGAGGTTGTACAGAATTTAATGACGAGGAAGGCAGCGTGTCGTTGATGAGTCTTGTGCAAGTTGCTGATGCATTGCATGCGACACTGCATGGCAATGACGTTGAGTTTAGTTATGTTAGTACTGATACACGTACGTTGCAAACAGGTGAATTGTTTGTAGCACTGGTGGGTCCCAATTTTGATGGGCATGAATTCCTAGCGCAAGCTCAAGCTAAGGGTGCAGTTGCCGCGATGGTGAGTCGTGCGCCTAGTTCACTAGACGATGTTAATTTACCGCTGCTGCATGTCGAAGATACTCGTATTGGTTTAGGGCAGCTGGCAAAATTACGTCGCCAACAAGTGCAAATCCCTGTTGTTGGTGTTACTGGTAGTTGTGGTAAGACGACAACTAAAGCAATGATTGCTGCTATTTTACAGCAGTGCGGTGACACATTAGCAACACAAGGAACGCTGAATAATGATTTCGGGGTGCCATTAACTTTATTGCGCCTTGATCAAACACATGAATATGCAGTCATTGAGATGGGTGCGAATCATTTTGGTGAAATTGGCTATGTATGTGATTTAGCACAACCTAGTATTACTTTAATTACCAATGCGGCTGCGGCACACACAGAGGGTTTTAATGATGTTGCTGGTGTTGCTAAAGCTAAGGGCGAAATCATTTCTTCTTTGCCTGTTGATGGTACCGCAATTTTGAATGCAGATGATGCGCAGTTTGCGTATTGGCATGCATTAGCGGACCGGCGACGTTGTATTACCTTCGGCATACAACAAGCTGCTGATATTACAGCAAGTGATATTTGTTTAGGTGAAGATAGCAAAGCATGTTTTACTTTACATATAGGTTCTGAATCAATCTCGGTTAAATTGCCTGTGCTCGGTGAACATAATATTGCAAATGCATTAGCGGCGGCAGCAGTTGCGCATGCCTTAGAGCTGCCAATTGCTAAGATCAAGCTAGGTTTGGAAAGCATGCAGCCTGTTGCGCAACGCACTATTGCGCGGCCTGGGTGCAATGGTGCTACAGTGATTGACGATTCATATAATGCAAACCCCGCGTCAGTTACCGCCGCACTTAAAATTCTAGCAAACGCTTCTAAGGATAAATTATTTATTTTTGGTGAAATGCTGGAGTTAGGTGATGAGACAGTTGCTTATCATCGAGAGGTTGGACGTCTGGCACGTGAATTGGGTATCAAACATTTATTTGCGGTTGGTGAACTAGCAAAAAGTACTGTCGCGGAATTTGGTGTTGGCGGCGAATTTTTTACTGATCGTGAGAAGTTGGTAGACACCGTAATACCATTGCTAAATCAGGATATGGTGGTGTTAGTGAAAGGATCGAAGGCAAATCGCATGTGGGAATTTGTTAATGCCTTCGCTATGCAAAAGGAATAATAAACGCTATGTTACTATGGCTTACAACTTATTTGGCACAATATTATCACGCATTTAATGTCTTTCAGTATCTTACCTTGCGTGCCATTCTCAGTGTATTGACAGCTTTAACCATCTCATTTGTCGTCGGGCCCTATATGATTAGGCGTCTTAGTCAATATAAGGTTGGACAAATGGTTCGTGATGATGGCCCGCAGAGTCATTTAAGTAAGGCTGGTACGCCAACAATGGGGGGGGCGTTGATTCTAATAGCAATTGCACTAACCACTTTGTTATGGGGTGATTTGAGTAACCGTTATGTATGGGTGGTGTTGCTTGTTACCCTAGGATTTGGAGCAATTGGTTTAATCGATGATTATCGTAAATTAATCAAACGTAACAGTAAAGGTTTGCCAGGACGTTGGAAACTGTTTTGGCAATCTGTCATCGCGCTGCTTGCTGCATTTTATTTGATTGCGTCTAGTAATTCTGTGGTGGAGATGCAGCTTGTCATTCCATTTGTCAAAAATGCGACTATTCATTTAGGTTGGGGGTTCGTGGTGCTTGCTTACTTTGTTGTGGTTGGTTCAAGTAATGCGGTTAATCTAACGGATGGATTAGATGGTTTGGCAATCTTGCCAAGCGTGATGGTGGCAGGAGCATTAGGCATATTTGCTTATCTAACCGGTAATGCAGAATTTTCACGTTATTTAATTATTCCTTATGTGCCGGGTGTTGGCGAGATTGTCGTTTTTTGTGCGGCCTTAGTAGGTGCTGGCCTTGGTTTTCTTTGGTTTAATACTTATCCGGCTCAAGTATTTATGGGCGATATGGGATCACTTGCGTTGGGTGCAGCCTTAGGTATTATCGCGGTTTTGGTACGTCAAGAGTTGGTGCTGTTTCTAATGGGGGGAGTGTTTGTCTTAGAGACAGTCTCTGTTATCTTACAAGTTGCCTCTTTCAAATTGACTGGTAAACGTATCTTCCGCATGGCTCCGATTCATCACCACTTTGAATTAAAAGGTTGGCCTGAGCCGCGTGTTATCGTGCGCTTTTGGATTATTACGTTTATTCTTGTGTTGTGTGGTTTAGCGACATTGAAGTTAAGATAGTTATATGTGTGATGTGTACTGCGGGCAATAGGTACGTAGATACTGTTTGGGAAAAAATTGACGAATGAACAACAAAACTGGGACTAGGTATGCCATTGTTGGGCTTGGCGCAACGGGTCTAGCTTGCATTCGTTATCTATCACAACAGGGCGTTGATATTGCCGTTACGGATAGTCGCGCACAACCACCTGGGCTCGCACAGTTTTGTGCAGAGTTTCCAAATATACCGATTAAACTCGGGGGCTATGATCATCAACTGTTAGCACAGGCACAAGAAATCATTCTCAGTCCGGGTGTTTCACGCCATGAGCCTGCGATTGCGCGTTGTATTGCGGCAGGTATTCCAGTGGTTGGTGATATCGAATTATTTGCGCGTTGCGTGCAAGCACCTGTGGTGGCAATTACCGGCTCTAATGGCAAAGGTACGGTTACGACTTTATTAGGTGAAATGGCGCAACAGGCAGGTTTAAAGGTTAAATTAGGTGGCAATATTGGTACACCGGTATTAGATTTGTTACCACAAGCTGTGCCAGATTATTATATTCTAGAACTATCGAGTTTTCAGTTGGAGTCAACTTTCTCCTTGCATTCACATGCGGCGGTGATATTAAATTTGAGCCCCGATCATCTTGATCGCTACACAACTATGGCCGCGTACCTGCAGGCTAAACAAACTATTTATCGTCACTGTCAGCATGCTGTAATCAATCGTGATAATCTGGCTTTGTCCCAAGGGCTCGATCTTTCCTTACAAGCCGTGACAAGCTTTGGCCTTGATGAGCCACCAGCCGCACAGTTTGGTTTGCGTTCTACGGCGGATGATGTTTTTTTAATGCACGGTAGCGAGCAACTTTTATCGGTATCGAAGATGAAAATCAAAGGCCAGCATAATTGGAGTAATGCATTAGCTGCATTGGCTTTGGGACAGACGATGAATCTTGAGATGAGTGCTATGTTAATGGCGGTTAAAGCGTTTGCAGGGTTACCGCATCGTTGCCAGTGGGTGGCCGAGAGTGATGGTGTGGTTTGGTATGACGACTCTAAGGGTACTAATATTGGCGCAACTCAATCTGCAATTCAGGGTTTAGGTGAGAGTGTGCCGGGCAAAGTCATCCTGATTGCCGGAGGGCAGGCGAAAGGGGCTAGCTTTACCGAATTGCGTGATACTGTACGTACATATGTAAGACGTTTAATTTTGCTGGGCGAAGATGCCGAGCTTATCGCACAAGTATTAGAAGACTGCGTGCCCGTGGAATTTGTTATTGATTTAAAGCAAGCAGTACAACGTGCTCAGCAGCTTGCACAGCCTGGTGATGTCGTTCTACTTTCGCCAGCATGTGCCAGTTTTGATATGTTTCGTGATTATGTACATAGAGGTGAAGCGTTTACTACATTGGTACAGGAGTTAGTCGCGTGAGAAGTGCAGTTTTAAAAGGGCAGCGACACACACGCGAGCAAACCCCTTTTTTGTATGACCGTTGGCTATTAATAGCTGCTGGTGGTTTACTTGCCATTGGTATTTTAATGGTAGCCTCTTCATCTACGGTGATTTCCGATCGCCAGTTTGGTGAGCCTTTTCATTACCTCCTGCGCCAAATGATTTATCTGGGTATGGGGTTAATGATAGCTATGGTATTAATTCGTATGCCTATTGAATACTTAGAAAACTTTGGTGTGGGACTATTGCTGGCTAGTATGGTATTGCTGCTATTAGTCTTGGTGCCAGGGATCGGCCATGAAGTCAATGGCAGTCGACGCTGGTTAGGGCTGGCTGGATTTAGTTTTCAAGTGTCTGAATTTGCTAAAATGAGTTTTATCATATACCTCGCAGGTTATTTGCGGCGCCGTGAAGCTGAAGTACGCAGTCAAGTGACCGGATTTCTAAAACCGATGGCATTGATCGGTGTTATCGCCATACTATTATTGAAAGAACCTGATTTTGGTGCAACGGTGGTAATCGTCACTACAACCATGGGGATGATGTTTTTGGCTGGGGTGCGATTACGACAATTTGCCGTTTTATTGATTGGTGTTGCTATTGCGATGGCGGGTTTAGCGATATCGTCACCGTATCGTATTGCACGTTTAACGACATTTCTCAATCCTTGGGCGAATCAATTTGACAGTGGCTATCAATTGACGCAGTCATTGATAGCCTTTGGACGTGGCGGCTGGTTTGGTGTTGGTTTGGGCGATAGTGTGCAAAAACTTTTTTATTTGCCGGAGGCACACACAGATTTCTTGTTTGCAGTGTTGGCGGAAGAATTGGGTCTTATTGGCGTTTTAGTGGTGATCTTGTTATTTATGGTTTTGGTGGGGCGAGCGCTGCATATTGGACGCCAAGCCTACCGCTTCAAACGTTATTTCTCCGCTTATTGCGCTTACGGTTTTGGTTTATGGTTAGGCCTGCAAGCCATGATTAATATCGGTGTTAATTGTGGTGTTTTGCCAACGAAAGGTTTGACCTTGCCTTTAATGAGTTATGGGGGTAGTAGTATGCTTATCAATTGCATGGTCATTGCTTTTTTAATTCGTATCGATTATGAAAATCGTCTGCAAAAATATGGTTTGATCTGATGAGAAGAAAACATATCTTAATTATGGCGGGTGGTACTGGCGGACATATTTATCCGGGGCTAGCGGTTGCTAAATGCTTCCTTGCGCAAGGTATTGCAGTGAGTTGGTTAGGTTCTGAAGGGGGCATGGAGCTTGAGCTCGTTACGCAAGACGATATTAGTATGCATGCCATTAAAGTGCGAGGTCTACGTGGTAAAGGTAAGTTAAGTTTGCTATTGGCGCCGTTATTGATAATAAGCGCGATGTGGCAGGCTTTGTGTATTCTGCGACGCATAAAGCCTGACCTAGTAATAGGTCTAGGGGGGTATGCGAGTGGCCCCGGTGGCATTGTCGCCTGGCTGTTACGCAAGCCCTTAATCGTGCATGAGCAAAATACTAAAGCGGGAATGACTAACCGCATTCTGAGTTATTTCGCTGATAGTGTTTTGCAGGGTTTTCCGCATACTTTTGCGCAAAGGTGTCATGCTGTTGATACGGGCAACCCTGTACGTGCAGAGATGTTTAATTTACCCACGCCAAGACAACGTTTCGCACAGCATGAGGGGCGCTTGCGTGTCCTTGTCCTTGGTGGTAGTCGGGGTGCGTTGCGTCTAAATGAAGTTGTGCCACAAGCCTTAGCACTCATGCCAGAGATAGAACGCCCTGCGGTTTGGCAGCAGACGGGCACATTGACGTACTTAAGTACACAGGCGCAATGCGCAGAGCTTGGTGTTGATATTCGTTTGCAAGATTATATTGCCGATATGGCGCAAGCCTATATCTGGGCTGATCTCGTGATTTGTCGCGCCGGTGCATTGACGGTCAGTGAACTCACAGCAGCAGGTGCGGCAAGTGTGATGATCCCTTTTCCTTACGCGGTAGATGACCACCAGACCACGAATGCTCAATATTTGGTCAACGCTGGTGCTGGTATGATGGTTAAACAAGATGATTTATCACCACAATATCTAGTAGAATTGCTGCGCTCTTTTACTCAGGATCGTGAGCCACTCTTAAGAATGGCGGAGTTAGCACAAGGGTTGGCTAAAAAAAATGCAACCCAAGCCATTGTTGATGAGTGCTTAAAGTATTTAGGGGGAGAGTCTATTGAGGAATCTTGTAAAGTAAATGAATAGGTAGCAACACAGCATGTCATGCACAGCCCAGAATAAGAAGTTAGATAATACAAATAGATTAGGTAATAAAAATAATTTAGGTCGCATTAAACATATTCATTTCGTTGGTATCGGTGGCGTGGGTATGAGTGGTATCGCGGAAGTACTTCATAACAAAGGTTATCGCGTTACTGGCTCAGATGTCTCTGATAACGCCGGCACACGACGTTTACAAGCTTTAGGGGTGCGAGTGTTCCATGGTCATACTGCGCAGCATATCGATGATGCAGATGTGGTTGTGCAATCAAGTGCGATCCAAGCTGAAAATCCTGAAATTGCTTATGCGCGCACGGCACGGATACCGGTAGTGCCGCGTGCGGAAATGCTGGCTGAGCTGATGCGCTATCAGTATGGCATTGCGGTGGCAGGCACGCATGGGAAAACGACGACAACTAGCTTGATTGCGAGTATTTTAGCTGAGGCGAACTTAGATCCGACCTTTGTGATCGGGGGGCAATTAAATAGTGCTGGCGCTAATGCACGGCTTGGTGCCAGCGATTATTTTGTTGCAGAAGCTGATGAAAGCGATGCATCATTTCTTTATCTAAAACCGATGATCGCCGTGGTGACTAATATTGATGCTGATCATTTGGAAAATTATGAAAGTGATTTTTCCCGTTTACGCCAAACTTTTACAAATTTCTTGCAGCATTTGCCGTTCTATGGTTTGGCTGTTTTATGTATTGATGAACCGAATGTGAGACAAATGGCGGGAGAGATTGCGCGGCCAATACTCACCTACGGTTTTAGTGAAGATGCTGATATACGTGCGTTTGACTTCAAACAGCAAGGTACGACTTCATACTTTAAAGTGATAAGCAAAGGTAAAGATAAGGCGTTAGATATAACGCTTAATTTACCGGGCTTACATAATGCCGAAAATGCTTTAGCGGCTATTGCTATTGCCCAAGAATGTGGTGTTGAGGATGAGCAAATTGTTAAGGCGTTGGCTAAGTTCGAAGGCATAGGTCGACGTTTTCAAATCTATGGTGAGTTAACGGCGCGTTCAGGTAGTGTATTAATGGTGGATGATTATGGCCACCATCCGCGTGAGGTCGCAGCGACAGTTAAAGCAGTACGCGCAGCTTGGCCAGGCAGGCGTTTAGTGATGGCTTTTCAACCTCATCGTTATTCACGCACGCGCGCTTTATTTGAAGATTTTACCCATGTGTTAAGTGAGACGGACGTTTTGCTGCTCATGGATGTTTACGCAGCGGGTGAAAAACCTATTACGGGGGTCGATAGCCGCGCGCTATGTGGGTCAATCCGCCAGCGTGGCCAAGTGGACCCGATTTTTGTGGCGCAAGAAGACGACTTAGCAAAAGTACTTGATAATGTGTTGCAAGCCAATGATGTGTTGTTAACGTTGGGGGCTGGGAGCATCGGCGCTATGGCCGCACGCTTGGCGGAAACGAATTTACAAAGCTGTTAAAAAAAAGCACAGGCCGGATAGTGCATAAGAAAAATTGTATCGGAAAATGCACACAGTACTAGTTAAGTGTGCCGGTATTCATGTAATATGGAGAGCTTTAATGCGCAAGAGGCGCCAACAAGCGACAATGGCCAATACAGATGGTCAGAATGAAGACAGCTTCTGGCGGCGATTGTCATGGTGGAGCTTACTGATACTCATGATCACTTTGTTGGCGTGGGGTTGGATTGAAGTACACAATCCACATGTTATGCCGATAAAGCGTATCAAAATTCAGGGTAGTTACCAGCGTGTTGATCAGCAAGCATTAAAAAAAGCCGTTCTACCGTACGCGGAAAACGGCTTTTTTAATATCGATATGGTGGAATTGCGCGATCGATTGTTACAGCTTCCTTGGGTCGCTGATGTATCAGTGCGGCGCGTGTGGCCGAGTACATTGGCGTTGCGGATTACGCAGCAGCAAGTGTTGGCGCGCTGGGATGAAGGAAGTTTGTTGAGTGCAGACGGAGAGGTGTTTACTCCACGCGAAAGTAGTATTCCAACAGGCTTGCCATTGTTTATTGGTCCTGATGGACAGCGACTGCAAATGATTGCAGCGTATCAAACAATCGAAAGAATGTTGCAACCATTGAGCTTGCGAGTGAATGAGTTGCAATTGAGTCCACGGCGTTCGTGGTCGATTCGCTTGAACAATGGTATGCAAATAATGCTGGGGCGTGTCAATATGCAACAACGCTTACAGCGTTTTGTAGAGGTTTACCCAGAGTTATTTGCCAATAAAAAGAATGTAGCGAAGTATGTAGATTTACGTTATACCAATGGTATAGCAGTAGGGTAGCAATATAATAAGGATAACAATAGGGCATGTCCCTAACGTAGGAGCAGGAAAGTCAATGTCAAAAAAAACCGGTAAACGTTTAATTGTTGGTTTAGATATTGGAACATCAAAAGTAGCGGCACTCGTTGGTGAAGTTGACGAAGACAATAAGATTAATATTATTGGCCTTGGTAGTTCGCCGTCAAAAGGTTTAAAAAGGGGAGTTGTCGTTGATATTGAGTCAACGGTCCAATCCATTCAAAAAGCAGTTGAAGAAGCCGAATTAATGGCAGGCTGTGAAGTTCATTCAGCGTATACTGGTATTGCTGGCAGTCATGTTCGCAGTCTAAATTCACATGGTATCGTCGCAATTCGTGATCATGAAGTCGTTAATGCTGATGTCGATCGCGTGATTGATGCGGCACGTGCTGTTGCTATCCCGGCTGATCAGCGCATTTTACATATTTTGCCACAGGAATTTATTATCGATAATCAAGCGGGTATTCGTGAACCCATTGGTATGTCGGGTGTGCGCCTGGAAGCAAAAGTCCACATGGTGACGGGCGCGGTTAGTGCAGCACAGAATATTGCGAAATGTGTCCGCCGTTGTAATCTTGAAGTTGGTGAAATTATTCTTGAGCAATTAGCTGCGAGTCATTCTGTTTTATCAGAAGATGAAAAAGAGTTAGGTGTATGTCTAGTTGATATTGGTGGTGGTACTACTGATATTGCAATTTTCACAGATGGTGCAATTCGCCATACTGCCGTTATCCCTATTGCTGGTGACCAAGTCACTAATGACATTGCGGTTGCTTTACGCACGCCAACGCAAAGTGCTGAAAAAATTAAAGTCGAACATGCTTGTGCCTTGGTTGAATTGTCCGATCCCAAAGATATTTTTGAGGTGCCAAGTGTTGGTGACCGACCTGGACGTCAAATCACAATGACAACCTTAGCTGAGATTGTTGAACCTCGTTACCATGAGCTATTTAATTTAATTCAGGCTGAATTGCGTCGCAGCGGTTTTGAAGACTTAGTTGCTGCTGGTATGGTGATTACTGGCGGTGCCGCAAAGGTCAAGGGCGTTGTCGAATTGGCAGAATCGGTATTTCGTATGCCTGTTCGTATTGGTTGTCCACACCAGCATATTACCGGTGTTCCAGAAGTTATTAATAATCCTGTTTATGCAAGCAGTGTTGGTTTGCTGTTATATGGTTTACAGCAACAAGGCGAGAATACTAAATCTAGTAGTGGTGGAACTGCAGGTGTAAAGAATGCAGTAGGACGTTTACGTAATTGGTTTCAAGGAAATTTTTAAAAGTTTATTTTGAAGATTTATAGCCAGACTACGTGACGAAGTTCAAAGCGGGTCTGGCCTAAGTAACGACTAAGGAGATGGAAAGATGTTTGAGTTGATGGATAACAATCCGCAATCCGCAGTTATCAAAGTGATAGGTGTTGGTGGTGGTGGCAGCAATGCAGTAGAGCATATGTTGTTAGAAAATATTGAGAAGGTCGACTTTGTTGTTGCGAACACAGATGCTCAAGCCTTGAAGCGTTCTAACGCAGCCACTGTTGTGCAACTTGGTGAGTTAATTACAAAAGGTCTAGGCGCAGGTGCAGATCCTGAAGTTGGGCGTCAAGCAGCAGAAGAAGATCGCGAACGTTTACGTGAGATCTTAGATGGTTCGGATATGGTTTTTATTACTGCAGGTATGGGCGGCGGTACCGGTACCGGTGGTGCACCTGTCGTAGCTGAGCTGGCTAAAGAAATGGGTGTTTTAACGGTTGCAGTGGTCACAAAACCCTTTGAATTTGAGGGTAAAGTGCGTATGCAGGTGGCTGAACAAGGTATTGCAGAATTAAATAAACATGTCGACTCATTGATTACGATTCCTAATAATAAATTGTTGAGTGTGCTTGGTAAGAACATCACATTACTTAACGCATTCAAGGCTGCTAACAATGTTCTACTTGGTGCAGTGCAAGGTATTGCAGATTTGATTACACGCCCTGGTTTAATCAACGTTGACTTTGCTGATGTTCGCACTGTCATGTCAGAAATGGGTATGGCGATGATGGGTACTGGGGTCGGTAGTGGTGAGAATCGTGCGCGTGCAGCAGCAGAAGCAGCGATTGCAAGTCCACTACTTGAAGATATCGATTTGTCAGGTGCGCGCGGTATTTTAGTGAATATCACCGCAGGCTTAGATATGTCGATTGGTGAATTTGAAGAAGTTGGTGATGCTGTTAAATCATTTACGTCAGAAGGTGCAACTGTTGTTGTGGGTACGGTTATTGATCCTGATATGTCAGATGAAATGCGTGTAACGGTAGTTGTGACTGGTCTAGGACGTGGCGCAGAAAAACATAAACCGACGCGTTTAATGGAAAGTACGCGCGCGACGGATGGTACTCTGGATTATAAACAGCTAGAGCGCCCTACGGTGATCCGTAAACAGGCAGCAACAATGAGTAAGGCTCCCTCAGAGGTTGCGCAGGAAGATATGGAGTATTTAGATATTCCCGCTTTTTTGCGTCGACAAGAGGAAAATAACTGAGCATATTTGTCAGGGACGATTGCTCATAAGTTAGCTAACAAAGTTCTATGATTTATTCATAAAGTATTCGTTCTCTGTTGATATTAATGGAATTTTTTTTGGAAAAATTATTTCATTATGTACTGGTTGTGTTAGAATGCGGGCCAGTAGGAGAGGAATGACTGATAATTATTCAAAGGAGGTTGACAATTCAGCGCTGTAGAATTGTTAGCAATCTCTGGAAATATTGTCCTCAAATCATGGTTATACATGCGGACAGAAGGCATAATGCTCAAACAAAGAACGCTAAAAAATGTCATCCGGGCAACCGGCGTTGGCTTACACTCAGGAGATAAGGTCTATCTAACATTACGTCCAGCACCCGCTAACACAGGTATTGTGTTCTGCCGGACCGATTTAGACCCAGTCGTTGAAATTCCCGCCCAGGCACAATATGTAGGTGATACCGTTTTGGCTACCACCCTCGTCAAAGATGGGGTGCGGGTGTCCATGGTTGAACATTTATTGTCCGCCATGGCCGGTATAGGCATCGATAACGCTTATGTCGATTTAACTGCGCCAGAAGTCCCAATTATGGACGGTAGCGCAGGACCTTTCATTTTCTTGATCCAATCAGCGGGTATTGAAGAGCAAAATGCCGCTAAGCGATTTATCCGTATTAAGAAGCCTATCATGGTTGAAGAAGGTGATCGTGATGGTGGTGATGATGGTGGTCATGAAAGCCAAGGTTATAAGATGGCGTCGTTCGAACCCTTCGATGGTTTCAAGGTTACTTTAGGTATTAACTTCAATCACCCCGTTTTTCATAATAGTCCGCAGGAAGCGACTTTAGATTTTTCAAGTACATCATATGTTAAAGAAGTCAGTCGTGCGCGTACTTTTGGTTTCTTAGCCGATTATGAATACCTTAAAGAACGCGATCTCGCCAAAGGCGGTAGTTTAGAAAATACTATAGTGCTTGATGAATACCGTGTCATGAATGATGGTTTGCGCTATGAAGATGAATTCGTCAAACATAAAATTCTTGATGCTGTTGGTGATCTATACCTCTTAGGCCCCATCATTGGTGCCTTCAAGGGCTATCGTTCGGGTCATACCTTAAATGACAAATTACGTCGCGCCTTACTTGACGATCAAAAGTCTTGGGAATATGTTACTTTCGAAGATAAGAAGAAGGCGCCAATTTCATTTGTACGTCCTGTGTTAGTCACGCAAAAAGCTTAATTGCATACATCAATATTACTAATAAAAAAGCGACTTTATAAAGTCGCTTTTTTTACGCACACGTAAAATTTTGAGGTTCTATGGGTGGTTATGCTGTTTCTGCGGCTAGAGATTTCGTGGCATCTAATACTGTTTGTGCGTGTCCTTTTACGCGAACTTTACGCCACTCTTGATGTAACCTGCCTTTTTTATCAATAAGAAACGTGCTACGTTCAATTCCCATATATTTGCGTCCATAAAGATTTTTTTCTTTGATAACGTCAAAGAGTTTGCAGATAACTTTATCTTCATCACTAATCAGCTCGAAGGGTAAATCGAGCTTAGTTTTAAATTTTTCATGAGAGGCTAGCGAATCTTTAGAAACTCCAAAAATAACGGCATTTAACTTACTAAATTGTGCATGCAAATCACGAAAGTTTTTGGCTTCAGTGGTGCAACCTGGTGTGTTATCTTTAGGATAAAAATAAATAATCACGTACTTGCCTTCAAGCGTTTTGTTTGATACTTGAGTATCACTCGTTGCGGGTGCTGTAAAATCCGCGATGGGATGATCAATTTCTATTTTTGTCATATCTGTTCCTTAGCTTGATTGTGATTGTTTGGATTTTAATTTTAGTGTATTGCCAAGTTTATTGAGTACTTTGGCTAGCGGATCATCGGCTGCATAAGTTTGTGCAGTTTCGAAGAGAATATCGGCGTCGCCCGCATTCACTTTGGGTTTTTCTAAAGTAAGTTTAGGTGGTGCAATTTCAGTTGGAGTGACTTTGATTTTAATATTTGCGAGTGCGGCGAACGTTGTATGTTGACGTAATTTTTGTAACAAGTCGAAACTCTGGTAACGCAGAACGGTTGCACAGGCTGCACTACTGACACCAATTACCAAGCAATTGTCACGTAGATTGGCGATATGGCAGTGTTGTGCGAGAGGTTGCCCTATCTCAGTACGCAACAGGCTATTGAGATCGGCTAGCTGCTTAGAGCGCACAATGAGATTTTGCAAACGTTGGCTACCTGTTTGCAAAATGTTATTTAACGGGGTTGTTGGGCTTTTAGTTTCCATTTTTTTCTCTGATGCATGAGCTAAATATGATACCATAGGCGCCGCTAATAGGGGGGGCAAATCAGCCCTTGGTAAACAATAGGAGAGGTGCATGGCACCAGTCAGCGAACAGAAAATCCTTACACAATTAGCTACCTATGTTGATAAATATACTGCTAAGCCACTAGACACAAAGCAAGCGATAAAAAAAATAACAATCAATGGGTCTACTGTGCAGATCGATATCGTTCTGGCTTATCCTTGCGCTGGTATTCAGCAAACACTGAGTCGTGAATGGGAAGCGCTCGTTCTCGCTATCGATGGTATCGAGCAGGCGAATATTAATCTTTCTTGGAATATCGTGGCGCGGAGTGTACAAACCAGTATCAAGGGAATGGCTAACGTTAAAAACATTATCGCCATTGCCTCGGGTAAAGGTGGTGTTGGCAAGTCAACCACTGCAGTGAATTTGGCGTTGGCATTGGCAGCTGAAGGTGCGCAGGTGGGATTATTGGATGCGGATATCCATGGGCCTAGTCAAGCTTTGATGTTGGGTACGCAAGGCCAGCATCCGCAAGCCAACCCGGAAAAAAAAATCTATCCGATCATCGCACACGGCATTCAGTCTATGTCGATAGCTTACCTTATTGATAAAGATGCACCATTAGTGTGGCGAGGGCCTATGGTAAGCAGTGCGTTACAGCAATTATTACGCGATACTCAATGGCAAGACTTGGATTATTTAATTATTGATTTGCCGCCGGGGACAGGGGACATCCAATTAACAATGGCGCAGAAGATCCCTGTTGCAGGGGCAATCGTCGTGACAACACCACAAGATATCGCTTTGTTAGATGCGCAAAAGGCGATAGCCATGTTTAATAAGGTGAATATTCCAGTGCTTGGTGTGATTGAAAATATGAGTACGTATCAATGTACCGCTTGCGGGCATCAACAAGCGGTGTTTGGTAGTGGTGGTGGGCAAGCGATTGCGGCACGCAATAGCGTTGATTTGCTGGGGCAACTGCCATTAGATATGCGTATCCGTGAACAAACTGATAGCGGTGCACCGACAGTTGCGGTTGAACCAGGCAATGAAATTAGTCTTACCTATCGAGAAATTGCGCGGCGTAGTGCCGCTAAGCTAGCACTACGTGCTAAAGATTATTCAGCAAAATTCCCCAATATCGTGGTCGAATAAGGAGAGCGAAACAATGGCAATTAAGTCTGATAACTGGATTAACCGCATGGCTGAAGAACAAGCGATGATCGAGCCATTTGCACCGCAACAGGTGCGTCATACTGACGAAGGACGGATTATTTCCTATGGTACATCCAGCTATGGCTATGATGTACGTTGTGCGAATGAATTTAAGATTTTTACCAACATTAACTCAGCGATTGTTGACCCTAAAGAATTTGATGAAAATAGTTTTGTGGATGTAATCGCTGATGTTTGTATTATTCCGCCGAATTCATTTGCGTTGGCACGCACGGTGGAGTATTTTCGTATTCCACGTAATGTGTTAACCGTGTGCTTGGGCAAATCTACTTATGCCCGCTGCGGTATTATCGTGAATGTCACGCCACTAGAACCTGAGTGGGAAGGGCATGTTACGCTAGAGTTTTCTAATACAACAACGCTGCCAGCCAAGATCTATGCGCATGAGGGTGTGGCCCAGATGTTATTTTTCGAATCAGATGAAGAATGCGCTGTGTCTTATCGTGATCGTGGCGGTAAGTACCAAGGTCAGCGCGGCGTGACATTGCCAAAAGCGTAAAAAAATACCGGCTTTAGCCGGTATTTTTTTGTGATGTGATAAAACTTAAATTTGGTCGCGATTGGCTGCCTGTTGATCCAAAAAGCGTTGATTGACGCGATCACGAAATTCTTTGCCGGGCTTAAAGTGCGGAATGTATTTGGCAATCGTTACTACTTTATCACCTGTCTTAGGGTTGTGCGCATTACGCGGCGGACGATAATGCAAACTAAAACTACCAAAACCACGGATCTCAATACGTTGGCCATGACTCAAAGCATGACTCATGTATTCAATAATGTGATTGACACTGAGTTCGACATCTTTCTCAGTGAGGTGCGTTTTGTGCTTTGCAATTGCAGCAATAAGTTCTGACTTTATCATGATTATCTTGCAGCCCTAGCTGCCTCCTTGGCTTCTCAATTCCTATTGTCTGTAGCATGCGCCAACTTATTAAAAGTTAAGGCTTTCTTGCTACGCCCTTCAATAACTATAGCATAGACCAATACTTTTCATAGTGTTGGCCTCGAAAATAATTTCGAGCAATATCAATGGGTTAGAGGATACCGATAATTTTTAATGATGGCAAGTACTACGTATAGCGAGTAACAATGTGAACGTGTATTACGGCTGGTCATTGGTTGGGCTTAGCGAGGCTGTGGAGTATATTTTGCCCGTTCTGGGGAGTAATTGCTCATCAAAAACCACGCCTTCGTCACGTAGCTGTAGGCGTTGGCTCGCAAACCAACTGATGACTTGTGGATAGAGTCGATGCTCGAGTTGTTGAACTCGGGTTTGTAAGCTTTCTGCACTATCGTCGCCCATAACGGGACATTTGGCTTGAGCAATGATAGGGCCACCATCGAGCTCGGCAGTGACAAAGTGAACGCTGGTACCATGTTCGACATCGCCATTAGCGAGCGCTTTTTCGTAAGTATGCAAGCCGCGGTATTTAGGCAGGAGTGAAGGGTGGATATTGATCATGCGCCCAGCATAGTGGCTGACGAGTTTATCATCGAGTATGTGCATAAAGCCCGCTAGCACGATCAAATCAATAGAATATTGTTGTAATTTTTCTGTAAGAGCGGCGTCAAATGTGCCACGGTTAGTATAGTCGCTGCGTGCGACGACCTCACAGGGTAGGTTGGCTAGTGCCGCGCGCTGCAAACCATAGGCGTCATGACGGTTACTTAAGACTAAACTAATTTCATAGTTATTATATTGTGCTTGCGCGTCAATAATCGCTTGTAGATTACTACCATTGCCGGAGATTAAAACAGCGATGTGTAATTTAGATTTAGCCATCATAGTTCATTAATAATGACTTGCGCTGCATCAGCTGAGTCACGTTGAGTAACCGATCCTATAATCCAAGCTTGTTCACCACTCTCTTGTAACACAGCTAATGCCTGTGTGGCATGGGTCTCAGGTACACAGATTACCATACCGATACCGCAGTTAAATGTACGATACATTTCTTGTGATTTAATGTTGCCGTGTTGTTGCAACCAGTTAAAAATAGCAGGGCGTTGCCATGCATTCGTATTAATGGTGGCGGCACATTGTTGCGGTAAAACCCGTGGAATATTCTCTAAAAAACCGCCTCCCGTGATATGCGCCATAGCATGGATTGGGCAGTGCTCAAGTAGATTCAGTATCGAACGCACGTAGATCCGTGTTGGTGCCATCAATTGCGTTGCAAGCGGTTTGCCAGCAATGTTGCTTTGCAGATCGATGTCGTGGTCGTCGATAATTTTCCGAATTAAAGAGTAGCCATTTGCATGTGGGCCAGAAGACGCTATTCCAATTAACGTGTCGCCAGCTGTTACCGCTTGGCCATCGATCAAATGCTGCTGATCGACCATGCCAACACAAAAACCTGCCAAGTCATAATCGTCACCGTGATACATCCCCGGTAATTCGGCAGTTTCACCACCGATGAGTGCCATATTTGCTTGCTCACAGCCAGCGCCAATGCCTGCAATCACTTTTTCTGCAACACCGACGTCTAGTTTCCCAGTCGCATAGTAATCCAAAAAGAAAAGTGGTTTGGCGCCACACACAACGATGTCGTTAACACACATGGCAACGAGGTCGATGCCGATACCATCATGCTGATCAAGTTGAAGCGCGAGTTTCAGTTTGGTACCGACGCCATCGGTGCTAGCCACGAGTGTGGGTCGTTGGCCATTGTGCTCAGGCAATGCATAAAGAGCAGCAAAGCCACCCAGGCCAGTTAAAACATTGGCATTGTGAGTGGCTTTGGCAATGGGCTTGATACGGTCGACCAATTTATTCCCAGCATCAATATCTACTCCAGCGGCACGGTAAGTTAATTCAGGATTGTCTTCAGTTCTGTTCAATTTGTGTTCTCACTTTATCTGCAAAAGACGTTAAGAAGACACTATTCTAGCACTCGATGGAAAAATAAAAAGAGCAAACTCACTGACAAGCAGTTACAATGCTCTATTTAATAGCGGCCAGGATTGTCTAATAAATGCGCAGAAAATTCTACTTGATTGTGCTTGTCCCACGACTAATAGGGTTGCTGTTTAGCTTGATGTTGTTTAGTTTGCTACCAACCTGGGCGAGTGCAGCAGTCGTCAATTCTCTTTACCAAGCCAGCATTCCTGTGCAAAATCAGAGTGTGAGTCAGCGCGAGCAAGCGGTTTCACAGGCACTGGGGCAAGTGTTAGTCAAAGTTAGTGGTAACGCTTCTATCGTGAGTGTCCCGCAGATAAAAGCGGCGCTGAAGCGTGCTGACGGTTTCATGCAGCAGTATAGTTACCAGCAGATACCTGCAACGCAGGATAATACATCGCAGGCCGATGACTTCCAAAATGTCACACCAGCACCGACGTTAGAATTACAAGTACACTTTGATACCAGGGCCGTCAATCGCTTATTGACGAATGCTGGGCAAGCTATATGGAGCGATAACCGTCCGACAATTCTTGTGTGGTTAGCTTTAGCGACACCGCATGGTTATTCATTGATTGGCAATGATGCAGATGACGGTATTCCGCAACTCGTGCGTAAAGATGCAGCAGAACGGGGATTACCAATATTGTTCCCGCTACTAGACTTACAAGACCAACAAAAAATTACCTTCAATGATGTCTGGAATTTAAATGCTAACGTGGCTTATACTGCATCACAACGTTATGTCACCAACGCGGTTTTGCTAGGTAAAATCGACCAAGACGTCAATGCCACACAGCTGCAAGCACAATGGTTATTCATGCTAGGTGATCAAACTATGTCATGGCAGACGCAAGGTGATTCCTTAGCAAAAGTTATTGATCCGGTGATGACAAATATTGCAGATACACTAGCACAGCGTTACGCCGTATTAGCTACGCCGAGCACACAGCCACAACAACAGCTACTACTCACGGTAAATAATGTGACGAAGACTAGCGACTTTGCTAAAGTACTTAAGTATTTGCGCGGCTTGTCTTTAGTGTCTAAAGTGCAAGTATTGCAAGTTGGGCCTTCACAAGTCGAATTGGGTATCGATTCGGAAGGTGGCGAACAAGCACTGGTGCAAGCGATTGGTTTAGATCATGTGTTACAGGCAATAAGCAATGATCCGAGTAGTAATACATTACAGTATCGGTTAGTTTTATGAGTCGACGAGATATTCCCAATATTATTACGGTTATTCGTTTATTATTGATTGCTCCGATTGTGCTCTTACTATTGCAGCAAAGTTATCAATGGGCGCTCATACTATTTGTGATTGCGGGTATCTCTGATGGTTTAGATGGATTTTTAGCACGTCAGTATGGCTGGACCAGCCGTTTTGGCTCCATGGTGGACCCGTTGGCAGATAAGCTACTCATGATCAGTTGCTTTTCAACCTTAGCTTGGTTGGCCTTTGTGCCCAAGTGGCTGTGGTTAGTGGTTGTCTTGCGTGATGTTGTGATCATGATAGGTGTCATCGTGTATAAGCGTGTTGCGGGGCGCCCTGAATATGAACCGAGTTTGATTAGCAAGCTCAATACCTTATTGCAGATTATCTTGATTACCGCATTATTGTTTTATTTAGGCGTTTATCAAATTCCACTATTGTGGTTAATTGTGTTGATGTATTTAGTATTTCTTACCACGGTAGTCAGTTTTATTAACTACGTCTGGGTCTGGGGTTTGCGCTTACTGCGTGCTCGACAACAAACTAATCAGCCATAACGTTTATGCAGCAATTGCCTCTCAGTATTCATATCCGCGATGATGCGACGTTTGCAAGCTTCTATGTGAGCGCGAAGAATGTCACTTTGCTCGCGAGCTTACAAGCTAGTATTCGTGGCGAAGGTGAACAAATTACCTATCTGTGGGGGAGCGAAGGAGCAGGGTGTACGCACTTATTACATGCTGCCTGTCACTTCGCGAGCGAGCAAGAACGGCGAGTGGCCTATTTGCCATTGCGTCAGCACGCGGAATTAGCGCCGCAGCTGTTAGAAGGCTTACACGAATTAGATCTCCTATGCCTGGATGATGTCGATGCAATTGCGGGCAATGGTGTCTGGGAAGAAGCCTTATTCAATTGTTATAATCGTGTGCGTGAGCATACTTGCCGATTGCTCGTGAGTGGTAATAATGCCGCAACACAATTACTGTTAGATCTACCTGACCTGCGTTCACGCCTGGCATGGGGGGTGAGTTTCCAAGTGCATGCTTTATCAGACGAAGATAAAATCGCAGCACTGCAAATGCGAGCAAAATTACGTGGATTAGAATTATCTGTGGAGTTGGCGCAATTTCTTTTGTCACGTTGCCCGCGCGATAGCCATGCACTCTTCGCGATTCTCGAAAAACTCGATCACGCATCGCTATCAGCACAGCGTAAGTTGACTATCCCTTTTGTCAAGCAAGTCTTGGAAATTTGAGTTTTCAGAATGGGTTATAATTAGTTATTTATACAACGAGAGCTTTAGACTCGCGTTGGATGATTTCCAGGGGCAACTCGGCATATTTAGCAATAAGCCGATGATCTACATTGTCTGCTAGCATACTGCGAACCATCGCCAATTTTGCTTCTTCAAGGCCTTGCTGCATGCCTTGCTGCATGCCTTGTTCCACGCCTTTATCGAACAGGGTAGTTGTTATCGCCATCACGTGTTCTCCTACTGGGGCTATCAGGGCGGGAGCCACTGACAAAAGTTGTTCGCTTTGTTCATGCGTTGCCCGACTTAGATAATAGTAAAGCATATTGTCGATATAACGCGCTTCCGTACTTTCATTGACATTATAGTAGGTGCCAAGCACTTCATTCAATAGTTGCACAAGTTGTTTAGCTTTGTTTTCCCATACTGCTTTCATCACTAACTCCATTAGGGCTGCACGCCCATGGTGCAATAATTCATCATGCGGTATTTGGCTCAGATCGAGCAGTTTGACGGGTTGCAACAAACAGGTTTTGGCTAATGCCTGTTGCCCATCATCAAATAAGTCAAAAATATCCGTTGAATACGGGTAACGTAGCTTACCTGTATAAAAAATTAACGGCACTACAATAGGGAGCTTTTCCTTCTTTTTATACCGTTGCATGATGTGTAATTGGTATTCCAACATACGTAATGGCATGAATTTGTCAGCTCGACTTTGCTGCTCAACGAGAATGTATAGATATCCCGTATCGCCATTGATATTGGTTTTGAATAACACATCACAATGGCGTTGTTTCATTGTTGTGGTTGTAAAATCCGTTTTGAGACTCGCCAGCTGAGATAAATCAATTTTGGCTTTGATGGGGGTTGGTAAGTGGCTCTCGAGAAAGTCTCTTGCCGTTGCTATATTTTCCATAGAGATTTTGAAGACAGTGTCATGATTGACTAAATCACGACTTGGTTTTGTGTCCGTTGCCATGTGGCTGTCCCTCTTATTATTATTTTATGTTTATGGGGCTCTTGCTATACATTGTATTTACGCTTTGGCAAATCAGCGCAAGCTATGCATTGTAGCAAAGTTTATGTGACATAAAAATACTATCTTTGTGTGCAGCAGAGTTTCATTATTTCATACAATGTTTTTCTAACGAGTGGTTTGAGTAGAAAACCAGTCGCACCAGCGGCAAATGCTTGTGGCGCCAAATCTTCTTGGATGCTTAGCATAACAATGGGTATGAATTTTGTGTGTGTTTGCATACGGATGAACCAAATATAAAAATAATCAAAGCGTTAGGTTAATCGAAACTTTCCTGAAAAGTTCAGGTCTAAGTAGTAGTCCGCGGTTTTTTGTCGGAGTTATACAATGCAAAAAGGTACTAACAAACAGGAAGCTTTATATAATTTTCTTTTTAAGTGCTATCTAAGTAAGCAGTCTTTTAGTGTTGATGAAGCAGTTGAAGCCACAGGGTATGAGCCCAGTACCATAGCCACATATATACGCAAAAAATTATTACATCATTTAGTAGAGGTAAATAAAAATCTGAAATCCTATTATGTAATAAATGAAATAGAGCAGTATGAAAACTTTTATCAGTTTGTTGAGCACATGAGTCAAACTAGTAGGAAAGTCAAGGATCAGCATGATCAGTTTCATTAGAAGCTTTTATTAGCCTTAAGAGACATATACGATGCATGAGCATGAAAAAAAATTATAAACTCATCACAATCCTTTTGGAGGTGGGGCGTAAACTCGCGCATGCTCTGCCTGTGCCCTGGTGGGTATGTACGTTCTATTGAGAAAGCTTTCTATTAAACACAAACAAGATAATTGCAAAGACAATAAAGCCTATAAGCGTTGCGACGCCAAGGTTTAAGAACAAGGGGCGGTAAACGGTCGTCGTTGTTTCATAGACCGTTTGCGTGCTGTGAGCGAGGATTGTTGTTGATAAGTATTGTGAGATTATAGCGGCGGAGCTATTAACCATCATCCATATACCCATAAAATTATTGCGTAAATTTTCCGGGATGATCTCGCCTATCATGTTAAAGCCAATGGGAGCCATTAATAATTCACCGAGACTTTTTGTGAAATAAGCGACGATGACCCACGAAATATTGACGAGCCCACTGTTACCAACAAGCAGGGTAGATAGATAGAGAAATAGATAGGACATACCTATTAGTAATAATGCATTGCACAACAAGCTTGAGGTTTTTAACGTGAGAATCTCTCGCTCACGTAGTGAATTGAATAACTTCGCAAGTAATGGGCCGCCTATGATGATGGTGATGGTATTGACCATCTGTAGCCACTGGATGGGCACAGTGAAATTGAAGACATTACGGTTGACATTGTGTTGGTTGAAAAACACTAGTGCCACCGGACCAATGTAATACAAAGCCCAAAAAATTAAGCTGATTAGCGAATATATAAAGAAGCGTAATATGTTCGGATTCCTTGAGGAAACCGCATAATAGATAATAATCAAATATGCGAGACACGATAACACCAGTAACAAATTGTCAGTCGTTGCAGGGTGTTTGAAGAGGTAAAAATTTAGCACAGCAAAGCAAACAAATATTACTAGCAGTATGCTTAGCCACAGTCCCTCACCTTTGTTGCTCAGCTTTACATGGCTTTCTTGGCGATAGGGCTTGAAGTAAGCAATTAAAAAAATTGCTAACAACGTCGTCAATACGCAAAGTGAAAATAGCCAATGATAGTTTCCGTATGCTTGGGCATAACCAGCGAGATAAAATCCACAAATAAAGCCGATATTCATAAAGCTGTATAAAACGAAAAATATGTATTCGCGTTTTTTCTTTTGTCCGGAAAAGATAGATGTCACACTGTTATTCACTGTCACCACCAAGATACCGCTGCCAACCACAAAAATCGCCAGGGCCCAATACATTGAAGAGACTGTATCAATCACGAGCAGCGCACAACCAATTGCTTGAAATAATAAGCTCATATTCATCAGCCATTTCATACTGAAAAATCTATTCACAAGTTGCCCACCGATGAAATGGTAGCAATAAGCCAAAGCGGCAAAGGTAGCCACATAAGAAGCAGCTTTATCTTCGGCGAGATTGAAGCTTGTTACTAATATCAGCCCAAGCGAAGAATATAAGACACCGAAGGGTAAGGTCGACAGCATTTGAATCGTTGGAAACAAATAAGGTGAGCACTGAGTATTATTATTTTTTAAATTATTCATGATTTCAGCTAATCTTTTTAGCCTTCAAAGGTTATTTTACAGTAACACCCTGTTGGTAGACGAGGCTGTACGCAGTTAGCAAAAAATACTATCATTTAAGCTATTGAATTTCTAGCTCAAGCTGCTGTTGATCACCTTCATTAATAGATCTACACTTCTCTCCCCCCTTATATAAACAACAGTGGAGAGCAAAAATGAACATTATGAATACGCTGGATAATCTAGCACTAACTGTACGTCAAAACAATATGGACTCACGGACTTTGTTATGTGAACATTCACCCATGGTTCGAGTTGCTGTTATGAATAATGATAGCAACCTGCTTCGAAATGAAGTGTCATCTCGTACCTGCTATACGGATGCCAATGAAGTATTACCACGAGCATATTATGCAGATGCTGAAGGAGTCGTACAAATATCAAATTAGTAGCATTAAGGAAAAAGAGCAAGTTCGACATCGAATCGCACCTGCTCAAAATATTATGAAACGAGCATCACTAACCGTCGTAGGTTCAGGCATAAAGTATAAATCGCATCTCACGCTAGAGGCGAAGGCTTATATTGAGCAGTCAGACCGCGTTTTATATCTGGTAAATGAGCCCGTTATGCAAGAGTGGATCGCGAGTGCGAATCCCAATACGCAATCACTTAATGATCTTTACCAGCGACATAAATTACGAGCGGATTCATATAGAGCAATTTCCGAGTATATTCTTGAAGAGTTACAGAAGAAACAATACGTCTGCGTTGTGTTGTATGGTCATCCCTGTGTTTTTGCGCAACCTGCTTTGGATGCTGCGCGTAAAGCTGATGAGTTGGGTTACGATACCTTAATTTTGCCTGCCATTTCAGCTTTAGCTTGCCTGTTTGCTGATTTGCGCATTAATCCAGGTGTGATTGGTTGTCACTCCTATGAAGCGACTGATTTATTGATTCACAAGCGGCATATTGAAGTCACCAGTCATTTTGTCCTATGGCAAATTGGCTTTATCGGTTGTGTGAAACACCCAAAAGATTTTGATAACCGACACGGATTAAAAGTTTTGCAAGAGTATTTGCAAAACTACTACCCGGCAGAACATCCGCTCACAATTTATGAGGCGGCACAATATCCAAGCTTTGAACCTAAAGTTGAAACTTGTATGCTTGGAGATTTACAAAATGCGGCGACGACCAGATTATCAACTTTGTATATTCCGCCTAAATGCCAGGCAAGATATGATAATGCTATGCTAGAAAAATTGAATTTACGTGTAGAAGACTTGTATGAACGTAAACTCTAGCCTAAATCGAGAGCAAAGGAATGTAGTGAAAGCAGTATATCAACTATTCAAACGTGGTTATTCAGGGCTGTCTTTCCATTGCTGGGAGCGGCAAGCCCTGAGTTTCGTTAATTCTTCTGCCTGTGGAGTCGTGTACTACCTAGCGATGTATTTTGTATCGACCCTGTCCCTGAATATGTTTTGGGTTGGTATTCTCTTATCTATTTTTGGAATTGGGACGATGTTAGGGTCTTTGGTCTGTGGCATTTTATCTGATAAATTTGGCGCGCATCGCATTGCAAAAATATGTTTATTGCTGACGGGATTGGCATTCTTGGTTCTATTTAGTCGTCATTCTATCTATTCTGTTTCCGTGATTGTTTTTGTCTTAGGATTTGCGACTTATGGATTTTCTGCCGTCAATGCTGTCATTATCATGAAGCTCTACGACGATGCGAAACACTTACAACAACGTGCGATTAATGTATCACGTGCCGTACAGAATTCTGCGCTGGGATTATCAGTTTTAGTAGCAAGCGTTATGGCTGAATACAGCTATAAAGTATTGTTCTATAGCATTGGTATATTGGCTATACTTGCTTTTTTACATGTGTATCTTAGAGAAAGAAATGTGCAAGTTAATCGACGAGCAACGCCGAATGAGATCTTTGGGAATCGAAGAGATGGTCGCTTTGAGGTGCGAAGAAATGTAACGATTTTGTATTTGTGCATGGCGGTAATTCTGGTTGGTATAATCTTCGCACAATTGCGTACAACCTATGGTGTGTATATTAGCCAAACATTCCCAGCGCTTGGTTATAGAGGGTTTGCCTTTTTATTTGCCCTAAACACCTTTTTAGTCGTATTATTTCAAGTTCCTGTCATGGAATTTTTTTCTCAACATAATAAGATTACACTCGTTGGCATTGGCGCATTCTTATCAGGCTTTGGCATGTTTATTTTAAGTTTTTCACACTTTTTTTCGATTGCTATTTTCTCTTGTATAGTATGGACAGTCGGTGAAATTTTCTTTTTCGCCGCATCGAGGACATTGAGCTTTGAACTTAGTGACAAAGGGAAAAAAGGGCTTGGTCAAGGCATGTATCAACTATGCTATTCGATTAGTTTAGCCGCCGGCCCCATAATTGGTGGGGGCATTTATCATGCCTATGGCAGCGATGCCCTATGGTATTTTTGCTTGCTACTAGGTATTACTTGCTTAGGCTTCGTTCTTGTTTTTAAGAAATTTTTATTCTGCCCTCGACAAACTGACACAGCCCCTTAGAAATTTAGCATCGGCAGAAAAACCTTGTTGTGATTTTGACTTTCCTTTTGTTGGTTTCAGAAAGCATTCATCACAGTTTGGAATGTCTTTCGTCGGTTGAATGACGTGATAGGCATCCGCCTTGTTATGGAAAGCACGCATATGAACTTTTCTTGCAACAACCCCCAAAATTGAGTCCGAACAAGGAATTCCTGGTTTACACAACTCTTCTTTTATCACTTTGATGATGTGGACTAATTCTCGCATTTCTTTAGAAGTGTTACTGTCTTTTCTGGATTTTGGCGAGAAAACATGTAACGAAGGATTTTGCAAAGAATAATAGACCGCTTGTTCGGGATTTTCAAAATTATATAATGTCGGCTGGATCACCGTTGGTACATATTTTTTAAGCCCATAAGATTCAATATAGGCAGCTTGGATCAAGTTTAAAGGGAGTGCTGATTCATCGGTTGCGGGTTTGTAACCTGGAAAGGCTCCCATCGCAATAGCAAATAAATGCCTGGCAGTATCGAGCAAATAGGGGTTAGGTTTGAGGTTTCTTTCTTTTTGAATGATCGAAAAAGCCATATCATAAAATGGTTGATTACGCCTATACACCACACTATTCCACGCCTTTTCATACAGATAAAACTTTAACTGTAACCACGCATCATCATCGTGAATTTTGTCGCGCCATATCTGTGATAGGTATAATAAGCATGCATGCCAGTTATTCCCTCTAACTTTACTATCCGAAATTGCTTTAAATATTTGCCACTGTTCATATAACTCTTCAGGCGGTGGGGATTCAAAATTATAATCTCGTTGCAAGTATGAATGATTCAAGGCAATACTGACTTGCGGCAGCATGAAGGTTGAGCGTGCACCGGCAACAAGCAGTAACAAATTGCTGCCGCTGTATGAATGTAGACCTGTTTGCTTACTCTGCAGAGTCCTTGATAAAGGAAACAAAGAACCCGGGGAGTAGTAGAACCAAGGTATGGTATACCCATCTTTGGTACGGTCAACGTAATACTCAATATCTTTTTCAAGCACCATGCCAGTAGGTATAGAATACTGCGCATACCCTAAATGTTTAATAATATCTTGTGGTACATCGGCATCATCTATCTTATAGGAACTGCCCTGCATGTTAGGCAAGAATAATTCTTTGGTATCCGCTATTGTCATCCCGAATGGATAATAAGCTTTATAAACAGGAAATTTCTTTCCCGGAGAAATATCGTCAATGATCTTAGCAAGCTGCTTATCTAGTTTGGCGACCTGCTTACGCACATCTTCCCAGTAGAGTTTTACAAGCCCATGACCTTCATCTTTTGTCGTATACATTTTTTCCTCTAGTGATATCCTTGCCCAAAAAATAAATATACCCAATAAATATAGTATAGAAAAGACCTGAAGAAAACACATGATAATTATCATATAGGAATTCTAAAATGACTGTGTTTAAATTACTGCCAACCGAATAGTAATTTTGGCAGTAGATTTGGCAATTGATTTGGTTTTAAGGAGTAATGAAATGGAAATTTTAACCACATATCGCTACGCTCAGTTAGCATTAATTCCCCTCGTTTTTCCCTTGCTACAACTTATATCTGCAGTTAAATCCGTTTAAATTTAAGGAGTTATCACCATGGAAGTATTATCCCAATACGCTAAACAACACAACCTCACCTTAGAACAGCTCGAGCAATCTTACCCCCTTGATCCCGAGGCACTGGGCTATGTAGAGATAGGCATCGCCCTGAATAATCTCGCCAG
>JAJFKG010000002.1 GCA_021773335.1 Gammaproteobacteria bacterium
ATTCAACGTAGAGCATACGGCTTTAAAAACTTTGACAACTATCGATTACGAGTGAGAGTATTGTGTGGAGGTTAAAGTGCCCCCGGATTTGGGAAAGACCCATTTTTTTGTGGCTCGCATTTATCTGATTTAAAAGAAGAAGCTGGCGCGCCCGGAGAGATTCGAACTCCCGACCGCCTGGTTCGTAGCCAGGTACTCTATCCAGCTGAGCTACGGGCGCGTAAGTGGTTTTGCAGCTGTATTGTTGACGCTTGGCTTTATCCTATGGCCTCTGTTTCTTAGCCCAGCCTTACGCCTCACAACAGCAAGCTGCTGATTATAGTTATCCATTTCATAGTGTCAATCATTGCAACCCTCTTAATCGGTTATTTTGGAAATAAAGCATCTGCCAATCATTTTTTGTCTGATAATGTAAAAATAAATCTCAATAAAATATTTTTTATAATTAACGATAAAAATTAGTTGATTGCTCAATTAATCCTTGCAAATCCTTGCAAAAAAAACTATTGTCTTTGAAAATCGCTCAAACTTTTATCTGGTCGGGAATCGCACAATGACTAAAACTACCAACGCAACGAATTTACCAATCTCTATCAGAGATGGCCGTCACGCGTGGCTATACAATGCATCCTTATCGTTATCGCGTGATCCGAGTGCGATTACTGATTCGCCATTCCTGGATACATTAGCTAATGCATTGAACGAGCGCCCACCGCAATATACAACCAGTCTCAATGGACATGCGTACTTCGATTTACAAAAATTTTGTGACACAAATAATTGTATTAACAGCAGACAAGAACCTTTACTTGGTTACAATTTTAAATCTATTCAAGATGCGAATTGGCGTGAGTTGTATTCCCCCACGACAGTATGGTTTAGCGGTGCAAAACTCGACATGATTGATATGGACAGTAGTTACTATGTCGTTGGCGCAAATTACGTGAATGCGCATCTTAACTATTTCCGTGCAGAAAGGAGCGTGATGCCAGGTAGTGATTTTGGCCGTACTGGTACACAGCTTTCACGTGATACAGATCTCGACTTAACCTATGTACAAATGCAAGGTGGCAGCTTCCATGGCCGTCACTTAGGTAGTTATACTAACCTGTTTAACCTGAATGTGGATAGGGAGAATCCAAACGTGAGAGGTATGGACCTACAAGGGTTCAACGTTGATATTTCATTTGCTGATGATGGAGATGATGCAAAACCCAATTTAATGGGATTTACTGCCCCTGATAGCAATGTCGCTGGCATGAGCATCCAAAATACTGAATTAAGTTATGCAGAGTTTTCGGGCACACATGGCAATAATGTCCGACTAGGTAGTAATGACATGGAGTTTGTCGATATTAGCGGAGCAAATCTCTTTAATGCCTTGATCGCTTATTGTAATGCTAGAGGTATCAAAGCACGGGATGCCAATCTACAACATTTAACGGTACATGATACTGACATGTCGGTAGGCGATTTTAGCGGGGTCGACTTAACACGACTCGACTCAAGAGAGAATAAATGGATCGGTGTGACCTTCGAAGAAACACTGATAGGAAATGGCCGTATTAACGGAGATACATTTGATAAAGCCATATTTAATAATGCCAACCTTACCGGTACAACGATTAGTGGCAGTACCTTTTTTAAAACTAGATGTAACGGTCATCGTGCTTCTCACGACGTAAAAAAGTGCTTAGAAAGCTCAGGGGCTGAGCTTGATGGTACAAACCAATTTAATCCTCAAAACGCATCTTCGTCCTCACCTTCATCGCTTGGTGCCGGTGCAATTATTGGTATCGCCTTTGCGGGTGTAGCAGCTGCTATTATCTTATTTTGTTTTCTTTATATTCTCATCGCAAATAAACTCGAAAAACAAAAAGGGCAAAAAGAAGCACGCACTCGCAGTCTATATAATTTTAGTAAACAAATAATAAGTACTTTCCTTGAGAAAATTAATGCGATTGGTGGCTGTGAGTTAACGCTTGCGGAATATGAGCAGCACGTTCAACAGCTAATAACGAAGCTTGCCACTCACACTAACATTAGCGAGCGAGATGTTTTCGTCAAAGACCACCAGGATAGATGGCAATGCACACTGGGCACAGCATCACGCCAAGCACAGTTGCAGGATATCCTCAATATGATAAAAACGGTGATATTAGACACCAAGTATGCTGCAAATAAAAAAATCAAGATACAAGAAGCACTGCATGCACCACAGGGTCAAGCAGTAGCTGCGAGAAGCACCGATGATCCTGAGCCGTTCACACAAGACAACTTGTTAGAGCAATCCATTGCTACTATCGGCTTGCAGTCTAAGTATTTTCATAATGACTCAGCCCGCGGGCTTAGTCAGAAAATAAAATTCAGCATCGCAACAAACAGTACAGCACAGCGCAACCTTCGTGCAGGTGTCGCAACCTTTACAACGGTGCCTGTACGTGGAGGCAGTCGAGAAACTGTTTTTGCTCCGCAATCAATTTCTCTCAGTCGCGCTTTTATCATCACTGCAGTAGCGGAACAAATTAACAATGAGCGGCAGGAAGTACATATTGATGTGTCGCCTAAAAGCCCTTTACTTAGCTCATCAAGCGACGTTAATTACGGCAGTGCTTCTATCAATTAAATTTTTCTAAGAAAATGGCAAGCGCTCTAGGTTTGCATGGCAATCTGGCGGAGAGGGAGGGATTCGAACCCTCGATGGAGTCACCCCCATACTCCCTTAGCAGGGGAGCGCCTTCAGCCACTCGGCCACCTCTCCTCAAGCGAGCGTGGGAGTATACCCTAAGCTTTGGTGGTTTTAAAGGCGTCTATTGGACTGAACAAGGGAGGATTTTTTGGTTGATTTACGAACAAATGTAGCCTTGATAAGCCGCGTAGTGGCGCATCAAGGTTTCAATGATGTGCCAATCCGACAAAACCTTGATGCGCGCTACGCGCTTATCAAAGCTACACAAGTCTACTCGCTAATATAAAGGCAGGTAGGAAAATCTGAAAAGCTTATCCGCTACGCTCAGAGTGCTATTTTTACCTGCCCACACACAAGCGCAGTCGGGTGTTTCACCGACTGGCCAGATATTAAACAAAAGCATGAGCTAAAGAATATTAGACAGTCTATTAACTATAGAGGCATTCTTGAGGGTAGTTGTGCGTGCACAAGGCCTTTTCTGCATGACGCAGAACACTAACAACTACTCTCCCGAATCTTCCTTTTTAGGTTCCTGATCTTTCTCTTTTTCCTGCTGTATACGCTGATAGATTTCTTCACGATGTACCGCCACCTCTTTGGGGGCATTCACACCGATACGTACTTGGTTACCTTTAACGCCGAGCACGGTCACAGTGACATCGTCACCTATCATGAGGGTTTCCCCAACACGCCGTGTCAAAATCAACATTCGCGTTCTCCTTTTCCACAATCCACTCTAACTAGTCACCCCTATTCAGGAACAACTAGTTAGATAGCAGTTTTTGACATAAGTTCTATGCCATCCATATTATTTTTATTATTATTCAGTTGAAATTCGCACCATATCCTAAGCTCTTGTTTCTTAGCACATTCATCTTTAAACGCGACTAAGTTGAGGATCAAATTCCTCACTCGGCTCAGCATCCAGGCCAAACGCACTATGCAATGCACGCACGCCTAGCTCTAGATACTTTTCGTCCACAACTACAGAAACTTTAATTTCTGAGGTCGTGATCATTTGGATATTGATGCCCTCTTTACCCAGGGTTTTAAACATGGTTGAAGCAATGCCGGCGTGAGAACGCATGCCTACCCCAACCAGCGATAGCTTCGCTATCTTGTTATCACCCAATACAACGCGCGCACCTAATTCATTGGAGATGTGCCCGAGGATTTCCATCGCTTTATGATAATCATCGCGATGCACGGTAAAGGTAAAGTCTGTTTTCTCATCGGCCGCGACATTTTGTACGATCATATCGACATCGATATTTGCCGCACTCACCGGACCGATGATGCTTGAGGCTACCCCCGGTTTATCTGGAACACCTAAAATCGTCAGCTTAGCTTCACTGCGATTAAATGCAATCCCTGAGACCATTGGTTGTTCCATAGCATTATTTTCCTCAAACGTAATTAATGTGCCATCACCTTCAGCAAAGGTCGACAAAACGCGTAATGGCACTTCATACTTGCCAGCAAACTCAACCGCGCGGGTTTGCAATACCTTCGCGCCGAGACTGGCCAATTCCAACATTTCTTCAAACGTTACTTTGTTTAAGCGTCGCGCCTGTGGCACGACACGCGGATCAGCAGTATACACACCATCTACATCCGTATAAATTTGACATTCGTCAGCTTTTAATGCCGCAGCAATGGCAACACCTGTGGTATCAGAACCACCGCGCCCCAAAGTGGTGATATCGCCATTCACGTCTTTACCTTGAAAACCAGCAATGACTGGAATCCGGCCTGCTGCCAATTCCTTTTCAAGCGCATCTGCATCGATATCGAGAATACGTGCCTTTTTATAACGGCTATCCGTTAAAATGCGTGCTTGTCCACCGGTAAACGATCGCGCTTCATAGCCCTTGTTATTGATCGCCATACACAACAAGGCAATCGATACTTGTTCACCCGTCGACAGCAAAGTCGCATATTCGCGCGGGCTTGGTTGTTCTTGAATAGACTTAGCTAATGTCATTAAGCGGTCGGTTTCACCATGCATAGCAGACACCACCACTGCGACTTGATGGCCTTGTTTACGGGCGGTAACAACTTTCTCAGCAACATGATTGATGCAATCGACGTCGGCGAGCGAGCTTCCCCCATATTTTTGTACGATCAATGCCATAGTCTGTCCATCGTTAAGGGGTCAGGTGTTCACATTACACAACTTCCTATTAGGAAATTGTGTAATGTGAACACCTGACCCCTACCCTAACTGTTGTTTCACCCATTCCACGACTGAGTCTAACGCCGCGGACAATGCTGCTGGCTGATTACCGCCAGCTTGTGCCATATCAGCACGTCCGCCGCCTTTGCCGCCCACTTGTGTTGCCACATGATTCACCAACTCACCCGCTTTGACCTTATCGAGACTATCCTTGGTAACCCCTGCAACCAGACGGATTTTATCGCCATCAACCGAAGCCAACACTATCGCCGCACTACCGAGCTTATTCTTTAGTTGATCGACCGTATCGCGCAAGGCTTTAGCGTCACTCACCTGTAATTGCGCGGCAAGCACTTTGATACCAGCAACATTCACTGCCTCATTCGCCAAATCATCACCATGTGCACTGGCAAGTTTAGCTTTAAGCTGCTCTAATTCTTTTTCGAGGCCGCGATTACGCTGTAGCAATTGCTCTACCTTAGTATAGCAGCCACTACGGTCTGTCTTTAATGAGCCAGCCATCTCACGTAAAACACGCTCATTCTGCTCGACCCAATGCAAAGCCACCTCACCGGTCACCGCTTCAATACGTCGCACACCAGCAGCAATACCCGTCTCATTGATAATCTTAAAAAAGCCAATATCACCGGTGCGCTTCACATGTGTGCCGCCACATAATTCTTTGGAAAATTCACCCATGGTGAGCACGCGTACTTGCTCACCGTATTTTTCGCCAAACAACGCAATCGCTCCACCGGCAACCGCTTCATCCTGCGTTTTTAATTCAGTACGTACATCATAGTTAGCGCGAATCTTAGCATTCACTAAATATTCTATTGCTTGCAACTCATCTTGAGTTAGCGCATCAAGATGAGAAAAATCAAAACGCAAACGTTCGTCATCAACTAGCGAACCACGCTGCTCAATATGCTCACCTAACACACGGCGCAAAGCTGCATTCAATAAATGTGTCGCTGAATGATTTAACATCGTAGCACGACGCCTTTCAAGATCGACTTTTGCTAAGACATGCTCACCAACTCTAATGCTACCTTCAGCCAATTCGCCATAATGTAAGTGGGCTTGTGCATACTTTTGGGTATCTTCTACCGCAAAACGCCCAGCTTTAAATTGCAAATTACCCTTGTCACCCACTTGGCCGCCTGATTCGGCATAAAACGGCGTTTTATCTAAAACGATCATACCTGCTTCATGTTCATTCAGCTTCTCAACTGGTTGTCCTTCATGGAATAAAGCCACAACTTTAGCTTCGTGTTCTAACTCGTGATAACCAGTGAAGTCGGTCGTTGCTTCCAGCTCTAAATTATCATGATAATCACCACCGAACTTGCTCGCTTGCTGTGATTGGCTACGTTGTTTTGCCATTTCGGCTTCAAAGCCAGCATAATCCAACGCTAAACCGCGTTCGCGAGCGATATCCGCTGTCAAATCCACGGGGAAACCAAAGGTATCGTATAGACGAAAAACCGTTGCCCCTGGAATCACATCTTTATTTAATCCCGCAATCGCTTGCTCGAGGATTTTTAAACCTTGATCTAACGTTTTATCGAATTGTTCTTCTTCTTGTTTTAACACGCGTTCAACCGTCGCTTGCATCTTCACAAGCTCAGGGTATGCTTGTCCCATCACTTCAATCAGCGGCTTAACCATCTTGCAAAAGAAAGGATCGTGCAAACCGAGTTTGTTGCCATGACGAAGCGCACGACGGATAATCCGTCGCAACACATAACCACGCCCTTCATTCGAAGGCATCACACCATCAACGATCAAAAATGCGCAAGAACGGATGTGGTCGGCAATCACACGTAAGGAATTATCGCTCAGGTCATTAACACCCGCTAGCTTCGCCATAAAAGCAATCAAGTGCTGAAATAAATCGATGTCGTAATTATTATGTACGCCTTGCACAACAGCAGCTAAACGCTCCAGCCCCATGCCAGTATCAACAGACGGCTTAGGCAGCGGCGTCAAGCTTCCATCAGCCGCACGATCATATTGCATGAACACTAAGTTCCAAATCTCAATATAACGATCGCCATCCTGATCCGCACTGCCGGGCGGACCACCAGCAATCTCAGGCCCATGGTCATAAAAAATTTCCGTACACGGGCCACACGGCCCGGTATCACCCATCGACCAAAAGTTATCAGCATCACCACAACGCGAAAAACGTCGCGGATCAACTTTCACTTCATTCAGCCAAATATCCGCCGCTTCATCATCATCGGCATAGACAGATACCCACAAACGTTCTGCCGGCAAGCTAACCACCTTCGTAAGAAACTCCCAAGAATAACGGATCGCTTCACCTTTGAAATAATCACCAAAACTAAAATTACCTAACATTTCAAAAAAGGTATGGTGACGCGCGGTATGCCCAACGTTCTCTAAATCATTATGTTTACCCCCGGCACGCACACAACGCTGCGCTGAAGTCGCACGCGTATAAGGTCGCTTATCACGTCCAAGAAACACTTCTTTAAATTGCACCATGCCCGCATTCGTAAATAACAAGGTGGGATCATTACCGGGCACGAGCGAGCTTGAAGGCACAATAGAATGGCCTTGCTTAGCAAAGTACTCGAGGAACCCTTGGCGCAACTGCGCACTCGTTTTCATGGCCACGGCATACCTTAAAGAAATTGGTGATTTTTCGGCAAAAAATGGAGAGTTATTCTACATGCTGTAAACAGGCGGGGCAACTCGATGCCGATATGGAATAAAAGTGAGCATCTATGCTCGACAAGTACTTTTATCGTTCATTTTAACGTTTTTATTAGCTTATCGGCGACGATGGTTTCCTTTTAGCGACAAACAATATCTACTAATGACTGAATTTCTGTCTATCCATATACGTTACGACTATCTCGACTTCATCCAAGTCTTCCGCACACACGGCATAGGGACTAAACCTGACACCAAGCTAACCACTTAAAGTCACGGAAATATCAGGTAGATTATAGGCTTCAGGTGCGAAGGGTATATATTCTGCCTTTTCTGCCTTTATAGTAAGGCCGCGTTGTGCTGCGATCCGCCTGCCTCGGTCAAAGACGCTCGTTCAATTTAGAGCTAGGTTAAACTATAGTAGCAACCTTTAATCAAACACCTGGCGTATTTCATCATTACTAAAACCACGGTATTGCAAAAAGCGCTGTTGCTTAGCACGCTCAGGAAATTCATCTGGCATTACAGTACCAAAGCGTTTTTCGCGTACCTCCCTGGCAAGCGTATACCAATCGATATCCGTCTCAGCCAAGTAATCTGTAAGCAAATGATCGCTAATGCCGCGTTCATGCAACTCTTGCACAATGCGCGCACGACCGTAACCTTTGTTAGCACGCAAGCGAATATAGGCTTCGGTATAACGGGCATCACTCTGCAACCCTTCTTCTTGCAAGCTTGCTAAAGTGGTATCGACGAGATCTTCGGGGTGAGATTTATTGAGGAGCTTCCGCCGTAATTCATGTTTAGAATGTTCACGTCGCGCTAACAGATTTAGCGCGACGTGACGGACTTTAGTGGCAGCATCCAAGATCTTAAGCCTCGGGGATTATGCTTCTTCAGTTTCCGCAACCGCTTCAGGTGCTGCTGGTGCGTTGGCAACCAAAAGTTTTTCACGGATTTTAGCTTCGATTTCTTGTGCCATTTCTGGGTGCTCTTTCAAGAAATTACGCACATTATCTTTACCTTGACCAATGCGATCACCATTATAGCTGTACCAAGCACCTGCTTTATCAACAAAGCCTAGGTTAACCCCCATGTCGATGATTTCACCTTCGCGTGAAATCCCCTGCCCATACAAAATGTCAAATGTTGTTTGTCTAAATGGCGGCGCCACTTTGTTTTTCACCACTTTAACACGCGTTTCATTGCCAAGGATTTCATCACCTTTCTTAATTGCGCCAATACGGCGAATGTCTAAACGCACTGAAGAATAAAACTTCAAAGCATTACCACCAGTCGTCGTTTCCGGATTACCAAACATAACGCCAATCTTCATACGAATTTGGTTAATAAAAATAACCAAAGTATTTGAACGTTTAATGTTAGCGGTAAGCTTACGCAAAGCTTGCGACATCAAACGCGCTTGCAAGCCAACATGCGTATCACCCATGTCACCTTCAATTTCAGCTTTCGGCGTTAAAGCCGCAACCGAATCAATAACCACAACATCAACCGCGCTCGAGCGCACTAACATGTCCGCAATTTCTAAGGCTTGCTCACCGGTATCTGGTTGTGACACCAATAATTCATCGACATTAACACCGAGTTTTTCCGCATACAAAGGATCTAGAGCATGCTCCGCATCGATAAACGCTGCAGTGCCCCCTAATTTTTGTGCTTCCGCAATTACTTGCAACGTTAACGTTGTTTTACCGGAAGATTCAGGCCCATAAATTTCAACCACTCGTCCGCGCGGTAAACCACCAATACCTAAAGCAACATCCAAACCCAGTGAACCCGTTGAGATAGCTTCGATATCGCGTGCTGCGGTACTATCCCCTAAGCGCATGACTGACCCTTTACCAAATTGGCGCTCAATTTGCGTTAAAGCAGCACCTAGTGCTTTCTTTTTATTGTCATCCATATCTATGTAAACCTCTTCTATTTTCGTTATATCCCATCATCATGCAAAAATGCATGCTAACGCCTTCCACGCCATCTAGTATTAGACGCGCAAATTATCCCATACATTTTGTGGAGATTGAAAGATCTATTACGTTTATCTTTGTTGTCCCGGGCTTTGCAATAAGGTCAGCAAATGCTGTAAGGCAAACACAACACTTTGTTCTCGTACAGCTCGGCGATCACCATCAAATAATTCACACTGTGTGACAACACGACCATCGGCTAAACCCCAGGCAAACCAAACTGTACCGACAGGTTTATCTGCTGTACCACCATCAGGACCTGCAACACCGCTGGTTGCGATACTGGCTTGCGCTTGACTGTGTTGAATAGCACCCGAAGCCATTGCCCTAACAACCGCTTCACTCACCGCACCAAAACGTTCGAGCAAATCGCCTGGCACGCCCAGCATTTCACGTTTGGCAGCATTCGAATACGTCACAAAACCACGTTCAAACCAATGTGAACTACCTGCCACTGACGTCACCGCTTGCGCGATCCAACCGCCAGTACACGATTCTGCTGTCGCGAGAAATAAACCTTTGTCTTTGAGACGTTGGCCTAGGGCAATCGCCTGCTGGTGATTCATGTCTTCAAAATCGTTGCTAACCATCAGTAAATCCTTTTATAACTTATTTCGCGTGATTATCTAGTATTAAGCGATTGTTAGCCAGCTGGCCCTGATAACAATTTAATCACCATTGCCCAACTAACAAATGCCGTTATACTAGCGCCCATGAATACTGTCATCACAAAAAAGTCCGCTAAAGGCGCTCAAAAAACGAGCGGTCATACCCCTATGATGCAGCAGTTTTTGCGCATCAAAGCGGAATTCCCGCACATGCTATTGTTTTATCGCATGGGTGATTTTTATGAAATGTTTTTTGACGATGCCAAACATGGTGCCCAGTTACTCAACCTAACCCTCACTCACCGTGGCCAGTCCGCTGGCGAACCCATTCCGATGGCGGGCGTGCCCTATCATGCCGTTGAATCGTATCTCGCTAAACTCGTCAAACTTGGCAAGTCAGTCGCTATCTGCGAACAAATTGGCGATCCTGCTGCCAGCAAAGGCCCAGTTGAACGCCAAGTCACGCGTATTGTTACCCCTGGTACGGTGAGTGATGAAGCCCTGCTTGATGAACGTCGTGATAACTTGCTCGTTGCTGTGTGCGTACAAACCAACAAACGTGCACAATCCAACTACGGCATTGCCACACTCGACATAACCAGTGGCCGCTTCCATGTTTTGCAAACACAAGGTAACGAGGCATTACTGAGTGAACTCGAACGCTTAAAACCGGCAGAATTACTCATTGACGAAAACAATGAGTATCCCCATTCACTCAATGAATATTCCAGTTTACGCCGACGTCCAAGTTGGGACTTTGAATTAGATACCAGTTTGCGTTTACTTGCTCAGCAATTTAATACATGTGACTTACGCGGTTTTGGTTGTAGCGAAATGCCACTTGCCTTACAAGCAGCGGGGTGTTTATTACAATATGCCAAAGAAACGCAACGTGCAGCATTACCACATATACAAAGTTTACAAATTGAAAACCGCGGCGATAGTGTCATCCTTGATGCAGCTAGCCGCCGCAATCTTGAAATTGACACGAACTTATCGGGAAACCACGAATACACGCTTGCACATGTGATGGATGACACCGCAACGCCTATGGGCAGTCGTTTACTGCGGCGTTGGTTACATCGTCCCTTGCGTGATCATGAAATATTACAACAGCGCCAGACAGCTATTGCTACCTTTATCGAAACACAAAGTCACACGAACATTCATGACTTATTACGTAGCATCGGCGATATTGAGCGCATTCTTGCGCGTGTTGCATTACGCACGGCACGCCCACGTGATTTAAGCACCTTACGCCAAGCCTTGGGTATTTTGCCAAGGCTGCAAGCCCTATTAAAAACGACGCCAGTAGTGGCACTCACCGAGTTAGCACAGCGCATCACGGAATTCCCTGAGATACACGCCTTATTAAGTAAAGCAATCATTGAGCAACCACCCGTGTTGATTCGCGATGGCGGCGTGATCGCACCTGGCTACGATGAGGCGCTGGATGAATTGCGCGACATCAGTGAAAATGCCGGGCAATTTTTACTAGACTTAGAAGCCCGCGAGAAAGAGAGTACTGGCATTTCAACCTTAAAAGTAGGCTTTAATCGCGTGCATGGTTATTATATCGAAATCAGTCGCGCGGCTTCCGAACAAGCCCCTAGCCACTATATTCGTCGCCAAACATTGAAAAATGCCGAACGCTTTATCACGCCGGAATTAAAAGAGTTTGAAGATAAGGCATTAAGCGCAAAGAGCCAAGCACTCGCACGTGAAAAACAACTCTACGATGAGTTAATCGAAAAGTTACTCTGTGATTTAACGCCACTGCAAACCATGGCCAGTGCTGTTGCAGAATTAGATGTGTTAAGCAATCTTGCGGAGCGCGCCGATGTGCTCGATTTGTGTTGCCCTCAGTTAAACAAAGATATTGGTATACGAATTACAGCTGGTCGGCATTTAGTGGTTGAGCAAGCTTTAAGTAAGCCTTTTGTTGCTAATGATACTTTGCTCAATATAGAACAGCGCATGCAAATCATTACCGGACCTAATATGGGGGGTAAATCTACCTACATGCGACAAACAGCATTAATCGTATTGCTCGCCCATATCGGGAGTTACGTTCCTGCAAAAGCTGCAACTATTGGCCCAATTGATCGCATCTTTACCCGCATTGGTGCGGCGGATGATTTAGCCGGTGGCCGTTCAACCTTTATGGTCGAAATGACAGAAACCGCAAATATCTTACATAACGCTACCACCAACAGCCTGGTATTAATGGATGAAATTGGCCGCGGCACGAGCACTTTTGATGGTTTATCGCTTGCATGGGCGAGTGCAGAATACTTGGCGAGCCACACCCAGGCATTGACGTTATTCGCAACGCATTACTTTGAGATGACACAACTTGCTGAACATATTAACACAGTGAATAATATTCACCTTGATGCCATCGAGCACGGTGATACTATCGTGTTTTTGCATACGGTAAATTCTGGTCCAGCAAACCAAAGTTATGGTTTGCAAGTAGCACAACTAGCCGGCGTACCTAAGCCAGTGATCCAACGTGCTAAAGACAAACTTATCGAATTGGAGCAACACTCGTTACAATATTCTGATGCTAGCACAAAACCTCAACCTGATTTGTTCGTCAAGCCTGCAGCAAAAGCCTCATCACAAACGGCCAGCTCGCATCCAGTGCTTAACCTCCTCGCTAATATTGTCCCAGATAGTCTTAGTCCACGTGAAGCGCTGGAGTGGATTTATCGTTTGCAAGCGTTAGCAAGCACCAAAGAGAATTAATCTTGTCACCCTGAGCACTTATCTCTTTGTTTTCACTAAAAATTTCAAATCTTATTGATTTTATGCAACTTTCCAGCTTGGGCTGCCTCTAACTACCCATGAGCAAAGAGATGAGCGGGATCGTGTCTTCGTAGGCCAACGCCTACACGCACGCTAGTGACGATGAAAAAAATAATTCGCGACTTTTTTAAGTTCGAGGCGTTTGGCGGGGTTTTACTTTTTCTCTCGGCGTTGATTGCGCTTATCTTTGCAAATTCACCTTGGGGCCATATCTATCAAACCATGCTAAATACTGACTTTATTGTGCAGATTGGTTTGTTGAAAATCCAAAAACCACTAGTGCTATGGATCAATGAAGGTTTAATGACGGTCTACTTTCTACTCGTCGGGTTAGAGTTAAAACGTGAATTATTCCGCGGTAATTATGATAAACGTTCAATGCTCATATTACCCTTGGCTGGAGCAGTAGGTGGGTTGATATTGCCTATTTTGATATACAGTGCACTTAATACTGGTGATCAGCTTGCGATGCGCGGTTGGGCAATTCCCGCTGCTACCGATATTGCTTTTTCATTAGGGATTCTTGCATGTCTAGGGCGCCGCGTGCCGCTCACATTAAAATTATTTCTCGCTTCACTCGCTATTTTTGACGATATTGGCGCCATAGTTATTATTGCTATATTTTATAGTAAAGCGCTATCACTTATTTCTTTTGCCGTCGTAGGTCTGTGTGTCCTTTCATTAATTTCATTAAACCGACGCAAAATACGCAAGCTCTGGCCCTATACTATAGTTGGCATTATTTTATGGGTTTCCGTATTAAACTCAGGCGTACATGCAACCCTTGCCGGCGTTATAATCGCCCTGTCTTTGCCAATGGACCATGATGCCGGTAAACAGTCATTAGCGATGCGCATTGAAAATAATCTACTCCCATGGGTGACTTATTTTATTTTACCGTTATTTGCCTTTGGCAATGCTGGTTTTTCCTTTTCTGGCATCAACCTCAGCAGTCTTTTCCAATCGATCCCGCTTGGCATTGCGCTGGGGTTGATCGTCGGAAAACAACTCGGGATCTTTAGCGCCTGTTGGCTATTAATTAAATTAAAAATCACGCAATTACCGCGAGATATTAGCTTAGGGGAACTTTATGGTGTCGCAATTATTTGCGGCGTTGGCTTTACGATGAGCCTATTTATAGGAAGTTTGGCCTATCAAGGCTTCGAAGGTGATTATTCGCGTCTAGTCCGCCTCGGCGTTTTGGCAGGTTCACTTATTTCGGGTGTCGTTGGTTATTTTGTCTTGCGCAATCAACTTAAGAAAAGGCCAATTGCAGATAAAACCACAAAGTCAGAGGACTATACACCCCGTAGCTGAAGGTGCGAGGGCATAACCATTATTTCTTTAATTTTTTATCGCTTGTGCTTGCGTTTTTGCCTTTTCCTCCGCTTCCGCAATCGCATTCAAAACGATTTGTTCATCGGGACTATTTGCCGCGAACAATGGTAATAACGCTTCCCAGTAGTGAATAGCCTGTGCATACTGCTGTTGTGAATAGGCATTCAGCGCCAACAGATTCATCGCCGCAGCATTCTTTGGTTGCTGCGCCAAAACCTGTTTTACTAATAATTGTGCTTGTTGGTTTAACTGCCGATTATGCGCAAAGAAGAGCGCGTGTGCATATTGCAGCATGTATTCAACATTACGTGGTTGCTGTTGGTGTGCTTTTGCAAAAGCATCCGCTGCATCAGTAAACTTATTTAAATTATAATAAACACGTCCTAATAAAAACCACCCTTTAGGACTATCTGGATGCTGCTGCAAATAGGCTTGCATGCGTGCAATAATCTGTTGCGAGCTACCCATTGCTTGAATAGCTTTTTGCGTTTGTGCTGCAACAGCTTGTTTTTGCTTATAGGTCGCAAGTTGTCGGCTATCACCCCAGTAGTGATAGAATAATAATGCACACAAAGACACTAACACCGCCAGCACCACTGCTAAACGCCAACTCTTATGAAAAGTCTGAGTATGCCTGTCTGCTTCAACAGCAGCCACGTCTTCCACTAAATGGCGTTCTAGCTCATGACGTGCTGTCTCAAATTGCTGCTTCGTGATATCGCTATCATCACGTTCGGCTTCCAGTTCAAGAAGACGTTCACGATAGAGTGCTAAATTCAATTGCTCACGTGTGCGTCCCGCATGACGCATGGGTTTTAATAAGGGAAAAACCACGAAAGCCAATGCAACCACCAACATCACTAAAATTAATGACCAAAACCCTAACACATTCATGTTTCCTTCTAGACATGATTACCAGATGAACGCCGCTGTCGGCGGATAAAATTAAACAATATCAAAGCCCCCAACAATACTAACACCACTGGCGCTGACCACAAGGCATAAGTTTCCGGTATTAAAGGAGGCTTGTACAAAACAAAGTTACCATAGCGACTGACGAGAAAATCAATGACTTGTTGATCGCTATCGCCATTTTTCACCATAGTGTAGACCTGCTGACGCAAATCAGCGGCAAGTGGTGCCGTTGAGTCTGCTAAACTTTCATTTTGACAAACCAAGCAACGTAAATGCTGTGTTAAACGTTGAAACTGTTGGCCTTGCTGCGGTGTTGCAAATTGATAGACATTGCTTGCCTCATTCGCATTCACTTCGCAATAAACTAAGGCCAGACATATAATTAAAACAACTTGTATTAAAGACTTTTGCATTTTTTAGCTATTTTGCCACTTTTTAACTACTGGCAAAACTTGTTCTTGCCAGACCTGTTGCGTTAAGGGTCCAATGTATTTAAAACGTATAATACCTTTTTTATCGATAACGTAAGTCTCTGGTGTGCCATATACACCCCAGTCGATTGCAACTCGACCAGCACCATCAAACGCGATCTTGCTATAAGGGTTACCATAACGTTGCAGCCACTGCTGTGCGGCTTGTCGATTATCTTTATAATTTAAACCATAGACTGATACGATATTGCTGCGTGCGATATCCATCAATATTGGATGCTCAACGCGACAGCTAATACACCAGGTTGCCCACACATTCAAGAGAGATACCTTACCCATAAAATCCTTATTCGTGAAATGGGCATTCTCGTCTTCTACCGTTGATAAAATAAAACGTGGCACATGCTTGCCAATTAAGGCTGAGGGGACTTCTTTAGGTTGCAAGCCCAACCCACGCCAAAAGAAAAACGCCAAACCTAAAAAAATTAATAAAGGAATAAGGTAATATAATTTACGCGTTATAATTTTCATTTGCTGACTAACTATTATTTATGAATTTATTTACTGAGTCGGTAACTGTGCCAAACGTTCTTCTTCATGGCGCGCAGCCAAACGATAACGGCGATCACCCAAGGCACACAAGCCACCCAACATCATGAGTAAGCCACCCAGCCATATCCAGCGCACAAAAGGTTTATAGTACAAGCGCACTGACCAGCTGCCGTCACCCAATGGTTCACCTAGAGAAACGTACAAATCACGGAAAATACCGGCATTAATCCCCGCATCGGTCATTGTCATCTGTTGTACGTTATAGGTACGTTTCTCCGCCGTTACCGATTTAACTTCTCGCCCACGACGCAGTAAGGCAAACTCACCAGCCACACCGCGATAGTTAGGGCCTTGTATATTGTGTACCCCTTTAAACTCAAAGCGATATGCTCCAACCTTCACAATATCACCCGTCGCCATTTTTACTTGGCGCTCGACACTATAGTGACTAGATAAAGTAATACCAACCACACACACCGCAACACCTATATGAGCGAATATCATACCATATTGACTGCGCGTCAAATGCACAAACCCATGTAACATACCCCCACGTCTTGCACTGCGATACCAAGCATCTTGCAAGGTTGTAAGCGCTACCCAAAAGACTAGGCACATACCTAACACTACCATACCATTGATACCTCCAGTCACAACCAGCGGCAAAGCAATACCTAAGGTTAAACTGACTAAAAACGTAAAGCGTAAACGACGCAGCAGCAAGCGTCCTTCCATCTGCCGCCAACGGCAAACAGGCCCTAACCCCATAAAAAATAGCATTGGTGCCATCAGCGGAATAAACACGCTATTAAAATAAGGTGGCCCCACTGAAATTTTTCCTAGCCCAAGTGCGTCCATGATCAAGGGATACAAAGTACCCAATAAAATGGTAACAGCAGCGACAAATAATAAAATATTATTCGTCAACAACAAGGTTTCACGCGATAAGAGGTGAAAATGCATATCTGACTTTAAGCTCGCTGCGCGCCATGCGTATAACAACAAAGAAGCACCAATCACTAAAACTAAAAACACCAAAATAAAAGCGCCACGTTTAGGATCAACGGCAAATGCATGCACCGAGGTTAGCACGCCAGAACGCACCAGAAAAGTTCCAATCAAACTCAATGAAAATGCAAAAATTGCCAATAATGCGGTCCAGCCTTTTAAAGCCCCTCGTTTTTCCGCAACCGCTAAACAATGAATCAAAGCTGTTCCCACCAGCCATGGCATGAAAGAAGCGTTCTCTACAGGATCCCAAAACCACCAGCCACCCCAGCCAAGTTCGCGGTACGCCCACCAACTGCCCAGGGTAATGCCTAATGTCAAGAAACACCAGGCCGCTAAAGTCCACGGCCGTGACCAACGTGTCCACGCAGCATCTAAACGCCCACTGATCAACGCAGCAATCGCAAAGGCAAAGGCAACTGAAAAACCCACGTATCCCATGTACAACATAGGCGGGTGCATAACTAAGCCGGGGTCTTGTAACAATGGATTTAAGTCTTGCCCATCATGAGGGATATTCGGCAACAGCCGCAAAAAAGGATTTGACGTCGCTAGGGTAAATAACAAAAAACCAACACTCACCATCCCCAACACGCTTAACACCCTAGCAATCACTTCTGGCGGTAAACTACGGCTAAATTTGGCAACAGCCGCTGTCCATAATCCGAGAATCAAAACCCACAATAACATCGAGCCTTCATGCGCCCCCCACACCGCAGCAAAACGATACCAGGCCGGCAAGTGGCGATTAGAGTTCTCAGCGACATAAGCAACCGAGAAATCATTTGTCACAAAGGCATAAGCCAGACAAAAAAAACTAAATCCTATAAAAAGTAATTGTCCATAGGCAAGTGGTCTAGCGATACTCATCCAACGATAATTTTCGGTCTGTGCGCCAAGCAGAGGAATAACCGCTAAGACAATGGCAATACAAAGCGCCAATATTAAGGCAAAATTGCCTAACTCAGGAATCATAGATTGGTTTCCTTGTTTGGTGCTGTCTGCTGGCGCTGCTCCTGCACTACCTGCATACGTCGCCCGTTCTGAGCTTGTGGTGCTTTTTGCCCTTGACTTAACTGTTGCATATGCGTCGACAAACGCATCTTGCGACCTTTTTGCAAAGCATCTTTTACTTCAGGTGGCATATAAGTGCTGTCGTGTTTCGCTAATACTTGATCGGCAACAAACTCACCTTTATTACCCAACTTACCCTGCGCCACAATCGCTTGTCCCTCACGGAATAAATCAGGCAAAATACCTGTATAATCAACCGTTACGTCATGCGCTAAATCGGTTAACACAAAGCTTACTTCTAAACTGCCTCGCTGGCGTTTGACACTACCCTTCTCGACTAAACCACCAATGCGAAAAACATGATTATGCGGCGCCTCGCCCTGGATCACTTGTGTTGGGGTATAAAATAAATTGATATTTTGGCGTAAGGCAAACAAGATTAAACTAGCCGCGATACCGACACCAAACACAATTAATAACACCAGATACAAACGCCGCTTACGAATACTATTCACCCTGCCTCTCCTTAGCCAACGCCTCTTTATCAAGATAGGCCATGCGCCTAGCCAACATCTTGATAATATAGCGTTTACGACGCAATGGCAGCCACCAATTCACAAGTAATAATCCAATGACTAAGCCATAACACGGCCACACGTAGCGGGCATACCCACCCATACTGAAGAAATGTTGTAATGTCATGTCGTTTGCACCAATTCTTTAACCCAATTACTTTTTTGCTCGCGCAGCAGTATTTCACAACGCGCACGCATTAGCATGACAGCAAAAAAGAATGCCATAAAGGCGACAAGCATTGCTAACAATGGATATAACATACTTGGCGCAATCGTCGGTTTATTTAGTAAGCTTATCGACGCACCTTGGTGCAAGGTATTCCACCACACAACGGAATAATGAATAATCGGAATATTCACCACTCCCACCAACACTAAGATATTACTTGCACGCGCAGCCATATGGCGATCCTCGAGTGCCGATTCTAACGCCATGTAACCAACGTATAAAAATAATAAAATCAATTCAGAAGTCAAACGCGCATCCCAGACCCAATAAGTCCCCCACATGGGTTTCCCCCACAAAGACCCAGTTACCAAGGCAAGAAAGGTAAATGTCGCCCCTAGTGGTGCACTCACTTTGGTAATGACGTCGGCCATTTTTATTCGCCAAATCAAACTCACTGTCGCACTCAAAGCCATTACCATATACACGCTCAAAGATAAAAAAGCACTCGGCACATGCACGTAGATAATACGGAAACCATCGCCCTGCTGATAATCTGCCGGCGCTAAAATCAAACCACCAACCAAACCATAGATAAAGCAAACAATACTGATTGTGCCTAAATAAGGAATAAAGTAGCCGGCGATACGATAACAATGCTTAGGTGAGCCAAGTTTATGAATGAATGTCCACATGTAATTATTGATTCCTCAGGTTAATGTTACTTTGAGAGCAGCTGCTGTTGTCACCGGCGTTAAACACAAAGCCAATACACATAAAGCGCCTAACACGGCCAACTGCCCTGTAACAACCACACCAACACCTGCGTTTACCACACTCGCCACCGCAAAGATCAACACCGGAATATAAAGTGGCAAAATCAATAGCGCTAACAACAAACCACGGTTACGCAAACCCACTGTTAACGCTGCACCAACGGCGCCCAGCAGACTCAGGGTTGGTGTACCCAAAAATAAGGTTAATAATAAAATGCTTGTTTGCTGTGCAGACAGATGCAGAAACATAGCGAGCATAGGTGTCAATAGCAATAAAGGCAAACCCGTCACCAACCAATGAGCAACAACTTTAGCAAACACCAAAGCTGCAAGCGGATGTGGACTCAAGACAAGTTGCTCTAAACTACCATCATCATAATCACTGCGAAATAAGTGCTCTAACGCCAGTAATGTCGCTAATAATGCCGCAACCCAGATCACACCTGGTGCGATCATTTGTAACGTCTTTGGCGCCGGGCTAATCGCTAATGGAAATAAACTCACAACAATCACATAAAAAAACAAGGGGTTGGAAAATTCGGAACGGCGCCGCAATGATAGTAATAAATCGCGTCTCAGTACTTGCAGGCACGCGCGCCAAGCGCTGGCTGGCACAGCTTTTTTAACGTAAAGTTTATGACTCGCTTCTACCATCTTATCAATTTAACGTGAAATAATTTAATTCAATGCCCGGTAATGCCACCACCTGATGGCTTGTCAACATCACCGCTCCACCCGCTTGCACATGTTCGACTATCAAAGCACTCACTAATGCCACAATATTTTGATCCAGCGCAGTAAACGGTTCATCTAGAATCCACACGCGTGCACCACTGACAAGTAAACGCGCCAAAGCTACCCGTTGTTGTTGGCCAGCCGACAATAAGCCACAAGGCAAGTTAATAACATTCGCCAGCCCTAAGCGATCAAGTGCGTCAGTAGGACTACAAGCCGGTGCATGTGCCAACAGCATTTGTGCGGTACGTAAATTTTCTTGGGCAGTCAGTTCTGCTTTAATACCGGACTTATGCCCTACGTAAGCGAGTTGGGCACGATACTCATGCTGGCAATGACGCACATCACGCCCGCACCAATAAATCTCACCCTCAACGGCGGGTAATAAACCACATAGGATACGTAATAAACTTGTCTTGCCACTGCCATTAACGCCTCGCACATGCAAGGCTTGATGAGCATAGAGAGATAGGGACAAATTCGCAAACAAGACGCGCTCACCACGTTCGCACAATAAATTTTGCGCATTAAGAAGCGGCGCCACCTCCGTGTTGATATTATTTTGTCCGTTCATTTACACTCGGCTATCAATCAAATCGATTTATCATGCTAAAGTTGCGGCATTTTAGCATAGGTAGACGTACCATTGGCTAACTATGTTATTATCCTGAAATCCACAGTCGCTAAAAATAAGGACTCGAAGCATGCAATTTTTGACCGAATATGGGCTCTTTCTACTCAAAGCACTCACCATAGTTGCCGCAATTCTAATTGTGATTGCCGGGATTATTGCAATCGCCAGCAAAAAAGAAAAACACAAAGGTAAATTAGAGATCAAAAAACTCAATGCCAAATATGAGAGCATGCAAGAAACCCTAAATGAAGCTTCTTTGGATAAAGCCGCTTTAAAGGCCATTAAGAAGGACAAAAAAGCCCGCGCAAAAGCCGAGAAAAAAGCAGCCAAACAAAAAGATAGTCAAACCTCTAAAAGCGCAGATATAAGCGCCGCGTCTGATAAAAAACGTATTTTCATCCTCGATTTTGACGGTGATATTCGCGCCACGGCGGTCAGTGCTTTACGCGAAGAAATCACTGCAGTGTTAACCGTCGCAACACCACAAGATGAAGTGTTAATCAAAGTCGAAAGTGGTGGTGGGTTAGTACATGCCTACGGCCTAGCGGCCTCACAATTGCAACGTATCCGGGCCAAAAATATACCACTGACGATCGCTGTCGACAAGGTGGCTGCTAGTGGTGGATATATGATGGCTTGTGTAGCCAACCGCATTTTGGCTGCGCCCTTCGCGATTATCGGCTCAGTTGGCGTCGCTGCACCAGTGGCGAATTTTCACCGCCTATTGAAAAAACACCATGTCGATTTCGAACAACTCACTGCGGGTGAATACAAACGTACAATGACGATGTTTGGAGAAAATACGTCAAAAGCACGACAAAAATTTCAAGCCGATTTAGATGATACACATGTCTTATTCAAAGACTTTATCAATAGCAACCGTCCTATTGTTGATGTTGATAAAATTTCAACGGGCGAACATTGGTATGGGGTTAACGCCTTTGATTTACGTTTAGTTGACGAATTGAAAACCAGCGATGATTTTCTCTTAGCTGCAAGCAATGACACTGATCTTTATGAAGTGAAATACACGATAAAACAACCGCTAACAAGTAAGTTATCTCAGGCGGTGCAACTCGGATTTGAAAAGTTATTTGGGACGGTTGGTGCGATTTAGGCTTTAATTAGGCAGCAACACCTTTAGATCTAAATTGCGAAAATCATTATCCGTAGAAAAAACAACACAACCAAAAGATTCAAGCTACTGCCCTGGGCTCACGCTGGGCCTCAAGGTCGAGGCATGTTTTGTTTTTCACGAAGGAGTTTAGTTACCCTAAATGACTGAGTGAAAAACAAAACATAACGAAGAGATTGAGGCCCAGTGTGAGCCCAGGGGGTGGTCAGGGCCAGAGGAGACAATGATGGGTGCGCGAGGTAAAGAGCCTCTGGCCTTGACCGACTGCGTTAACAGTCACAGAACATAGCGGCTTTACTTCATACTCACTCCTCCTTTGTAATACTCTGACTGTGTTGAACTCGTACTTCACTAACCTGTTAGTGATAATGATAGAAGAAAGATGTTACGTCTTAGTTGCTATCTTGTAACAAATTGTAAAAATGCCTAAGCAACATTATTTATCACCAAATATGCCGCGCTACGTTTGTTCCCGATTCCATATCCTCCGTTAATTCTCGGATATAAGCACGGACTAGCTTCTTAAATGGACTCAACACACGGCTTAACGATGAGCGCACAGGCTTTATATACGTTCCATACTCTTGATAGTAGAGACGCTGCGTGTTGCGTCTAAATAAATTTTGTTTGGTGATCTGTGCAGCATCATTACTGCGCGGATGATGGGCATAATGATGTAAATAACGCTTAAACACTGCATAGCTAAACGTCATATAAGCATGCGTCTGTAAAATATGTGCATTCCATACATGATTAATATCATCTGATGGCGGCAATGGCGTATATTTACCATATTTTACAAACAACAATAAATAGTTACGATACTGTTGTGCTGCTTTTTGCGCATGTTTGCGTGACCACCCCTCATGATGCACAAGCTGATTGATAATCGGGCATAAATCTAAGGTTTTAATAACATGCTGCGCATCTTGCTCAACAGCAAGCTGGCGGTGGTTAGTACGTATAGTTTGGGAATGAACTTTCTTGTTGGTAACGATATCCATATCTTTTCTCCTGAGCCAAAATCAACACGATCCTCTGTATTGACGTGGGCAAATAATAACCTAAAATAATGCAAAAAGCAATACCCTGGGTAAGTTGCTGATTTAGTGTAGAAAGGTAAAGCTGAGCTTACGCAAAAGCGCCATTGATAATAAAGGGATTGGGCTTTTGCGTAAGGCTTAAGGAAAAATCGAGACCCAGAACGACTAACTAAGTGTGGGTGGGTATGTGATCAGTAAACCAATCCTAGATCTCGATATAAAGCGTCGTCTTTCGTTTAACTACTTACTCTAAGCCACCGCTGCTTCAGGTGGCAGCGCATTCAAAACACTTAGATTCTGGCGATAACAATGCGCTTGCTTGATGTATTCATTACCGTCGTCTTCAAAGCTTTGCTTCGTGACAATGACATTGCCATTGTACCCGTGGTTGGATAAAAACGAGAGTACATCGTGGAAGGGGAAATTACCCTTCCCGAGCGGCATCCAGGTACGTTTTTCCATCTTCATGTCGGCAACATGGACATTGCCAATGTATGGCAGCAATTTGCGTAAGCGCATAAAATAGCGGCCTTTGAGGTGATCGAAATTAATAAAATCGATAACATCAAAGGTGTAACGTAAACTGAATTCGCGGCACAATTCGATGATTTGTGCATCACTTAAAATAAGGCGTTTCGGCCTGCCCGCGCGGGGGTTTGCGAGGCATAGTTGGATACCTAAGCTTCGTGCACGGGCAACCAGAACGCACAAGGAGTCTTTGAAATATTGCAATTGTCGTTTAGCTAACTCTGGGTTAGATTCTAAGTAACCGGGATTTATCGTCAGCATACGTGCACCGATGAGATAGCTAAATTCCATCACTTGCAACATACGTTCGACAGCAGATTCACGCACTCTTGTATCAGCCGCTGCTAAATTCGTATTGCGGCCACGATGCGGAGCATGCACAATAATATTGATGCCCGTCAACTGCTTCACGGTTAATATATCGGAAATCCTTTTATAGTAACTTTGTTCATCCAGATCAAAGATAGTATTCGCGGCATTTTCCATTTCTAACTCAACCACCGGGAAACCATGAGCAGTGCGCGTTAAGGTTCCACTGATGTCAGCGGGGTTATTAACTAGGTTAGTGGAAATACCTAGATGATTTGGTTTGATATGGCTATTAACAAACATGACTTAGTCACTCCTACAATTCAATCTGCTGCTTCAAATAACGACGCTTCTCCGTCTGCATTTCGTTATTCATCGTGTTGAAGAGAATAATATCCAAAACTTGTTACATAATGATTTCGCCGCTGTAACAAAATGTAACAGTTTATAACCCACTGATTATTAGGATATTTAATAGACAAGCAATAGTGCTGGCCTCAACCATGAGCGGTACAGAACGATGGTTAGGTAAAAAAATTAACTAGACTTCAGCAGTTTAGTTCATTATGATGCCGATTCGATCAAAATAAGATCAGCCTAGATTAAGAGAACTAAGTGCGCACCACCATTATCTATCCACTACTCATTGTTACCAGTATCGCTCTGTTATGCTGTAAGAATGCGTTCGCGGTCAATGCCGCAAACGGTGTCGTGCTCGACGGCCATGCCGGGTATGCGAATTTAGACACTCCCGATAAGATTCTGAATCCATTAAATTCAACTCCGACTAGCAACAGCCAAGATGCACGCGTAGGCAATTTTTCATTTGGTGGTGGCTTAGGTTATGACTATGCACTCACTAATAATATCTTGCTCGGCATTGATAGTGCTTACAACGATGATGGCGATTCACACTATAAAGGCAAATACCCAAGCTTAAACAGCCACTACGATACCACGCTTGAAACCTATGATGCGAGTTTAGCCGCGAAAGGTGAATACTTATGGCATAATGGGCTTAACGTCTTTGGTAAAGCCGGAGGGGCTTATGTTTGGCAAGAACAAGGTGATGATGGTAATGGCTTGTTTGACTCTGGCAAAACAAACTCTGAAGGTGTGCGGCCAATGGTGGCACTCGGTGTGGGTTATAATTTACAAGAGAATCTCAACTTTTATACGCAATACCGTCACGTCTTTGGTGATAGTTTAAGTCGCAGCGACATCATCAATGATAATCACAAGATCGCAGGCATTAATAATTTTGTGTTAGGTTTGCAGTATAAATTTAACTTCCTATAAATCAGCTGCTAAATTCTGTTAGCAATAAAAGATGATTCCTTTTACAGCGGTAATTCCACATTTACCGCAAGTCCACCTCCTTCACGATTTTTTAAGGTTAATTCTCCACCGTGGAATTGGATGATCTGTTTGGCAACTGCTAGCCCCAAACCCACGTTGCCGCCTTGTTGCGGAAACCGCGTGTCAACCTGATAGAAAGGCTGCAAGACCTTTTCAATATCTTGCTCAGGAATACCCGGCCCATCATCAGCAACAGTAATTGTAACGCTATGCTCACCTTGCACTAATGAAACCCATACCGCCTTACTATAGCGTTCGGCGTTATTGATGATATTGGTAAATACGCGCTTTAGCGCAATTGGACGGCCATGGAAACGGACACGATTCACCTCAGTCGAAAACTCAATATTGTAGCCCATCTCAATCATATCCTCGCAAATCGAAGATATCAACGAAACCAAATCCAACCAGGTTTCTTCTTCATGCTGACTATCTTCCTTAGCAAAGGCAAGAATTTGATTAATCATTAACTCCATTTCATTTAAATCTTTCAACACCTTCTTATATTGTTCAGGATCATGAATATTTTGTGCGCGCAACTTTAAGCGTGTGATTGGCGTACGCAAGTCATGTGAGATAGCCGCCAACATTTGCGTACGATCGCGTATCAAACCTTTAATACGCTGCTGCATTTTATTCATCGCCGAGGCGCTTTCACGTACTAGAGATGGCCCATTGGTTGTTAACGGCTCGGTATTGATATCAATCCCTAGCCGATCAGCCGCAACCTTAAATTGTTTTAATGGTTGTGCAAAACGTCTAAATGTCCACATACAAATCAGCACAGCCGTCAACACTATCACATCAATAATAATCAACAATATCTGAATATGCAGCTGCGGCTTTGAAATCGTCGCTTTGAAATTTATCCAAGAGCCATCATGTAGTTGAAATGACACTTGTGGCTGCTCTGGATGTTTTAATTGTTTGCCTATTTTCCATAGATTGTAATGGGTAAAACGCCAAGACCACTTAGGCTTTTGCGTAATAGAGATTGACAGGTTGGGACCATGCATGCCGCGCAGTAATTGTTCGCGATGTTCAATTGGGGTGATATCTGCTAAGTGAATAATACTAACAACTGTGTGAATAATTTCAGTTTTGCGAAATTCACGCTCCATCTGCAAATTTGAGTTGGTATACATCAATAGAATTACTAAATGAAAAGCAACAATCAGCAATAACACGATCAGTAGCATCGGCCATGAGAACGTGCGTTTAATCATGCGCTTTGAACGACGTGCAATCATAAGCGTTTCACCGTACATGAAAAAATATAGCCACCACCACGCACCGTTTTAATGAGCTGTGGACTCTTGGGATTCTCTTCAATCTTCTGCCGAATACGGCTAATTTGCACATCGATACTACGATCGAAAGGCCCTGCTTCGCGATTACGGGTAATATCTAGCAAATTATCGCGCGTCATCACCCGGCCAGGATGTTCGATTAAAGCGACGAGTAATTCATATTCACCCGCACTCAAGCTAATTTCAACATCATCCGGTGCTAATAAACGCCGTCTTCCCATATCCAAGCGCCAACCAGAAAATTCATAAATAACATGATCACTTGCAAACTTATGCTCGGTAGGTTGATCAACACGGCGCAAAATTGCCTTTGCGCGTGCTAATAATTCTCGTGGACTAAAGGGCTTTGCAATATAATCATCGGCCCCTAATTCTAACCCCACAATGCGATCGCTTTCTTCGCCACTCGCGGTTAACATAATAATGGGGACATGAGAGTGCTGGCGTACTTGACGACAAAGCTCAAATCCATCCATACCCGGCATCATAATATCGAGAATGATCAAATCGAACTGTTGCTCTTGCAATGAGCTTAACATCTCTTCCCCATTGCACGCTGTGCTGACCTGGTAATTATGCTGAGCGAGAAAATTACTTAATAACTGGCGAATATCTTGGTCATCGTCAACCACTAAGAAATGCTTTGTTTTTTCCATAATACGCTTAATTTCCTTGGTTCATAAACCCTACTGCTAATCGTCTTCCTCTAGAGATAACAATGACGCATTACCACCGGAAGCAGTGGTATTAATGGAAATACTGCGCTCATTACACAAACGCGGCAAATAATGAGGTCCCCCTGCCTTAGGCCCGGTCCCTGATAACCCTTCGCCACCAAATGGTTGCACACCAACAACTGCACCAATAATATTACGATTTACGTACACATTACCAGCTCGGATACGCTGATCAACATATGCAATGGTTTCATCAATCCGACTATGGACACCTAACGTCAAACCATAACCGGTGTTATTGATCGCGGCAATGACTTTATCTAAGTCTTTCGCTTTATAGCGAATCACATGCAGGATTGGCCCAAATACTTCATGGGTTAAACGATCTAAACTATCAATTTCATACGCGCAGGGCGCAATAAAGGTCCCTGCCTGACAACTCGCGGGTAATTCCACACGATAGATTAGCTGCGCTTCTTTATCCATGCGTTGAATATGTTTATTGAGCATCGTACGTGCTTCTTCATCGATGACAGGCCCAATATCGGTCGCCAACAAACTGGGGTCACCAACCTGTAGCTGTGCCATTGCGCCACTAAGCATTTTAATCATTTCATCGGCCACATCACTTTGTAAGAATAATACACGTAAAGCCGAGCAGCGCTGGCCTGCACTACCAAAAGCCGACGCCAGAACATCAACACTCAATTGCTCGGGTAATGCAGTGGAATCAACGATCATTGCATTTTGACCGCCTGTTTCCGCAATCAAAGGAATAATAGGGCCTGGACGTTGCGCCAAGCTTTGGTTAATAGAGCGTGCCGTTGTGGTAGAGCCAGTAAACATCACTACTTTAATCCGTTCATCAACGACTAAACGTGCCCCCACTGTTTCACCTTGGCCTGGCAACAGATGTAATACATCTCGTGGAATACCCGCCTCATGCAAGAGGCGTACTGCAGCGCTGGCAATCAGCGTTGTTTGTTCTGCTGGTTTTGCTAAGACCGGATTACCTACTACTAATGCTGCACTCACTTGCCCTAGAAAAATTGCCAAGGGAAAGTTCCAGGGGCTAATGCATAATACCGGCCCACGAGCATGCATACTCAATTGATTTAATTCGCCTGTCGGACCTTGCAATGTAATAGGCAATGCCAAATCTTGCTCAGCACGCAACGCATAGTAACGACAAAAATCGATAGCTTCGCGTACTTCAGACAGCGCATCTATGATAGTTTTACCTGCTTCGCGAATCGCCAATGCCATGAGTGCACTGCGGTTTTCCTGCAACAAATCAGCCATACGCCGCAAACATGCGCTACGTTCTTGCACTGGCGTTTTCCGCCAACGATAAGCTGCTTGACTAGCACTTTGTAACGCTTGCTCAATTTGTGCTTCTTGCGCTTGTGCTGTCATACCAACAACGCGTTGACGATCAGTCGGATCACGCACTTCAATGGTCAGTGAATCGAGATCCTTACCATCAACAATCGGGCCACCTTGCCATGTCTGACTAGCTGCTTGCGACAATTCTTGTGCCAAATCTTCTAGCACCAAATAATTCGTGAGGTCTAGACCTAGTGAATTCTTGCGAGCTTCGCCATAGATATCGGCGGGCAACGGGATTTTAGGATGAGGCTTATATACCAAGTGTTTGATGCGCACGACAGGATCTGAGGCCAGTTGATCCAGCGGCGCTTTTTCATCGATTAAGCGATTCACAAATGAAGTATTGGCACCATTTTCTAATAAACGTCGTACTAGATAAGCGAGTAAAGCTTTATGGCTACCAACCGGTGCGTAAATACGACAAGGTATATTACGTTGCTTGGGGCCAACGATCTGTGAATACAGCGCCTCTCCCATACCATGTAAACATTGAAATTCAAAATCATGGCACTTACCGACTAACGCTAATATGACCGCGACACTATAGGCATTGTGGGTGGCAAACTGCGGATAAAAAGCCTCTGGATGTTGCAACAATTTACGTGCACAGGCAATGAATGAAACGTCCGTAGAATTTTTCCGCGTAAAGACCGGATAACCTTCTAAACCTTTCACTTGGCTATCTTTGACTTCAGTATCCCAATAGGCACCCTTGATCAAACGCACCATTAGTCTTCGTTTATGACGCTGGCTTAACTCGACTAGCCAATCGATAACATACCAAGCGCGCTTTTGATAAGATTGCACGGCTAAACCAAAGCCTTCCCAACCTACCAGGGATGGATCGCCAAATACTGCCTCAATGATATCCAGTGAAAAATCCAAACGGTCCGCTTCTTCGGCATCAATCGTCATGCCAATGTCAGCTTGTTTGGCTAATTGTGCCAATTCTAAAACGCGCGCTTGTAAAACAGGGAACACTCGTGCTTGTTGTGCGAATTCATAACGGGGGTGTAACGCTGATAACTTCACCGAGATACCAGGCCCTGTGATGGGACCTTGCCCTTTTGATGCCTTACCCAATGTTGTTATCGCATCTTTATAGGCTTGCAGATAACGCAGCGCATCTTCTTCCGTACGCGCCGCTTCACCTAACATATCATACGAATAACGATAACCTTGTTGCTCTAAAGTGGTCGCACGTTTAAGTGCTTCTTGCATGCTACGGCCCATCACAAATTGACGACCTAAAATCCTCATCGCTTGGCTAACTGCAGCACGTATCACTGGTTCGCCACCACGATTGGCAATCTTTTTTAAGGCACTACCAAGGTTGTTAGACGTCACATCTTTCCATGAAGCCACCCTACCCGTTAACATTAAGGCCCACGTCGTGGCATTCACAAAAAAAGAATCTTGCTGAGTCTCGCGTCCCGTCCAATCAGCAGAAGAAATTTTATCACGAATGAGGCGATCGACCGTTTCACTATCCGGCACACGCAACATTGCCTCGGCGAGACACATTAAGGCAGTACCTTCTTCACTATTTAAAGCATATTCATGGAGGAAATTATCGAGACTATTCTTACCTAACTTTAGTTGGCGTGCAGTGCTAACTAACTCACGTACCGTGCTATCAATCGTTTTAAGCACAGGCGCCGGCAAATGGGCAGCTTCGATGAGTTGTTCAATGCATTGCGCCTCGTCCATACGATAAGCACGACTAATTGCATCACGCAAATCACTGCGATTCGGCACAGAGGAGAATACCATATTATTCGTTGTCATAAGCGTCTCCACGTCAGGGTCGCGGCATCATAGCAGAAAAGCCCAAACCTAGCTACGCATCCCAAATGGTTGGCCTGCTACGATAACATCCGCTAGAATAGACACACTTTATAGCTGTCAGGGGAACGACAATCATGCGTTTTTACTTCTTGCTCTTATCAATCATCAGCGTTGTAGTCATTGAAGCCATCGCCCTATTTTGGGAGCCTGTTCTATTTGCCTACATTATTGTTGCACCACTGGTGCTGGTCGGCATTTACGATATCACGCAAAAAAGACACACTATTCTACGTAACTTTCCCGTAATTGGTCATTTTCGCTTCATGTTTGAAAAGATCAGTCCAGAGATACACCAGTATTTCATTGAGTCTGATCTTGATGGCCGTCCTTTCAATCGCCAACAGCGTTCAATTGTCTACCAACGCGCGAAAAAAGTCCTAGACACCCTCCCCTATGGCACACGCAAAGACGTACATCACTTAGGTTATGAATGGCTCAATCATTCCTTAGCCGCAAAAAAAACTACCGGCAAAGAACCACGTATCCGCATTGGTGGTGAACAATGCCATCAACCTTACATGGCTTCCTTACTCAACATATCGGCAATGAGCTTTGGAGCATTGAGTAAAAATGCCATTTTAGCCTTAAACCTTGGCGCGAAGACCGGCGGCTTTTACCACAATACCGGCGAAGGTGGTCTAAGCCAATATCATTTACAAAATGGTGGTGATGTCGTTTGGCAGTTGGGTACAGGCTATTTTGGCTGCCGCACCAATAGCGGCGATTTTGACGCCCATCTTTTTCAAGAAAAGGCGGCACACACTTGCGTTAAAATGATCGAAATTAAAATATCTCAGGGCGCCAAGCCTGGACACGGCGGTATTTTGCCTGCCGCTAAGGTGACTCCCGAAATCGCCGAAATTCGCGGCGTGCCATTAAGTGAAGATGTCATCTCACCGCCTTGCCATAGTGCATTTGATTCACCCAAAAGCTTACTGAATTTTATTACTACGCTACGCGAACTCAGTGGCGGTAAACCCATCGGCTTTAAATTGTGCGTCGGTCGACGCTCTGAATTTCTCAGTATTTGTAAAGCAATGTTGGAAATGGGCGTGTATCCAGACTTTATTACGGTGGATGGTGCAGAAGGTGGAACCGGTGCCGCACCATTAGAATTCTCTAATGCCGTTGGGACACCATTAAATGAAGGTTTGTCGTTTGTCCACAACGCCTTAGTGGGTTGTGGATTACGTGATAAACTTCGCCTTATTTGCTCTGGTAAACTGACCACGGGCTTTGAAATTGTGAGTAAACTAGCGATGGGCGCTGACCTGTGTAACTCTGCACGCGGTATGATGATGTCTTTGGGCTGTATCCAATCACTGCAGTGTAACAACAACCATTGTCCGACTGGGGTTACTACACAAAACCCTGAGCTAGTAAGAGGCTTGGTCATTAGCGAAAAATATAAGCGCGTGGCTAACTTCCATGCCGGCAGCGTCGAAAGTGTGTTAGAATTAGTCGCAGCTGCAGGCCTGGATAGTCCTGCTGATTTGCGCCCATATCACATTTATCGACGCATCAGCGAAACCAAAGTACAGCGCTTAGATGAAGTTTATCACTACCTCGAACCCGGAGATTTACTCAAAGATCCAGTTCCTGAGCATTTTGCCGTACATTGGCACAAAGCGAATGCCGAACGATTTTAATAACAAACGCAAGCATGTAACACACTCCGGGCACAAATAGGCATTAAATAATTTACAGAGAAAAACATGAAGACCAGTCAATACCTGTTGAACACCTTTAAAGAAACCCCCGCTGATGCTGAATTAATTAGTCATCGGCTTATGTTACGCGCCGGCATGATCCGCAAACTCGCTGCTGGTATTTATACCTGGTTACCCTTAGGTTATCGTGTCTTACGTAAAGTCGAAAATATCGTGCGTGAAGAAATGGATAAAGCTGGCGCACAAGAGATTTTGATGCCAGCGGTACAACCTGCGGAGTTATGGCAAGAGTCAGGGCGCTGGAATGATTACGGCCCTGAGCTTTTACGTTTTGTAGATCGCCACCAACGCGAATTTTGTTTTGGCCCTACACATGAAGAAATCGTGACTGATTTTGCGCGTCGCGATCTTAATAGCTATAAGCAATTACCGATGATTCTTTATCAAATCCAAACCAAGTTTCGCGATGAAGTACGTCCACGTTTCGGCGTTATGCGTGCGCGTGAATTCATGATGAAAGATGCTTATTCGTTCGGGATCGATAAGGCTTCCTTACAGCAAAGTTACGATTTGATGTATGCCACTTACACCAAGATATTTGATCGTTTAGGTTTAGAATATCGCGCGGTACTTGCTGACTCGGGCAGTATCGGCGGTGATTTTTCACATGAGTTTCAGGTACTCGCTGCCTCTGGTGAAGATGTGATTGCCTACAGTGATAAGAGTGATTACGCTGCCAATATCGAACGTGCGACCAGTCTGGCACAAGAAGGCAAACGTATGCAAGCTGGCGATGCGATGCAAAGCGTGGATACGCCGACTCAAACCAGTATTGCTGCAGTCAGTGACTTATTAAACGTGCAACCTGAACAAACCTTAAAAACACTGTTGGTCGTTGGTAGTAAGATGCCAATCGTAGCATTGTGTGTGCGCGGTGATCATGAACTCAATATTATCAAAGCAGAGAAACTTGCCCAAGTCGCAAGCCCGTTAACCTTTGTCCCTGATCAAGAAATTAAAGCAGCACTCAAATGTGCCCCTGGATTCATCGGTCCTGTCGATTTATCTATCCCCGTTATCGTTGATAACGATGCAGCACAGCTAGCTAACTTTGTATGTGGCGCCAATAGTGACGGTAAGCACCTGATTAATGTCAATTGGGGACGCGACTTAGCCGAACCAAAAACCGCAGATTTACGCAGTGTGCTTGCCGGTGATCCTAGCCCCGATGGCAAAGGCAGTTTGCAGTTAGCACGCGGTATCGAAGTGGGACATATTTTCCAATTTGACACGAAATACAGCGACCCGATGAATGCCTCCGTCTTAGACGACAATGGCAAGAATGTGAATATGCTGATGGGATCTTACGGCATTGGCATATCACGCATCGTCGCCGCAGCCATCGAACAAAATCACGATGACAATGGCATCATATGGCCGGATGCACTGGCTCCTTTTCATGTCGCTTTAGTCGCAATTAACTTAAAACGCTCTTACCGAGTACAAGAAGCTTGTGACAAACTTTATAACGAGCTACAAGCCGCAGGGATATCTGTGCTGTTTGATAACCGTAACGAACGTCCTGGCGTCATGTTTGCAGATATGGATTTAATCGGCATCCCGCATCGTTTAGTCATCAGTGAACGCGGTTTAGACACAGGCACTATTGAATATAAACATCGCCGCGCCGAGCAAGCTGAACATTTAGCCTTAGAGGGTATCGTGAAGGAGCTGACACATAAATTGGCTTGATAGACGTTAAGGTTAGCATTATAAATTTGCCAGATGATTGTTTATCCGCCTCAATATAGCTTGGAACTTAGGTTGCTTGCCAAAATAAATTGCTGATTTCTTCTCAAATTCTTTTGTGTATAACTCTCTTGTTGTTTGCTCAAAGCCAAGCTCCAAAACAACACCTGGTTTTAAAGCATCTATTGCAGAAAGCAGTGAGCTATATTCTCTTCGAACACCTGCACTACGCATTTTTTTTGGCTCATCAAAGTTATGAGCACGCGAAAATTGCATTCGAGCAATATTGAGTTCATTGGCAATTGCATTGAAAAATTTTCTCTACCTTTGATGTGAGCAGGTTTAGCATGATTTTTACCTGTCTTAACATCTATTGAGTCATCAGGGTGAATTTGTATATCAATATCCTCACTAAAACGTTCAATAATATTAAAGCCTTTTGATAAAGATGTGCCTCCTTTTAATTCAAACTCTAATTTCTGCTGCTGCAAGCCCCATAAACAGTGCATTAACCAATAGTCTTTTTCTGCAATAATAGGGATAACCTGCTTCTCTTTTGCGACAACTTCAAGTAATTGCTTAAAATCTGAAATCTCATGCAGAAAAGGCATCAAGTCAGCTCCCTAAAAAAAATTTTTGTCGCGACTTTGCCATATTTTTTTGCAAAATAATAAAATTAATCAGAAACAGCAGAAGCTTGGCACAATTCTAAGTGCATCCAAAAGAAAATATCTTACTAAACACTACCGGTATAGACTGACAAGTGACACATCCATTGTTGCAGTTATTTGTTTAACTGCTGGCTGTAATGCCGCAATTAGCGCTTGATCCCATGCGGTTTGGCTAACCGCTAATTTTTCAAGATCGGGCAACTGCCACGGCATAAGGCGATAAAGATCAACTAAGGACAATGTTGTTAAATCTCGACTAAGAATATAACGTTCGCCAGCTGTACGTTGAATTAACTTTGCATGTAACAGACTTTGTAATTGTATCGTTGCACTGACCGTGTAATCATCAGGATCTTGATTAATCAATTCAGGCAATGATAAGCCCTTACCTTCACGTTGCGCACGCCACAAATATCCAAGCCAACGAAAGGCTTGGGTAAAACCATCAAACTGGCGACCTGAGACAAAGTTACGATGGTACGATAAGCTATTTGCAACTTCAGCTCCAAACAAAATAATTAACCATGACACATAAAGCCAGACTAGAAATATTGGAATCGTTGCTAACGCACCATACAATAGTTTATAGGTTGGAAAATGCGTGACGTAAAAGGCAAAACCTTTTTTAGCGACTTCAAATAAAATCGCTGCAATAAAAGCACCACCCAAGCCGTGGCGAATCGGTACATAACAATTCGGAACCGCAACGTATAAGAAAGTAAATGTCACCCAAGATGCTAAGAATGGCACGAGTGCAAGCATCGGTTCGAGTAAACCTAAACTCTGTGCAGTCCCCGTTACCAATGGCAAAGAAATCAAATACGAACTGACTGCTAAACTAATCCCCATTAAAATCGGTGCTAAGGTCAACACTGCCCAATACAATAAAAATGCTGAAGTCCCTTTACGCCGTGTCGGCACATGCCAAATCGCATTAAAGGCTTGCTCAATGGTAAACATCACCAGTACTGCGGTAATAACAAGAAACAGCATACCCACGCCCGATAAATTCGACGCTTGACTTGCGAATAATTGCAATTGATGTTGGACGGCTTGCCCCGAAGCTGGTACAAAATTCGAAAAAATAAAATCCTGCACGCGTTTTTCAAATGCTTGAAACACTGGGAATGCGGTAATAATTGCAAAGCTCACTGCCATCAAAGGCACAAGTGATAATAAGCTCGTAAATGTCAACGCTGCGGCACGATAGCTACAACCATCTTGGGTAAAACGCCGCCAAATATAACATGTAAAACGCCAGTAAGTTCGGATATAATCGCGCCATTGCATATGTATTAATTCCCTGTACATTATCGATTAAAGCAAAGGTATCAAACATGACAGAAATAATCATCTACCATAATCCACGCTGCTCTAAATCTAGGCAGAGTCTGCAATTGCTCGAAGACAAAGGTATCACTCCTAAAGTTGTCGAGTATTTAAACACGCCTCCTAGCACAGATGAACTTACTCAAATCCTCAAACTATTGGGTCTCACGGCACGCGAATTAATACGCAGCAATGAAGCAGAGTACAAAGCGCTAGGCCTTGATAATGAGCAACTATCAGAACAGGAATTAGTTGCTGCAATGGTGCATGCGCCCAAGCTCATGCAGCGCCCCATCATTGTCGCGGGTGATAAGGCCGTCATCGGTAGGCCCCCTGAAAATATTCTGACGATTTTATAGGAGGCGCTCAATGCCTTATATTTTAGTATTATATTATTCACGCTATGGTGCGACAGCAAACATGGCAAATCATATCGCGCGTGGTGTCGAAAAGGTTACTGGTATAGAAGCACGTATCCGCACAGTTGCTCCCATTTCTGCAACGTGCGAAGCAATCGACGATACCATTCCCGACGATGGACCTTTATATGTCACATTAGACGATCTTAAAGATTGCTCCGGATTAGCCTTAGGCAGTCCAACTCGGTTTGGTAATATGGCTGCACCGTTAAAATATTTTCTCGATAGCACGAGTAGTTTGTGGCTGTCTGGCAGCTTGATCGACAAACCAGCAGGTGTATTCACTTCAACTTCTAGCATGCATGGTGGACAAGAAACAACATTAATCAGCATGATGACACCCTTATTGCATCATGGTATGTTGATGGTTGGTCTCCCCTATACTCAGCCTGAATTGATGCAAACTACCACCGGTGGTACACCCTATGGTGCAAGTCACTTAGCCGGCATCGATAGCAAGAATCCGCTGAGCAATGAAGAACAAACTTTGTGTTTGGCCTTAGGGGAACGTATCGCCAAATTAGCTGTTAACCTAGCATAAGGAGAAATACTATGCTGCGTCGTCTACTCACTTTTTTCATAGGTACTATCTTATTCGTATCGGTGATTAGCTTAGCAAACACCGCTAAGATTACCGTCAAAATGTATAGCACCGATACCCAACACAAGCCGCTCGGCACAATTACGTTGATGCAGAATCGATACGGTGTACTCGTGCTGCCTAACTTACAAGGGTTAACGCCGGGTATCCACGGCATGCACGTCCACACTAATCCTAGTTGTGACAAACAAGGTAAAGCAGCGGGTGGCCATTTCGACCCCCACAATACCAAGATGCACCTAGGACCGTATAACGGTGCTGGCCATTTGGGTGACTTGCCTGCCTTATTTGTCAATCAACAAGGCCAAGCTAGCCAACCGTTGTTGGTTCCGCGTTTGCATATGGATGAAATGCGCGATCACGCTTTAATCATTCACGCTGGTGGAGATAATTATTCCGATCAACCTAAGGCGCTGGGTGGTGGAGGCGCGCGAGTGGCTTGTGGCATCATAAAATAAATCCAGACTGCCATACAACACCAATCTCTTCGTTTAAAAACACTGTTTTGATCATCCTGGGTGTAGCGAAGGAACTTTTTGTTAACGCACGCTAGCAGAACATTGAGATCCTTCGCTATGCTCGGGATCTGATCTATCCCCGCGATTTTTTTTCGAGCCCTCTTAAAATCAATGAGTTTCACTGATCTTCACTAATAAAGCACTATACCCCTCGTACCTGACGCTACGAGGGGTATAGGACACAAGCACATCGCTGTCTAAAAAATAATGAAAAGAAGGGAACTATTTCAGAATTTTTACAGACTAAGGACCGGAACAGAGGCAATAGCTTGCAAACAAGCGTAAGACTGATTTAGGTAATTGCGCTTATTTTCAAGAAATTAGTAGTGTGTCAGCGAATATGAGAATTATATGCAATTTTTTTTCAGTTTTGGGTAAATTAATTACCATAGGCGCCGATACATCAACTACGTAACGTTAAGTTATTGTATAGATTTCAACAACGGATGTTGTCATAAACAAAATAGGGATATTTTCAGTTAATCATAGGGATTAAAGGAGAATACCATGAAAAAGTTAGTTCAAGTCGCATGTTGTGGCCTTGTTATTGTATCTTCAAGCGCTCTCGCTGGTTTACATTGGTTGGGGATGCCTGTCACCACCACTTGTGAAGCCGCTAAGCGTCACATCGTTTACATCAATTCTGATTTAAATCGTAACGTAAGTGCAAACATGAAACCCACAATGTTGAAGTTAGCTCACTATGAAGCTATCCGAGACAAAACATGTTACAAGTATTATAAATAACAATTATAAATAAAATAATTATGCCAGAGAGTTACCAGCACTCTCTGGCTTTGTTTTTTTTCGATCCGAGTGTTGTATTATTAATTCAGATAACACATCCTAATAAATCGCACTATCATGCCGATAGTCCAGTTTATTTCGGTGTCGTCGGGCGTACGTTACAACGTAAATGAAACGTATCAAAAGTCGCTGAAACACCCAGAATATGGCCATCGTTTAAGATAACGTAACTAGATAAATCATCTAAACCCGCTTTGTGGGTTAAGCGCGCTAGTTGTGCCATTACCTTCGAAGAACCAGCTGTGTTTACCATTGTCCTGATCCCAACAACCCCAAGTAAACAATGCTCGTCGTGGTAACCAAGGCTAACAAACTGGCGCCGGTAATGGCATTAAAGGCGTGCCAAAACTGTGGGTGGCGTAAATACCAACGTCGTACGTGTTTCATGCTCAATATCTCCCTTTGA
>JAJFKG010000011.1 GCA_021773335.1 Gammaproteobacteria bacterium
GGCGATACAAGCCGCCTCAAAAAAATGGACTATGTCGATTCAAAACTGGAAACCGGCGATGAATCACTTTATGATTGAATTCGAGGAGCAATTAGCCCCTTAGGTTTAACCGAGCACTTACACAGAATTATTTACAGGGTCATAGAGGGATCTTTTGCTGACAATGCTGGAGCATACAAGACAACCTAAATTTTTTTAATCTTCTGCAACTAATTGATTTCAACTGCCTTACATTATCTAACTCTGTCTCCTATGAAAAACAAAAACCCTTGTCGCGTTTTCGATTCCCGCCGCCTCCACCAACTTTCGCTCGCTACACTAGCCTCAGCTCGCCAAGCCGGAGCCAAGCAGTTCTAAGCTTATCTGACGACCACATTAAATTTTCTCTAAGAGAGCCGAGAGATCCGGTACCTGGCGCCATTTGTTCTTCTTCTCGTATAGTCACATCGATCATAGCTACTCTGCCCCATTGAGTACCCAGTAGCACACACGTACATATTACTGCCTGTAATGAGTGATCCCGTCATTTTTGTGGACACAACAGCTCAAGATAACTCTCAATACAACGGACATCAGCCCCACAATAGTATACAAAAATTTCTTAGCTAACTTTTTGATTTAAAATAATTTTATGAGTGGTGGGCCGTGTAGGATTCGAACCTACGACCAATGGATTAAAAGTTAAATCGCCTCCACTCAACCATTCATCCACACAACTCCACCCTCCTCCATAAACCAACATAACCAACTGATTATTATTGTTTTTATGTCAAAACCCAGCTGCCACCCGTACACACTCGCTTCCAAACATCCACTATAATCGCCACCCAGAAGTATACAACGGGTATACAAATAAACATAATCCGGAAATATAATTTCAAAAGTATACAAATCATGATATAATAGCGATAAATCAATCACTTAGCGCTATACAACGAAGACAGAGAAAACAATGAAGCGAGAAGAAAAACTCAAAAACATAACGAAAAAATTCACCAAATCTTACGTAGACAATCTACCTATTCCCGCCACAAAAAATGGCAAACATACGCAAAAAATTTACCGCGAACACACCCTGACGGGCTTTGCCGTCCGCATTTCGAGTACGGGCAAAAAGACGTTTATCATTGACAAAAAATCACAAAGAAAACTTTATAGAATCATTCTTGGCAAGCATGGCGTGATTACCGTAGAAAATGCGCGTAAAAAAGCACAGAAATACTTAGGCTTAATTGCGGAAGGCATTGACCCACGAGATGCACAAAAACATGAGCGTGTTATCGGTACGACCTTGCAAGACGCTTTTGAAGCGATGCTTGCAGCCAGAAAAGATCTGAAGGAACGTACACGGCTTGATTATGAGAAAATTATAGAAAGAGACTTCTCAGACTGGGCAGTAAAGCCATTAACCAGTATTTCATCAGAACATGTTACTGTCAGGCACACTAAAATTGGAAAGCGTACGCGAGTTGGTGCTGATAATGCATTCAAATTGATACGAGCTATTTTTAACTATGCAAAAGCTGCCTATAAAGATAGTAAAAGTGAATCAATTATCAAAGTAAACCCTGTCGATATCTTATCTGAAACACGAGCTTGGCACGGAGTTCGTCGACGCACTAACACCATCAAAATCGAACAGCTACCCGCATGGTATCAAACCGTCATGGGACTCACCAATGATCAAAAAGGCAGTATCGCCACAACGGTACGGGACTACCTAATAGCCGTTTTATTTATGGGAGACCGCAAAGACGAATTACGTCCCATTACTTGGGAAGACAATATCGATTTTGGCGCAAAAACAGTACAGTTCTTTGACACCAAAAACCGGCTTGACTTAGTACTCCCTATGTCAGATTTTCTTTATGGTCACTTCAAAAAAATGAAGAAAAACTCAAGTAGCCGTTACGTTTTCCCTAACGCGGATGGAACGGCACCTTTTTATAATCCTTATAAGTGTATCGCTCGTGTTACAAGAGAAAGCAAACAATATACGAAGGATGGCCAACCGATTAAGTTTACTATTCATGACTTACGTCGCACCTTTGTCACCACAGCAGATGGATTGGACCTACCCGCTTATACATTAAAGCGTTTGATAAACCATAAAATGTCATCAGATGTTACTGCAGGTTACATTATTACAGAAACAGAGCGCTTAAGAGAACCCATGCAGCGAATTACTGACTGCCTACTCGCTATCTTTAATGGTGAATTTAATTCCTATAGTGACTATAAAAGACCGGCCTGAGCCGTATTATCATACTGAGGCAATGAATTAATCCACGCTATTAGCTCCGATTTTTCATAAACGGGTGTACGACCAATATAACGAAATGGAGGTCCGCCGCCTTCGGTACGTCGACGCTCTAACCAACGTGGCTGCTTACGCAGTAATGCAGCCGCCTCTTTTTGGGATAACAGCTCAGGTTCTTTTGTATTAAGGTTATGTGCTTTCATAGTCATTTTCGCCATTGTGTAGTGGGCATGGATAAGTGGGTTGTAATTAAAGGAAAACCGGATGTAATTCACTCACCAACTGAGGCAAACGTGTTTGCACCTCAGCAAGGGTGCCAACACATTTCAGACCGATTCTTGGACGCGACTCAAATTGCGAATAGACTTCATAACTGTCAAGCTCGCCTAACACGTGCTCTGGGTGTTGTATAAAGTAATCGGCAAGATAAACACGTTGTTTATTCGCGAACTTCACCTGCTTTGATGACTGCCACTGTGTATGCGGGTTAGCCTTGCGCTGAAAGACAACCACATCAACCGTAATACGGGCATCATCGAATAGCGAATCGGGGAAACGATAAGCTGCCACCAAATCGGCGACCTCGGCAATCTGTTTGCGCAAGTGGCGTTTTGGGTTATCGAGCACATAACACGGTACCACCATCGCCAGCAGACCCCCTTCTTTTAATAAGCGGACACTCTTGGCCACAAAATAATGATGTATCATTTCATGGCTTAAATCAGGATGCTGTCGATCAAATACGCTGAAACTGGCGTAAGGTGGGTTGCCAATGATCAAATCAAACCCATCCTCGTGAAACGATTGAAACCCCTGATTAATGATAGTGATGTCCGGGTAGAGTGCTTTCGCCATCGCCGCACTTAAGGGGTCAAATTCGATACCAGTAACCTGACTCTGCTCACACATGGCCGTTGGCATCCGCTCGAAAAATGCGCCATGCCCACACGCAGGCTCTAAAATCTGACCGTGGCTAACACCCAGTTTTTGAATAATCGCATACACAAAGTCAACCAGAATGGCGGGTGTAAAATAGCTCGTGCTGGCACTTTTGCGTAATCGCTCGATGTCATCCGCTGATAAACACGTCGCCAAACGTGCCTGTACTGTCTCATCCTTAAAAGCACCACGTAATCCGCCAAAACCTGTATAGCGCTTAAGCGCCTCGGTATGACCTTGTTTAAATTGGTGCAATACGTCAAGATTCGTGTTGACGCGCTGCACATTAAAACGAGGCTTGGTTGGCTGAGATGTGGGTTGTTCATGACAGTCTTTTTCATGGTGTGCCATTGCGTCACTCCTAATCGTGAGGTTAATAACAGTGAGGTTGATAAATCCCTATAAAAAACCCGCTTGCAACAAACCATGGTGCGCCAAATATAATGGTTTACAGAAGCAGGTTGAGAAACACGACAATAAGTTAAGATGTTTAGATGAATGCGAGGAAAAGAAAAATTAAACGCGAAAACAACCGACAGTCATTTTCACTTGAGTTACCTAAGAACAAATAGGAACGTTCTATAGCAAGACGGCCCTAGAACAGGGCCGCTTTACTTCTTCATGATGCGACACGCTCATGACAGCATGAGCGTGTCGTCAATTATTGTAGACCAGTGAATTGGAACAACGGGAGTTTACGCTAATGTGATTGGCCCCTGCGCAACAACCGGATCGTGATTTTCAGGTTTCGCATACGCAAAAAAGACACTGCCGCCTTTAATGTGATTTAATAGCGTATCTTTATCCGCAGGTGCAATCGCAAAGCACCCTAAACTGCGTCCTGCACGATGGTACTGTTTGATAAACTGGGGCGTTGCATACCATGCCGAGTGAACAACCACATTTCGGCGACGTGCGTTCGTATTAATGCCTTTCTCTAAACCGTCTAAACGCATTGAACGGCCATGATGCCCATAGTATTCATTTGACGTCACATACAAACCAAGACTGGATTCATCGGTATTGACTGTATTAGAAAAGCGAGTTGCAGACACAAGGCCACTGCCCTTACCTTGCGTGGTATAGAGCTTCATCAACACTTTGGGATCTTTCAGATTGAGTACCCACAGGCGCTTCTCATACGACGGCAACGTGAAATCAACCACGGTTAACGTCTCTTTATTACTCCCCAATTTGTTGTGTTCATTAGCCCAAGCATACGCATTGAGTGCCGCATCCAATGCTTGCGGTTTTAAACCATCGGCAGACGCCATTTTTTCTAACTTGGATACATCGATATTATGTAACGGCTTACTAGCTCCCGATTGACTGGCCCAAGATGCAACAGGCATAACAAAACACATAGCGGTAATCGCTATTAACAATAGTCTCATGAATAACCTCTCTTTAAGATGTAGAAAACTCAGGCCACCATCAACCACGATGTGAAATGCTTCCCTAGCAACCCGATTTTGTTTATTATGTGCACAATATACCAGCCAAATTGCGCCAAATCAACCCAACCCGCTGGTCGACCATCAAGAAAATTGCTCGAAAATAGCCTAATCAGTTGAAAGTTTGCGCTTTTATAGATGGCGACAAATTGGCACAACATGACAGAAGTGATAATATATTGGACAGTCCAATCTTAACTAAGCGGTATGGACAACTAACAGTTAGCCCAACAGTAATCGGAATAATCCATGAAAATATTAAATGCTGATCTTCTCAACAAGCACATTTTCTTCAACAGCGAAGAAAAAATTCACCGTGCCATTCAGCCATTCATGTAGGTGATGGCCTTACGATTTATATACCAAGAAAAAATTATGTTGACACTTATTACCTCGCTGCCCATCAAGACAACTCGAATATCATGCCCTTTTATCTGAATGAGCGAGATAGCATAATTGCTTTTATTAAAGACTTTCAGCATCAATGCCGTGACTTACTTGCCCTATCCGATACCACAAAGTTCACACTCAATGACTTTAAGCCAAAATCATTGAGCGATTACTATGATACCCTACTAAAATCGCCTACAGTGAGCCTCTCTAATACACAACAAACATCACTATCAAAAAGACAGCATGAAATATTACAGTTGCTCGCCAGAGGCTATTCCGGCCAAGAAATTTCAAACAACCTCGAAATTTCGTTAAAAACCGTTTATTACTACGCTAGCCTTTTAAAAGAAAGGCTGGGTTTATATAACAGGGATGCGCTGGTAAAATATTATTGGGACAATTTCAATAGTTGACGCTGACATCTCCGAGCACTAAATTTACCAGAAAAATTAAGTGCTATAAAATTCAAGTATAAAGAATAGACATCCGCACGATCATGTCAAATGTAACAGCTTAGTGGCACTATTGAAGTTAGCCTCAACTTGTCAATACTGACGTCTGAGAAGTAGCACCCGCAACATCAGCTAACTCGGTTACTGTCATAATGTTATCGCTTGCCTGCTGCAAACTTTTCGCCTTCTCAGGACTTAATCCATTATTCTCTCTTAAAAAATCTCGGATCTGATCATGCTTGTCATGCACCGCATACTCTAAAGCCGTATGATCTAAACCCCTGCCATTCAGTAAATTAACGTTGTCTTGACATTCTTCAACAAGATAGCGAACAACATCCATGCGGTTACCAATGACAGCACACATCAGAGGCGAATAAACTCCAAGGTAACTAAATGACCATCCCATTAACGCATCAGATACAGTTTGTGTAACCAAAACTCCAGGATGTTGTGTAAGAATACGTTTAATTTCATCGAGCCTGCCATGGTAGGCAGCTTTACACAAATCCTGAATAAGTCTTCTCTGTGATGATCCCGTTAAGGCTCCCTTCTCCAATAAGTAACTTTGTATTGATGAGCGTTCTGCTTTTTTTCCTTTTGATTCACCAAACCAATGATCTTTTTTCGCGCAGTCCAATGCTGTATTATCTCGAAAGCGTCCACCCAGAAAATTAATATCAGCACCATACTCTTCGACCAATACCTTCACAGTATCTTCCCGGCCATAACTGGCAGCTAGCATTAATGGCGAATAATGCCCAAGATAGCTAGCAACACTTCCAAGATAAGCCCCTTCTAATAAAATGTTAACGTTGATCGAACCAGGTTTAAAATGCATCCTTATACTATCAGCATCACCCTTTGCGGCAAAATGGAATAAATCAACAAGCGATACACCCAAGGCACTGCGTTTTTGTATACTTGTTGTGGTCGTCCAGAGATTTGCATTATCACGAGCATCTAACACAATACCAGCATGTTTTAATGTTTCGATAGACCAGGTAACGCAATTATGGTAAGGCATATCAATGATACTACTGTGCAAACTATTTAAAAAATTATACCGGCCAAATATGCTAAACCCGGGTCTACTAAATTGTGTTGCTCGACTATCACCTTCTGCTTTTTTTATCAGGTTTTCTGCGTTTGCTTTTGGCACGACCCAAGAATCACTTTTACTAAAATATTTGATTTCTTTTTCTGCGGGAAGCGATCTAAAGCTAACTTTTGATGTTGTGCATGGAAAAGCATTTGCAGTTAAATCACAATTTCCATAAGACGGAAATTTTGAACTCGGTGCACCAAAATCGACAAGGGTTTTTACTACTTCACCTCGTTCATTTTTTCCCTCAATCACTATCATCGCATGTTCATCTTTCCCGTGGGAGCCTGATGCTCTGCCCGATGCACCATATCGGATAAGTGTAATTACCCAGTTATCCTTGGAAGTGAAATTTGAATTGTCTAATATTTTCATATCTGCCACTCCTTTTAGAAACACACAATCTAGCTCATACCACACTCACACAGCTTATGCAGTTTATTGGGGTACAACATGTAAGCATATAAAATTTTCGGTTTTTTAAATCTCCAATAACGTGGAGCATATTATTTGCAAACACATCTCAAAGCTGTATTTGCTAACTTAGGTCTCGTAAAAAACATCTATTCAGTTCCATCAGCGGTAAAGCTATAGGAAAGACAAGAATTCAAATAACCATACTTAAACGATAGTAAAAATGTTAATTTTCTTCAATGGGTAAAAATACTGAGTGAAAATGATTAACTTGACAAAAACAACCTTCTCACCATCAACAATCGTCTATCTAAATACTTGGTCATTCCATATCTATTTTTTCGACCCTGAAGTCTCTCCACAGCTTTACTTGTACATTGATAGCCCATTACCTTAAGTATAGTTTCATCGCAGTTTTATTATAATCAAATACGATCAACGAGATAGAATCAACATTGGCGAGTTTACAATAATCCACCACAAGACGCATAGCGTCCTTAATATTCAATAAGCGCTAACTCAACCACTAACTTACGACAAAAAAACTGGTTATTCACTGTTAAATTTAATTAAAATTTACTTCCATCAGCCTATTACGTTCAAATTGCTTATCCGTATCAAAATACACAGAAGACAACTGACTTAATAACCCACTTAGCTCTTCCTTAACGTGCAAACTTTCTCTCACATAACGATGCCTGTCTCCATAAACAGCCTTCTGTGCGTTAACAACTCTATCAAGTATATCAATGCACTGTTGAACACTTGATAATTCCGCGAATAAATTTCTTTCATCCAGCGCTTCAAAATTCATAGCTCTCAAACGATGCGTAAGACAACTCGCCAAACCTTTCTCAGACCACGCCAAATAGCCTGAAAAATCAGCACTACTTTGAGAACTTTCAGACAGCCTCCTGGCTTTTTCAAAGCAGAACTTTGCTTTTTTTAACAATGAGGCATCCTGAATTTTAAGACAAGCTTCCCCAAACCAACAATAGGTCCCTATGATTTTCGGATGCCCCTCCCCGGGATGAATCGCAAAAGGGTCATCTCTATCAGTGACGCCTTCTATATTGCCTTCAGCTAATAAAATACTTTCTATGACCTGCCAAAAGTAATTTTCTGAAGCTTCTATATTACCCTCCTGAAAGGAGGCCTTACACAAAACCTGCTTTAAGGTCGCATATGGCAAGTAAAAACTCTTTTTTTCGCTTGCTTTTACTAGCAGCGCATGTGCGTTATCCTCACAAAGTGCTCTTGCTTTAGACAAGGCTTCACAATCTACTTCGCGACTATGATAAGTAGCCTCAGCAAGGTTACCAATAAATTCAAAATAATTTACCTCCACATCATTAATACCGTTTTCTCTTTCATCCACAAAAAATCCGACTTCGAGCAATCGCTTTCCTATAGCCAACGCTTGCTGCATGTATCTAATCGCCTCTTGCCGATCAATTTCAAAATTGACTCTGATGCTTCCCAAATTACACAGAATACGGGCTTGCATATATGCATCCGCCGCATTATCTAGTGTAATAGTTTCAACGGTATTTGGACAAAAATGGCTATTTAGAGTTAAGGCCCGCTCTAATGCCTCTTTTGCCGGTATATAGAGCTTCATTTGCCATCCATAGTATATGGCTCGCATATTCTGCACCTTAGGCAAAACTCGCCAGTTACTTGTTTCCACTCCTAACAATCTTACATGCTCAAGCAAGCTCTCTACACAATGAATAAAAACAGTATTGCTACGCCAAGTGTTCAAGTTTATATAAGAAAAACTATTGCAGGTACACAAAAGATCAAGCATTTTATGCAAATAAAAATCTGTCCAATTAACAAACCCATCAGAACAAGGGGCAGCTTCCCTTGCCAAATACCACCGATGCCGGGCGGCGATGGTATTGTGAATTGTTATTAGCCCGGTACTTTCCTCATAATGACTAATGAAATTCCATCTCGCAAGCTCTTTGATAATAGCGTCACGCTTCTGCTTAAGCTCTTCCAAATCAGAAATATCGCGGAATTTTTGTAAATAACCATCAATTAATTGAACTGGAATCTTTTTCAGATTCAAAAAAACCAAACCATTGAATATGTCCAGAACCATTTCTTTTTCAGTAGGTACATCTTGTACTAATGACACTTCATCCAAAGGTTTATTTAAATACACAGATAAAAATAGCCGGTATGCTGCATAAGAATTGATTTCCCGCTGCGTCGGTGAATCAAGTTTCTCCAGCTCATCAGGATAAGTCGCCTCTTCAAGCAATCTGGGGAATTGCTCATAGGTCGCATCAGGTAACTCTTGCAAGATAACTCTCGCTTCTGTCAACATCTCCGGATTTGCATCTAAGTAATCAACCAAACCTTTCGCTTGCTGACGCTCTTCACCAGCCGTGTGCTGAGCACCGAGTATCTGTAATGCTACTTTTTCTTCAACACCACCATCAATAGATAAATTCTGTCGACTATCAGGAAAGAATGTATTCGATGTCGTTGTCACTAATACTCGCCCTTTAAGACAGTTATCACTGGGTAAAAAGGGCTGTAACTCCTCCAGTGAACGCACATTATCAAAAACCAACATAAACCGTCTATCAACCAATGCCCTATCAACGCGGCGCTTTGCCTCGCGGATCGTTTCATCGTCAATATCGTCAATGCGTCGTTGTGCAAAACCAAAATTTTCAACCGCAAAATGATAATAGAGCTCACGCAATTTTTTGGGTTCAAGCACCGCATCATTGGTAAATTGGTAATAAAAACAGCCATCCTTGAAATAGTAACTGCTATAATCATCTTGGGTCGCCTTTTGTGCTAATAACGTTTTGCCGGTACCAGTTCCCCCAGTGATTGCCACTTTTTTTAATTGGTTAGATGACTGAGCTTCATAACGTTCTGCAATTGCCTGCTCCGCTGCTCGTGATTGGTAATCCCGGGGCACTGCATCAATTTGATAATCACCTTTTTTATTTAGGGAGGAATATAACCAAGTTGCTCCGCTACCGACAACACTGGCACCGCCCAACCAAGTAGCGGTATTAACTGCAGTTGTGTTATTGATAATTTTTCTAGTCGCCTGGACCACTTGCTTGAAAAAAAACATCATGAACTCCTTGTCTGACAGTAATATGGCGTTACATTCCCTATGTTGCGCTATCGACTTGTGTTAGTGCATGTGATTTTCACAGAAAACCACTCCGCTCGTAGGATACAGTTAAAAACACTTTCCTATGTGCTCTTTTTTGACTTTCACACCCACCAATTTTTTCTCTACTAAAGCCTAACATATAAGTCGGTATTCTTTAATCAGTAAAAGTACTAGTGTGTTGCTATCAAATTAGACAGCAACATTCGTTATCAACAACCTTACAACATATCAGAGAGTATAAAATTCAAGGCTAGCCTTAACATAAAGCTTATGGCCACATAGTTAGCCGATATAGTTTTTTTAGCAAAAGCAACTATGGCAACCAACCTTTTTGCTATTATCTAACAACTTTGGACACTAAATTTTTAGTCATTTCACATTTAATGGATTTGGGCTTTCTTCCACATGTAGATCCACTCTTATTTTCATAGCCTAGATTTCGGTATAGTTTCATCGCAGGTGTATTATAATCGAACACATTCAACGAGATAAAATCAACACCTGCTAGCGCACAATAGTCTTCTACAAGACGCATAGCCTCCTTTGCAAATCCTTTACGTCTAAATGTTTCCTCTATGAAAATCGAGCACACTCTTGCAGAGGGAGGCTGCATCGATAACCAAATCACACCAACACGCTGTCCCGTACGCATTAAACTAATCTGATAGATTTTCTGCTGAGGAGCCAACTTGCTATTAAAGTATTCTCCGACTCGCGATCTCGCATATTCAACAGCATCTTTAAATATCGTAAATTCGCCAGATTTAATCAAGGATGTCGCATGCTGCGTTGCGGCCCATTCTTTAAAGGCATCGATCTCGGCTTGAGACTCAATAATTTCTAACTCAACCACTAACTTATGGCTCCTATTTTAAGTTTAAAAAACAACGAGAGGACACGCCAAAGTTATCAGCTCAAACAAACAACCAAGTTTCGATCAATACTATCGCACAATTGATTTTGCGTCTCTTTCGACTTACAAAATACAGTTTGAATCGCAGCTTCTTTCAGCGTCCTCTCCTTTGCACCAAAATCATAAAATAGGTGACTAGGACGTTCAGTGCTAGCTCCACCTGCTTCAGAAAAGCCATCAAAACCATATAAGTCTTCCCTCTTATGCAAATAAAACAGCATCCGAATTTCTTTCTCTAGTTGACAACATACCGGCTTATAAAAATCTGTGAACAAATGATGGTACTTTTTGAATTTATTCAGTTCAACTGCGATTTTACTTTCCTCATACTCAACAGGCCTAATCCTTGCCTCGCTCAATCTTTGAAAGTTCGAGTTTCCATCATACTCTCCTTTCGTCCCTGATTCATAATATGGAAAACATTCATAATTAAACTTAATAACAACGCCGTCACCATTATCCGCATAAAACTTCCACATATATGAGTTTGCTAGCAACCCTTCTCGTTCTCGGTTACCATCAAATAGTGAAAAGCATACAACATAAGTAGTTTCCCTATAAGCAACAATAGCATTAATCAAATCCGCTTCTTCCTCACAGTTAAATTCACAGAGCAATTTCGATCTTAGATCATCATTATTGTCAATAGTATTTTTTACCACCGCGTACAGCGCCATCGTTTCAACCGCCGCATTTTTAACATCGTTGCAGGATGATAAACGTAGCTTTCCGGACTCTCGTATTTTGTTAAATGAATCTAACGTGGTGAAATGATAATAGGGTCTTTCATTACAGCCCCATGATTTTGTTATTTTGTTCATTATACAGCTCTATTTTTGGCATAACTATTGATCTATAGCAACCAATGCATTTTTATACGCTCTATTCTAAACCACTTATGTACCGTTTTTTTCTCCAGCAATAACCCTAAAGCTATCGAACTTTTAGCATCTGGTTGCTTTGTAAAAATACGAACATAATTATTCTAACGTTATTTCGAGTAGGTAATCAACAAATGTACCTTTGGCCAACCGTCAGGACGACACACCGGCGGCAGGGTTGCCGACTCCAAAGGTGCTCAGTAGGTAGTCTCTCTTTAGTAGTTAATATTCTGGCAATTTCAGTAGTAGGCTACAATACAGTAGGTCATCAAACCACAGTAGTAAGATAACAACACCACAACTAAAAAGTTGTGGCATTGCTATCAGGTAAAGACATAAACCAACACAATAATCTAAAGCCAGAATTCTGGCTTATCAAGACAATCATCATATTGCTGTCGTCGGCTAAAGTAGCGTTTCGTCATGGGTAATAGGATCCGTTTCCCCACACAGCAAAGCTGTTGAACCAGTGATAACGAACTCATTTCATCAATAAGCCGGTCAGCGTACTGTTCAATTTGCTTCACTTGCTTTTTCATCGCTGCCTGCTGCGCCCTTCGCTTAACCGCTTGCAAGATATCTAGCAAGTCAGTTAACTCAGAGACACTCAACGACAAATCAATCTGATGACTGCTTTTGCCATAAGGCTGAATATCGGCCCATGTAGTGAAAACAGTATTGCCTTGATTGATAATAGCCAGTTTAGCTTGTGTAGTAGACATAATCATGCCCTCCTTTTAAGTTGAAATAGGGAGGACATCCACCATGATTGGGAGAGTGCCTCCCAATCAGGGGTTAGTTAAATAAAGACAGCGTCGGGAACAATGGATAACCTTGCTGCTGGATAGCAACAAGCTTCCTGACGAGCGTTGATTGACACGTGTTAGCAATATCACTGTAATGATCTTGCCACCCACGGATGTTGCTATAGCACAGCTCATCAACTAATGAGCAACCTTGTTGGTTGTCATAAGCTGAAAACTGCCTGGCTACATCAGTGAACTCTTCACTTGCCGACTCATAGGCTTTGAGGAGGATCGCGTCGCGAGTGATACACGATTGACAAATCTGGCACAACCAGTCTACCAACTCAGAGCTGGTAAATGGCCACAACACGGTATTCATCCCATCATAGCGCAACTGCCTACTGAACGCCGGCTTATCTAGCCAGCGTCGCAGATAACGCAATCGTGCTTTCAGATGCCCCATGCTCAACCCAATCAAACTGTCAGGCATCGTATTTTCTCGACAATATTCATCTAATCCTCGTTGAGCGATTTGACGAATCATGTCTTCAAGCCCTAGCAAGGCAAGCTCGATACACACTAACTCAGGGTAGTTTAACCTCACCTGCGTCAGTAGGCCGTCCGCTTGCCCTGTTAGGGTAATAGGCTGATTTTTTGTTGTCTTTGATAACGTTCTTTGATGATACATCGTTCATACTCCCAGATAATCGACACAGAAAAGCCCTTAACAACAGACATCGTCAAGGGCTTAATCCAGTTTGCTGTTAACAACCAACAGGGCATCAACCACGTGACCGTTTTTGATAAACAATCGCCTTGCTACGGCGGGGTTTCTTATCTTGAGTAGTCACCTTTTTTGACGCACCTGTTTGCTTGCGGCGTTGTCCTCGGGCTTTGTGCCTTACCTCTAAGGCAGTCGCCACAAAAGACGCTTTCACACCCAGCTCACTGGTTTCTTCATCTTCACCTAGCACAATAGTGACTTTGTCATACGTAAAATTAACAAAGTCCCCAATGCCAAGGGTTTGAACATCGTCTAACAACGTTTCATCAAACACAGCAATATAAGCCACCAATGGAAAGCGCCCGTCCTGCGTTGGCTTAGAATGCCCTTTACCACCGTCGGCAATGTCACCTTCAGGGACTTGCGCCTTACAAAAAATAGTCAACTTAGCATACGCATCCCCGTTTTTGGTTTGCGCAAAAACCGGGTCACAAGCCAAATTGCCCGTGATGCCATATTGATTATTAAACTCAAATTGACTCACTGTAGTCATACTCATTGTCATTCTCCTTCATGATTAAAACACTTAAAAAAGAACGACAACTCTCCTCAAGGGACATTGCATTCCCTTTTAAGGAGGTGTTGAAAAAGCATTATCCTAGGATAACACCAGTTAGATACTTAATTCCAAATAGTCAGAATTAAGCAAGGGTTGGCACATGATAGTGTTTACTATCACGGTTGTCTTTCATACCACGACAACGGCTCACAAAATTTTGGGTCGCTTGTGAGCACGACACACAAAACCTACTTGTCAGCATCAACAGCTTCTGATTGAACAGTCCCCGCTTGCGTGCTGTCGATTGTATGATTGATATAAGGCGCAAACGGCGCACGCAGGCTTTTATCAAGCACTTGACGCGGAAGCTTACCCAATGTCTCTTGCGCCTTGTTTGCCAACGCATTTTTCGCTTCAACATCCTGGCGTGTTAACCCAAAGGGCTGCCACTTAAAGGGCAATTGAAAAAGCGACATGATTTTCTTATTCCATTTAGCACGAATGTCCTCTTGTGATTGTTCCAATAAGACACCAACGCGATGTGCCGTTAACACGATACGCATCAGCTCATCAAATTTAGCCACCACATTAGCGCCCAAATAGCCATATTGCGTCCTAAACCATAGCTGTTTAACTACCGGTTGTTGTGAGACAAAGGGCGTTAATGGCGTATCACCGTATACCGTTCGAATATTCGCTTGGTAATCATCGATGGCCTGTGCCAACTGGTTGCGTAGCTGAACAATGCCATCGTAGACTTTTAACAAATACCAATCGGCATAAGGGTCATCTTTTTCTGCCGCATCCCAGACCTTCGTCATCTGCCCACCAAATTGCAATAACCCAACCGCAGCTTTACTCACATACCCTGAAAACAGTAATTGAGCATCTGCCGTGTGGATGGCAAATGGAATACGACCAGATAAACGGCCTGGCCTATCTTTCTTTTGGCGCACCTGACGCACCTGAGTCGGTGGCACAGTTGCCGCAGCATCCACCGCCACATCAGAGGTGGCGAGTTTAATCACTGCCTGCTCACTGTCAGATAGACGTTGGTTTTCGGTATCGGTGTGTTTATCACTTTGGGTTACTTTAGCCATCAGGGTATTCTCTCTTCAATCGTTATCGGGTTTAAAACGTCAATAAGTGAGCCGGATATTACGTAGCCGCCACAGGGTCAATGGCCAGTAAGGCATTCATCGGGAGTTCAAGCACTGTGGTTGAAATCACCTCTGGCGCAACCACCAAGCCTGACAACAGACGTCTGTCAGCCCATTGACCGAGATAGTAGGTATGGATACGCGAGCCTTGCGCATTACGCACTAACTTATCGTGCTTCTTAAGTGCCTTCGTTAATTCGATACGTTGCTTAAACGGTACTTTTTGGTGCTTAATCGCTAACGCCTTGGTTTGTGCTTGGATAAAGGCATCGATGATGCCGGGCATGACTAGTAGCAATCCCTGCTCAACGCGGTGAATGGTGCTGTCAGTTTCGTTCACCGACAGGGCTTGCTTGTCGATAGACACTTGCAACCATTGCCAAAACGCTGTCGCTGTCAATGAGAATGCCGCATCGACTGTCGCAGTAGGTTGTTTCACTCCCTCCGTCATCACTAGCGCTTCCTTAGACGAAGTGACGTCACTTTTCTCAAGACCAACACGTAAGTCAGCTAAATCGATTTCCTGAATAATCACATTCTTAGGCAAACGTGGTTGCCTCAAGGTACTGACATCTGTCTTTTCACTGTCATCCGTATCACAAGCAACCGTACTCGCCTTACTCACGTCTATCGCTTCGACGGGTTTAGCGGTGCTCGGTTTTTCCGATGGATTGATAACTGATGGTGTCTGTTTCGTCACTGGCATTATTAGCTTATCGGTACCCGTGCCAATAATATCACCCAAATAATTGGGGCGACCCTGTAAGTACCCCTCCCAGAGTACAAACAACGGCTGATTGCGGTGTAACCAGGCAAATGCTGACGTTGGCAATATCGCCTTCGCCACCTCGAATCGGCTAGTTACGCTGACTCGGTTGAATAACGCACCCGTAAAAACGGCATACGTCCATTCTTCGCGCTCTCTATAGGCGGATTCGCTGTCAGCGCCCAGCGGCAGCAAATAACCGCGACGCTTTTTCAACGCCAATACCGCCCCGTCTAACACCTCAGTCAATTCCGCGGACGACTTAGCTTGATTGGGTATAGCTAGATACTCAGAAAAACGCCCTATCGCAGCAACATACAGTGCGTTGAAATCATTGTTAGTCACGCCCGAGAGAGTTTGAATGTGATGAATCAAACGTTGTTGATGCTGATAGTCATCCAATGCTTTTCGTTCTTCGTCTGACGGACGGTGTTTTGCGTTGTTGCGCTTTAGCCAATTGAACATGCTGCTCACTTAATTGCTGTACAATTGCCGATAACAACACCAGCGATTGTTCGCCGGTTAACACAATCGGTGGTGCTTGCCCACGGGATTGACCAAACACCATTATTGGCAAATAAAGGCTGCCATTAATGGCGTGTTGCGAGGCCCACTGAATATTTTGCTGAAGTTGCTGCTGTATATAGTTATCACGTGCCGCAGTAGCTAACGCTCGACGATTTACCCCATACCGACGTGCTAGCCTTTGTGCATCGGCCAATGTCGGTGTACGCTGCATGTGCATTAACGCACGGTGTAAGCGCACCCATACCGTTTGATGTTGAGCCTGCGCCGCTAAGGCAATGCTGGCAATACCCCGAGATGCCGGTGTCAATAGAGGTGTGACTCGGTGAATAACCCGCAGATTCGGATATTGGGCTTGTAAACGCTCAATGACGGGTGCCATACGCCGGCAATGCGGACATTCATAATCATAATATTCAATCAGCGTGACTATCCCATTGCTATTACCTGTCACTGGCACAGCAGCACTGAGGTTGATAAAAAACACCGTGAGCACAGCACCTATCAGTCCAAACAACCTTCGTTTCATACAATGACCTACCTAGCCCAGTTTAAGATAGTCGGGGCTTACCGTGTTTTTCCGATGTCGTAAAGTCGCACTTAGGATAATGACTACAACCCCAAAAATAGTGACCTTTTTTATTGCTAAGCCGACGCAGCACAGCCTGGCAAACAGGACACAGATAGACCTTACCGTTGTGCGAATCAGATTGTAGTTGTAAAGCGGAAGCTGGTTGGCATTGTCCTTTTTTTCGTAGCTGCGCTAACATGTCATTTAACAATTTCTCTTGCGTCGCCACAAAGGTATCAAAACCCCCATCACCGTGAACGATTTTTTCGAGTGCTTGTTCCCATTGAGCAGTCAGCACAGGATTTTTCAGACTATCGGGGACCAGCTCGATGAGAGCGTGGCCCTTTTCCGTTGCCCTCACGTACTTTGCTTGACGTTGCAGATAACCACGTTTAAACAAGGTATCTAAAATATTCGCACGGGTAGCCTCTGTACCAATACCGTGACTGTCTTTAAGTTGCTTTTTCAGCGCTGTATCTTCAACCCCTTGCCCCACGTTTTTCATGGCATCAATGAGTGTCCCTTCCGTAAAATGCGCTGGCGGTTTTGTTTGTTTCGCAGCTACCACCGTCTCTTGATTATCAACCACATCACCGTTACTGATGCCCGGGATAGTATCATCGGACATGTCCTCATTATCGTCATCAAGGATAGGGTTGCTAAAAGCTTGTTTCCAACCCGCCTTAATCGGCGTACGGCCGACTGCGGTAAAGACTTCTCCGGCACAAAGCACCACCACATCACGCTGCATATACACAAAATCACCTAAAAACTGCGCGATATAGTACCGACGAATTAAATCATAAAGATTGAATTCCTCAGGCGATAAATTGCTAATAGTCAACGTTTCATTGTGGGTTGGAATAATACCGTGGTGAGCCGTGACTTTTTTGCTATTCCAAACGAGCGACTGACATCGTGCGTCACAGCGCTTCACCAAAGGCTGTAGGCTGTTATCGATCTTAGCTATCGCATTTAACACCGTATTTGCTTCATCGCGTTGCTCTTCAGGCAAATAGCCATTATCCGTTCTTGGGTAAGTGATGGCTTTGTGTGTCTCATAAAGCGACTGAGCCAGGATAAGTGTTTGCTTCGCCGAATACCCCCATAGACTTGACGCTTTTTTCTGCAAGGTTGACAACGAGAAACAAACGGGGGCTTTTTGTTGTTTCTCAGTCTCGTTAATCGATTGAATAACACCGGGTTCACCCTCCACTTTCGCGGCAATGCTCGCCACCACCTGTTCATCCAGACAATGACCATTTTTATCAAGCACAGCGTCTAAGGCTCTCCATGTCGTCCAAAATGAATGAGACGCTTGAGTGGCGAACTGCACTTTCAACACGAAATAATCTTGCGCTTTAAAGGCGTTAATTACTCGGTCCCGCTCAACCACCAATTGCAGCGTGGGCGTTTGTACACGACCGACCGACAACACACTATTCACGCCATATAAGGTACTCATCGCCATCGTACCATTAATACCAATGAGCCAATCTGAAGCCGCACGGGCACGCGCGGCTTGATACAAGCATTCCGTTTCATGGCCCGGTTTCAGCTGCGCAAACGCTTTTGCGATAGAAATCTCATCCAAGGCCGATAACCACAATCGTTCAATATGACCTGTGTATTGGCATCGCTCGAGTATTTCTCGTACGATAGCTTCGCCCTCACGATCAGGATCAGAGGCAATAATCACCTGCTGTGTTTTCTTGAGTAACGTTTCAATGTGACGAAATTGTTTTTCAGTTCTGGGCGAAACGAGCCATTGCCATTGTGTCGGAATCACGGGCAGTTTTTCCATGCGCCAAGGCTGAATGTCGGCACGGTAATAAGCCGGTGGTGCCAACTCTAACAAATGCCCCACACACCACGTCACTTGATAGCCGTTTCCTTCCAAATACCCTGTGTTGCGCTGTCCCGCGTTTAAGTGACGAGCAATATCACGTGCTTGCGAAGGTTTTTCACAGATGACTAAGATCATTCCATTATATCCACCCTATTAAACGCCCAACCCAGTTATACACAAACAACACCTCGATGCAGAGAAACAAAATAGTTAACTTCCAACGCTGACGTGAAAAATAGTTGATGGTTTGCTCAGGCCATTGCTGGTGCACACCCATGCATTGAATAAAATGGGGCCAACACACAACAACCAACAGGTAAGCGGCATACCGCCAAATCAGGAATGCCCAATCATACTGCAACACCACTTGTGATAGCTGGGCCACTGAGTTATGCTCGACACAGAACTGTGCAAACAGTAATAAGCCTGCGCAGACAATCAACGCAATTCCCACAAATTTAAGTAGTGTAGACATCAATGGTTACCTGTCTGGTTAAGTGAAGAGGCGAGAACAATGTTATGGCGTGACATTAAAAAATGGGCCCCTGCCGTCATCGAGGTCTTTGGCGCACTCATCTTGATGCTAGTCGCATTACTCTTCAGTAGCCTGGGAGACTTGAACACAGAAGAAAAACGCAAAGAAAACGATCCTGAAGAACTACCCGATCATGATCCTGACAAACCGCTGCTCGACCTTTATATGAATCATAAGGGAAATTACTGCGGCAAAGATAAAATAAATTTTTACTAAAAAACTCACTGTCTATTTGTTTTTTATTTTTTTATTATTTTGCGATGATAAAAATGGCTAATATTAGCGATATATATACCTTTATTTTACTAAGGCCACAATCAGCTTTATTTTTCTGATACAGATTCTAGTTTGTATTTAATTTTGAAAAATGTTCGTAGTATTTTTTATTTCTTTCTCTGCGCGTCTTAATGTACTTTTCAAAAACCAGATAATAGAAACGCACACTGCCCGCGTTCAAACGGAGTCTGTCAATACCATTGAGACACAAATCAGATTTAATTAGTATTCAATAATTGGAGGCTCACCTTCCTTGTTGGTATTGTTCTTTGCCTGAGTTGGCGGATTGATCCACACAGCTTCAGGTACGGTGCCCGCACAAGGCACACCTGTGACGAAACGTTGAGGGTGACGTTGATAGGCTTGTTCAAGTACACGATGACGTTGTTCCAACACTCGCTGAGCCTGCCCATGATGTAAAGATGCTGGCGTTAAACGATTAATCCCCGAATGCCGATGTTCGTGGTTATACCAATTGAAAAAGGCTCGGCAAAATACCTTCGCATCTTGCATGCAGCCAAAGCGTCCAGGAAACTGTGGGCAATATTTCAAGGTTTTAAACTGTGCCTCAGAAAATGGATTGTCATCACTGGTATAAGGACGGCTATGCGTCTTGGTGACGCCTAAGTCAGATAACAGATGGGCTACGACTTTGGACTTCATACTAGGGCCGCGGTCAGCATGCAGCGTGAGTTGGCCTGGTTCAATCGCTTGCTTGTCGTAGGTGCGTTGAATCAGCTGTTGCGCCAACGTACTGGCCTCTCTATCGGCAACCAGCCAACCCACGACGTAACGACTGTAGATATCTAAGATAACGTACAGGTAGAAGTAACTCCACGTCCTCGGACCCTTAAGCTTGGTAATATCCCACGACCACACTTGGTTGGGCTGTGTGGCAAGTAGCTCTGGCTTTTGGTAGGCGCCGGCTTGTTGGCAGCGTTGGCGACGCGGGGCAAGTGCCTCATGGGCCGATAAAATACGGTACATGGTACGCTCTGAGCACAGGTAGTGTCCCTCATCGAGCAATACCCCAAACACCTCGCCCGGTGACTTATCGACAAAGCGGGGACTGTTGAGTACGTCTAACACCTGTTGTTGCTCTGCCAGGGATAAGGCAGCTGGGTGACAACGTCGACTCGTCGACACCTGCGGTGTTTTAGTCCTGGCATTTACCCAGCGATAGTAACTCGCTCGTGGCACACTTAACTCACCACAGGCACGCTGGATGCTTGTGTCATACGACAAGCGCTGTGTAACTTGCATCATGTGTTCTCGTTGTCCTGATGTAAATCCAGGCCGATTATCTCTGATACTTTTTTTTGGAATTCAATGATGGTATTGGCTGTGGAGAGCTTTGTTTCGAGTTGAGCAATGCGTTTTTCCAAGGCGCTAATGTGCGCGTCCTTTGCGTCGCGTTGTTTTTTTCTGCCGCGAGTTTTATTCAAGGCGCTTAAGGCACCCGCTTCACGTTGTCTACGCCAATCGGTGATTTGCGAAGAGTATAATCCTTCACGACGCAGTATCATGCCTTTTTCGCCCAATGCTTGAGCACGGTCAAGTTCATCGAGTATCTTTAATTTGTCGTGCGCACTAAAGCGGCGACGGCCTTGCCGCGGGTTGACTTCGGGGCTAACGGCCTTTTGGTCGGGTGATGGTGAAGGGATTGAGTCAAATGATTGCTTGTGGTCTTTGTCCATTGCTTTTCTCCATGCCGCCACTCAGTAATTTTACACACTTGGGTGTCTCACTGATACTGGCACAGAGGGCTGTTACAATGGCGCATACGCGTGGGAACTAAGCGCGTATACTTGTGGCATGACCTTTTGGTGTTGCTTATCTAGCTTACCCATAGCAGAAAGTCGATGCGCTGGGAATATTGGCTCAAAGCCTAATGAGTTAGCAATATTCACAGCTTCAGTTTGACTGTCAAGCGTATCTAAGAAAATCAGCTCATTTTTCTCCGCAGACATGCAGAGGCCTTGAATAATAGAAGCCGCAATCACTGGCGTAGCGGCATACACTGGCGCGATAATGTAACTATAGGGCTGCTTGTAGCCTTCGACAAAGTGCTTGCTCATAACGCCATACCCTAATACCTCACTACCATCAAAGTGGGCTACTGCACGAGTGTGCTTTTTCTCAATCCAACTTAGCAGAAATGCTGCTCGCTTAGCTTCTGGGAATATTGTCTGGTCATAATCAACAACTGCTTTAAGGTTCGTTGAGTCTATTCGCTTAATGGCAGCAAGACGATTTTTCGCAATCAGTTTTTCCCGACTTTGAAGTCCACGCATAGTCATTATGGTACACTCTGTATAGCCTAAACTTGCATAATAAGGTACAAGCTCAGGTGGAGAATCGAGCTCAATGAGATATCCTTCTTTTTCCAACACTGCAGCTACTTGCTGCCACAAGTATCTACCTAAACCTAAGTGCCTCCATTCTTTATCAACGGTATAGAATCCCATATACGCAACACCCAACGTTGGATATTTGGCCGCAGACAGTGTCGCAATGATTACACTGTTATGCTTAAGGCAAAACAAACCATCCTGCGCCAGCATATGATGTGCCATCATTGAATCGGCAATAGGTTTCCAGCCAACGCTTTGCATTTTATTATAATAACAACTCACGTATTCTTCCGCGGTTAATCGACAGAATTGTATTTCACAACCAAGAAGTTGTTTTATTTCAGACTTGTCGAGTAACAGTTTACGCACATCTTCTCCTTTTTTGTTACTTGGTTATTTCACTTAACATGCTATGGCTAAGCAATCATCTCCCCGCCATCCACAACAATATCTGCTCCGGTTACCCAGGATGATTCATCTGAAGCGAGAAAAACAGCAGCCCCAACATGGTCTTGGGGTTTACCGACTCTATTTAAAGGTATTGGCTCTATGCGCTTTTCTAAAAGCTCCACATAACTATCGCCTGTAGGCGAAGACATATCGGTTTCAGTCAAACCCGGTGAAATTGAGTTCACGCGAATTTGATAAGGAGCTAATGCCAATGCTGCGCTCTTGGTTAACATGCTGCAAGCAGCTTTGGAGCACTCATAATGAGCGATATTACTCTCTGCTCGATACGCACTGATAGAAGAGATATTAATAATACTCGCAGGCTCTTGGTGATGCTGCATATGTTTGCCTGCAACCTGAGTTAATAAAAAAGGTGCCTTATAATTAACTGTTATCATGCTATCAATGTCATCTTCTGACACATCCAGAAAAGGTGCCCTGGTGATGACCCCAGCATTATTCACTACAACATGAATATTACCTAGAATTTCTTGTGCTTCACTGAACAGCTTAATTAAGCTATTTTTGTTGCTGACATCACATTGCACCGCTTTGGTATTTAATGATAACTGCTCAATAGCTGAAACGACGTCTAACGCTTGTGCCTTGTCTCTACGATAGCTAAAGACAACATGAGCCCCTTCTTTGGCAAAACCCATTGCAATTGCTCGGCCAATACCACGACTTCCCCCTGTTATCAGGCAATTCTTTCCCTTAAGACGCATAGTTACCCTCTCCATTAATTAACTAATATACCAGCTTGCTATTTAATGCAGTTTAAAATCTAGTTTGTGTATACTGTCCTTATACAAACTTGCCTGTCAACCCCATAATGTTATGATTCATTGTCATCATCACATGATGTTCAGGTGAATTTAACTGACATTCTCGATGTCTCGCAGTAGAAGTTGTGTGAATCTCTCTGGCTCGTCTAATTGAGGATAATGTGCACTATTTTCGAAAACAGAAAATCTGAGTTTACAGAATTTATCCTTTATACCATCCCAAAGCACTGGTGGTGATGCATAGTCGTATCTTCCCATAATCGCTAAAACAGGCACTGTGAGGCCATGATAAGACTCATCCGGACGATACAAAGGCACAATCGTATTAATGAAATGATTCAGTAACTTGCGATTAACGCACACTCCTTCCCATAAATAAGAACAATCAAAATGAGGATCTAACCAATATTTCGGTGCTGTCGCTAAATAGGTTTTCACACCGAGTTCATTCTCTGTTAGATTTTTTTGTTGCTTTTCATGCTCAAGCGCAGTCATATTATCAGCAAAAATCTGCTGCCTTTCGGATGAAGCATTAGCACGCCAATATTTCTCAGCTAACTGAATATCATCATCTAGCCAACGTGCTGGGCCAGCAGTTGTCACACAAAGGTAGGTATTACGTTGATATTTGCAAGCATAGGCAAGGGCCAACAACGCAAAAATAGAATGACCAAAAATAACAATTTTTTGATAACCGAGAGCTTCTCTGACAGCCTCAATTTGATCTGTCAATGAATCCATGGTTATTTGGCTATAATCAAGGCCGATAGGTTCCTCTGTCCAGCAGAGATCGAGGTAAACTAGCCGAAAATAGGTCTTTAGCTTTTCAGGAAAAGTTGCCGAATAATAACTAGCTATACCACAAACGAAAAGAGGTATACCCTCGCCTTCGTATTGGTATTCATATGTATTGCCTTCGATTAATATTGTGCTTTTTTTCAAGGTTGTTTTTCCTTAAGAGACTACCATCACGCTTGATATGAACATGTATCACACACTTTTAAGACAGAAATATAATGCCCCCCATATTTTAGACCAGACATTTAGCCGAATTTGAGAGATAATGCCTCCGATTGGAGGTAACAATGGCAAAAAACAAGAGATGGTCTTCAGCAGCGAAATTTGAAATTGTATTGCAGGTTCTCAAGGGGG
>JAJFKG010000012.1 GCA_021773335.1 Gammaproteobacteria bacterium
GCGATACAAGCCGCCTCAAAAAAATGGACTATGTCGATTCAAAACTGGAAACCGGCGATGAATCACTTTATGATTGAATTCGAGGAGCAATTAGCCCCTTATGTTTAACCGAGCACTTACACAGAATTATTTACAGGGTCTAACTTAACAAAATTACAACTCTGATGTTTTTTAATCAAAACACCACACCTGCCGCAAGTAGGCCCAAAACGCACGCACGCTGCTTTCCCGCCAAGTAGACGAGACACAATCGTTTTTCTTTATCCCCGTTAACTTGCGCCAAACTCGCGCCACATCTTGCGCCAAACTCGCGCCACATCTTGCGCCATACTGTGGCGCAAGTTAGAAGCTTTAGCGTTTAGTTTGTTTCTAATTCTTTCCATGGGTCACCGCTTAATTTTGGTAAGAAATCACGAAACAAAATGTTGTACGCTTCTTCTATCTGATATTGTTTTGCCTGTTCTTGAGGCAACAACGGATTAATATCGGCATTAAAAGCTAGATTATCCCGCTTTATTGATAAATTCTTTTCAAACTCAGCTCGTGATATCTGTGTATTGTCATCTTGCATGTAGTGTTGAAAAATATCGATGATTTTTTGAATATTCAAACCAGTGACTTGATGAATGGCATACCAAAAATCATATAAATCTCTACCCTTCTTCCGTTGATATAGGGCACGCAATTTTGTCGCTAACAACTCCTCTATGGAGTACGTCAAAATAACCACTTCTCCTTGAAACCATCTGTTGCTTACTGAGAATGGCACTCTTAAATGTGGTTCAAGGTTATTGTGTTCACGAGTATTAATTTCAATTTTTACCTTACGATTGATAACGGGTTCAATTTCCGTTTGAAATCGATAATTAAGCGTAAAACGTCCCTGATTTTGTTTCCAACTTGGCTTCCCTAACCAATGGTCTAAACAATCACGTATTGCAGTGATAGTCTCTCCTATCGGCTCTGCCTTGGCTTGTACAAAATCTAAATCTTCACTAAAACGCCCTGCCCTTTTAAAAAATAATTTATGCAAAGCAGTACCACCACGAAATACTAAACTCTCACTGATTAAAGGGTTTTTATATAACTCGCACAGCGCACGAGATAGCACAAGATCATTTTCAACTTGGTCAAACCCAGCCCAAGGCGCAGTATTACGCCAAGAAATAATTTCAGCTTGTGGGATCATATGTCGTCTGGCTCCACTTGTTCATTCACTTCAATATGCCATCGCTGGTTATATTCAATAACAGGCTCATTGCTAGATAGCACCAGTAATCGGCGAGAAGTCTTTCTCTTTTTTAATTGGTTTTCTAAAGGTAATAAATCAATCGGTAGCTGGAGTACATCAAGTAAGTACCCCAACCGCTGAGCGGTAGTAATTTCCACATCATCATTTTTCAAATGGTCAGCCAGTTTTTCAGCATTTAATTGCTCTACAAGCTCGCATAATACAGTGGCAACATGATTGACTTGGCCAGCCGAATTTATATAGCGCACCAAATCAAATGCTGTCATTTCTGGCGTTGATACTTGTATTGTTCCTGACATAGTTTTCTTTAGTTGGTAGAAATATGATTGGATGTTTATTTTACAAATAAACTCAATGAAAACTTGCCCTACAGTAATGTTTCTGGTTGGTTTATTGGTGATAACTTGAAAAGTCATTGGTTGCTGATGGGCTGCCCCATGCAAAGCAGCGGCCGCCAATAATCCGACATAGTATTTCTGACCAAGATACCTCATAAGCGCATCGATAAACCAAGTGGCAGGCAATGCGCCAATGGCGCGGTGCTCTGGTGGCACAATAATAAAAAAATCACCTCTCACCCGCTTTAAACTACCCTTAACTGACAAGCGATGTGCAGCGAGTTTAAATGCCTTTTCACTGACGTTTAGCGTTGCAATGGCTTCCTTTCGAGATAACCAATACTGCCCATCCATCCTGAGATGATCTAAATAGGTCGCTAATGTTGTAATCTTCTCTTTCATTTGCAAATGGTATCATAAAAAGAGCCTTTTTGAAAATGAAAAAGCATTTATGTGTTATTTAAAATGGGGTCCTAGGGATTTTCCCTCCAAAAAGGACAAAAACCGCCACAAGCCTTGATACAAGTAGTCTCTCAGAGGGGTATACTTTTTCCACACCTGCCTAAATTAGTTAGAATCACGCCTTTTAGGTATCAAGATGACAACCCAAAAGCGTATTAAGATTCTCACCAAGTCTGAAGTTCAGAAATTATACAGCCCACCACTCTTAACGGCAAACGATCAACGGTTCTTTTTTGCATTAGATGAACGAGAGCGCCTTATTTGTAAAAGAGTACGGCAACGCCGTACTCGCTGTATGTTGGCACTGCTGCTTGGTTACTTCAAAGCAAAGCCAGTAGTGTTAACGCCACGCTATCACAGATTAAAGATTGACCTAAAATATATTTCACAAGATGTCTTTCCTGGTACTGGGTTTGCTCCATTCACGCTCGACCGGAAAGAAAAAGACCGTATTTATAACAGAATATTTAAACTTACTGGTTATCAGGGTTGGTCGAGCAACGCCCATCTTCCGTCTTTATTAGATTACCTAAGCGGCCAAGCGCAAGCTTGGTTAGCACCACGCCATCTTTTTGATTCTACCATTGAGTATCTTTCTCAGCACAAAATAGAGATTGTGAAGCAAGCATCACCGGTGGCATGGTATAACATCAATTTAAAAGGCACCTATAACTTTGAACTGAGCGATGATTTGCCAAATTTAGAGGAAATGATGAGCTCAATTGATGGGTATTTGCCTGTTTAAAAAATGTATATACCTCTGAGAGGCTCGGTGTATCAAGGCTTGTGGCGGTTTTTGTCCTTTTTGGAGGGAAAATCCCTAGGACCCCTTATGTGCCCATTCAATCGCGTGGCGTCCATCAATGGCATGCGTCACTGAATAACCCATGGATTCGAGCAGCTTTGACTGGGCGAGCATGGCATTCACATTATCTTCTATGAGTAAAACGTCTTTTGGGGTGTGGCATTTACTGAAAACACCTCTTAGATGGAGACAGGAAAAATGCTGGAGTTAACTTGGCTGCTGTAAAAAGTTAAGCAGAAAACTCAATATTAATTTGATGGTCGCCCAATAAAGCACCGTTGCTATCGCACAAATTTTTTTGCGGTCTCTAAAGAGGATAGTTCATCAACTATTGTCCCTGTCTCCGTACATGCCAACGTCTTACCTTGAATATTAAACATGACTATATTGCCCAATGCGGAAGGTGTTACGCTGGGCGGTGTTGGACTGTTTTGATAGTAATCCCTTGCCCTGAAAAAGCATAACTGTCGTAGCGATGGAACAACACTATAGCGTTCTATAACTCTCTGATAGTCTGACGGCAATAAAGCGGATTTTTTGTACACGGCAAGACAAATCGCTTTACTAAGCTCATAGGCTTGTAGATCGCTAGTCCAATCTCTCATAGCATGGCCGTATAGTCGTTCGAGTCTTACCCTACTAGTCAATTCATCATATTCTTGATCAGTGAGAGCCTGAATTAATGAGCTCACTAAGATATCAAAAACAGAAATAGTTTTAGGTAGTTTACTCATAATCACTTCCGCACATGGTGTCGGTGATTGATCGTGAACGCCTAAAGGTTTAAATTGATTTCCATCATACATAACTTGTTGATGTGTCACCTTACCGGCTAGATGCTTGCATAGTGTATTGATATGGCGTGTATTATCGCCATAACTATAATAATTGCTGTCACCAACCCGGATTGAGTCTCCGTTATAATATGCAACTAACTGCTTCCAGTCACCCTCAATCTCGGCAAACATAACATTCATCTTATAGTAAGCGTACATCTGACAGGCTTGCGGGTGGTTAATTAACTTCATGGGTAACTGACGTTTAGAGGTATTCACCCACCTTATATGTGATTTGCTGCTATCGTCATCATAACCAGCTAAAACACCGTCACAGGCTTGCGTAATATCTGCTTTTTTAAAGGTAATGTTTCTATTGCTGAGTTCTTTTCCTAGCTCACCAAACAGTTCCTTAAAATTTCCTTGCAAAGCGCTTTCTGGCTTTAAACAAATATAAATATGGGTAATAGCGTCAAACCAATCGTGCTCACTTTGAATATCATCTACACTCGTATAACCATCGTAATGTGTCATTGAAATAGCACGCCTACCACCTTTCTCACCAAAAAATAAGAAAATCTTACAGGTTGTTATTTCATCAGTATAAAGCCCATTCCCTAAAGATACACCCTCAATCCAGCGACCAGTTTTACCTTGCAAAATATTAATGTATGCGCTTTTAGTATGACCTTTTGGCATTGTAATTGTCCCTATTAAATATTTTTTAACAACAATCCGGAATTAAAAACAGCAAAGATCTCGTTACACACAAAAATTCTTGTATCTATGACTCTCGCGCAGCTCACCCAAATATCGTATTATTAAGCACTTCTAGCTAGCCTCTTTATTGTTGGCAGTATACCAATAAGAAAATTTATCGGAAATAATAGAGCTAGAGGAATATTGCTCATCATTTATTTTAGATTTTTCTTGATTTTTTGCCAGTGCATACTGTACTTCATTAACGCCTCGTTTTAACTTTCTTCTGTTGAAGAATGAAACTGATAGGCGCTTGTGATAACTCACCCCAGTTTTTTATATCCAACACATGCAAGAGTTGCAAAAATAAAAATAATAACAGAAATTGGTAGCATTGAATGCTTATAAAAGAAGCCAACTGAGGCGCTACTTATAACCCCAAAACTAGATAGCAATGTTGCTTGGATGGCCATGATTGCTCCCATAGGCATATCCACACAAGCATCAACTGCGTTTCTACTTAATATTGGCATTAATAAGCCACCACCGAAAGCGTAAATGCACAGAGGCAAAAAAAATCCCAACAGAATTTTTGGCTCCTGCCAACTAAGCAAAATAGCGCAGGCTGTTGCAATAAAAACAACGATGAGAAAACCATTCCGCAGTTTTTTTTGGTGGCGTGATACCACAGCTAGCTTTAAGCTGAGAGAGCCTAAGATAAAACACCCAAAAATGATTGCTTGGTATAACCCGAAATCTACTGTTGGCAACTTAAATAAATCAACAATTATAAAAGGGCCTGCGGTAATCCAAACAATCAGCCCGGCAAATAGTGAACAATAACTTATCGAGTTTAGCAAAAAGAATTTATTCGTGATGACGGTATGATACGTTTTCAGCACACCTGAAATATGCAGAGGATGCCTTTCTGTATTCGTTTCCGGCATTTTTTTCAAAAGTCCAGCCAAGCAAACTAAGGCAATAATAGCTAGCACGATAAAAATGCCACGCCAACCCATGAGATATAACATTAACACCCCTAAGAGTGGCCCTAATGCCGGCGCTAAAACAGTGACACTATTCATCTTGCCTAAGACCTTTATTGCTGTAGCAGTCTCAAAATACTCGTGAATACAAGCGTAGCCCGCGACTAACATGGTTGCGGTGCTCGCCCCTTGGAAAATTCTGGCCAACAAAAACAATGTTATATTAGGTACAATGGCACAAATAGTGGTGGAAATAATAAATATTATTGCACCACACAGCACAATAGGTCGCCGGCCATATTTATCTGACAATGGGCCTAAAAATATCTGTATGCAGGCAGGGCCTAAGAACCAAGCCGTTAAGCTAAGCTGTGCATTATGATAAGACGCGCCTAAATCTTTCATTACCTGCGGTAAAGCTGGTAAATAAGCATCATTTGATAAAAACAACACTAAGGTATAGATAATTACCAACCCTACGAATTGATGTTGTCGCTTTGTATTCATAGCACCCTCCTGTTTGTTGCATTATTATACAGCAGGTGCTAGCATTCATATAATTGATAATCAAAATTTGATAAATAGATTTTAGAAATGATTAATGTAAACTACAATTTACTGAAAATATTGGGTGCACTACTAACGGAAGTACACGTCACCAATGCCAGCAAAAAACTTCATTTAACACAAGCAGCAACCAGCAATGCATTAGCTCAATTGAGAGAGATATTTAACGATCCTTTGCTCACGAGAGGACAAGGCAGCAAGATGTATTTAACCCCGCTAGCAAAATCATTAAAGCCTAAAGTTGCTATTGCTTTAGAGCAAGTGCAGACTGTCTTTGACCAAAATTGTAGTTTTGAACCGATAAACTCAGAACAGGTGTTTCAGCTGGGAATGTCCGATTATATCGAGTCGATCATTCTTAATAAGCTAATTCGGCAGTTTTACAAGCGGGCTCCCAACGCCAGATTAGTCATACACCATTTAAATTATCTGGAAGATGAAAAACTATTAGAGCATGGTGAATTAGATTTAGTGTTCGGAAATTTTCCATTGTCTGAAGACAAACTCAACAAATCTAAATTATTTGTCGACAATACGTGCTTTTTTGTCAGGAAAAATCATCCAATATTAGCGCAAAATGACTTGTCCTTTAATGAACTAAAAAAATATCCCCTTATAACTGTCAACTATGCTGATAAACCTAGGTCTAACTATCTTGCCCAATTACTGCAAAATGCTCAGAGCAATCTTCACGTTAACATCACCGTTCCTCATGCACAAAATGTAATAAACAACGTACTTGATAATGACTATATAGCTTACTCCGCTATTAAGCTAGCTGAGCCCTATTTGTTATCAAAAAAAATTACGCCGCTTCATCCAAAAAAAACACCACAAGCACTCATCAACAATCAATTTAGTGTTTATGTTTATTGGCACAAGAATTTAGAAAACAACCAAGCAAATATATGGCTTAGAGAAATGGTGAAAAATCTATTCTTTACCTAAGATAATAATTTATGAGGTAGATTTAATAAGTAAGTTCGACCAACTTTCGGCTTTTATTTTACTGTTGCTTCCCAAGCTCCATCCGCAACATAACTTGCTTCATCTGCACCAGACCACGGTGGCATTGTAACGCAAATAAACACCAAGTCGCCTTCATCACTACGGTATTGAAAATCAGTGCCTAATGGAATGTCAATAGTAACACCGACTACAAGTGGCGTAATTTCTTTTTCACCATCATTTTTTCGCCATATAGTGCCACTACCCGATAGTACATGCCAAAACTCACTCACCGTTTTATGTCGGACAGCTTTAGAGACAATTTTATCTTTAAGTGTGCAATGCGCGATTCCGCCATGCTCGTTATTCATCAATACTCTGATTTCTGCGCCTGCCGGTGATGTGTGTTCATAATCTTTAGGGATTTCTGTTGTTTGCATAAATTTGCTCCTCATAGGGGTGTTTATCTTTAGTAACCTACGTAATTACTTTTGTTTGCTTCGCAACGATTAGTATATTTAGACTTTTTTCTGCTTGGAAAATATTGCCATCCATGTCATATAGGCTAACTATTTCAAACCCATTACTATTAAGTATTTTTTGCAATTCCTCAGCAGTATAGATTTGTAAACTAAAACTATTAGTATGTGTTTCTGGCTCAGCCTTTTCTTTGATAATTTCATATTGCTCATGCGAAATGAGAAAATTATTTTTCCTATCTATTTCGGAGTATTGTACATTGTGGACTTTTACGCCATTGATGGTGCTTTCAACCTGCATTGAAAAACTATCGATAATTTCGTCAGTAATAGCTTGTTGATTAAAAATGTCGAAAATATAAATGCCATTATCTTTTAAATTTGCTCGGATATTTTTTAGCGCTTTTTCGAAATCTGTTTTAGTTAAATGCCCAATTGCATTGAAAATAGTAATAACCGCATCAAACACCCCTACCTTTACACTACGAATATCACCATCGATAAAAATAATATCACGATTCAATTGCTTTGCTTTAGCACGCGCTATTTCGAGTAAAGCTGGGCTAAAATCACTACCGATGATCTCATAGCCGCGCTCATGCAAGAAAAATACCTGTGAACCAGTGCCGCACGTCATATCCAAAACCATTTTCACTTGTTGTTCTTTAAGTAAGGTTGCTAGCAGTTCATTGGTAGCTTCGGTTTTTTCATTAACATTATGGGCGTCAAAAAATTCAGGTAGCTGTTGATATTCAATAGGCAAACCAAGTTCAGTCTCATTCTTGCTCATTATCTATTACTCTAATTTTTAATCATACCAATTGTATGCAACCAAATCTTTACTAAATTCGGCCAGCCCGTAATTGGAAATCTTGTATGGCGCAAACCAAATGCGTGACTTCCCTGTGCATATAAATGCATTTCAACAGGAACACCCGCATTTTTCAATGCAATATAATAGACAAGCGCATTATTAACATTGTCTTCAGAATCATTTTCTGCCTGTAGTATAAATGTGGGAGGCGTTTGCTTGGTGGCAGGCACAGAGGGGTTTAATTCAAATTTCTTATGATTAAGCCACAAATGACCTGGGTATAAAGCAATCGAAAAATCTGGTTTGCTACTGACTTTATCGATGATATCTACGGGTGAATAAATCCTATGATTGAAATTTGCACTTGTGGCGGCAACCAAATATCCACCGGCAGAAAAGCCCATTACGCCTATTTTGTTGGGATTAATCCGCCACCGCTTTGCGTGATAACGGGTATAGCTAATCGCTCTTTGAGCATCTTCCAAGGCAATGGGCGAATTAGGATAAGGCCCTATCCTTGGTTTTTGTCCTTTTTGGAGGGAAAATCCCTAGGACCCCTCTCTGTAAGTTTAGGTCAACACCCCAACCACTCGATAAGTGCGCTAAAAGCCGACGAATCAAACGATAATTAAGGCTATCTTATCTACCTGTGTCAGTATTTATGGTAAGCTTCGCATGCCGCTATAGACAGCAAAGGAGTAACCACTTAATGTACGGAAATGGAAGACGATCGTCATCAGCATTCTATGCAACACCGCGCTCAACGCAGGATGATCTATCATTGATGCGCTCAATGATACAAACAGCAGTAAAACAACAAAGCTCATCTCATTCCCCAAAACGCATTGGCGAACCGTTGGTTATAATCGGTGCTATTGGCACGATCGCGGGTACAGCAACCGCTTTACTCGAACTATTCAACAAACTCCGCGAAGCATTTGCCACATTACAAAAGAAATGGCATAAAGATTCACCGCAGACCAAGCAGTTATTGTTGAACGCCTTACGCCTTGACCCCAATAAAACAACAGAACAAGATTTGCAAACGTTGTACAATAATATCAAGCAATACAGCCATGGCGGCATGACTGAGCACACTTTTTTGCAATTACTCTCTGACAAAGGACAAGGTAAAACCTCAGATATTGCGGCTATCAATAAGTTTTATGAAACACACCAACGTGAGATAGCGTTTGAAATTCCGTTAACACTCGATAAAAAGCCTACCTCCCCCTCAGACAGTCATTCAACACAACAGTCTGGCAACAATGATGACGACCAAACGCCGCCGGGTTGTCATGTAGGCTGTGGTATTCAATAGCATTGCCTAACGGATGAAGATTATCGAGGTAATCGGTCATGCCTAACGAAAATAAAGAAGACGTTGATAAGACTTTGCGTAGCAGCGCGCGCCGTGCAGTCAACTATACATTAACGGGAGTGCATGCAGCCACACTCTTTGGCAGCGCTTCAAAAAATGGATGGACAAGCATCCACACTGCCAAGTTAGGCACTAATCTCTGTCTACACATCCTGCATGAATTATTTGAATATTTTAATTTAGAGGAAGCCGCAACGGCAATCGTAGTGGTAAATGCGCTATTTAATATTGGTTCTTTTGCCCATGAATTAGCTCAACATGAATTGGGGGAATTACAGACGAGCGAGGTCAATTCGTCCCTTGCTGTTGATCCATCCACCCTCTTAACTCCACATAGACTCGCAGAAGAGAACGCACCGCCCTCTCCAATCACGTTCTCTTACAGATAAAGACAACGTTAATGCGGACTTATCAGTCACTATATATATTCTATTGACCGCATCTTGGCTGACACGTAAGGATCTTCTTGCTTGTCAGCCGGTGTGCTGTCAGTCGTTTTCCCATCATCACTGACGGGACAGCAGAAAAACGAACAACACGAGGCCAGTGTGCTTGCTGTACTTGCCACGTAATCGCTGGCACTGTCCCAGAAACTATAGACGTTGCTTGCAACTTTACGGTTCTGTCAAAACTGAGCCCCAGCAAAAGGCTAATGGTTTAATCTCGCTGATTTAAACTGTAACTGTTAATAATTGATGGAATTTTTGAATTTTAGGCGCGAGGAAACAGCGACGTTGGCTCCGAGTTTTTTCCTTGGCTCGAAAGAGCTGCCTGATTTCTTCAAAGGCAGTACAAAAGATTAAAGCAGAAATAGGATGTTTAAAGCCTTTCATTACTTTGTAACGTGACTTGATGCCCCGGTGATTTTGCTCAATTTTATTGTTCATGTACTTGCTATCACGATGAAGGGTCTTATCACCAAAAACTGAACGGATAGCGGGGTAAAGCGCAGGTTCTTTGTCTGTCATAATTTTCTCTGGTACGATGCCTGTCGTGTCGATGGCTTGTTTGAAAAAAGCTTCTGCTGCTTTTTGATCGCGAACATCGCTTAAATAAACATCCACTAAATTGCCTTCCTTATCGATAGCCCTGTATAAATAGCATCAACGACCTTCAGCACGAAGATACGTCGCGTCAACGTGCCACTTATCTCCTGACTGCTTGTAACGAGTTTTGCGCAGCTTTAAACCTAATTCAACACCAAAGGTTTGCGCCCAGTTCTGCACCGTTTGATGACTTAAGCTAACACCTCGCATTAGCATGAGTTCAACCACATCATCTAAACTGACTTTGAAGTGATAATAATAATGTACTGCCAACATCACTATTTCTGTCGGATACTCAATATAATTCATTTTACTTCCTGTGCGCTCATTATATTGGCGATGACAATCACGGCAGTAATATTGTTGGTAGCCTAATGCTGTTTTGCTGCGGCATTGGCGAGTAGTTGCTGACTTACAGTGGGGACAATTCATCGCTATAATCTCTCGACTTGATAAAGGGCTGAAGAGAATAAGATATTTCCATCACGTCATCAAATTTGGGACTCAGTTTTGACAGAACCACAAGGAGTATTATTTTAATCAAAATCATACAACACTTTGGCCGCACTGTCGGTGAACTGGCGCCCCGTCTCGATGTACTCGACGACGGTTTTCACGCTCTTCCAACGCCCATGATATTGGATAGCCGGTAAGGTTGCACCACGTTTCGCCGCTTGTGTCGCAAAGCCGCGACGCAATGAATGACTCGAGACTTTATCCGCAAACACTAAGTTGGCTTGTTTGGCGACTTTTTGGATGGTGCGATTAAGTTGTCGCTCACCGATCCCCGCTTTGCCGACGACGCCATAGCAGGTGACCCGACGAAAGACGGCCCCTTCATTCACGCCTGATAATTGGCGCCATGCGATGAGCGCTTGTAGGGGGCAACGATCGGGAGCGCCGAACGGGATCACGACAGAAGTACCTTGCTTGCCTTGATCGGTTTTGCTACGTGGCAATGTGATGATCAGCCCATCGGGTTGGAAATCCAAGTCCTGCCACTGCAAGGCGGCTAACTCACTGCAGCGAAACGCACCAAAGAAGCCTAATAACACGAGTGCCCAGTCACGGGCGGCAATGGGTGAGTTGGTGTCGCCGAGTGTGGCGCGCACCTGATCGAGGGCTTTCAGATCAAACGGTGCCGCTTTACGTTTGGGCCGACCATGCAAACGCTCGATCCCACGCATCAATTTCTTTATCGTGGGATTAGCGGTGAGATCGAGTAGCTCTTGTAAAATATGCCATTGGCGGATGGCGGTGAGTTGGCGGCGTAACGAACTTGGGTGGTAATGCGGGGCACGAGCTTGCAAATACTGTTCGATGTGTTGTGCTGTTGCAGGTAGTTCCCCGCCGAAGGCTAAGAATTGCTTGATGTCGGATTGATAAGCTCGGCGAGTGTTAGTGCTGGTGGCCGCTTGCAAGTAGCGTGTGCTATCGGTGTGTTCACCAACCTCAGTTGAGGTTTTTACGAGACAGAGTTCATCCAGATCTTTCATCGTGTTTTTTTCCTGTTGGCACTGGTTTAAAAAGCCATGTCAGTTTTTATCGCTGTTTCTACGTTAATTATTACGCACTAGCCATTTACTTATCTGAGTCACATCCTGCTTTTCGATATCCTTCCGGAGTCAATTGTATACGATCGAACACTAAAAATTTCCGCTCGCGCAGAACACGACAAAGATGATCTACCGACTGATGATCGATATTTAATTTTAATGAAATCTCTTGGCTCGGATATACCTTCTTTGGGTTTTGATTAAAAAAATGCTTGATTCGCCACATATCGTAACGCTGGCGAATCGGAAAAAATACAACTATCAACGTGATAATAGCAACGAATAATCCTAACAGGCTGATCAAAAGTATGGTTATCTCCGTTTGCAGCGTTCAACCTTTCTTACCTTCGTAATCAAGGATTTGCGCGACTATGCTTCCATCTGTCTCCGGGCCAAGATCTGTGGCGAGGACATATTTATTTTTAGCCCATATGCCTTCCAAATCAGTTTCTTCGTTCCCGCTTGCAACTACAACCCAAAAATTCTTAAATTCATTTTCATCTCCATCACTTAGCCTCTTTGAGTCTACTAATTGTCTTGCAGCTTGCTCCGACGCCGCCCGAACAATAACCCATGTCGGTGGTTGTATACGTTTATCGTCATCGGCAACAAGTCGTTTTCCCTCATCAGTGAGTTCTAATTTATAGATGTTCATGAATTATCTCCTCATATATATATAGATTTCTTTCATTTGACGTTTCCTACTTAAAATAGTTCAAAAACCCGCCGATTTTCCTGTTTAGCCTTTCTTTTCTTGTCAGTGGCACTTAACCCCACAAAACCGCCTGTTTTTGAACCAATGCACATAGTATAAAACAAAGAATCAACACTGTCGGATAATCTCCCCTTACCAGACTTCAGATAAAATCACGTTTAGTTGTGGAAAATATCAAATAGACGTGCGTTGAGCTGACGCGTGTCGTGTGCGTTGCAGCTCAACGGTGAGTTTTATGATGAGAGTTATTGTTAGTTAGGCATTGCACCACTATATGGTACTCAGCACTAACCTATGTTTTCGCATGCACGTTATTATTTTCGAGTAGAAGAGCCTTTAATTCCCTTAGCTAAACGATGCCTCAAACACCTTAAATTCTTTCTCTAATTGCCACTGACGTTTTGCTTTTTCACTCTTTGCTAAAAAGGCTTGGCATTGTGTGCTCGGCGTTTTGGTGCCCAGCTTATCGTGTAAGCAGGCGGAAGTAATCGTCCATTTGCCACCTGCTTGGCGTTGCCACAAACTAGCGCCTGGCATGAAGCTGTAAGTCAGGCTATTACGTACAATGCGTTTTAACAAGGGATAAGACAAATGGTAACTCATTATCGCACGTTGCATATCGCGTGTGATATTGGTGCGTAGTGTGCCAGGGTCGTCCGTTGATAATACGACGGGTACGTGGTGACGTAGGTACAAAGGTAGTGGATGTTGATTGCCCGTGACGCCAAGGATTTCGGCGTTACTCGTTAAGTTAATTTCAAGCGGAATATTTTTGTTGGCTAATTCTTTGAGTAGTTGACGGTTATTAGTTTCGCGTGCGATATCGACGCCATGGCCTATGCGTTGCGCGCCGGCAATGTCCACTGCATCGCGAATATGAAATGCCTGGCCAGCGAAGGGTACCGTGGTCGGTGCGAATTCGCCGGCATGTAAACTGATATGAACCTTTGGATATAAACCGTGTAAATAACGAATCATTTGCATCTGTAAGTCATAATCACGCATCGAATATTGATCATCTTCGGGACCCGCTAGGTTAATGCCAACAACACTTGGATCGCGTTTAGCAATTTCAAAAGCACCCAGTAATTGTGCAAAAACTTCTGCGGGTGGTTGTGTACGGATTGCAAGATACAGATAATTCACTCTCACTTTGCAACCTGGTTGTGGTTTGTTGGCGTGACATTGTAATAACTGGATCGTTTTATTGCTGTCGTTATTAATCTCATGAATGATTTCAGTGATGGCATCGTTAAAGCCGGCTTTGATGAGTTTATCACGCATTTGTGCAAAGTTATTTGTCCAGCCGCTGACTTTGCCTAAATCAGAAAGCTTGTCATTGCCGGTTGTTAACATATATTCGATATAGTCGACGTGTTCTTTGGCAAGTTGATTTAAATTCATTGCTAGCATATTGGGACGGTGAGCAATAACAAGTGGATAGTATTTTAGAAAGGTCGCGAAAAAATGGTCATGCCCGCTTTCGTGACCTGGCACAAAATTACGCATTGACCAAGCATTGATTAATTTATTATATAAATCGGGGTTTTTCTCAATATTTTTCAGTTGCAATGCCGCTTGACACATGCGGTTATAAGAAAGTGACATATCGTTGGCATTAACACACACGTCGTCATGCGCGCCCATTGCAATCATATTTTCGGGGAATGCTGAGCCCCAGAGATGCTCGTGTAATAAGCCACCTTTAGGCATGTTTTGTAAAAAGAGTAATACTTCTTCCGGATCATTGCGCACAGAATTATAGTATTGCATAGCCTGATGCTCTGTGTCCTTCGCATTGCTAGCATGGACAGAGAAGCTAGCTGCTAGCAGTAAACTAGCAGCGACAATGGTTGTTAGCAGTTTGTGCATTTGAAACTCCTTTTACTCCGGATATAAATCAGGCAATTCCTGTTTGCTGATGTTAGTTTTTTTGTTTTTTTGACCTAAAGCGGATTGTAACGTTTCCCAGAAAGCAGCGCCATCCCAGTCATTGTTGTGCTTAGCATACAGGCATTGCGTTAATTCAGCAAAAATCTTGTGTAGCTCAGGTTGGGCTAGACAATGCATAATATCATTTAAGTTGCGTGGCCGCTGTTGTGGCCATTTTGCCTGTGCCCAGTTGATTAAGGCCTCTTTTGCTGCTTGTGGATTATTAGTTTGGCAAGCGGTTTTGATTGCGTTAACCAGCATACGTAGAGGCTCTGGGGTTTCTTTGCTTGGTGGTGTACGCTCATTGCTAGCTTGGTGCGCGCGCGCACGACGTTGTAACCACCACAAGCACAGGGTGATTAACCATAAGCAGAATAAGCCTAGGCTGATCCACACCCAATAACGGGGTGTTGCATTGGGCAGGAGTTCACTGTTTGGACTTGGGTTGTTTTGCGCGAGTTTGATCGGGGCTGGCGTTGTGTGACCGCGAGGTTGCGAGTTGTTGGATGTGGCTGTGTATCCGCCGCCAGTTTTAACGCTAAAGCTTTGCGTCGGTAAACGTGCAGTTTGCAGGTGCTTGGTTTTTGTATTCCACCACGGAATTTCAATTGCCGGCAGGGTGATAGTGCCAGCTTGAGTGGGTACGTAGGCAATTTTTTCTTGGCGTATGCCAACCACAGTGGTGCCATCTTTTTGCGTTTTAAGAATAGGCTTATCAGGGTAAGTATTGATGTTAGTCACGGTACCGGCATTAAAGTTAGGTAATTGCGAAGCTGTGATACCTCGGGCTTCTAGAGTAATGGTGCGCGTGATGGGCTCTCCTACTTTAAACACCGGCATTTTCGGCGACCAAGTCTGTGTGAGTTTAAGCCCTGAGCTGGGTAACCACCATTGGTTGGTTGCACTTGCTGGTTTGGGTTTTACGTCTAAAGTAATTGGGCGGGCATTAGCACGTATGACACGGGTGCCATCATTAAACATTTGATTGAGATTAAAGCGCGCGGATGCGCTCGCTGGGATAACTACACGGCCACTGAAGCCTGGCGGGTCGAGTGTTAATTTGCCACTTTTCTGCGGAAAAATTGCGTAACGCCGTTCGATAACATTGTAAGTGTGTCCGTTGCGAGAAGTTTGATAATTGATATCCTGGCCTAAGCGGATTACCAATGCATCGGCTGAGGTTGGGTTAGTTAAACTCCCTGCAACGAGTGGTAATGCATAGTAAATTTTGACGATATATGTACTTTGACTACCGACGTAGGGTGATTTGGGGTCGAGAGAGGTTTCTAAAAATAGCGTCTTTGATGCCTGTTTATTCGGCTGGGTTTGTGAGGTGGGATTGACTTGTGCGCTGGTAGCAACAGCAATTTTCATGGCTTGGGTTTGGTAGTTGCCAACTTTAATCGGAGGGATGGTTAAGGTGCCACTTTTTTTCGGTTCTAGGGTAATGATCCATTGTTGCCGCGTGCTGGTTTTACCATTGATAAAAGTCACTTGATTATTCGATGCAGAACCAAAAACCACGAAGTTATGGTCAAGCACATCAAGCTGTGGGGGGGCAGACGTATCTTTGCCATTCAGGCTAATGGTTAATTGAAAGGTTTCACCTTGTGCGATGTTATTGCGATCAATGCGCGCGGTGAGCGGTGAACTAGCAGCGAACATTAAATTGGGTAATAATAGGAGAATAAAAATAAACAATTTAACTGTATTTTTAATCATGGTAGTTCTCCTTGAGTAATTGAATGACGCCCTTGTGCTTGCAGGCGTTGGTGGTCACGCAAGAATTTTTGGCGTAACAAGCCCCCGGGATCATCAGGAATGCGTTGTAACCATTGCTGCATGGCTTGTTGATCAGGCTGATGCTTATTTTGTTTGGCCTTTTGTTTGGTTTGCGCTTGCTGTTGGTTTTTCTGCGTTGGTTTTTGTTGCTGTTGTTGTGTCTGTTGGCTCTGGCTTTGCTGATTCTGTTGCCCTTGGTTTTGCTGTTGATTTTTCTGATCCTGGTTTTGTTGTTTCTGGTTATTTTGGTTTTTATTGTTTTCGTTCTTTTTATGCTGGCTCTGATTATTGTGTGCTTGCTGCTGTTGCTTTTTTTGTTTTTGGTTTTTGTTGTTTTTTGATTGTTTTTTCTGCTGTTTCAAGAGCTTTTTCACCAAGTTACGATTAAATAGCGCATCGTTGTCTTTGGGACTAAGTTTTAATGCTTGATCATAGGCTTTTATGGCATCTTGATAGCGGCCTAAATGGGCTAGGGCATTACCTCGGTTATAATAGGCATTGGCAGTATTACCTGCCGCAAAATTATCGACAGCTTGTTGGTAGCGCTTTGCTTTGTATTCGGCAGTACCGCGCCATTGTGGATTTTCGAATAATTTTGCGGCTTGCTGGGGTTTGCCTGCGCGTAATGCCTTTGCCCCTTGTTGGTCGGGACGGGTCCAGAGATCAGTCCATGAAAACGCATGTGCTTGTTGAGTTAATAACAAGCTAGCACAGAGTATAGTAATTGAGAGGCGTGTTTGTTTCATTCGCACAATATTCCTAACCAGCCGCGTCTAAATGCCAACAATGCCAGTGGTAAGAGTAATAGCACAAGCCAATAACCTTGGTCTTTCCACAGCTTGGTTTGTTGTTTTGTTTTTTGCGCTTTTAAGTTGCTGCGCTGTGTACTTTGCCGTAACAGACGATCAATATCTTGATTGTTTGCAGTGAAACTTGTGTAAGTGCCTCCACCGACATTGGCAAGTTTGGCTAGTGTTTTGGAGTTCAGCTTGCTGATAATGATGCCGCCGTTTTTATCTTGCATAAAGCCAGTACCAGCAGGGATGGGTGAACCTTGTGGCGTGCCTACCCCAAGAATAGAAATGTCATAACCTTGCTGGTGGGTTTGTTGTGCTGCTGTTAGATCAGTTTTAGTCACAGGGCTATCGGTTAATAGTAAAATAGAGCCATACGAGCTATCAGCTTGCTTAAATAATTGTTCTGCTTTTTCCAAACCAGCGGCGATGTTACTGCCGCCAACAGGCATAATATTGGGATCTAAGCTGGGCACCATGGCTGCAATGGTTTGTGCATCGTTGGTTAATGGCGATACGGTATAAGCCTCACTGCTGAAGACTACCATGCCCATTTGGCCTTCTTGGCTGCGCTTTAAAATATCTAAAATTTTATAACGTGCACGTGCAATGCGTGAAGGTTTTAAATCAGTAGCATACATCGAAGGCGATAAATCTAAGATAATGATACGTGCTTGTTGGGTTTTATAAACTGCTTGTGGTGAACGTTGCCAGGTGGGACCTGCTAGTGAACACACGGCTATAATCCATGCTAGTGCTAAGGTATAGAATGGCCAACGTCTAAAGACGCGTTGACGATTAACTAATAAGTGCGGCAATAAATGTGGATCACAAATGTGTTGCCAACTATCTCCTTGTTGTTGTTGGCGTAGTAACAATAGCAGCACTAATAAGGGCAATAATGCGAAAAGCCACGCGGGGCGCAAGAAATGAAAGTTATGTAATACGGTTGCGATCACGACTCAGGCTGCTCCTGTCCAGTATGTGTAGTGTCACTAGATTTATAAAACTTGCGCCAATAAATTTTACGGGAGGCTAAATAAACACTCAGTAATAAGGCGAGTGCCAGTGACCAAGGATAAAGTGGCGTAATCGGACGGAAAGTCGATTTTTGCGTCGATACTGGTTCAAGTTGGTTTAGGCGTTGATAGATTTGACGTAGGGCTTGTGTGTTTTTGGCGCGGAAAAATAGGCCGCCGCTGATGTCGGCCATTTGTTGTAGCGTTTTAGTGTCTAAGTCTCGCGAAGGGTTAACTGCTTGCGCCCCAAAAATGCTCGGGACTAACATGCGATCGGCACCAATACCGATGGTATAGATCTTAATGTGATTTTTAGCCGCGAGTTTGGCGGCTTCGATAGGCGCTACCGCGCCAGCATTGTTCACGCCGTCGGTTAGCAGGATTAACACCCGGCTACCTTGAGGTTGTTTGCTGAGACGTTTAATGGCTAAGCCAATCGCATCGCCGATTGCCGTTTGTGCACCGGCTAAGCCGATAGTGGCATCATTTAACATACTTTCTGCAGTTTTACGATCGAAGGTCAGAGGTGTTTGTAAATAAGCACGACTACCAAATAAAATTAAACCCACACGGTCCCCGACGCGTTGCTTAATAAACTGTTGTGCGACGTTTTTAACGACGGCTAAACGATTTACACGGCGTCCCTCGAGCGACATATCGGGGATTTGCATACTGCCAGAGAGATCGATAGCTAACATTATGTTGCGTCCGGTTTGTGGCAGGTTGACGGGTTTACCTAGCCATTGCGGTCCCGCGGCAGCGATAACTAATAATAACCACATAAAATACACTAGCCAGCGCCGCAAACCTGTGGCTATTAAACGTTGGCCATAAGTTTGCTGAGCAATATCGACGATGTCTTTATAAAAGGGGATTTTGAGAGCGCGCGCTTTAGTTTGCGTTGCCGCAGGCACGAGATAGCGCATTGGCACAGGTAGCGGTATCAATAATAATAGCCATGGTAATGCAAAGCTAAACATTCATCTGCCTTTATAAGTTCTTTTTAATCCAATCTTCTAGCAATACAAATAAGTTATCCATATTGACACTGGCTTGGCGTTGATAAGGTGCACTAATGAGTACACGGCCACAACCTGTGGTAAATGCTTCGGTCTCACCAGTTTTATCTAAAAATTGCAACCATGTTTCACCATGCAAACCAGCAACCTTATGCCGTTCGTATTTGGCCAAGGTAGAGCGGCGCAATAAGCTAGATAATTCAGTAATCGTCGCAATATAGTCGTTGGATTGTTTACATTGCTGTTTATACTGTTCTAATTCCTGTAGCGCCGCGCGTTGAAAACGTCGCTGATACCAACGGTAATGGTTCCAAACTATGGCAACACAGATCATGATGGATGCCAGTCCAGCCAGCATGTACCAGCCTGGCGCCAGTGGCCAAATTGATACAGCCTTTGGGGTATGTATATCACGTAACTGTGCGAGTAAATTCTGAGTATTGGGATTCATGCCACGCTATCTGCTACGGTTTGTTTGCTATGTTTGCCAAAGTAATACTGCAGTTGCTGCACAATGTCATGCTCGGTGCGGATTTCAAGTAATGGGATGGCTCGCTTACTCATTATTTGTTGTAATGTTTCATGGTGCTGAGTGAATTGTTGTTGATAAGCATTACGAAAACGCTGATTACCTGTATCCATGTTGACAATGTGCTGTCCATCACTGATGGCATAATGATTTGCCGGCGGCGGTTCTTTTTCAAGGCGATCATAAATAAATAAAGACACGATTTCATTATGTTGCACGAGTTGACTCAAGTGACGCTCGGCAGTGCCACCAAGTTTGTGAAAGTCGCTGATTAAAATAATTAAGCTACCGGGGCGGACAACATGGCGTACGCGCATTAAGGCTTTAGCAAAGCTATCGGATGCTTGTTCTTCTTGCGTTGCCGGCTTAAATTCGGCAAGCATTTTTAGCAAAGGCAATATGCCATGTTGATGGCTTGCAGGTCTTACTTCAACGTGTTTGGAGCCAGAAAAGACTAATCCTCCGACGCAATCGCCTTGTTTACCTGCCGCCCACGCCAATACACTTGCTGCTTGCGCAGCGATAACTGATTTGAATGCGACACGTGTACCAAAAAACATGCTCGCACTATAATCAACGACAATTAACACAGGACGTTCGCGCTCTTCACGATAGAGTTTAGTGTGGGGTTTGTTCGTGCGCGCCGTAACGCGCCAATCCATACTACGTATATCATCGCCAGCTTGGTAGATACGTACTTCATCAAAATCCATACCACGGCCACGAAAACGTGATAAGTAATTACCACTTCGTTGCTGATAGATCTTGCGGCCATGGGTTAAGGTCAGCGACTGTGCCTGTAAACGTAGTTTGATTAATTCATCCAGTGAGATACTAACGCCATTCATCACAGATTACCTTGTTGATTAAGGGACAGCGACTTGGTTGAGTAATTCCGAAATAAAATGATCCGTGGAAATGCCTTCTGCCTCAGCTTCAAACGTCAGCAGAATGCGATGGCGTAATACATCATGCGCAATCGCATGGATATCTTCTGGTGATACATAGTCGCGGCCCTGTAGCCAAGCATGTGCACGTGCGCAACGCTCCAAGCCAATCGTCGCTCGTGGACTTGCACCAAAGCGTAGCCAACGCGTAAACTTTTCGCCGTATGGTTTTGGATTCCGTGTCGCTACAACTAACTGCACAATGTATTCTTCAAGCGCCGGCGTTAAATGTGAATCAAGTACTTCACTGCGTGCTTGGAAAATATGCTCTTGGCTAACCATTGCCGCGGGTTGTACTGGTGTGCTCAACTGTTGCTGTGCTTCTTTACGTGCTAAACGCAGGATTTCGTGTTCAGCATGCGTGTTTGGGTAATCGATCTTCACATACATTAAAAAGCGATCCAATTGTGCTTCAGGCAAAGGATAAGTCCCTTCCTGTTCGATGGGATTTTGTGTTGCCATCACTAAAAATAAAGGGGGTAGGGCATAAGTTTTGCGGCCAATCGTCACTTGGCGCTCCGCCATTGCTTCTAACAACGCTGATTGCACTTTCGCTGGGGCTCGATTGATTTCATCGGCGAGTACTACATTGTGGAATAAAGGCCCCTGTTGAAAATGGAAGCTAGCATCTTGTGGACGATAGATTTCAGTACCTGTTAAATCTGCTGGCAATAAATCGGGGGTAAATTGGATACGGTGAAAATCACCCTCGACAGTCTGTGCCAATGCTTTGATGGCAGTGGTTTTGGCGAGTCCAGGCGCGCCTTCGACCAATAAATGCCCATCCGAGATTAAGGCGATTAAGAGCCGCTGAAGTAAACCTTCTTGGCCAATAATACGTTGATTTAACTTCTCTTTTAGTTCAGTGAACAAATGATAAGTGCTTGTTATAGGTAATACGTTGGTTTGTTCCATGACTTGAATCCTGCTGATTTATTACCACGCGGCAAAGCATATCCTGAGCTCTAGGAGATGTAAACAGGCGCGTCAGCAGGCCTAATGTTCGTTTAAAGTTTGTCCAGAATGGGCCGATACACTTAATGGGAGCATTTTCACAAGTTCGCTAAGAGCGTGTGAAATGCGCGAGCAATTGAGGAAGTCACCTTATCTATTAGGTAAGGCTATTGAATGGAGAATAAAATCCCTTAATTAACGGGAGTGACAACGTGAGCTCGAACAATGGATGTTTTGCATTCTAATCAAATGGTTTGATTAGGGTTATATGGACTTATAGTTGATGACAGTAGACATGCTAATGTTTGCTGGAATCTTAACATTGGGAGAGATAACAATGGTTATGGAGCGTTATCTAACCGGAGTTATAAGTACAGCGATCATTCTCTCGTTTAGTTTCTTAACGGGTTGCTCGCACACGAACTCTGGTTCGAGTAGTTATTCGACATCAATACCTTTCGCACAACCTTCTTATTCATTTTCAAAAAGTCGTCCGCCAACCGGGCGTAGTGTGTTTGTCTTTGATCCAAAACATACGGCTTTTGGTGCTTACAATGCGCAGGGCATATTAGTGCGTCAAGGCCGTGCGTCGGGCGGCAAGAGTTATTGCCCTGACGTCGGTCGCCCATGCCGTACGCCAAGCGGTTCTTTCCGTATTTACCGTAAGGGTGGAGTGGATTGTAAATCAAGTAAATACCCTGTCGGCGAAGGTGGCGCCCCCATGCCGAACTGCATGTTCTTTCATGGTGGTTATTCAATCCATGGCTCAGGTCATGTGCCAAACTACAATGCTAGCCATGGTTGTATCCGGGTAGTACCTTCGGATGCTGCATGGTTAAATAATAATTTCTTGAAAATGAATAGCCAGGTTGTGGTGCGATCTTACTAGCAGCGTGTGGTTGTTAGTAAATGTCGATTGTTGCTGGGTTATCCCCTTGACCCAGCAACTTTTTTTCAGAGCTTCGGCTTTTGGGCGTGAGCTTTGTTACGACGCTTATTTTTACTCAGTCATTTACTTTATGTAAACTCCCTCGTAAAAAAACCGTCGTGCCGCGCTCACATCCAAAATCCTCGCTCTGAAGAGCTTCGGCTTTTGGGCGTGAGCTTTGTTACGACGCTTATTTTTACTCAGTAGCCCGGATAAGCGCGGGACGCGCGCCATCCGGGGAGGGTGTTTGTCATTGCTGTTCCCGGATGACGTTGCTGCGCCAATCCGGGCTACATCTGGGCTTGACCAGAAGACAGTAAGCCGTAGCCCGGATAAGCGCGGGACGCGCGCCATCCGGGGAGGGTGTTTGTCATTGCTGTTCCCGGATGACGTTGCTGCGCCACTTATCCGGGCTACATCTGAGCTTGACTAGAAGACAGTAAGCCGTAGCCCGGATAAGCGCGGGACGCGCGCCATCCGGGGAGGGTGTTTGTCATTGCTGCTCCCGGATGACGTTGCTGCGCAACTTATCCGGGCTACATCTGGGCTTGACCAGAAGACAGTAAGCCGTAGCCCGGACAAGCGCGGGACGCGCGTCATCCGGGGC
>JAJFKG010000013.1 GCA_021773335.1 Gammaproteobacteria bacterium
TACCGCTTGGTGGGCGCTTGCTGCCTCAGCTTTGGCAGTTTCTACCGCTCGGTGGGCACCTGCTACCTTAGTGATGGCTTTTTCTACCGCTTGGCGGGCGCTTGCTGCGGCTTGGCGGGCGCTTGCTGCCTCAGCTTTGGCGGTTTCTGCGGCTGCCTTGGCATTGGCGAGTTTGCGCTGGGCTTTTTCTACCTTAGTGATGGCTTTTTCTACCGCTTGGCGGGCAGCTGCTGCCTCAGCTTTGGCAGTTTCTACCGCTTGGCGGGCGCTTGCTGCCTCAGCTTTGGCAGTTTCTACCGCTTGGCGGGCGCTTGCTGCGGCTTGGCGCACCGCCCCTGCCTCCAGTTGGGCATTGCGGGCGTCTGTCTCTTTGCGCCCTTCTGCTGCTTCTTTCGCCTCGGCCTTGTAGTGTTGCAGGATGCTTTGTTGATCTTGCATGGATTGCAGCAACTTGCCATCCCTCACCAAGGGGGCAATCCTCGTACTGTTCAGGATCGCATTGTAGGAGTTCCCTATTTCCCTGAGGCGACTACCGCCTCGATACGAAGGGGTGAGTGTCGCCAGTGACTCTGTTAATTGTTGCAGATACGCTGGCTTGGGAAGTGAGGTGAGCAAGGCATCGATTGCGCCCAAGTGTGCTAATGCTTCGTCTTTGCGTGACAAAAAGACGTCTTCTTCAATCAATCCCTTGAGGAGCTTCTCAATGATGAGGCCGGGCGCTAATATTACTTGCAATAGGTCACTCATCGCTTGTATTTCTTGACGACGCTCGTCCCTTTCTGTCCAATCGAGAAAATAGCTGTGCGTCGTACGCCACCAACTCACCATCCACTGATAAAAGGCTTTCAATTCATAATTTTTCCTGCCCTCTATCAGTGGCAGCAGTAGTGGGTCGTCAGTTTGCAACAAGCGGTGAAGCCTATCGGCGCTGACGCCCAGCTGGTTAGTTTGTGTACATAATTCAGAAAAGGGGTTCTGTGATCGAAAAAACTTAATAATGGCGTCGGTAGGTTGCCAAGCGGGAGAGGTATCGGGTAACGCCGAAATAGAAATAAAAGGCGCACGGTACAGTTCTGCCAGCAAGACTAAGTTGCTCCCCAGCTTAGGCTCTTGATACGCCGCGCTGACGCGACCGGCCAACCTACAGAAGTGACCCATATAGACAGGGCTGTAATCCCTGTATACATGGTGGGACTCCAGGTAGGCATCGCGGTAAGCAAGAAGCCCACGATTGAAGTAATGCTGGCAATAAGGGGGAATATTTTTCCAGCGTGGATAGCCTTGATTATCAAGCAGAGGCTTGCGCTCGGCGTCGACGTGGATAAGCTGATCCAGCACAAAGCCTTCAATCTGCATTTCTTTCTCTTCAATCTCTTTGTCGCTTGCATCAGATGGGGCGGCAAACTGCTGTTTATCGACTAATAATTTAATAAAGGGTAAATACGTCTCGGCTTGCGAGGCACATTTGATCGCGCAAACGACCATGGCCGCGGCGATATCATCCTCGGTGGCGTCATCATCGATCACGGTGTATCTTGCGCTTTTTGCTAATGGGCCCTCGCTATACTCTGCTGGTGTGGGCTTATCGCTGGGCACTGCGGCTGTAGCCGGCGCTGGATAGGCCGTCGCCGGTGTCGCTGGCTGCTGCCAAGTCGCCTGAGCAGGCGCTTGTGTATGGGCTGCTCGCCTATCACGTTGCCGAGCCCTTAACGTGGGTGCACCAGGCGCGTAAGGCGCCGCGATAGTTAAGCTTTGGCTGCACAAGCGCTTGCGGATATCGTCTGCGACTATCACGCCACATGCATTACCATCGTTTTTGGCTTGACGTTGGCCATACGGGCTGAGTGGGTTGGTGATGGCGACGGTATAGGCTTTATTGACGCGCCGCAATCGGGTTTGCAAGGCGCTGTGCAGTGTATCTCTTAATTGCCGCGACATTTTACCACTGCCACGTGGGTCATGGGCATAGGCTTTAATACTAAATTGGTTGCCTTGCTTGTTGACGATTAACTCTCCCACAAACCAATGCCCCTGACCTTCATGATAAGCAAAGAGAATCTTTGCATGGTTCACCTTGGGGTCATTGTCTAGGCACGCCAAGAGTTCATCCACCACATCGCGGTTTGCTGCTTCTGCGGCGGCGAGGTGTTTTTCTAGTTCGGGTTTTAACATCTCCCATTGCGGAAATTCTATCAGGAGTTGTTGCAGTGCCTCATGACGTTGTCCGCTTTTTTGTTGTGCATATTGGAGTAACGCCTGAAAACTCTCGATGTTATCTTGTTGGCAAGCTTGGCGCACTAGCGCGGCTTGTACCGCTTCGGGCCGGAGGTGCTTATCCATCTCATGCGCGAGCGATAGGCTTTGGTAATCATCAGGGTTCGATACTACCCTTGAGAGAGCAGCAGGCATACTGATCGATTGTGGTGTGACCGACTGTATGAGGAACAGATAGTACGGTACACCCTGATCGTTTACGGTCGCTTGACCATTTTCCCCGTAGACCCGATAGGTTGCTTGCCGATGCCCACCCAGCGGGGCATCCTGTATGGCGAGATTCAAATAGTCTTGAATATCGCCATCGTCATACCAATGATTGTTCGAAGTAGAGCCTAGGTACTTTGGCGCAGCGCCAGATGAGCGAGCGGAATGGACGGTGGCAGTAACATTGCTGGAGCTGGATGATGAAGCGGCCGATTGCTGATCATCACCAGACAAACCAAGCGAGTTATAGAGACGCGCAGAAAGTGGATTGTCCGCCGATGCGGTATTGTCACGCGTCGCAGTGGGTATCGGGATGGGTGTGCTCACGCTGTGTGTCGATTTGGCTGACGGTATTGGCGTGACCGGTGCTGACTTGGCTGACGACGGTGTTGGCGTGATCAGCACGGAAGGCGCACTGGTGGCTAAGCGCAGCGGTGTGGATGACCGTGCTTGTAAATGCAGGTTAAGCTCTGTCTTTGCCTCGTCGATGGTTTGCGTGCGCTGGGCATAATCACCGTTGGTGCCCTGTTGGTGCAGGTATGTGCGTACTGTGATAGCACTGCCAGGGGTTAACGCATCATCGAGTTCACCGGCTAATACGGCTTCAACGCTGTCACTTCGCAGCCCAGGGGCGGCAGCAGCATACAGCGCCTTGAGCGCTTCAAGCCCCGGATGTGGTTGGTCTTCGTGCGCCTTTAATAATCGTTGATAAACGCGATAGGTGATGGGAAAGAGGGCTGCGAATAGATCATTATGTGTCAATGGCTGGTGTGCTTTATCATCACGTAATAGTCGCTGTAGGCGTGACAATTTCTCATAAATCTGTCGCGCTGTGCCGGGATACAATTTGATAGGCAAGTGACTGTCTTTCATATCCTCGACAGATAGAATGCCTTTTTGTTGCAGGGCTAAATAATGCTGATTTTGCGCGGCGAGTGTTGCCAACCATTGTTGTACAACCGCCGCAGGATCGAGGGCTAATAACTGTCTTCTTGCTTTGCTGTCAACTGAGTTTTGCATATTGGGGAGTAGGAAAATCAGGCATTTTATGCCGAGAGTATGTCCGCCATTGCTGCGTCCGCGAAGTGGAAGGGCAAAGTTGCTATCATTATCGATACTCACGATTTTGACGCGACTAAATGACGCATTGTCCCCCTTTTCATAGTGATGGGGAGTTTGATAGTTGTTACCTTTGCCATCGCTAGGATTGATCAACAAACTTAGGACGACCATATTACTAAAGTTGGTGGGATCCAGTGTATGAAATGCGTTTTGCTCAGAGAGCTGAGTATACATCGTCTCTAAGGATGGCCCCTCGATAGTTTTGGAGACAGCGAAGTAGCGATGCTCGCTTCGGTAAAATGCGCCCACGAGCCGGGTAGGTGGGGCACCCTCGCCCACTGTCAGTGTACTTAACGTATAAGTCATCGCGATGGAATCGATATGTTTGGGCCTAGGTTTAACGTGCACACCGAGCTTAGGGGCCGCATAGACACCATGACTATTGTTTTCTTCGGCAAATTTTATTTGCCGTTCATCAGCATGTGCAGGGAAAAAATAACCAATATGCTCAGATTTAATATAGGCTAACCCAATGCCTTGCATGTAAAAAATGGCGGGTGCTGCGGAACCAGATACCGGACTCAAGAGGGTATGATAACAGGTTGCCATCTTATCCAAAGCGCCATATAAAGCGGTGTATTGAGACTTATTGCGTGATTGTTGGCGGTACGTCTCGATCTTTTCTATGAGCGGAGTGAATGGCTTAAGATCAATGTGGCTGTATGGCTCAGCCCATAACAAAGGTGTCAAGCTAGGAATCAACTCATCCGGTGGGAGGAGCGTCGGCATGAAGTCGCCAACGCGCTTGTGCAACCTGGGACGAGGGTTGATGTCAAGAAGCTCACAGTATGCCTGGTCAAGTGCGCTTCTAGCCATTGTGTAGCTATAGGGTTCCAATAGGCCAATTAGTGTATCGTCTAGCTTGCGCTCGGTCGTTTGATAGAAGGGTGACAAGGTGATTGGATTTCGCCGCCAAGCTTGTTGCTTGTCAGCAAAGCTTCGTGCTTTTCGCCGTTGTTCTTCCTTGTCCGCACGCTGATTTTTTTCCATTGTGTCGAGTGAGGCACGAACAGAACTCAGATGGGACTGTTCAGCGCAGTCTATCAAAGTATGACCGTGACTATCCCGATGCGTTAAGTCTATGTCACGACCCTTTGTCATTAACTCATGTCGGATGAAGTGTGTCAACTGATGGCGAATGGCGACGAAAAGCGGGGTTTGTTGCTTATTCTCATGTTGGCAGTAGCGTTCTAATGCGGCAGTTAACTCAAGTAATGCTTCCTCATTATCAGGCTCACGTAGCCTATTATCCAGTGCACGCAGCCTAGCTATAGGCCACAAAATGGTGTCTTCAACCAGCGCGTTATAGGTGTCATGCAACTCTTGGTAAGAACCAAGCCAGAGTTGGGGAATTGCTGCTGGCGCACTGAGCTTTGTTTGGATTAGCGGGGTTTCATGGCACAGTTTCGCTTGTATAAAGATTTTTAGCATGTCCGGTGTGGGCGTATGTCCTTGTGAAGATTGTGCTTGAGTACAGAGTTGTCGGTGCAACGCCCAAGCGTAGCCCACGGTTGTTTGCAAATACTGCCCTAAGAAATCTTCGTTTTCGTATAGCGAACCGTTGTGGCTAAGTATCAACAAAAAATGCAAGTACGCTCGGTCATAATGCTTAATGGCAGTATCCCATTGTTCTTTTGCTAACGCAGCCTGTGCCTTTGATAGTTTTCCTAGTGCGAGAGCGTTTAACTTTTCTTGATCTTGAGGTTCTAAAGGCATGGGGTTTCCCTCCTGGAGTGGTGATGATGACTCACAGCTTTCAACGTGCGAAAACTGTAGACAAAAGGCATTGGAATTACAACCCCCATAAAGTTACCAAAATAGCGTATTTCCAACCGATGGAAGAATGCATCTCTAAGGGCACCTTAAAGATGTCTAGAATTTCGCATCTTCAGGTACGAGGGATATAGCTATGTGTAACCAAATGAACAAAAATAATCTGACCAGTTAGCCATCGCCCTCCTCGGCTGCGACTCTCTTATGGTATAGTTGCGCCCTCAAAACCAGTAAGCGATGAACAAATATGAATCAACAACAACGCATGCTCGAATTGGCTAAACAAGCAGCCAGTCACTCTTATTCACCTTATTCAAATTTTCCCGTCGGCACTTGTATTAGAACAACAAACGACACCCTATTTACGGGCACTAATGTGGAAAATGCCGCCTTTGTATCTACCTCTTGTGCGGAAGGTGCTGCGGTAGGTGCGATGATCACAGCGGGCGAACATGAAATCGCTGAAGTATTAATTTATTCACCTAAACCTTTATTGTGCGCGCCATGTGGTAATTGTCGCCAAATCCTCCGTGAATTTGCCACACCCGACGTACCTATTCATTTGTACGGACAAGCGGGCTTACACAAAACTATCACCTTAGCCGCCTTACTGCCGGATTCGTTTGGGCCTGAGAATTTACAACAATAACCGAGGGAGCCATCACTATGCCAAGCAACGTTCATCCCCGTGAATCAGTGACTGCTATCCAGCAACAAGTCCCCAACTTTATCCCTAAAGTTGCCGTCGTATTAGGCTCAGGTTTGGGTAAGTTAGCTGAAGCTATCACCGATGCCACTGCAATACCTTATGCCGATATCCCAGGTTTTCCAGTCAGCAGCGTGGCTGGCCATGCAGGTGAATTAGTCTTTGGGATGATAGGAAATACACCTGTCGCATGTTTGAAAGGTCGCATTCACGCCTATGAAGGCGATAATCACAGGCAAATGAAAACCATGATCCGCAGCCTAAAATTACTCGGTTGTGAAGACATTATCATAACAAACTCATCAGGTTCTTTGCGCCAAGATGTTGGACCTGGTGAACTCATGATGATCAACGACCATATTAATTTTCAGCCTTTTAATCCCTTAGTCGGTATTAATGATGAGGAATTTGGACCACGCTTTTTTCCTATGGATGATGCCTACAATAAAGAATTACAACAGGGTCTATTAGCCACCGCGCAACGACTTGATATCCGTTTAGCAACGGGGGTTTATATTTCCGTGTTAGGCCCAAACTTTGAAACCCCAGCAGAAATTCGCGCCTTTCGCACCTTAGGCGCTGACGCCGTCGGCATGTCAACAGTACCCGAAGTCTTAATTGCACGTCATTGTGATTTAAAGGTTGCTGTTATTGCCTCAATTACTAACTTTGCCTGTGGCTTGAGCAACGAACAACTCACGCATGAAGGTACATTACACTATGCCAGCATTGCCGCAGATAATCTCATTAAACTCCTCACTAGTTATATAGGAACACGCTCATAATGTCAGTAAACAATCAAGAACGCTTGCAACAAATTATTGCCTTAATCGATTTGACCAGCTTAAATGATAATGATGATGCGCAAACGATAGCAACGCTCTGCGAAAAAGCACAAACGCCGTTAGGCCCAGTTGCCGCCGTGTGTATTTATCCGCAATTCATTGCGCAGGCAAAGGATATATTAGCGGAACAAGGGATCCGCATTGCTACTGTTGTTAATTTTCCACATGGCACGGATAGCCTAGAAACTAGCATAAGCAATATTCAAACAGCCATCGACGCCGGTGCCGATGAAATCGATATCGTCATGCCCTATCTCGATTACAAAAATGGCCACAAAGAAACAGTATGCCAATACATTCAAGCGTGTAAAGAAACTTGTGGTAAACACACATTGTTGAAAGTTATTCTCGAGACAAGTGAGTTTAATGAAACCACTTCCCTTATCTATCAAGCCAGTATTGATATGTTGATCAGTGGTGCTGATTTTATTAAAACTTCAACGGGTAAAACCAAAACCGGCGCTAGCTTCGATGCCTCAGCAGATATGTTACAAGCCATCAAAGGCTATCGCATTGATCACAAACGTCAGGTTGGCTTTAAAGCATCGGGCGGCATTCGTACACTGCAAGATGCGTTGATTTTTCTCGACCTTGCCGAACGTATCCTCGGCACTGACTGGCCCACACCTGCAACATTTCGTTTTGGTGCAAGTAGTTTGTTAGATAACTTATGCAGCTGGCCGAATGAAGTGGAAGCAAAGCATATCGCAAATTTACTGTAACCAATTGATTTCAAATAATTTTTAAAGCGCCCCTAACAAAAATGGTCAAAGCCATGTACAGAGCGCTACAAAAAGAACTCATTCAATGGCAAAAAGCACGAAAACATGAACCAATACTACTGCACGGTGCTTGCCAGGTTGGTAAAACCTTTCTCATTGAGCATGTTGCAAAGGAGAATTTCCAACATTTCATGAACATTAATTTCGAGTTAATGCCAGAAATGTGTGGCTGCTTCGACGATATTGCGCCCAAAGCAATTTTAGCTAATATCAAGGCTATCACACGCCAAGCAATAATCCCTGGCAAGACGCTGCTATTTTTTGACGAAATACAACTATGACCTCGCGCAATTATGTCACTGCGCTACTTCAAGGAACAGATGCCTGAATTACATGTTATTGGTGCGGGTTCACTAAAAGCAAAACATAAATATATGCAAAAGCTCTTTGAACGCGCCCCGGGACTAATCGGAAGGCACTTTCAATATTCGAAAATTGATCCCGATATGCTGTCACGCGACATAAAAACCGCCCTACAATATTTGATCGATGCAGGAATTTTACATCGCGTGTATTGCACCCAAGCATCAGGCTTACCTCTAAACGGTTTGGTCAATGAGAAAAAATTTAAAATCATTTTTCTCGATATCGGATTAGCAAAATCATCCAGTTATCTTGACCCGCGACTTATGTTATCAGAAGATTTAATGCTGCTTAATCAAGGCGCTTTAGTCGAACAGTTTGTAGGACAAGAGCTGTTAGCAATGTCACCTCCTTATTTGCCGGGCGAACTTTATTACTGGGAACGTAGCAAAAAAAGTAGTCAGGCCGAAATCGATTATGTGATTAACATTGATGACACAATCATACCCATCGAAGTAAAAGCCGGGAAGACGGGCTCTTTACGTGCCTTGCAGTTTTTTCTCAAAGAAAAAAAACTTAAATTTGGCATTCGTTTATCACTACAACCCCTAGAATTCAGGCACAATGTTTTATCAATACCACTGTATATGATCGACCAACTGCCGCGACTAGCTCGGGAAATAATCCAAGAGATAACCCGCTAACCGGTTAAACCTAGCGTCCAACTGCGGAGTCTAGGTTAATGCCGCCAGCGCCTGGCGAATCATTTTATCGATAACAGCTTTTGGGTCGCGACTGAATTTGCCAGTTTTGCGGTTCGCAACGATCGCACTTAAAGAACAAGCACGATGCCCAAGAGCTGAAGCCAAACCATAAATCCCGGAAGTTTCCATTTCAAAATTGGCAAAACGATAGGTCTCATAATTGAAATCACTCATTTTATCGAGCAAATCTGGGAAGGCAGGTTCAATACGAATATGACGTGCCTGGGGCCCATAAAACCCATTACAGGTTGCCGTCAGTCCAGTTACACAAAAGGAGGTAAAGCGTTCCACTAAGGTTTGCGCCCCACTGCTGACATAAGGTTTTACTAATGCAGCATACGCCTCAAAATAACGATCAACCACTTGACACAATTGCGTTTCAAATTCACTCGCTTGTGTCTGATAACTATGCAACATGCCATCAAAGCCAACCGCATACGTCGACGCTACTACATCATCGACTTGGATATCATTTTGTAAGGCACCCGCTGTGCCTAAACGCACAATATCCAAACTACGTAATTGATCCTTGGCTACGCGCTTTTTTAAATCAATGTTAACTAACGCATCGAGTTCGGTCAGCACAATATCAATATTATCGGTGCCCATCCCCGTAGAGAGCACACTTATGCGTTTATTGCCCACTCGCCCAGTATGAGTGACAATTTCACGTTTTTGTTTTTTTATTTCAATCTCATCAAAGTATTGTGAAACTAAGGGCACTCGGTCAGGATCACCAACTGTGATCACGGTGTCGGCTAAATCTTCTGGTAATAGTTTGAGGTGATAAACACTGCCATCAGCATTCAGGATCAATTCTGATTCAGGGATTATTTTTGCCATGCATAGACTCCGTGTGCATATGGATAAATCAAGGGGGTTATTTTCGGGTAGGTAATTCTAACACACTTCTACCTAGTCACAACATATCACCTGATCGTCGGCTTTACGCGGGTAATCCTCATATTGCCTCAGGATGAAGGGGCTGTATTTTTCGATTATCTTTGGCGCCAAAAACTTTGGCTATTTACGTGACAGGGTTATAATGGCGGGATGCAAAACACATCACGACAAACAAAAAATTATACACTCGTACAAACAGACACACGTCTTGAGCTACACCAACCAAATAGCGGGCCCATTTATATTGACTTTCTTGCTGGACGGCTTGCTTACCGCCGCAAACACAGCAATGGCAAACATCAAGCGCTCGCCCGTGCAGTAGGCATAAAAGGGCGTTATCGTCCACAGATTATCGATGCCACTGCAGGTCTTGGACGTGATGCATTTATGCTAGCGTGCCTGGGTTGTCCCATCGTGCTCATCGAACGTCATCCCATTATTGCCGCTTTATTAGCAGACGGTTTACAACGTCTTTATGCAGACCATGAAGCAAGCCAAGGAATTAACATGCAACTGTTAAACGGCGACGCTAGCGAACAACTCATCAATGCGACAAAGCAAACACCCACCGACGTCATCTACCTAGATCCAATGTTTCCATCCCGACAAAAAAGTGCTTTAGTTAAAAAAGAGATGCAATTGCTACACACGCTTGCTGGCAGCGAGCCAAGCGATGTCACTGAATTGCTGACACTAAGCCGACAGTTGGCACAAAAACGTGTCGTCGTAAAACGTCCCAAAAGCGCAGACTATTTAGCAAAGGCAAAGCCAACAACCAGCATTAAAACTGCGAGTTATCGCTTCGATTTGTATATTAACG
>JAJFKG010000014.1 GCA_021773335.1 Gammaproteobacteria bacterium
GAGGCAGAGACAGTAGAGCCGTAGCCCGGATAAGCGCGGTACGCGCGTCATCCGGGGAGAGTGTTTGCGATTGCGGTTCCCGGATGACGTTGCTGCGCCACTTATCCGGGCTACCTCTGGGCTTGAGGCAGAGACAGTAGAGCCGTAGCCCGGATAAGCGCGGTACGCGCGTCATCCGGGGAGAGTGTTTGCGATTGCGGTTCCCGGATGACGTTGCTACGCAACTTATCCGGGCTACATCTGGGCTTAACTTACTGACTCAGTCAGAAGAGCCATAACTCAAACTTGAATGAGCAATAGTTTGGCCTGCATAGGTTTGGGCTTTATCGTCTTTTATTTCTGCTCTCGCTAGGCTAATTATCTCACTATCAATGCCATGGTCTCTTTCTAGCGTAGTTTCAGTAATATGTTTCACGAGACTACGTAATGCATTATCCAGGATGTCCATTAAACTTAAGTAGTCGGTCGCTTCTAGTCCCTCATTCACAGTAGCTTGAACAGCTAGCAAAGTTTGCATAAAGCTAGCTAGTAGAGTTGTTCGATTGCGGACGCTAGGCCCATTGGTGCCTTGCTGCTCGAGTACTTGAGCTTTTATGAATTTTAATTGGTTTTCTTCATCGTCAAAAAACATAGGCCCAAAGAATCTTCCAGGACCACTCTTAAGCCATGTGTTGCTAAAATCGGGTTTTGCTGCACTAGTACTGCTACTTGCTTCTGCAGTGCCTTCATCTCCTGACGATGATGAAGAGGTTGAATTTTCTTCGCTTTTTTCGTCTGTTTCATCTCCTGATGAAGGCGTTGAACCTTTATCAGGAGCCTCTTCTTCCGCTCCGCGGATTTGAGCAAGTAGTTCATCATCATCTTCTTCTTTTTCTTTATGTTCTTGTTTGCCGCGTTGAGCTGCTTCTTGTTGTTGCTGGAGCCTAGCTGCGTCTTCTTGCAACTTAGCCAATGCTGCAGGAGTGAGAGTCTGATGCAGGTCAATTTTCTCTTTACTGCCGGTTTCTGCTGCATCATCTACGACTTGTTGTTCTCTTTCAGCTTCTTCCTCTCCTTCATCATCGCTAGAGGCTGAAACACTTGCATCTTCGTGCTTTTCTGCTTCCTTTTTTCCTTCCTCGGCCGGCGTAGCAGGTGCTGATGTGCTTGTACTAGAAGAGCTGGGACTGCTGGACGAACTAGAGCTGCTAGCTGCAGCAGCTGCCGCGGCACTTTCTTGGCTGGGAGTGCCATTTGCATCTGCCATAGTTAATTCTGTGGTTGGGAGATTAAGTGCGTTTAATAGGTTTGTGAGTTTGGTAAGGACGGGTTTTTTTTCGCGACTCAAAGCTTTGTCTTCTAAACGAGCATGTGTGTTATCCAACACAACTTGCGTTGCAGATGCTCCGTGGGTGTGTAGATGTTGGTTAACGAGCGTCAGGATGTGAGAAACAATAGCTTGTAGATTAGTACCTCTTTGTATTCCACCTCCAATCTCTGAAACTTTATCGCTATTAGCCCGGTCTAATGCAGCGCTCGACGAACTTGCGTCGCTGTCTTTAACGACAGAGTGAGCTTCATCATCATCTTCTTCTCCAACGTCAGCAAATGAGCCGCTTGCTGTGCTCTTAGCTTGCGCTTGCATGAGGGCTCGACGTAAAAATTTTGCACTGGTGGCGCCTACAAGGATAGGGGACTCAGTGACTGCAAAGGCATCACCATTGCTTACGACGGCTTGCTTTAATTGGTTTATGTCTTCTTTAGTTTTACACAGGTATAAGCTTATCAAACGGTTTGCTGTTGTTGTCACTGCATAAATTACTGGTAATGTATTATCTTCTGATGCTGTTTTCGCACTACCACTGCTTGAGCTGCTGCTGGCGTTGAGTCGGGAGAAAATACTTGAACTTGTGCTGCTTTTCTTGCCTTTGCTGGGCGATAAAAAATCGAAAAAATTACCAGGGCTGCTCGACTCAGCTGTTACTCTTGTATCTTCTTCTTTCGCAGGTTTTTTTAGTGATACTGATTCTTTAAATTTTTCAAAAACGACAGGGCTGATGCGATCACCTAAGAGCATAGGCATGGTAAGTCTCCTTGTTATTGTTACTAACTTGTAATAATTGTTGTGTTGTAAACGACGCGGCGAGATGAAATGTAACATAATAAAAGACTCATCGATACCCCGTAAATTTACAGAGCTGTAGTCTGACGTCATGACAGATGGAGACAATTGTCTGAACTGTAAACTTACTCAGTGTTCGCTATACAGGTGATTCGTTTTAGATTTGAATTTTTATTACGAACTCAAAGATATGGACTAGAGGGAATAGGATCAGCGCGAGGATCGAAGGAACACATGCAGGCGTGCGTGGATTTAAGGTTTCCCTCTAGGAGCAGGCCAACCTACCTATAAGGCACAGACAGTGGGTTCGCAACGACTAAGGTACCACCGCAGAGCGGTGGTACCAGGAGCTAGGGTTGGGACCAGTGGTCCAAGGCTCGTCCCACCCCGACAACGCGGCTCGTCCCACCCCGACAACGCGGCTCGTCCCACCCCGACAACGCGGCTCGTCCCACCCCGACCACGCGGCACCTCCCCCCCCAGTGGGGGGGGACGGAAACACCACGGGCGCAGTGCGCCCGACAAT
>JAJFKG010000015.1 GCA_021773335.1 Gammaproteobacteria bacterium
CATCTCTGAGAACCTAATCAGTCTTATTTCATCTACAATAGCAGTGATTTTGTCATTAGTCTCAAATATTATTTCATCTATTTTCTTAGATGATTCTGGATCCATATCTAACTATACACATTATCATAAATAATCATTTCATTACTTGTAGGATGTCTTAAGTAATATTTTGACCTAGTGGATATGATGGATTTTGAAAATCTCTTAAAGCGAATAATGGATTCAGACATCAACATCAGACATAGCATAGTTACTGATACGGCAGGAAATATACTTGCTACACATCATCGTGAAGGAATTACGAACTATCTGTCCACAGAAGAGACTGCAAATTCACTCAAACGAGCTGCAACTGCATGGAAAGGGAGAAAAGAATTAAGTCCAAAAATCGGTGATGGGTTGTATGCAGTAGCTGCATTTGAAAAGATCACGAGAATAACTTTTCCTCTGGGGGAAAACAATCTAATTTTTGTGAGTTTGGGTTCTGATGCAGTACGAATGAATCTTCATGAAGGAGGCCAAAAACAGATTGTAGAACACGTGTTAAACATTCTAAGTCGGGATCCTACAAAAATATGACACAAAATCAAAGATCAGGTTAAACCTGGTCTTGTTTGTTTTTATTACTTGTGTAAAAATTTAGGCTATTTCTTCAGGATGCCCTTTTCCACGCATTGTAAACAGAATTATTGCAAGTGTAATTCCAACACCTATTGCAGCACCATATGCTGCCATTCCAGCTTCTGCCATGCAGAAACTACTGCACAATTATCAATAAACATGATGGTATCAAAACTAAACAAATGTTCAAAGATCTATGCAGGAACAGATAGTTTTTGTAGATGGTTATGATGAGTTCTCAAAAAATCCATAATTTTTCTATCTTCTTTTTTATCAATTGGAGATCCATTTGCAATAATACTTAGATATTTTAAACTAGATTCTAATTTGCGTAGTGATTTTTTAAGTCCTTCATCATAATTTAGTTTCAAAAATTCTACGATGTTATCTTCTATTTGTAAAATATCTTTTTCTAAATCTTTTATTTCCTGATGAATATAATCTTGCATGATATTCCATGAACAATATTAAAAATAACTTTACTTGTTTAATTTCTTAATTATTGTAAAGAGATCATGGAAAAATTAAACAAATTTTCAGATTCTTTAAAATGTAGTTTTTATTTCATGAAAACTGAATTAAACAGGTAGTAATCTGCAAAGAAAACATCGAGGGGTAAAAGTATCGATGGGCACTAGTCAAAGGATAAATGTCTGATTTGTGTGGTTACTATCTAAATTTTTTATATGGTTGGGTTATGTCATCTCCAACATGTGCCTAAAAATGATTCAAATCCTCAAACTCATTTGCGGTGTCAAACTAATAGTGTGATGTCGTCCTTGAAATTCTCCGAAGGGGAATTACTATGGTTCAATTCTCTGATTAAATAGAATTAAGCCTGCTCCCATCGGGTTTTGTCAGATCAGTCCAAACCTTCAACTTTCAAAGAGTTTTGTGAAATTAGTTAGACGCCCGTCTATTTTGTTATAAAGAAAATCTCTTTTTCTGTTTCACTAAGAAAAGATATTAGAACTTATGAACATCACAAATTTCATTTGATTAGAATTTGTTTGATTTTAATTATAGGGATTATAGTTGACTTCAAAAATACCAGCTTGTATGGCTTATGTCAAAATCCCTCTGAAACCTAAGTTTTAAGTACCGAAATACCCTTTTTTTGAATAATGTTATTCATTTAACTACCTCTTTTCTTTTACAATTTTTGAACAAGCAATGACTGATGAACATTTTTTAGATGATGCTGATTTTATTGATAGGATAATTAACGTAAAAAATTTACAAGAAAATTGCTTCAAATATCTTGAAGACTCCTCAAAAGATTTACTTACGCACAAAATTATTTTCTCAATTGCTAAACTGTCCTCTGAAAAGATGAGGCCAGTTAAACTTGCTGAGATCTCATTAGATCTGTTTGATGTAAATGAAAAATCTAAACAGGATACAATCAGGCTCACAATTGAAAAGTCTCTTTCTAAGTGTGGTATAGTTGAAAAGTTACGTTATAGCCACAACGATGTAAAATATGCCCTTGTGGCATACAGATTCAAAAAAATAGAAAAAATTGACAGTTTTAGGGGTGACAGGTCCAAATCATTAGAATTATTTGAAATTCCTAAAATATTTTGGCCAGTACCTGATGAGTTTTTTCAATTAATCTCGAAAAAATATGGTATTGGTGAGACTTTAAAGAAAATAAATTCTGATTTTGATAATGATTTAATTTTGCGAGGGAAATATGAGGATTTGACTCGTGAATTCTCTGAAAATTTGTCCCAAATACAAAAAAAATTATCTACAAAATTTTCTGGATTAGAGGAGTTGATTAGTTAAATGAAATTAGGTACAATTATCTTTTTAGTTTTTATTTTATTCTTAACTGATTCTATTGTTTTTGCACAATTGGATTCTAACACAAATATTTTACATGTTAGTTTTGTAAATAATGCTGCACCTTCATATGAAATTGAATTTGAAACTAATGAAAAAATCCTATTGGAACAATCTTATTCGTGGATAAGAGATGATACCAGCAGATACAATTTAATCTCATATGGTATAGATGGTGATGATTTCATTCCTATTTCTAGACAGCCACGAGGAACTTTTAGTATAGATATTCCTGCCGATTCTTCTTCAATTATCTTTTCATCTACGGTGCAATACCCTGTATCCATTGAAGGGGTAAGAGAGTATTCATTTTCACCAAAATCTCCTACAAATGATAATTGGTTTGATAAAGACTCTGAAATTCTAATTCTAGATGTCACATCAAATGATTCTGGGATATTTCCACATGAAATTGTAAATTGGGATGGCCCTGTAATTGATTATGTCGATAATTCTGCTCAAATTCTTATTGATAGCCCGATACATTTGACAGCTTATTGGGCTACAAACTACTCTTTTCTTGGATTTTTAGTATTATTGCCTATTGTAGGAATTATTGTATTTCTAATTAAAAGAAAAAATGATTCCAATGTCTCAAACACTGTTCCAAAACATACTCGTAAAGAGCCAAAATTTGATCCTGATGACTATGAAGAAAAAATTATGCAATTTTTGAAACAAAAATCAAATGAAAAACTGAGTCTATTAGTTTCATCTGAAGTTATTTCTCCTGAAAAGAGTGTTCAAATTAAAGAAAATCTTTAGTTCATTGAATAACTTCCTCTATTTTTAGATTTTTTCAAGAGGTTCGCATGGTTCGAACCAATTTTTAGCATAATTCGAAATCCTTTGTTATATTGAATTAGTTTGTGTGATTTACATGGTAATGAGTAAAACCCTTTCGAGAATCACTTTTGTTGTTTTAACTGCTTTACTTGTTGGTGGGTTACCAAATTTTATGGCTCAAGAGGCACACGCTGCTGTGACTACTGTGACTTTTACTAATATTGCTAATGATAACAGAATGAGTGGGGATGGTACAGTAGTTTACACTTTAACAAGTAACCTTGGTAATGAAAATGCAGTTGCAGGCACTATCACGTTTGTACGAACTGGTGGAACTGCAGATGCCACTACCCATACGTATACTATGACCGTTGCTGGTGAGAATGATCTTGCTGCCACTCTTGCTGGCAATGCTATTACAAAGTCTGTGACTGAACTTCAAGCTGATGCAGGATTTGCTGACCTTGTTAGTGGAACTATCTATACTGTTACGGTGGAAATTACTAATCCTGTTCTTGCTGCAGTAGCTAAAACAGGTGTTACTTTTGACAATGTCAAACCTACAATGGTGTCTGCATCAACTACATCTTCAACTACCATTGAAGTTACATTCAGTGAAGATATTTTAGATGCAGAAGCAGGTGATTTTACTTTAGATAGCGGCTTAACTGTTGCATCAATTACTGAAAACAATGGTTTAGTTACCATCATTACTAATGAGGTAATGGGTGAAGATGTAACTCCTACTATTACATTAGGTGCTGATTTTGTTACAGACTTTACTGTTAATGTTGGTAGTGAAAATATTGCAATTGCTGGAAATGTTGTTGCCACTGACGGAGTAGCTAATGCTGCTGTTGTTTCAAATGGCAGTGGTTGTGATAATTGTGAAGCTCCCACACTTGGCATTGATGATAATGGTAAACGATTAGTTGATAATGGCTTTTCATACAATGAAAATCCTATAGATGTTGAGCGTTTTTTTACACCCTATCCACTTGTTACAGTTAGTGTAGGAAAACAAAATGTAGCAGAATTTAAAATATATGATGATAAAGGTCCTGATTCAATATCTCATTTTGAATTAGCATTTGGTCTTGCTAGTGGTGATTACATTGGAGATAGTAAAGCAGTAATTAATTGGGATAAAACATTTGATGGAATTGAAACTATTACTTTGGATGATCCTGAAAATGTATTAGATGATGTTTCAGTATTCACTTTTGAAGGTTATTGTTCTGATGATTCTCAACAAGAATGCCTTATGATCAAAATATTACACACATTTAGAGCTCCGTTAGATTTTAACATACTTGGAACAAATGTCTGGGATACGAAACGTAATGCATGGCAAAATTACTATAATCATGGAATTGAAATAGAAGGTGATTCATTAAATCCTCCAAAAGAATATGATGGAATAAGCAAAGGTCACATTTACCATTTAATTGAAACTGGTAAAACCACTGCAGTTGATGAGTTTGGTGATACATGGTCATTTCAATATGGTAAATGGATGAAAGATTATGTCCAAAATGAACGAGTCCAAGATACATCATCTGTATTTAATAGAGTCCATTCAAATTTTGTAGATTACAAGGAAATACAAGTCAATGAAGCAATAGAACGATTATTGGAAATATGTTCTACCTGTTTGACATCTTATGCTGATTTTAATGATTCATTTAATTATGAAATATTGGAACCTGTAGATCGTCTAGAAATTCTTTCTAGTTTGATGACACAAGAAGAACGTAAAGCAATCAAAATATTGGATGAAGCACAAGTAACTATGACATATCCAAAGGCAGAAATTGATAGAGATGATCGACCTCTCCCAATAATTCTTGCAGAAGAAAGACACATGAAGAAAATTTTAACTGATGAGCGTGCACGTTTAAAACAGTCTATTGTTCAATAGTTGTGCTGGTAACATGTTATGAATTTTAAAACACTTCTTACATTTTCCCTCTTATTTGTTTTAGTGGGAACTATTACTTCTGTTCCTGTTTATGCTCAGGTATCTGAACCCTCCTCTGGAGAACCCTCCTCTGGAGAACCCTCCTCTGGAGAACCCTCCTCTGGAGAACCTCCAGAATCTACAACTCCTCCAGAATCTACAACTCCTCCAGAATCTACAACTCCTCCAGAATCTACAACTCCTCCAGAATCTACAACTCCTCCAGAATCTACAAC
>JAJFKG010000016.1 GCA_021773335.1 Gammaproteobacteria bacterium
GACCCTGTAAATAATTCTGTGTAAGTGCTCGGTTAAACCTAAGGGGCTAATTGCTCCTCGAATTCAATCATAAAGTGATTCATCGCCGGTTTCCAGTTTTGAATCGACATAGTCCATTTTTTTGAGGCGGCTTGTATCGCCAGATAAATCACTTTCATAGCAGACTCATCACTGGGAAACAACTTTTTGTATCGGCAACATCACGATGGCGGAGAAGTACCCCAATATAGCGAACAGCACCCTCTTTAGGACTGGATGCGTTTCACTTATTTTTTTGGGCGATGCCGTATCAATGGTGTTTGTCATGACTTGCTTGGAAACCCTTCTTCATGAATTTTTTGTATCACATTGACGGCACGCTCTATGTCAGTAAAGCTGCGTTTCTTCTTACTGCTGGCCATCATGCCTACAAGCTCTCCAACACAGTTCTCATTGCCTAGCTCATCTAATTCTTTTTTGAACATAGCTGTGAGCAGGATGGCGTATTTATTGTTATTCAATGGTAGCCGAGATGACTTATCACTGACGACGGAATAAAAGAAAATCTTAAGCAGAGCTCAATCCTTGCCTGGGGCCACGCAAATCTGCTAGGAACCTATGATTTCAGAGCTCTTAATAGTAAAAATGATAATGATATTACAGGTGATCAAGTCGTGGAATTTAGGCTGCCAGAGGCTAATGAACTAAAAAGTGCTCAAAATTTATGTAGCTAATGGCGGAATTAGGACGTTTGTGTAATTAGGCCCAATATTTGGGGAATTGACGAGATGCCTTATGCAACTTAACTGTAAGTATAAGCCTGTAATAAATTAGGTTATAAAACTACTTCTAATCCTTTTAGTTCAACCAAATTTAATAACTTCAGGGCAGCACCACTTGGCTTGCGTTCACCTCGTTCCCACTGTTTTATCGCAGCCAAACTGACGTTCAATATTTTTGCAAATACAGCTTGGCTCACACCTGCGCAGTGGCGAATTTTTTTGATTCTTGATGCTGACAGCTCATGAATTTCGGATGAGCAAAGTGCGTCATACTGTCTCATTCTTGGCAGATCAATAATGCCTGCCTCATGCATACCACCAGCAAGCTCATGTGCTTCAGCTAAGAGACGTTGCTTTGTGCGATCATTTTTTGCCATATTTCACCTCGATCAATAATCCTGTTTTTACCATCTTAACCAGCTGCTGGGTTGGAGCGCTGAGTAAATCTGTTGCTAAGTTTTTGTATACATCTTTTTCTGTTTCATCAAGATTGGCCCGCTCATTTTTTGCAAAACCGAAGAGAAAGATAGCGCGATCTTGGTGTCTAAAAGCCAGTATCGTTCGATACCCTCCCCGTTTGCCCTGGCCAGATTTAGCAACTCTTTTTTTGATCAGGCCACAACCGAGATCAGCATCAATGAGACCTTCTTCAATTTCACCGATTACATCCTTCAGCTGCGTATCCGTGACCTTCTCTTTTCTAGCCCATCGCTGAAATTTTTTGGTTTTAAATATCCTAATTTTCTTCATTTTTTGTCCCTGGGATACTATGTATACTGTAATACATAGTATCCTGATTGTCAATAATCAGTAAACTTTTTGATGCCGATCGCAGCACCAAACCGCGCTTATAAATTCACCATAAAATCTACGCAATACAATCTTATCCAATCGATAGTTTCGAAACAGTGGCCCACCACCAGCAGATAACCACATCACACCTATCGCAACTACGTTGCAATCATTTAAATATACATAAAAACAATTAATTATGAGCTTTGCTAAACCAAGATGTTTATCTTATAAACAGAAAATTAGGATGGCTGTTCGGAGGTGGGTATTGCCATTCTGGTAAAAGTACCAGAGTAAATAACCACATGAAAAATAAGAAAAACAATTTAAATTCTGGTATTCTCTGGTACTTTTTCTGGTATTTTCTGGTACACTGTCGCGTGGATAGTCCCCACTTTTAGTGCGGCAAACTAGCCAAAAAACACAAAATAGAAAGGGAGAATATGAGTATGGCAAAACAACTCTACATGACCCCATGCCGGGATTCATACTTCAAAAGGACATAAGACCGAACCACTTGTAAAGATATCCATATAACAATCAAACTACTGACTGAAACCATTTGACTGATGCTAATGATTTAGCACTCTCAGTAATTTGATTGGGCCTATGCTCGATATCAATAAAATAATCACCAAAACGCTTAATATGCTCCGTCATATACGGACTTAAATAACCAATATCATCCTCTCTGACATCATGCCCTTCTTCCATTAGTTGATAAATAATATCACTCATATCAACAATGTTTTGCAAGATGATTGAGTTGGTAATGATATCACAGTACTTTACAGCCTTTTCCATTTCATCTTCGTCGTTACCCGCAACGAGCTCTAATGCACCGAATGAAGTCCAGTCACATAGTTGATTGTACTCTTCTACTTTATTTGTTTGAGCTGTAATTGTTTCGCGCAACTCAATATTAGAAATATAATCCAATAAAAATAACGTTCGAATAACGTAACCCAATTCACGAAATGCACGGTACAAACGATTTTTCCTGCTGTAGTTATTAAGCTTCCTCAATAGTAAGGATGCGCTTAGTGTTCCTGACTTGATGGATAGAACAACTTGCATCATATCCTGCCAATGCGCTTCAATTAAGTTCCAATTAATATTGTCTTTAAATAGGCTGTCAATGTGCTTATATTTTATAGCGTCATTAGGCTTAAATAATTTAAGCTCTTTCCAGTTACGAATACGCGGCATGAGTTTGATGCCAAACAAATGTGCTAAAGCAAACACCACTGCTGATTGTCCTTGTGTATCTGCATGAATTGTATCCGGTTGAATATCTGATGTGTTATTTAAAAGTGCGTCAATAATTTCAACTGCTTCCCAAACACCGCATGGAATAAATGTTGAAAATAACGCGATGTATTGATCAGAGACATGGTGGTAAGCAATACCACCGCGATGCCCATATCGAATATGATACTCTGCTATTAAATTTTCCTCTCGTATATAACACAATGTGCCATCAAAGGCTGATGATTTTCCTGATCCCCATGCTTTAATGAGTTGAAAGCCACAGGAGAGATTAATGAGCTTAGTCAGCGCTCTATCTAATAGTGTTGGCGTAATATGTCGGCGATTAATCCATGAGAGCATGTGTGCCGATACATTAGATTTCACATGTTTTGATGTTTTGATGTTTTGATGTTTGAGTGGGCCCCATTCGTGTGCCATAGGCAAAATTCGTTAATATATATCGCTCAATTGGGTTATCAATTTTAGCATCAAACCCCGTGATGGGGCCAAACTGCTGTGCCCATTCTGTGTAGTGATGTGAGTTGCATAAAATATCCATCAGATTTCTTTCTGGCATGCATTTTTTTATTTCCTCTGCAAGCCAAGTAGCTTGAGGCGCGCGCTTTTTTGCAGCACGTCTTTTTAGAATCGGAATACCGTGGTTATCAATAATCAATTCTGCTATGTCAGGGTAGCGATGATCAATTTGCTTGGATAACTTCACAAGTCGCTCGCGCATGACCTTTACAAAGTCCTTTGCATTATTCGGAATACCGGAATCACAACAAAAATCACTGAGTAGTGGTTCACATAAATCCCATTGCAAGAGCTCTTTTCGGTAATCTGAATACGTTTGGGCGCCGTCGATAAATATGTCGCCAGAACGTAATTCACTTGCTATACAAGCAAACACTGCCATTTCCAAGTGACGCCTATTGATTCTAATGCCATTGCTTGTTTTTTCCTGAATGAGTTTTTCCACTTTTCTGGCGCAAAAGAAATATCAATGTCTTCAGTTAAATATTTATTTCTGTTGCTAAAATTACGTAACACAACATTAAGTGCCGTCAGAATGTTTTGGTTTTGCGATGCTGTTTGTAAATTTAGTATTCGAACAAGTTTAAACAATGTTGGTCGACTCGACGAAAAATAGCTCCATAAAAAAGCGAGGTAACTATCACTATATAAAGCGGATATTTCATCACATTCATCATGTAGAAAATCGACGCCACCATGATTACTCATGACTTTTTCTACGCCTTTACCAAGATCTTCATAAGATGGTTTTTCTTTGCAGACGGATAACACGTCACTAAATGCAACTAATAGATGTTGTGTTTTTTCTTCGCTTTGCTCACGCAACTCTAGCAATTTATTGTTTGATTTCTTATGCATTTTGGACAGTGTTTTAGTATACATAATCGCTAAACTATCCTTTGCGCGCCGCTGCGCTTGGTGAATCAGGAAAATGACCAGTGCATAACGTCTAGCCGTATTCATATGTTTGAAGTCACTAGCATCTAAGGATTTTGCTTCAACAGCAAACTGCTGTAATTTAACTTTTGATATATTTTCTATGAGATCATTAATACCTTCGAATGACATAAGCCAATCATGATGCGTTTGTAATTCTTTAAAGTGGGTTAGCGTTGGACTTTTTGGCAGTCGCTTCAATGCATGATAGCCTGTTTTATTAAATCCTGGCTTCAGTACAAATAAATCATCTATTTTCTCGATAAAATCAGTACTTAGATGATCGTAAATGGTTTTAAATATATTACGATTCACCAGAGCACGTGTATGTTTAACCAATGAATTCAGTGTAGAGAATGATGGTAGTTCGTATCGGTGATGAATTAGTTCTTCAATGACCACATTAATAATGTCAGCAGGATGATTCATCGTTTCTGCTGCCTGATAAGCAAATTGAATCGCCAAATGCCTGGCGGGATGAATTGGTTTGTCCTCAATAGATGATTTATTTTTCTTCCAGCGAGTTATTTTTAGATATTTGCAAATACGATCACAATGCCGGTATTTTGTTTTCTTATGGTCATATTGAAGCGCGATCGTGTCATCAAATAAACCTAAGCATTTTTTGATGTGGGTTGTGATGGCATCAGGTATGGATTTAAGTTCAGGAAAATAACCTAAGCGCTGAAATACTTTTAACAGCACCGAAAAGTTAAGGCGCAATGCATCACCACATATGTGCTCATTGATATAACACAGTTCATCGGGTGTCAGTGAGTAGAACTGATCAAGCTCGTGTTTTTTGATAATACGCCCCGTACTAAAACGTGGATAAGCCGTGCGTTCAATAGATGACATGTAATGTTCTCCAATATGTGCTCAAAATAGTTCCGTTTGGGGCGGTGGCAAGCTAATATTCCATATATTCAGCGCATTAGCTGAGTTTGAACGTGATTTAATCCAAGAACGCACTCGAGCTGGCCTCAAGGCTGCTAGGGTTCGTGGGCGTATGGGTGGGCGTCCTCCGTTACTCGATAAACGGCAAATAAATCGCATGATTGAGATGTATAATGAGCAGAAAAATACGGTTGCTGAGATTTGCAAAATATATGATATCAGCCGGCCTTCATTTTACAATTATTTGAAGAAACAGCGTGCAGAATTAACAAAAGAAGAGGTTGCCGTCGGCACCAGCTAAAAAATAATAGTTGATTTCTGGCTTATGTCCTTTTGAAGTATGAATCCCGGCATGGGGTCTAGTTTAGGAAACTTAAGTGTGATTAATGTATAGTTATCGACTTTAGACTCACAATCTATCTCACCATTTATTGCATGCATGGTTTGTTTGCAAAACGTTAACCCAAGCCCCATGCCGTGGCGTCTTGTTGAAAAAAGTGGCTCAAATACCTTAGGTAGCACATCAGATGGTATGCCGCATCCGTTATCTTTAACATACAGATAGTTGTTATCATCGTCGATTCTAGTCCACAATGTTACCTCACCACCTTTACCAGCGCTAGGAGTGAAATATAAGGCGTTCATTAATAGATTAATTATCATGTTGATTGTATTTGACTCGTTCCCAAAAAAAGTAAAGTCAGGTGCGCTATGGTCCCACTCTATTTTTTTATGTTTTAGTCTTCTAGGGCGGATTGATGTAGCGCATCTGTTATACATTTATGTATGTTTACCTTAGTTTTTGAGGATGTTAATGGTAAGAGATTGGCTACCAGCAAGTCGATAATCATATTTGAGCGCCGTACTGTTTGCTGAAGTGAGTCGGGTATACCCTTGAGAACAGCAACGCGGGAGGAATGGATAGGCTCTACTGGCATACCTGCTTCCTTCGCTTGTTTGTAGCCATCCAATAAAGCAGGGTGATATTTGTCAAGTCCAACCGCGCCGCTATGGATGGTTGCCAAAATGTCCTTAATTCGTGAGCAACGGTGCCAATTAGTTTTGTGGCTACTTCCATATTAGATTGGTTCAAGTTTTCCTTTTCTGTCTTCACAAATTATTCCCTCTTTCACTTTTTTATTAGCTCATACTACCACGCGATACCGCCGTAATAATCCATACGAATAGTCATAACTGTTTGCGCATCAAGTGTTTTTACCTCAACGGTTGATTCAGCAGGACTTAACTGATAGACGAGATTAGAGGTTAAGCGTGGATTAGCTAATACGTCAGGTTGGAAGATATTAACATTTTCCCCCTTGCTTCGTGCTGAATTGGATAATAACCCTGGGTAGTTCCCTTTGTATATCCGTTTTCCAATAGCTTGGCAGTAAGCATAATCATTAGACACGAGTTCTTTATGCGTTTTAGCTTCATCAGTGATATCAAAGACAATGGCTTGGCAATGCACGTCGTATAACGAACGATGCCGCACAATTCTCGCCTCATCAAAAGCGCCTTCGATTGTCGATAGGGTTTGTAACATATGAAAGACAGTTTCATAAATCGTAGTTTCTGTCTCCATTGAGCCATACCAAACTGGGTAACTGCCATCACTAAAGCGAGAAGCCATATAGGGCTCTGTTTCAAAAGGATAGGCGATGGCCGCGCTGTAATCAAAGTCCGTTATATAGTTTGAAAAATGTGTTCTGCTGACACTGTCTGTTAACAAACGGTTTGCAGCGTCTAAATCCTGTTTATCGGCTTCTAAGTCATCAAACACGCCATCGCTCTGTGCAATATTCACAATATTGCGTTTAACATCGTCATTGAGCTCTTTGATTTTAGATAAGAGAAATTCCATCAACGCACCAATTCAAACTCCAGATAACGAACCACTTTTGCAAGACCAATGAGTCCATACTGGATGATAAACTCAAGTGGCGTTTTGTTATCAAAATTTTTGTTTCGTCGTGTTATCCATGAATAAACGAGATTGGGGTTTTCAGGGAATTGTAGGCGCAAGCACTTATGAATAAATAAGAGCAATCCTACACGGTTGAGTTTATCGATATCATCGGGTATTGCGCGGCTGCCGTTACGGTATTTCGACAAAATGGCGCGGCTAGAACTTTTCATGCCAAGCAGGTTGAGTTGAGAGGCATTATCAATTTGCCACCGCTCAAACAATTTCATCACAAGACGCGTCGTTCTCAAGCGGTCTTCTTCCGTATAAGACTGACCGTTGTGGGTGTTAAGGTTCGCTGCACCAAACATTGCACTCTCCTTTGAGGCCCTTTCTAGTAGATAGGTTTAAGTGTAGCTGAGACATGTTTACATGTCAACACACAATGTTTACATATAAACATTCTTGTTCTATTTTATTGATTTATTGATAGTTTTTATACGCAAAAAGGGCGCTTTTGCAGAGAAGCAACCGTCGGTGGTGTCGTCTCAATCTGTGCTTATGCTGGCGTGCTCGGAAAGCCCTTATCATTAATTTTTTGTATCACATGGACGGCGCGTTCAATATCAGTAAAGCTGCGTGTTTTTTTGCTGCTAGCCATCATGCCTACAAGTGCCCTGATACAGTTCTCAATACCCAGCTCATCTAATTCTTTCTTGAGCATTGCTGTGAGCACGATGGCGTATTGGTTATTATTCAATGGTAACCGTGAGGACTTATCACTGACTACTGAATAAACCATGGCATGGTCAATGAGGGTGTTAAGTCTCTTGTGTTGCTGGCGCTGTTCCAGCCAACGGCCGCTCGCTTTAACTATCGATTTTATCATCAAAGTAGCTGAAGCGGACAATAATAAGATGAAGATAACGAGGCTAATTTGCATTGCTCATGCGCTCCATTATTTGTGTTTTGCAATAGGCAAATACCCTTACCTCTTGAGTACTCAAAAACACAAATCCCAGCTTGAGCGAACTACACAATTGCAAAATAATTTAAGCAAATCTTACCTTATAATTAACACGGCTGACGCACAACCCCTAAAAGTTGGGTAATCAGATTGGTAGCCCCTATTTAAATAACCGCCTACACTAACCTAATACGTTGTTAACACCTACTTTCTGTCAGCCTTAGATTCATCTTCAATCGCTCAGCACCACGTAACCAGTTAACAAACCCAGCAATCATGGCGCGTTACTTATTTCAAACAGACTAGGTGTTATGGTAAACTTTGCACGTCAAAATGGTGAAAAAAGGAATTTAACTATGCCGAGCAATAATCAACAGGAAGTTGCTAAAGCAACAGCGAGAGACATACGTCGTGCTTTTAGCTGGGGCTCTACCATCGCCCATTGGTCGTCATTAGCGACCAGCGCATCAAAAACAGGGTGGACAAGCATCCATACTGCCAAGTTTACTCTCAATGCGATATTGCAAGGATTGCATGAATTATTCGAGTATTTTGATATGGCGGTAGCAGCAGAAGTTACCGCCATCATAAATGTTGCATTCAACATCTTGTTTATCGCACATGAATTGCTTCAAGACAAACTGGGACAATCGACAGAGAACTATGTTGCCAGCTCCAGCGCTGTAGCAGCTCATTCGCCAGCTGAGTTGATATACCAACAACCGCCTGGTGACATAAACCTCCCACCGTCATCTATCACGTTCAATTACGACTACTAAGCTGAGCTGATGAGTTAGCGCGTAATAGGTGTTAACTATTGTGTCTAAAACAGCACTGCGGTCTAATGTGGCCGCATTGCTATTATTTGGGATGTTCTTTCTTTTTCCCAGTCCGAAGGCGGATATTGTTTATCCCAGACCTCAAACAATTTACGCTGCTTTTTGCTAATCGGCACCCCATAGGTTTTATTCATGTAGAAATAAGTCCGTGCGATAAAGCCTCTGGTCTCAGATGATGGTTGTACTTTCTTGCTCTTAAAGTCAATCACCATTTGGCACTGCCCATACTGATAAGGTTTTTCACCTAAATCTGTGAACGTAAAATTGGAACGGTCACCATTGACCTCACCGATTGCCGGTACCAAATTCATTAAGTCTGATTCCATCGCTCGAAACGTGGGATCTACTTTTTCACAGCACTGACGACCTTTATACTACTTGCCATTTTTCTTCGTGCAAATCGGTTCACGCCAACACTGACGTGTCTGGCCAAATGCCCAAGCTGGCACGATATGTTATGTCGCTATGAAAGTGTTACTTTTTTAAAGTAGCAATCAATATGTTTCGGCGCTATGCAGTTAATTACCCGCTTACCGAACACACTGATATTTCCGACAAAAAACTTTATCGGAAGTGCAGCTTACCGTAGAATGGCGGATTCAAGCAATAAGTGCAACACTTCGTAAAATAGTACCCATCCCTGATTTGAATTAGTGTGATTACCGAGGGAAACTGTCGGACTAATTACCAAGCGATTTTGTCGTACCAGGATACCTGGTGAGGCACTTTGACTCAAGTCATTCTAGGCAGCAATCATAGCCTTTGCCTTGGCTTGCCTAAGAACAATCGTATTCATCTTCTCCCTAAGCCAGACATTTCTAACGCCACTGGAGCTAATATTAATGTTATGGTTTTTCAATAATTGCCTAGATTGATGTGGTCTACAAGGAGCCTGTAAATTAAATTGTGTAACGGCTCATATTTGATAACCTGGTATTAGGAGACAAACCAATAATCCTGTTGTTTGCTGAAGGCTTACGCTTAATTCTCCCCTGAATGGATTATGCAATTTTTTGTTTTAGGTATATTTTCACAATTATCTTGTTCAGCATATTCGATAACTATTGAAATTTGGTGTCTTAAGTTTGGAGTATGATAAAATGCTTTCTTTTCTTGCCAAAACCTATATTGCTTGATCAATTCAGGATAAAGCACCATATTTTTACAAGCACCATGGTTGATCCTCGTCATAAAGCTATCGTTAATATTACTGTCAACACAGTGGCTAAACTCACTGTCCCAAAGATTAAAATACCTGCGAGCCAAGTTTCTTTTCTTTATATCCTCCTTTTCAACTTCAAAAGTGCCAGGAAACTCTTTGTATATCCTATTGTACCAATCATTCATTTCATTATATGTTCTGCCTTTGATTTCGTGTTTTATCTGATCTAATTGCGAATATGCCAATATTAGCGAAACGACAGCAATGGTTATCGTTGCTGAAAATTTTAAAACAAACTTAGCTCTTTTATCAGAAGGATTTGTACTTGAACTTTGCTTGGGGGTTTTTATATAAAATCTAGTTAGATAGAAACTCGCAAGAAAAATTATGCATGCTAGAAGAGCATAACCCAAGAGCACATTATCACAAATAAAATTTAGCATCTGATACAAAGTTTGACAAAGCATGATAATTCATAATCCTATGACAATAGTTAGCATGTCGGCTGAATTCAAAATAAGTTTAGACGTTTTGTAAGCCCTCATTTATAAAGTGTTTCATAATGTCTATTTTAACTCCTTGATTAAACATCAGTTTATAGTGAACATGAGATTGACATTGATTTGTAGTCACATTGCGACCACAATAAAGCATATACCTAGTGGAGGAAATATTTATGCGTACAGCTGATACTTATGTACGGGCGCGTATTGACGCAAAGACGAAACAACAAGCTACTAATGCTCTAGAAGCAATGGGTTTATCAGTTTCGGATGCAATTCGTTTGCTGATGATTCGGGTAGCTGAGGAACATCGCCTCCCTTTTGAAGTCAAAAGACCAAACTTAGTGAGTCAACAAGCGATACACGAACTTGAAGAAGGCAAGGGAGAAGTATTTAACAGTGTTGATGAGCTCATGGATGACTTGAATGAGGAAGATTAAGCGCACGTCCGCTTTCAAGCGCGATTATAAACGTGTAAGGCGTCCCCGCGCTACGATAAAAAGTTAGAGGAGTGGCTCAAAGAGATTTTGGGTTATTTGGTTATTGATCAGATGCTTCCAACTCATTATCGTGACCATGCCTTAAGTGGTGATTGGAATGGTTTTCGTGAGTGCCATATTAAGCCTGATTTGCTATTAATTTATAAAAAACCAGATGAAGAATTTTTACAACTCGCAAGACTTGGTTCTCACAGCGAACTTTTTAACTAGTATACGAGTGTTTTTTAGAATCGATGACTTTTTTAAAAATAGCATTGATTGCTATGCGACAATTTTCACATGAGGCAGGTATCAAACCATGATGAATTACAAAGGTTATATTGGACACGTGAATTATGATGATGAGTCTAAGCTATTCTCAGGCGAGGTCATTAATACCCGCGATGTGATCACCTTTCAAGGCACATCCGTTAACGAATTGGAACATGCCTTTAGAGACTCTATTGACGACTATCTTGAGTTTTGTGCTGAGCGCGGCGAGGAGCCAGAAAAACCATACTCGGGTAAGTTTAATTTAAGCTTAGAACCAGAGTTACATAACCAAGTGGCCATTGAAGCTGGACTTGCGCATAAAAGTTTGAATGCTTGGGTTCGAGATACATTGAGCAAAGCAGTAAGCCAAGGCCATTACTAATAACACGAATGCGTTCGCTTATCTATTAAAAATACGAGAGGGCCAAGAACTGAAGTTTAATATTGAATGGGACTTGTCAGAGAATAATACGCACTGGGACTATTCTTTGAAACAAAAGGACAGATTCAAAATATAATTTTTGCACTTGACACGAGATACTGAAAACCACCTATTATTTCTGATAAGAAGATTAGTGTTTGACTAAGTGTACGGTTTTTCTTACCTATACTCCTCGTACCTAAAGATGCGGAGTGCTAGGTGTCAAACTCATTTCTAAAAGTTCCAATCCGAATCAGACTTGAGTTGTGCCAGGAATTTTATTATTTTTTCTCGAGAGACATACCCAAAATAAATATTTTTATGGGACTGTAAGTTACCATACTCTGTATTCGGTTCTCCAGTATAAAGCTGTACTGGTTGCAGTTTTTTTTGCCAAGTATAATGCAGTTTTATATTATCCAAATCATAGAATAGCAGCAAATTTTTCCTATTTAATTTTAAAGAATCACTCGCTAATTTCTCAAAAATTTTAACTTTAAACGCCGGATTCTTAATAAAAAAACCATTGACTTCATATAAGTCATTCAGGGGCTGTTCTTTTAAAAAATTTTGGGCAAAATCAGCTTGCTTGGGCAATAAGCGCATAAAACGGAAAGGCGGCAAATAAATTATTGTATATCCACCAACAATGGTGTCATCAAGTTTATTGTATACAAAATAAGTATCACCTTGCCTAAAATAATTGATCGGCAGCTCAATATTAATATATTCCGAGAATAATTTCGAAAAACGTTGCAACAATCCATCATCATCGTTAATCCTAACAAATGCCAACATGCTCACCTTCTTACTATAAATGGTTTTAATCTTTCAGCGAAATAACAAAGACACCATCAAGCTCGGGATATGGGGTGGCTTTAAGAGGCTGCAGACTATACGCACATGCCTCGTTGAAGCACTTCTAAATCTTGTTTTTTTAGTGTACGGTAGCTATTATGCTACGTGGGTAGTGACTTTGCAGCTTTAGCTAGGAGGACGCGCTAATTCTGATAGTTGCAAAAGATGCAGATATATGGAGATTGGCGTCATATGAGACTATTTAGCAAGTCAAAGTTAGTTCTCTTTAGTTTGTTACTGTGTATCCTTTTTTGGTTTATGGAATCATTTGGTCATTATTTTTTACTTCCTAATATTCATAGTGTCGGCACTTCAATACAACCTGGGATTTTGCGAGAACTATTCAGCCCCTCTGCACATGAGCTCTATACAAGAATATCTATAATTGTTTTAATTCTTGTGTTCAGCATTGTAGCTCAGCTAATGCTGAACAGACAGAAATTTTTTGCCACTCACGATATGATAACAACTTTGCCCAACAGATACTTAGTACAAAAACTTATTACTGATAGGATCAAACGCTTCGACACCTCTAAATGCAGCCACACCTTAGTCATTTGCAAGCCTAGCAATCTAGCATTAATCAGACGCATTATATCTACCGCGGAAGCAGACAACTTAATATTAGAAATAGCAACAAAAATGAAAGCTCAATTTGGAGATACATTACTAGGAGTATGGAAATCAGATAACTTTGTCCTATTGCTTAGACACGAGCTTCATCATCATGATAAATTTGTAGAACAGTTTCTAAAAAAAGTATCCGCTATATTTGAAAAACCAATTTACGTAAGTGATTTTCCGTTTCATTTTGAATTAACGTTGGGTGCTTGCGAGTATCAAACCGGCTATAATGCAAATGTATGGGTAAAAAATTCATATAAAGCATTATCAAAGGCATTTAGCGAAGCTCTGAAATTTTCTTCTTACAACAAAGCTGATGATAGAGAGGACCAAGATTATCTCCGATTTATTGGTGAGTTTTTTGGCGCCTTAAAGCAAAACGAATTAACGCTATATTTACAACCCAAAGTAGATATAAATACCAATAAAACTGATTCTTTTGAGGCACTTTCTAGATGGAACCACCCCAACAAAGGCTTATTAACACCCGGCCAATATATACCCAAAATTGAAGAAAGAGTCGCTATTTTAGATTTTGCACGTTATAACATTGAACTTGCATTTGACTATTTCGTAAAGCTACAAGCACTGAATAATAAAAATGGCTTATCAATTAATTTATCTTCCGTTAATTTACATGATCACGAGCTAACTCATTTTATAAAGGAAAAAATACATCAACACCAAATTGATCCAGAATATATTCACTTTGAAATCACGGAAACTTCCTTTTTAAGCAACCCAGAATTAGCAATTAAAACATTAAAATCAATATTCAAGCTTGGATTTAAAATTTCACTTGATGACTTTGGTACTGGGTTTAACTCTCTTTCTTATTTAAACAAGTTTCACGTAGATGAAATTAAAATTGACAGATCTTTTATTACAAATATCGATACCAATTTTATCAATCAAATCATCGTTAAGAATATGACGATACTAGCTCACTCCATTAAAGCACGTGTTTGCGCTGAGGGCATTGAAACTGAGAAAGAATACGCCTTTCTAAAATCCATTGGCTGTGACCTTGGCCAAGGATATTATTGGTCAAAGCCGAAATCCTTCCAGGAAACGCTAGATGAAGTGACCTAGAAAAAAACTGGCAGAATCTCGCAGAAGTGCGACATAACAGTTGGCGTTCGGTAGAAAATAAACGCGGATATTACACGCCACTGAAAATGATTGACAAACAGTAGAGTTCTATCGGTAAATTAGGAATACTTTGTCACACTTGAAGACATGAATTTCTAGGCACCATCAGGTACGAGAGGCATAGCTTCTTTAAAGGTTAGCCACAGTTTGTTTTCATAATCATATAACTTACATTGCTTAAAAATATTAAATACATAGCGCCACTTAAACGTATACTCATGAAAATAGCTTCCATACTCTTCTTTTAGTGCTTGATAGGCTTTTGGCAAGTGATAAAAAGGGATACGTGTATCTAAGTGGTGAGGAATGTGTATCATAATGTTATGCGATATTATCTTTGCTAACTTTGATAAACGAAAAACAGTACAACAATGGAGAGCGCCAACGGTATGCGACCATTCATCCCTCTGGTTGAAAAATGGAATATCCGGATGCGTATGGTGCAGATAAACCAGCAGCCCTACTCCATAATTAAAAATAATCAGTGGTAAAATTAACACTGCAATAACGCCAATGATACCGCCAGCAAAATAATAACTTAAGCCAGAGACGATGAGCATATAAGCTAATACGAGCACTTTCCCTCTTCGATAATATCGGCGCTTCTCTTTATTTTTTCCTGGATTAAATCTCCAAGTGTATTTCCACCATATTTGACGCAAATAATGCACCGCGCACGTAAAAAAGTTCCGCTCAACCCTATAAAGGGCTCGTTGGTAAAATGACAATGCATGATAATCCTGAGGGCTTAACGGTAACCAAACAGCATCGATTGGCGTGAAAGATACAAAACCATGATGAACTTTATTGTGTCCGTATAACCAAATACGATAGACACTCAGAGATGGCAACATGAAAAGCGTCCCCAGTATTTCAGCCGTTCTATTACTTTTAAACAGAGCACCATGGGCCGCATCGTGTGCCCAAATGAACATCATTGCTGCAGCGATACCAAAAATAGTCCCACCTAAGAGTTTAAGCACGGTACTTGTACTAGTAAAAACAACAACTATTCCTATAGCCAAAATTAAAAGATCGAAAGCCGCCCAAGCAAAATTCAACCGCATGGAGCGCACATAGCAAGCCTTAGGAATAACCTTTCTGACCTCTGAAGATTTTAACGCTTGGACCTTTTGCCATTGGCTTTTACCACTTCTATTGTTATTTGTATTAATCTTGTGCGAGGCCGTACGCTTCTTGACAGAACTGGTGGTATCTTTTTTCATAGATTTTCGGATTGTTTGAACGCGTATTTTTGTGCTTTTGATCATGTGTAAATTTGGTGGAAAATTGTAGCCCCTTAATAACTAATAGCGGATTTGGCACAGCTACAAAGGTTGTTAATAGGAGATAATGGAATGCATATTATGAGATGCCTATTTTTCTTTACCCATTAGCAGAAAAACTTTGGCCACAATAGCACACATAATCTGGGAAAGCTCTTATTTGGGGTATTTATTTTTTAGTGCCCAGATAGTACCTTCTCTATCTGAGCGCTGAGTCTGCTTGAGTGAATACGGTACTCTCTAACTCCTTCATTATTCACGACAATTTTTCTTGCCAGTAACGATTACAAATGGAGTCCTCTTTCTTATTTTAATTACATCAAAACAAATTGATAATCCGCTTACGCAATGCTGTTTTGAAGAAAGCAAGAAATATAACCGCGCCTAAGATAACAATTAATGAGTTGATATCCCAAACATCGACAACCACACCGACGCCAAAACCTGCTGCCGGTGGGTGCTGCAGATTAAAGAGATTCATCAACCATACAATCGCACCTAAAACTAGCGCCGCACTAAACTCATAGACAAAACGTTCGTGCATGAGGAAAAACAGTAAGTCAACGCGATTTGCAATAAAGTAGCCACATATCCCGACCACAATTGCAATACCATAACCACCCAAGATATTACGCGCCCGCGCGGTCTCCGTATGCGGCACACTAAAGGCAATAAAGGTACTTGCCCCCAATGATGTCGAACCAATGATCCGAAACGCCATAGTATGGCCAACAATATCCAGAACATGCAGTATGGTGAAAATCATTACCATCGCCAATAGGCTTTGGATAAGATAGTTGCGTTTGTGTTTGTAAAAATGTTTGTCGATCATGGTCCATCATTACTATTATTGAGCGGGCATAATCATACCCGTACTAGGATCTGTTTACAATTCTACTATACAGGGCATAGCCGCGCGCAGCTTTACTCTTGTCTTCGGGAGTTAAAGTAATGGTTCGCACCAATTCTGCCGCCACTGCGTGCAAAGCCGCTTCATTGCCGGATTGCAATTCAAGCTCAACTTCACAAATCTCTTCACGCTGATTCGCGACAATAATTGCCCCTTGATCTAAGACCATCTCAATCTCAGAGCCATCTGCATAGCGCAACAACCACAGCGTACGCTGAAAATCCGTACGAAATAATGCTTGTAACTCAGGCTCCCAACTATGCGTTAACAACGCTTGTTTTAAAACATCATCATCTGGTAGTAAACTAAAATCAAATTCGGGTTTAGGCAAAGCCTGTTCTAACTCTTGGCGCTGATGCAAACCTGCCTGACTTTGTCCTGCGTATTTTACTGTTTGAAAAAAATGGCCGTCGATTTCGCGGACGCGCAATCCTACCCCAAGTTTAAATAAATCCAATCGCGGCGTATCGTAGTAAGTATTACGCACATGCTGCACACTCGGACCACTAGTAGCATGGTCACGCAGATAAGTTAGCTGCTTAAAGGCTGCAACCTCTGAGTGTGGGATCGTTAATTTTAATTCGACTTCGATGGGCATGGGGTTATTTACTCCGCTGCCTTCAATAAACGTTCATCGGAATGCTTTTTGTTGTCACGGTTTTTTCTATCACTTAGGGTCACACAAGCCAAGCCGCCTAAAATAAAAATCAAAGCACATAGCAAATTCAATGTTAAACGCTCCCCGACCAAAATCATCGAAAACACTAAACCCAAGGCTGGCACACCTAACAATAATAAAGCTGTCGTAATCACTGGCAAGGCACGCCCCACGATCACAATACCTAAATAAGTAAATGCTGTCGCGAATAAACTATTATAAGCCAGTGCAGCGATGCCGCTGTGTGTCCATTGAATCGTGCTGTGAGGTTCATAGTGTAAGCTAAACATCAATACTAACAAACAAGCGACCAAACACTGCCACGGCGCTAACTGTAATGACGAACTGTGCCACTTTGCATAGCGTGTGTGCAACATACAGATCGCCCAAGCCAATGCCGCCAATAATAAAATGCCATTACCAAACACAACGTTCGGATTATGCCAATTAAATCTCGCAGGATTAAATAAGATTAAAATACCCACAAAACCCGCCAATAAACCCAGCAATTTCAACCAGGGTAAGCGCTCTTTAAAAAATAATACGGCCACTGGCGTCACCCAGATCGGTGTCGTATACACTAAGATCGCCGAACGCCCTGGCGCCACATATTGCAGGCCAATGTTCACACACATTAAAAAGAAACCCATCTGTAATAAGCCAATACTTAATACGAGGGGCATATCGCGCCAACTGGGAATTTTAAATACACCCGTTGCCAACGTGATAATAAATAAGCATACGCTCGCAATGCCTAAGCGCAAAGTGGCAAACCACAGCGGCGGTATCGAACGCAAACCAATTGTGCTCACTGGCCAACTCAATGCCCAAGCAACAATGACGCAAATAAATAACAAATAGATCCACATCAACTTAGGGTTCGAAACATCTTTTTTCAACATGTTCTTAATGTATCCAATAAAAAAATTTCGGTCATTATAATACAGCAAGTTTTTTTATAACACGCACATCAACAAATGAGCCGAGAACGATCAGTCGCATGAAAAACCGTAAAATAACTGCAACATTTGCCTCAACAATGATCGAATGAGCCCAAAAATTACCAACAATGTCAATAACTTACCAGCAATATACTCTTGAAGATATAAACGAAATGCTATAGACTCCTCCCCACTGACATTTCGCAAGACGCACACGTCACCTAATGTCTGTTAATAAAAAGAAACGTTACAGTAGGCAATACCAAAAACGTCATCACGACACCTCTCTTTCTTTTCTTGGTAAGCCCACTTAACAATAAAATACAGCATTAAAGGAATCACACCCATGCTGCCTATGGAGATTCGAGAATACCTCGAGGGGCGAAGCTATGCCTAAAGAAAAAGAAAAGAAACAAAGGAAGCGTAAACCGCCAGCTGGTAAAGGTAAGCGTTCAGCAGGCGGTCCTGCAACTTTTCTGCTTACACCTCCTCCGGTGGTCACCACACCAAGCGGGGTTAGGTTCCCTTCCTTAGATCTAGGCAAAGTTAAGGGGACATCAACCACTCCTCCTACCATGGGGAGTATGGCTCCGCGCACGCCGGAAAAATCACAATCACAAACACAAGCAAGGCCACGTACCCCCAAAACGCCGCGAACCACGGATAGAGAAAAACTCCTAAGAACGATGGGGTTATCAATCACCAAGAAACACACATTTTACAATCTCATCTACGCGCTTGATCAATGGCTAAATAAGAATGCCGCATTTAGTCAACTAAAAGATGAACGTGCATTACTAGCAAGCATGTTGCCACATCTCAAGCCTCCTGCTGAGATGTTTAGTGCTGAGACTTACACGTTAGACACGGACGCCAAGTCGGAAGGTGCACTTAAGTTAGCACATGGTGAACTCATAGCAGAACAACGCCAAGGGATTATCCAGCTAGAAGCCATGCTCGCAATTGTCAATGTGCTGTCAGACGTACCTGGGAATGAACCACTAAAACAACTGCATGAGCTTCTTGAAAAACTGTGCCAACAGTATCAACTACACATCCAGCAACTAGCCGATGCTCTGAGGAATGCCAACCATGAGCAACTACAAACTCTAAGCCAACGCACTGCGACCGTATTCATACCCAACCAGGGCTTCTTCGAATTAGACTTAGCACAAGCAAGTCAAATCACGGGTATTAACCCCGATGGCAGTCTAGGGGAAAAAGCTAACGAATATGGCATATCCTTCTGTTCTTATCGCGATGGTGTTTTCTATAAACGGTTATCAAACCATGCTATTAAAGTCTACGAGGACGAAAGAAAAAAAAGCGCTGGTGGCATTCACCCAGGGGTTGAAATAAGTCATACTGATTCAAGCATTAGCACTCAATATGCAATCCTTGCGCTCAATGCACATACGATGCGCGTTAACGGTGTAACTGCTACCTTGCCTATCATGGTGATGCAACCTTATAAAGATGAATCGCTCATTATACCAATACAAGTTTCTTTAGCTGCAGGGAAAAAGCTTGATCAAGCTCAGATTTATCAAAATGAGTATTACGATCTTCATCATTCTGTTTTAAACCTAGTTAACACATTGCTCGAACACGATGATGCGCTCGCTAATTTTCGCGACGATCTCCGAGCAGTTTTTACCGAAGCATTAAATGATATCAGTTTTTTCACTAACATGGTCAATTTCTCTGAGGAAGAAATAGCTACTGCATTGGTCGGTAATGCACGACTCAAAGAAATTGCCTACATTTTTAATACAGCCGCATCACAAATACCTGAATTTGACGGTTGGGTTGAGTTACCCAAACCAACCCTTGGCGAGGAGCCCTACTATGGTCAACTTGCCCAAGCAATAGATGATAAGGAATTAACGCTTACTGAGTTGCATAGGACGGCACTGCTTATTAGCAAATATCCTAGGCTTGCCGCAAACTGTTCTATCATTGATGTCTGTTTATTTACTCGCTACCTTCAATTCATTACTGAGTTGTACCATAAAGAAAACAAGCGTAACGACGCATTTAGACTGGCTGATCACATTGCAGAGCTTGCGGATGAATTGTGTGATATAACCACAAAAACTCTTGCAAAAACAACTGCACATATCGAGGATGATCCAGAGTTTTCGGAATCTGAAAGCCACGCTAGCATTTTTGAGTCCACCGGTGATACTACGACTGTTGAATCCGCTACAACACATGAAGCAGTTGGCCTTGAATATTTACGTAATTCAGATCACAGTATGGCTCAAGCATTATCGGATGCGATTACTTGTGCTATGGACGGCCATACCAAAAATCGTGCATTAGGTGTGACTATCGATAAAAAATCTAAGCTGCCCCAATTCACCGATATTTCATTTGACGACGAAGCCATTTCACCTGTTAGCATGGAACTCTGCGACACCTCTGGCGTATATTTTATTAAGTTACTATCGAGTGCGCTGCTCGCTGCAGATTCACGAGCCCTCACTAATTATCTAACACTTAAATTCACAACTGTTTCACCAGAACAAGCGCTGTTAGAAACAGTGTGTGATGTTGCTGAACTCACTGATGCTTGCCAACATATGAAAATCTTCAAAACGGCAAACACCGATTTCCTGTCCGCAGCAGGCGTTGATAATCCATTGTCGCTGCAGACCCTCAACATGTGGCTTGAACGCTTACGGCTTGTCTCCGCATTTATCAGAAACTATGTTGAGACTCATTCTGACAGCCCCAACATCCAAGAAATTTTTGCAGCTCTCGAGCCAGAAGTCGCACGCATATACGCAAATCACAGAAACCAATTTCCGAATCCAAATAACGGATTTTACAAGCTGAGGACTAAATTTATCCCTGCTAGTCAAATTGAAAACCCACCCGAGACCAGTGCCAGCAACAAGACAGAAAAAACCACAAGTTTTGATGAAACAGTTCAATTATTCATAAATAAAATATTTGCTGATCTTGCTCAACAAAAAGCACTGACTCAACAAGCAGCCCAAGCTACTGCTAGTAGTAGCACTGAGCAATTGGATAAGCATCTGCTCCCCCAAGATGAGCCGTTTGCAAGTAAAATTTACCTATTACTTAACTCAATCGCCGACAGACTTCCAAACATTAGCAAAATTGACAATATTGAGACCCTGCTAACGCCCCAGCTTTTAACGCAAAGCATCATGAATGGAAACGTTGCACTAACGCAACTATTACTAAACTCTGGCGTTTTGGCTACCGTAAAACAGAAAAAAGCTCATAAAATATATTACCAACATGCAATTGCCTTAAGCTCAGATAAAACGAAAAATAACGCATACGAAATACTACGTTTATTGCAAAGCGCTGGGGCTAACCCAGGCAAAACACCATTGTTAGAGCAAATCATTGCTGCTAACAAATATTCACTCTTTAGAAAATTCGTTGAAACTGATATCCGCGATAAAATTGTATTTGTAAAACTAGATAGAGTTGCTGACTTTATTGTTAGACATGCAAGCAAGCCAGGCATGACTAGGTGCATGCTACGCTTGATGCATGCAGATCCTAAGTTAAGTATCGCACTGGCCAACAGACGTAACCTCCCTAAAATCTTACTCGCCCATTACCCGCGGCTATATACTCAGTCTCAACAGCTGCGTCTTACCGAAAAAGATTCTGTAAAAGCATTACGTGACAGCTGCTTTTACTTTACCGAGTGCATTGATAATCAATTAGGAAAAAATACGACTCTAGCCGAACAAGATATATATTTATTAAAGCTTTGCAAGTGGTTGAGTTACGATCTTATTATGCAGCTTAATATGAAGCTACCAACCACTGAAATCGTTATCCCTCAATTTAGAAATAAGAGCAATCAAACTATCAATGTGGCCCTGAAAGAATTATATAGAAATATAACTAAATACCTTATCAAATCAAAATCGGATGCTGAAAAAAGTAAGTCTTATGCCAAACCTTACCTCTCCTTGGCAACAGAACAACTTGCTAAGGTTGAGATCAGTAGAAGGCTACCACAAACCGCTCGACTAATGAGAAGTAGCAGCAGTCAAAGTGTACATCGTACACGCTCTAGCTCAGCTACCTCTTCAGGTATAGTTCTAAAACGCTTAGGTGGCCAGCTGCAGAGACAAAATACTTCTCCTCGAATATCAAGACATAGTGGCAGCACAGGATCTCTCTTTTCAGCAGATATTGCATTGAGCTTAACCGCTGCAAAAAACAAATTGGTCAACGATGATTGTGAATTATTTATTTATCAAGCCGAAAATATATTCTCGCATGGAACCGACTTTGCGATTTCACCTCAGTTAACCGCCACACTCAAACAACAGGCACAAAGAGGCCTTGTGGTTATATTTGGCAATAATGAGATAAGTGATTTAGTTGATTATTTACATAGCCAAGGCGTCCCAATCTGTAAAGCGCTGTGTCTTAACAAACAAGACGCTTCTCGCACTTGGCGGCGACATTACACAATGCTAAAAACACAGAGGATAGCCGAGTCTGATGCAACATCTGCCAAACAAATTCGAATAAGCCATAGCAGTAAGCCTACACCCTCGCCACACAGTGAGGTACCGGCGGCTGATACTCCTACAACAACCGTAGCGCAAACGCAAACACCGGCTGCAACTAGTCGGTTAGACCATTGGGCACTATCATGGCTTAAAGTGTTCACTCCTAGCTTCTGGCGCAACATTAGCTGGCGAGACATTTTCGGCATAACACCTAAAACAAGAACACCGACGCCTGTGCACCCATCAGCAGAACATGCTGTGACAACAAGCAGCAGACCTGCCGCAGCAGCGATTAGACGCAATAGTAGTAGGGCCCTTAGCGAACTAGACGATCCCACAACGCTTTTATTTTCGCGTGGCAATCTACGTATGGAATTCCTACGTGAGACCCTAGAAATAGGTGAAGAATTGAATCCGTCTACTATTTGTATATCCTTGTTTAAAATTTTTCATAAACTAGGCATTACGACAGACCAACTGCCTGCACTAAAGAGACAAACAACTGTCGTCAGTTCATCCCGCCAGGAATTGACGGGATTGCAAGCAACGTTTGCTTGCGGAACTATTGCGGCAGACACAAATCGCTGGAAAAACAGACTAGTTGAAGAACTGCAGATTATCCAAAACATCTTAGACGCATATTGTCCATCAATGGCATCACAAACTATCGCGCCACCTGAGAATATTCGTCCACAAGTTGAGGAAGCTATAGCATACGCGCCACAACGCATGCAAACACGCTTTACTAACTTACTAACCCTTATTGATACCTGTAAGGATAGTGATAACGCTCTAGACTTTTATCAACATTATCACGAGATTCAAGTTTATGTTGCAAGGCTTATCGCTGCGGTACAACGCACACCAACCAACACTTTTTACCGGCAATTACCCTATGCAGCACCAATTACTCCTGTTAGCACTGCTAGTACAAGCAGAGTTGATGATCGAAGACGTCATACAGCACCGCCTACATCAAGCCTGAGAAGAACTGGCACACCACATAGTTCCAGATTTTATCAAGCTGGCCCTCGGCGCCATACTAGTCATGATGAAAGATCAATAGATAGCGAACAAGTCAAGACAACGCGTTCTGTGAACAAGCATATCAATAAGTGGCAGAGGCAAAGCCATCTCTCAACCAGCTTATCAGCTTTACCTATAATACCAGGGGTAACCGGATAATCAATGCTTGAGTAGCTATCACCTTGAAGCCATTTTTCTAAGCGCGACCAAGACATGCTACCAACTCTTTCCAGCTCAGTGCATATATTTCTCTACCTAATTTCATGCGCTGAGGTGTCTGGCAAATCACATAGCCTCTGCTCGCTTTGTCATACTCATTAATAAAACTTTGTATGTGACGAGCGTCGTGTACCGATGGCGCGTCGCTCCATTTAACTTCTATAGGAATAAGCTCATCAGGTGTTTCAATCACCCAATCTATTTCTGGGCCATTTTGATCGCGCCAATAACGCAGGTGAATTTGTGATGAAATACGCCGAGCCTGTCTTATCAACTCAATACCAACCCATTGCTCAAATAAGTGACCTAAATGTTTTTGTGGTGGACGTTTCCCTTCGTGCGCAGCAATACGACGGACGCCTAGATCAAAAAACAAATATTTACTGGCTTTACTCAAACGATGGCGTGTTTTTGATTCGGTAATCGGTTCGATTTTTTCGACGATCAAGCAATCTTGTAAGATCTGAAAATAAGACTCGATTGTCGTGCTTGCAACACCAATTGTTTGTGATAATTTGCTCATATTGACAATATGGCCTGCTTCCGATGCAGCTAGCTGTAAAAATTTAGCGAAGTGCGCCAAATTACGCACTAAGGCTTCGGCACGGACTTCTTCTTCCAGATAAATCGTCACATAAGATTCCAGTAATTGTTCTTTATCTTGCAGTGATTCTGTCAATGTGATTTCTGGCAATGAACCATACATCAACAAATCTTGTAACGCTAATGCTTGCGCAGGTAACTCATCTAGACTTAATGCATCCAAATAAATCGGTATGACTCGCCCAGGTAATAAATTAACATCACTACCACGCCTTAGTTTGCGCGCCGATGAACCAGTCAACACAAACTGCGCTATCTGTTTATCAATAAGGAATTGCACGGCGTCCATAATCGCTGGCACTTTTTGTACTTCGTCAACAACGATAAAAGCTGGGCGCGACATCTCCATACCTTCAACTTCAGCAACCAGCAATCCTGGCTCCATTTCGTAACGCAAACGCTCACGTGGATCGGCAAAACTAATAAACCGGTCAGCGGTAAATGCCTGCAACAGCGTTGTTTTACCCGTTTGTCGGGGACCTAAAAATAAAACGCTCTTGCCGCGCTCCAGAACAGCGGCGATAGCAGGCGCAATATGTCTTTTTAATGTACTCATACCGATATTGTTACCGTAAATTTAGGGTTTGTCAAAAATATACGGCGTATATTTTGTGTTGACACTAAATTTACGGTCCAGCGGCTACCAAAGCCACCAATTGCGCCCCACCCCCACAAGGCATACAATATCCCGCTAATTGATTGAAAATCCGATAAAAATCAAAGAGGAAACCGGTAATGAATACTCACCACTTAGCCTTGACCGGCATCAGTTGCGCAGGCTGTGTGCGCAGTATTGAAAAAGCCCTCAATGCCGTCCCTGGCGTGACCAAGGCTGAAATCAACTTTGCCGAGCGTACGGCGATGGTCGAAGGCGATGTCACAATCGATAGCTTGATTAGCGCGGTTGAGACGGCTGGTTATGGCGCTTCCATGCTAAATCTCGACGCGGATGGTAATGAAACTGATATGAGCGAAAAAGAGGCCGTCGAGCAAGCCCACTATTGGATCCTAATCCGCCGCTTTATTGTTGCTGGTGTGGTTGGCGCTGCCCTTTTCTCTGCAGCACTCTTCGATTGGTTGCCGGCAATCACCGCCAAGTATGGTCAATTCTCGTGGGGTATGGCTGCCGCCATCACTTTATTCGTCATGTATTATTCCGGGCGCAATTTTTACATCGGTGCGTGGAAAGCCTTTAACGTCAATAATGCCAATATGGATACTCTGGTTGCCTTAGGCACCGGTGCCGCGTGGTTGTATTCAACCTTAGTGGTAATCGCGCCTTCTAGCGTACCCAGCCTCGCACAACATGCCTATTACGAAGCTGCCGCAATAATCATCTCTTTGCTCAATCTTGGCCAAGCCTTAGAAATGCGTGCGCGCGGTAAAACATCGCAAGCTATCAAGCGCTTAATCGGGCTGCAAGCTAAAACAGCACGCGTTGTGCGTAACGGTAAGGACATCGATGTTCCTATGGAAGATGTGCAACTCAACGATATTATCCGTGTGCGCCCTGGTGAAAAAGTTCCAGTCGATGGAGTGATCACCGAAGGTCATTCTAACCTTGATGAATCGATGATCACTGGCGAACCCCTTCCGGTCAGTAAGAAACTAGATGATGACGTTGTTGGTGGCACATTGAATAAAACCGGTAGCTTTTTATTTAAGGCAACGCGTGTGGGTAAAGATACCGCATTAGCACGTATTATTGGCATGGTGCGTCAAGCGCAAAACTCGAAACCACCCATCGGACGTTTAGCCGATACTATCTCTGGGATTTTTGTACCGATTGTGTTAATCGCCGCAGTATTAACAGCGATGCTTTGGTTTGACTTTGGCCCTAGCCCCAAAGCAGCGTATATGCTGGTTGCGACAATGACTGTACTCATCATCGCATGCCCGTGTGCATTAGGTTTAGCAACCCCCATCTCAGTCATGGTCGGCGTGGGTAAAGCAGCCGAATATGGCATCCTCATCCGTAACGGTGAAGCCTTACAAACAGCGGGCAAGCTAACAACGGTTGTTCTCGATAAAACTGGGACGGTTACAGAGGGCCGTCCTAGCGTCACCCAAATTGTTGCAACAGCAGCGAGTAACAAAGACACCATATTACAACTTGCCGCCAGTATAGAAACTGGTTCAGAACACCCCCTTGCAGAAGCCATTGTGAGTCATGCGCGAGAAAACAATACCACCTTCTCTACCGTTACTGATTTTAACGCAATCAGTGGTCTCGGTGTCAGCGCCAAAATTGAAGGGCAAACACTTCTGCTGGGTAACCGCAAACTGATGAATGATCATAACATCGATGTTAGCAGCTTAAATGAAGACTTCGATGCCCTCGCGCAACAAGGCGCAACCCCCATGTTTCTTGCCAACGCCGGCAAAGCTGCTGGAATTATTGCTGTTTCTGATCCCATCAAAGCCGATTCTGCACACGCCATCAAACGCCTACAGGCCAAAGGCTTAAAAGTCGTCATGCTTACAGGCGATAATATGGCAACAGCGGCTGCAGTAGCACAACAAGTCGGTATTAATGACGTGCTCGCCGAAGTCCTGCCGGAAGATAAAGCCAATAATGTTGAAAAACTCCAACAAGGTGGCGAAGTTGTGGCGATGGTCGGCGATGGCATTAATGATGCGCCCGCGCTAACGCAAGCCAATGTTGGTTTCGCCATCGGCACGGGTACCGATGTTGCGATCGAAAGCGCGGATGTTACGTTGATGCGCGGTTCACTGCATGGCGTTGCCGATGCCATCGATATCTCTCTTGCTACCTTAAAAAATATTAAACAAAACTTAGTTGGCAGTTTTCTTTATAATACACTGGGCATCCCCATCGCTGCTGGGATTTTATATCCAATCATCGGCGTACTATTAAATCCAATCATTGCCGGCGCTGCCATGGCAGCTTCATCAGTCACAGTTGTTACTAACGCTAACCGTTTGCGTTTCTTTAAAACCAAATCTAAAATGGAGTCAAGCGTATGATTATTTTAGTTAACCTGCTCGGTCTAGCATTAATTGCTTTAATTGTGTGGTGGTTTTGGATGGCAAAATCATTCACGCGTCATAGTGCCGCTAACGTTGTCGCGGCTGAACATGACTTAGTTGCTATAGATGTTGAAAATGGCGTGTATACGCCCGATACCATTCATGTCAAAAAGGGCAAAACCATCACGCTGCGTTTTACGCGCAAAGATCCGAACCCCTGTGCGGAAATGGTATTGCTACCTGATTTCAATACTAGCGCAGAGCTACCGTTAAACAAACCCTATGATATGAAGCTCACTCCTGAAAAAGAAGGCGAATTTGAATTTACTTGCCAGATGGGGATGTATAGAGGGCAGTTAGTAGTTGAGTAATTTTAGCATTAGAAACATGCACTCTTTTGGGCTGCAAATTAAGTGACTTGGCGCTATTTCTTGCTATAATCGCGCGATGAATAACGCGATTAACATTAAAAAATGGTTTTACTGGGTCACCTCGCTACATATTTTGCTGTGGACTGCGCTACCTGCCTTATTTCGCAATGACTTACCGCTCGATCCCATGGAAGGCGCAACCTGGGGTAACCAACTCGAATGGGGATACGATAAAAATCCCTTTATGAATGCTTGGCTGACTGAGCTCGGTTATAAGATCGGCGGCACCTCTGGCTGGGCGATTTACCTATTGAGCCAAATTTCAGTTGCCCTGTGCTTTTGGGCTATTTGGCGTTTAGGCAATAAATTCTTAAAGCCCATCCATGCCTTAGTTGCTGTCTTTCTCCTCGAGGGCATTCTGTATTTCACCATTTATACTGATGCGTTTAACGATAACATCATCGAGCTCGGCCTATGGGCATTAATGATTTTAAGTTTTTACTCAGCTCTTAAACAGCAAAAAATCCGAGATTGGGTAGCACTCGGTATCTTTGCGGCTTTAGCAATGATGACCAAATACTTTGTTGCCGTGTTAATGCTACCCATGTTTTTATTTTTATTACGCAAAGAAAATCGCGCCAGTTTTGCAAAACCTGGGCCTTATATTGGCTTATTGGTATTTATCGCCATTATTACCCCACATGTGATTTGGTTAACAAAACATGGATTTATTACCGTATTGTATGCGATTAATCGCACCAGTTACCCGCCACCCACATGGTTGGATCACATTGTCCAACCGTTAAATTTTGCCGGGGCACAATTTGTATTATTAATCTTGCCATTGTGCTTATTCACACTTTTTTATCTCGGTAAGCGCAGTGAGCACTATCGCGATTTTAAATACCCCATTGCAAGCTACGACAAAATATTTTTACTATATATGGGAGTGGGGCCTTTACTGGTAACAGTATTCTTATCAATGCTCAACGGCATCACGTTATATGCAAGTTGGGGTCAACCATTACTATCGTTGTCAGGTTTGTTATTAGTGTGTTATCTGCAACCTGATATCACAAGACCCAAGTTCTATCGTTTCATGATAGCCATTGCGGCTATTACGCTTGTGTTATCAATCGGCTATGTCACACATATCTACCGCGCCGGTCACCATTCCAAAGCTAATTTCCCTGGCCGCGAGCTAAGTGCTCGTATCAACAAAGAATGGCAACAACGCTATGGCACACCGTTACACTATATCGCTGGTGAACGTTGGCTAGCAGGTAATGTTTCATTTTATTCACCTTTACGAACCGCCGTCTATATCGACTGGAATCCAGCGTTGAGCCCTTGGATTAACGCAGCAAAATTACGTAAAAGCGGTGGTGTTTTTGTCTGGCGCTATCGTGACAGCGCAAGGACATTGCCAGCAGTAGTCGTACAGCGTTTTCCACAGCTGCAAGACACTCATATCGATACGTTTGCCTGGAAACACGACAAAAAAACCACTAACTTGAAGATTGGTATTGCTTTTTTGCCACCGACTACAGACAGTAAACCAGCCAAAAAACTGCCTGGATAAGCTATACTTAGCAAATGAAAACTGCTCCTTGCAAATTTCTTCAACCTAAGGTCAAAGGCTTCACACTAGTCGAAGCAGTGGTTGTTTTGGCAGTCATTGCTATTCTCTCTGCAGTCATCGTACCTCACTTTATCCAGCTCCAACGCCAGGCACGCATCTCTGCCATCGAAGGGGCACAAAAAGCGATTAATGGCGCACGTGAATTAGCCAAAGCTAAATACTTTATTGCTGGAAATATGACGGCAACTATTGTTGAGATGGATGCAGATGCTGTAGCAGTTGAAGTTGGCACCGGTATTCCGGTAGCGTCAGCAGCTGGCATTGGTAAAGCAATGGATACATCACGCTATGCAGTGACTTATAGTTCATCTCCAAATGTTGCGACCTTTACCTTGCCGGGTGGTACTGGAACTTGCGAAGCAAGTTATGAGGATAGTGGCGCAATCACTGTCACAACCACCGGCTGCTAAGCACCGATGGCTCTCGCGTTCTTAAGATAAATGACCGATTGCGCTGGCATTCTTAACGCAGAGATTGGGGCTTCCAACAGTAAAGGCTTCACCCAAGGTCCAAGATCAAGGCAAGAATGCCAGCGAATGAGGGAGTTTACATAAGGTAAATGACCGATTGCGCTGGCATTCTTAACGCAGAAATTGGGGCTTGGGTGAAGCCGCCGTTAGAAGTTGTCGGCTATGGCTTCCCAGTGACTAACAAGCGCCCAATATATCTCTTCGGGCAGCGCGAGTTCATCGAGCAAATTGGGCCAACTGGCAGCTGCTTTGGCGACGGCGTCATGGACTGTCTTGATAACGAATTTTTCGGGAAGTTCACAGTTAGCTGCGAAGGTAGCAAAAACTTGTTCACTATAATCCGTAAATTGCTTGATATCTGCCAACGCCAAAGCCGTATTTGGCTGTCCCCCGTAGGGCAAAGTTGAAATTAAATTATAAGCCGGGGCTAATTCTGGCAGACAACCATCATGATAAATAATGCCCCAATTTTTCAAATGGCCATGCGCATTACCAATCAAGACGTTAAACACAAGTCGACGTAAGAATTGCTCAATATTATGTGTGCTATCAACAAACTGCTCTTTGATAAGGCAGGCAAGTATCTCGTAGTCCGGTCCAGCGGCTTTAGCGGCTGGCAAAACATTTAAGGCTTGTGCGAAATCCTCAACGTGAATACGCTGGTGGCCATCAGCGCCTCGATCAAAGCGCTCAATGGCCACGACCTTTCCGGCTGGAAAATCTTCCAAGCCGGGGAGCTGCTCGAGGGGGAGCGAGCTAGAATCAATTAATTGAATCGGGACGGTGGTAATGCCAATTTTTTGTGCCATCTTATGCATGGCAAATTCATTTTCCGCAAAATGCGCCATATCGGGTGGCGGCAGCTTGATGGTATGAGTGGCAAATTCATCATCTTTGGGTAAACGAAAACGTGTTTGCTCTGGCACCAGAAGAAGCTTAATGCCTTCACCCGCTAAAGCATAATTTAACCAATCTTCAGCAGGTTGCGTACTAGTCTCACCCTCCTCGATATCTTTTAACGTATATTTTATGGCATTTGAGTCATCGGCTGGGTCTTGTTCGGTCGGACGTATGCATATCGCACCGGGCAAATTTTCACCCAAAGCACTTATGAGGGCAAAATCATCAGCTTCGATATGGCGCTGTGCGCAGACAAATTCACGCCAGGCCCCCTCAGGGAGTAAATTGGCGAAAAAGGCTGGTAGACAGTGTGGGGCACTGCCTGTGTGTTCTTGATCGAGAAACAAACGAATGGTTTGTTCCTCATCGCCAGGCACCATAAATGAAAGACTTAATGTTGGTCGGCTCGGCCCCATATCGATATAGGATTGGCTAAAACGAAAGCTGCAATTTGCAGCTTCGTCTTGTGATAAATAGCCTATGTGTGAATCACTTAGCAACACCTCGAGAAGGTTCGACATCGCTCATTCGTCCCCGAGCGAACTAAGTTCTTGAAGATCGGCCGCCGGATGGACATGAATTTGTTGCTCATCAAGTAACTTATTGACTTTAGTTATGTCTTCTTTGGCAACGGCCACTAATTGCATATCCAAGGCCGAGGCAATATTAAGTGCTGTAGAGAGCCGTACATCAAGCCGGCCGGATTCGAACTTAGACAAGCGTGCCTGTGTCACCCCCGCCCAGTGAGCTACTTTGTCTTGACTCAAGCCCCTGTTTCGCCGCCGCCAGCGTAAAAGTTCGTTGATCTTCATGGCTGTATGCTCCCTTTTGTTATTGTTTAATTTTTGATTATGTTTATGTTTTTCTAAGCATATGATTAAGACTAGCTGAGTTCTGCGAGGCTGCAAGGAAGCAAATTTTGGCTGGTTAGAATATGGTAAGCGGTTGAATATATTATTGTCTGAGAGAGAACTACAGAATTGACCTAAGCGACAGCTTGAGGAGCAATTAAGTATAGGTGTGGCCCTTGCGTAGACTACCGTCTTTGCGTCAAACTCACGGACCTCTCCCATCCCTGTGGGCGTAGCGTTCCCCATAAGTCAGTTCAACGGTTGTTAAAGAGATGATGAGGTATCGCTGGTTGGCTTATTATTCTCAATCATTGCCACACAGGTAGCCCGGATAAGCGTGGCACGCGCGTCATCCGGGAAAAGGGTTGCTTATTGCTCTAAGGGGCAGCACCAGGTTGTGAACCAGGCACATGTACCGGCGCAATATCACTAACATCTGGCGACAAGCGAGCAGGTGTCGATTTGAAAAACGGGCCAGAAACCACCTCGCCAGCCTTGAATTGCTGATCATTCGTAGCCGCAAATGTAACCTCATGATCCGGTAATAAGCCGCTAAGTATTGTCGCCGTTGAACCAAGCTGGCGGTCTCTGGCTGCGACAAAGGTCTGTGCTAAACGCAATAAACTTGGATGTAATTCTTTACCTTTGACCTTTATGCGTGGGCGTGACGTTGCTGCGGGTCGCGGCGCGCTGTGACTAGCACTTTGTGTCTGATCGGCGTCTTGTTTAGCGACTGTTTCATGCCCAAGGCTCATATCCAACCGACTTTGTACATCGGCTAGGTGGGTTGCTGTTTGCTGCACGTGGCGAGATTGCTCAACGAATCTGCGCGCGCTTTCTTCAACTCTTTGTGCTGCTTGTGTTAAACGTGTTTGTGCGTCTTGTAAGGATTGCGTCGCTTGCGTATGGCGCTCCACCAATTGGAGCTGACGTTGCATAGCACTTTCATGCCTAGTCTTATATTGATCCAACAAGCCTGCTACTTGTTGTAAAATCGTTTGTGCCTCAGTCGTCTTGGCTTGTTGTGCTTGATGTGCTGTTTCTGCAGCGTGTACGGTTTGTTGGCGCTGTAGCACCGTTTGGTGTGCATCCGTCAATCTACCTACGGTCTCAATAACAGGTGCCGGCGGTAATTCACCATCAGCAACCTCTGCATCAAAGCGCAGATCAGCAAACGCGTCTGCATCAATTAATGTAGAAAAATCGACGGTAGGCGCAATCGGATCCGCGCCGCGAAAAATCATGATGCCACTCAATTGCTCACGTGGCTGAGCGAGTAAACTTCGCAAATGTTCGATGACTGGTGTAACCGCTGCTCGAGCCTGTACAACGCGTGTCTGCGTTTCTTCCAGGCCAGTACGATGTGCATCTAATTCTGCTTGTGCCTCAGCGTGTTGCTCTTGTGTTTGTGCAACTGCAGTTGCGTGCTCTTGTACGTCTTGTTCAGCTGCAACAAGTTGTTCTTGTACTTCATCAACGTCGCGTTGTGCTTGTGCAACTTCACCTTGCGCCTTATAGAAAGCTTGCGCTGCCACTTGAAACTCTTCAGCACTCGCCTGGTATTCACTCACGGCAGCCACATAAGCGTGTTCAGCCTGTGCAAGCTCTTGTTGTAATGTAATTGGTACATCATGCTTATGCTCAGATAAAGCAACAATTTCAGCTTGTGCTTGCAAGCGTGCTTCTGCCTGACGTGCTTCGATGCGTTCTTCAACAATATTTTGCTCTAATGTCGCACGCTGCACTGCAGCTCGAGCCCCTTCAACCAGGTTATTTTGCTCTTTGACAACTTGCACGCGTATCTGCTGTTGTTTATTTGCAGCTTGATTGTCTTTGCGGCTATCTGCTTGTTGTTGCGCATTTTGACGACTCGCTTCTTCTTGATTAGCCTTTTCTAAATTAGCTTGGTCTTTGTTCGCTTGGGCCTGCTTGTTTTGCTCTTCTTGTGCTTGCTGTTTTGCTAAATCAATTGTAGGTGCAGATGAACTAGCAAATGCTTCTGGTTCATCGTCTTCTGGAGCATCAGTAATGGCAGCATCAATCGGCAAATCCTTAGAGCCACCTACTTCCGCGAGGGGGGGGACTTTGTCTTTGTCATCAGTTTCTTTTTCAACACTGGCAACACCTAAACTACTCGAAGAATCGTCTTCGCCATCTTGGTCTTGAGTCGTGTCATCACCATCATCGCTGCCACTATCTTGCTCGCCACTGCCTTGATCACCACCATCGACATCACCATCAGAACCACTTTGGCTATCTGACGTTTCACCGGAAATATCGCTACCAGCAAATGCTGACGCTAAACTGTCTAGTTCTTTTCTAATTGCTTCGGCACGCGCTCCGTTGCCATTTGCCGCCAGCAAACGTTTTTGTAAAATATTTAAAACATCACCAACTGTCGACATATCGTTAACACGTATGTCTTGTGTATTGAAAAAGGCTACTAGGTTTTGCGACAAGAAAGCTTCTCTATCTTTGCTACCTAAAAAATCTAACAAAGGTTGGATCACGTTATCTTCCTGCTTTATTTTTCACTGTGGAAAAGTTTGAAATTAATTAATTGTTTTGGACAATCATTATACATGCTGAACTCGAATTAGCCCATTCTAAGACAATAAGCTTAAGAAAACATTAAGAAATGCATAATTCAACAAGCTAGCTCGCCAACATGTGTTTGATCGCAGCCAATCGTTGACGGTGTAGTGCTTTGGCGATTTCATCACCACTAAGTCCTTGTTCTACCAAAGGTTTTGTTGGAATTTGTTGTGCGGCCTGGTAAGCACGGCGGAAAATATCCGCCTGTGGGTAATCGCGATCAGCAAAACCCTGGCAACCGCGCGCGTCTGCTTCGCAAGCCAGTAGAAATTGCTCAAAGCGCTGGGGACGGCGAAAGACATCGAGTGACTCCAAGGTCTTAAGGAGCGTCACCGGCCGAATTTCCTCTGCTTGGTGAACACGCAAATGATAACGACACACCAAACTCGCCAAATCACGGTAACTCTTAGGCACCTTGAAACGCTGGCACAAGGCCTTCACTAGCGGTACCCCTGCCGCTTCGTGGCCCGGATGGCTGGGTAATTTTTCTTTTGGTGTCAATGCCTTGCCAAGATCGTGTAAAAGTGCGGCAAACACCACGTGGGGATCATTACTAAGTTTAGCGGCTTGATCGACAACGAGTTCATTATGAATCCCCGTATCGATCTCGGGATGCCACTTAGGCGGGTTGGGCACACCGTAGAGTTGGTCAATTTCAGGAAATAGAATAGCTAAAGCGCCACATTCACGCAACGTCGTGATAAAACGGCTGGGCGTCGGCTCCATCATCGCCCGTTGCATCTCTTGCCACACCCGTTCAGCAACCAAGGCTTCAATTTCGCCGTTTTTGACGATATCTTGCATTAATTTGACGGTTTCTGTAGCGATTGTGAATCCGCGATCGGCAAAACGTGCCATAAAACGTGCAACCCGCAAGATGCGCAGAGGATCTTCCACAAAGGCTGGAGAAACATGACGGAAAATGCGCTTATCTAAGTCTTTTTTGCCGCCAAAAGGGTCGATTATGCTGCCATCTTGCGCTTTCGCTATGGCATTGATAGTCAGATCACGGCGGCGCAAATCATCTTCCAGGGTCACATCGGGGGCAGCATAAACGCTAAAGCCGGCATAACCTTTACCGGTCTTGCGCTCGGTACGTGCCAAGGCGTATTCATCTTGGGTCTCGGGATGCAAAAAAACTGGGAAATCTTTACCCACTTGCCGATAGCCCTGGGCAAGTAACTCCTGCGGATGGGCACCAACCACCACCCAATCACGCTCTTTTGGTATTATACCAAGCAATTCATCGCGTACCGCGCCGCCAACTAAGTAAATTTCCAAGCTAAGCCCCTATTTTTTGACTATTTTTTAACAAAATTCAGTAATGAATTAAGGTTCTCTTAAGAATAAGTGTTTAGAATCTGCTTAGCAAATGAATTATAGTAAGGTAGGAGAGGCAAGTCACGAAGCGTGAGTTAGCCTCGATAACTTAGACACTTTGAGCGTATCAACTAAGAGAATGAAATAAGATGGCTTCCGTTCCTCCACCATTTCCACAGGGTTTTCAGAATCCGTCTGGTCCCCAGAACCCACATGGTCGTGGCAATAACAACTCTGGTGGAATTAGGGCTGGTAATCCAACGCCTACGCCTTCGCGTGATAATTTATCATCCGAAGACCGCAGACGCTTAGCTAAATATGAAAGCAAAAAAGCCTACTATGAAGAACAAGTAAAAGAACAAAAAAAAATAAATGAAAAGTGGGATAAGCTAGATCAGAGGAAAGGGGAAAAATACGGAGAGAAAGGCTGGGAAGATTTTTGCAAAGAAAACATTGCCAATGACCCTCTCATCGCAGCTTGTTTTAAACACGGTGGCGGTGCCGGGATGGCTGTTTTTATCCTGCTTACATTAATTCACGATGGCATTGCTAAATACCAGCAACGTCTTAGAAACCAAGCGCTCGAAGGCTTTGAAGATAAAGTCCGTAAATACGATGGTAAAATTAACGAAGTACTAGGACAAGAAACTGGGTCTACGCTTGCCCCCCCCCTTGGTAACGGCAATGGTAATGGTCCTGGCTTCAGCTTTGGCGATGGTAATGGCGCCAACCAACCACCCGGCTTAAGGTTGCAACAAGCTGCTGCAGGGGCGCAACAACCCGCTATCGAAGTCATCGATCTCACAGCACCAGATGATCCCCAAGCAGGAACAGCCACACTAGGCGCCGCTGGGGGCTAATTAACCGCTCTCATCTTTTGCATTCTCGCAGAGTTCACGCTAAGGTGAGAAGCCTTAGTTAAGCAAACAGTGCGCAAGCATGGCAAAACGCAAAATCACCCAACGTCAACAACGCCGCATTAAAGACCGCCAGACACGACACGTGGCACGTGCACGTGCTCCTCAAGATACACAAACTCTCGGAGATGAACGTGAAGGTTTAGTCATCGCGCATTATGGCAAACGTGTCGATATAGAAGGTGAAAATGGGCAACTCTACCCCTGCCATCTACGCCAAAACATGCCAAGCTTAGTCACTGGTGATTATGTGATTTGGCACGAGACAGCCGACCATAGCAGCGTGATCATCGCACAAACACCCCCACAAAATGTGTTACTGCGTCCCGAAGCATCGGGCAAACTCAAACCTGTCGCGGCAAACATCGATAGTATCTTAATTGTCATTGCACCAGAACCTTGGCCAATGGAGATATTGATCGATCGTTATTTAGTCGCCGCCGAAGCAATGCAGATCACACCGACGATTGTGATCAACAAAAGTGACTTGCTCGACGTAGATACTAAAACCAAGTTGATGCCAGTGATTCAAATTTACCAAAATATTGGGTACCAATGTATCTTTGCCAGCAGCCAAACCGCACAAGGGATGGATGATTTAAATGCATTTCTAGCGGATAAAACCAGTGTGTTTGTCGGTCAATCGGGCGTGGGCAAATCATCCCTAGTCAATACTTTAATCCCAAACACCGAGGTTGCGGTTGGCAAGGTATCTATGGCAACGCAACGTGGCCGCCACACCACAACTACTACACGTTTATACCACATGCCCAATGGCGGTGATTTGATAGATTCACCAGGAATTCGTGAGTTTGGTTTATGGCATATGAATGAAGCAGAAATTGCCGCTGGTTTTATTGAATTTGCACCATTCATTCAACAATGTAAATTTCGTAATTGTCGACATAGAAATGAACCCGATTGTGCTTTATTGCAAGCCGTTGATGATAGCAAAGTTCATCCACAACGATTGCAAGATTTTTATCGTATTGTGGATGCTTAAGTGATTTATCGCACGGGATAAGCTTGCAAAACACGAAACAAATTATTGTATTTATTGCGCGGACTCCATGCATACCACCCATCAGAATGACTATCTTCAACTGCTTTAATCTGAGCATGGATATAGTTTAACTTGGCTTGATGCGATAAGGGATAGCGATAATTATAAAGCTCAATATATGGATACACTAAAAACGGTGCCTTACCAGCAGGGAATTGATTTTGCAAAGCTTGCAAAGAAGAAAATACCGTCTGATACGGTTGCTTGGCATGCATGCGAAAAGGTTCATAATGCGATGGGTATGTCATTGGATTCACTACATCGACACTTTCCGAAAATAACTTAACATTCTGGCCGATGCTACGTGATTCGCCAAAGCTTGTTTCACCAAACACAGCGATCTGTAACGGTATACCTTGCTGCTGCAAACGTGACTTATACCACTTGATCACATTATGAATATCACGTGCATTTTGCGAAGAAGCCGGATAACCAACATAATAACGAATATAATCAAGCTGTACTTCCTTAGCACCTAAACGAATTGCCTCTTGGATTAATTTATACTTTTTTTCCCAATGGATTTTTGAAGTGACTTGACCACGCTTACCACCCCGTGGAAAAACGACGATGCGCACCACATAGCGTAAACCGTTATCATGGACTAATTTAATATTTCTGCGATAACGCTTAGAAAAATACTGCAAATCAATCACAAAGGTATTAATCCCCGCAGCTTTGGCGCGGCGAATAAGCGTCTTGAGGCGTTGTGTACTTTCTAAGGTAGGTTGTGTGACATAAATACCTTTGACCCAGGTGTTTCCCAGCGTGTTACCAAAACAAGAAAAATACAGATAGATTCCACATATGGCAAAGACTAACTTTGTAATTTTCTTCTTACAGGTCATTTCCATACGTCATTTTCACACCTATTTTTTGTTATTCCACACAAAAGCCTCGGATTAACGCGCTGCTTTATAGTATTATCGGCTTAGTATCAAGAGACTTGAGCTTAACAAATCAGAGAAAAAACAGTATGATAGGCACAAACCTGATAGGATAGGATAGGAACAAAAAATGTTGTCTGACGTTCTCGCTAATTTGCCACAATATTGTTTGCCACATCATTTGCTCTCACGCGCTCTGGGCAAAATCATGGATTGCCGCATTACCTTCATTAAGAATAGCATTATCAGACTGTTAACACATGTCTATAAAATCAATCTTAGCGAGGCAGAAAACCCTAACCCTGAAGATTATGCGAGTTTCAATGATTTTTTTACCCGGCATTTAAAAGCAGGGGCACGCCCTGTGGTAAGTGATGCCAATGCCATTGCCAGCCCTGCCGATGGCATTATTAGTCATGTTGGGCGCATCGATCAAACCACATTAATCCAAGCTAAAAACCATGATTATGATTTGGTGGCGTTGATTGGTGGACATGAACATCGCGCAGAACCCTTTATTAACGGTTATTTTGCCACAATTTATTTATCACCCCGGGACTACCATCGTGTACATATGCCAATAAGCGGCACGTTACATGAAATGATACATATTCCTGGTAAACTCTTTTCAGTCCAGCCACGCACCGTACGTACAATTCCACGGCTATTTGCTCGCAACGAGCGCGTTGCTTGCTTATTTGAGACTGAGGTTGGCCCAATGGCAGTTATCATGGTCGGCGCCATGCTGGTCGCGAGCATTGAAACAGTCTGGGCTGGTATCATCACCCCACCGCAAACCCATCAAATCACGGCAACACGCTATAGCGCTCCAGACACGCTGCATTTACAGCGCGGGGATGAGCTAGGATGTTTTCGCTTCGGCTCTACCGCCATCGTATTGTTTCCCGAAAATTCGCTCGCTTGGATTGAGCAAACCCAACCGGGAAAACACTTACATATGGGACAATTACTAGGTTACACAAAATAATTCTCAGGACTTGTGCAAGCCCCCAATCTCTTTATTAAAAATAGCGCTTAACAATTAAGCCCTAGGCCTCTAAATAATTGGGATTTCACGATAGTCCTGGTAGAATAGCCTACATAAATTTTAACTCCTTGTGGAAATACCCAAATGCAAAAATGGCAACCAGAATCTTGGCAAACAAAAACGATTCGCCAAATACCGGACTATCCTTCGGCACAAGCCCTAGATGCGACACTCAGTGAGTTAGCAAACTATCCGCCGTTGGTGACCCCTCTAGAAATCAAACGCTTAAAACAACAATTAGCAAATGCTGCCGCTGGCAAAGCCTTTATCTTACAAGGTGGTGATTGTGCGGAAAGTTTTGCTGAGTGTCGCACGAATAACATTATTAATAAGACGCGGATCTTACTGCAGATGAGTCTGATCTTATTGTATGGCTTGCGCAAACCTATTGTTCGTGTTGGCCGTATAGCTGGGCAATTTGCCAAACCACGCTCAGAAGATGTGGAAACCCGAGATGGAGAAACGCTAACAACTTACCGCGGTGATATTATCAATCAGCCCGGATTCAGTGCAAAAGAACGTACACCCGATCCACAACGCATTTTAACCGCCTACAATTATGCAGCGCGTACGCTCAATTTACTGCGCGCACTCGGTAGCGGTGGTTTTGCTGACTTACAACACCCTGAAAACTGGGATTTAGACTTTATGAAACATTCACCGCTCGCTGGTGAATATCATAAATTAGTCGACAAAATCGAGGATGTTATTAGCTTTATCCAATCGATCCCCGGCATGGATGCACCAGAATTAGGGCGTGTTGATTTTTTTACGAGTCACGAAGCGTTGTTATTGCCGTATGAACAAGCCTTAACACATTGCATCCCTGACGATAATGGTACCCCCTTCTGGTATAACCTGTCGGCACATTTACCTTGGGTCGGTATGCGCACCGCTGATCCTGACAGTGCGCATATCGAATATTTACGCGGCATTAACAACCCTATCGCAATCAAAGTTGGCCCGCGCATGACAAGAGAATGGTTGTTGCAGTTACTTGACATTTTACATCCCGATAATGAGCCAGGTCGTATTACCTTGATTCATCGTTTTGGTGCAGACACGATCAAAGAACAATTACCTCCCATGTTAGACACGGTCAAAGCCAGTGGCAAAACAGTTTTATGGTTGTGTGATCCTATGCATGGCAATACCGAAAAAACGCAAGATGGTATCAAAACTCGTCGCTTCGATAATATTCTCAGCGAACTCACGCAAGCCTTTGATATCCACGTCAGTGAAGGCACACTACTTGGTGGTGTTCATTTTGAATTGACCGGTGATAATGTGACGGAGTGCACTGGTGGCGCACGAGGTTTGTCCGATAAAGACTTACATAAAGGTTATAAAAGCCTTGTTGATCCGCGCTTGAATTACGAGCAATCTTTAGAGATGGCAATGTTAATCGCGAAAAAATTTAAAGGCTAGGAATCTACCCGGCAATAAAATAAACGCCCCGTAAAGGGGCGTCATTCTCGATACTTTTCATCAACTGTATCGTCTATTCTGCACTCTCTTCTACAGCAACCTTTGTAGCAGCATCTTTATCTTGTTTAACTGCAGCTTTCTGCTGTTGTTCTTGCAAGAAACGCTGATTGACTCGATCCTTTAACTCTTTACCTGCTTTAAAATGCACAGCATGTACGGGTGGTGTACGCCACGCTTCACCAGTGACAGGATTGCGTGCGTAACGCTCCCCCCAATGGTGCAAACTAAAACTACCAAAACCACGGATTTCAACACGTTGACCTTGACTAAGTGAATCACCCATTAACTCAAGGATTAGATTGGTGGTTTTACTAACGTCTTTTTCAGAGAGATATTGCTGTTGTTTTGCTAATAGATTTACTAATTCAGTTTTTGTCATTATGACACCATTATCTACATCGCCAGTTTTGCGAACCCAATAGTGCACCGCATCCATGCTGCGCATGACTAATGGTTCGTGGCGGTTGGGGTGCCGGTTACTCGACGCTCGTTTTTATGTGTCCAATACAAGACAAAAAAAATCCCCAAATACGAGTGCAATGTAACCTCCAAGTTACATCCCTGATACTCCATGTACGGAGTCAGATCCCTTGGTAATTTGTATCCATTCCAGTAGCGTATTTTCTTATTTTATTCAAAAAGTTATAAGCTTCAACGGGAAAACACTACAGAATGTAGGAGATATCTTACAACATCTGGATTAAAAAAAATACTCTTTTAGCCTAAAATACCAGGGTTTTTGAAAAAACCCCCTATTTTTCTTGGAGTTATCATAAGGAGAGGGAAATTATAACGATCTACAAAGAACAATCTATCCGGGATTTTACGGACAAGATAAAGCTTATATGGAAATGTATAGTCGTTGCTTATGAGTAGGTTAAGGCAACACTCGTTTAATCCAAGCGACAATTTTACGGGTACGCGGACTAAACAGTTTAGCACCATAATAAGTGTTAACAACACGGCGATTGATTTGTGCCAAGGTTGGATAAGCGTGTATTGCAGCAGAAATTACGCCTATCTTTATCTTCGCTTGCATCGCTAAAACAATCTCTGCAAGTAATTCACCTGCATGTGGGCCAAGTAAAGTAGCCCCAAGAATATAACCTTTTGCCACAAGCAATTTCACAAAACCTTGGGTCTCTACTTCGGTGATAGCGCGATCAACATCATTAAAATAAAAACGTAACACTTCAAATTGGAGCCCTTGCTGTGCTGCTTGTTGCTCAGTTAAACCAACACTCGCTAGCTCAGGGTCTGAAAAGACTACCGTCGGTAATACACGATAATCCGTTTTCTTTGGCACTCGAAAAACAACATTTGCTATCACAATCCCTGCATGATACTCAGCAACGTGGGTAAACTTATAGGGACTTGCAACCACATCACCCATCGCAAAAATATGCTTTGCACGCGTACGCAAACGGGCATCAACTTCAATACCACGCGGTGAATAAGCAACACCAGTTACATCAAGGTTAACATCATTAACGTTTGGGCTACGGCCTGTTGCCACTAATAATTCATCGCCAATGATAGTCAAAGTTTCGCCGTATTTTGATTCACATTCAACGACTTTCATACCGTGTTCGTCTTGCTGTACTGCCGTGACTTTACTGGCCAAATGAAAATCTATGCCTTCAGCCTCCAGCTGTATCAGCAAGGCTTGACTAGCCTCATGATCAGCCGCTGGAATAATGTGTGGCGCCATTTCAATCACGGTGACTTGGCTACCCAGGCGCACAAAGGCTTGTGCTAACTCAATCCCGATTGCCCCTGCCCCTAATACAACCAAGTGTTTAGGTAAATTTTGCATACTAAATATAGATTCATTCGTTTGATACGCAACTGTATCTAAGCCGGCAATGGGCGGGACCGCAGGGTGCGAGCCCATAGCTAAGACAAAGCGCTTAGCACTCAAGATCCGCCCGTCTACTTCAACTTGATGGGTATTAATAAATTTCGCTGACGTAAAAAGCACTTCACAACCATAATCACGAAAGCGTTCAGGATTATCGTGCACTTGAATTTTATCTATCACCGATTTGACATGTTGGTTTACCTTGGCAAGATTCGTAGGTGGAACCATTGCCTCTAACCCCACTTTATCCGCATGTCGCATCAAATGTGCGACTTTAGCCGAATGGATTAAGGTCTTGCTCGGCACACAACCATAATGTAGACAATCACCGCCAAGCTTATCTTGTTTTTCGATTAAGGTGACATTTAAACCTAATTGTGCAGCAGCGCTTGCCACACTCAAGCCGCCAGCACCGCCACCAATAATGATTAAATCACGTCTTTCTTCTATCATCACTTATCCTTAGTCGGAACAGAATCTAAATTATTTTTGCGTAAACGTTTAACTAACCATGGTATGCATGCCAACAATATAAGTAAGCCTAGTGCAATGCTGACTTTAGTTACTATTTCTTTACCACCACCATGCACAAAGGCTTCACCTAAAGAGCCTACGTAAGTATAAGCAAAAGTACCAGGGAGCATAAACACAGCACTTGCAATAATGTAGTGAAGCAAACGAACCGGTGTTAAGCCCAAAGCATAGTTTAAAAGATTAAAGGGTATAATCGGCACTAATCGCACTATCGCAACAAATTTCCACCCCTCTTTTTCAACACCATCCATGAGTTGTTTCATGCGCCCACTACCCGTCTTGCGCTGTACCCAATCTGAAGCAATGTAACGCGCAATCAAAAAAGAACCTGTTGAGCCAATCACCGCGCCAATAAGATTGTATGCCGTTCCAATGTAAGCACCAAAAATTAAGCCACCAGCAATCGTCAGTACAGAGCCCGGTAAAAATAAAATTGTCGCTGCAATATAGAGTCCAATAAACACTAGCGGCGCCCAAACACCATAACCTTGAATCGTTGCCTGAATAGCACGTAGATTAAATTGTCCACGATAATGGATGCTGGCCCAAATAATCAATACCACAATAATTAATAATACTAACCATTTACTCAGCGTGTTACGCATTGTTTCTCCCTCGTTTAAAAACACCGTTAATCAAGATCAACCGCCATGAGCACAATACCACCTTCATGTGCCTGTAACTGCTTATGCTTTTCAATCGGAAATGTTTCAACCTCATGAAAACCCTTAGACTCATAAAGCTTGATAGCTCGTGTATTATCAGCCCACGCGTGTAAACTGAGTTTATTAAGTCCTTGGTTTTTGGCTTGCTCTCTTGCAACATCGATCAGGCTGGTACCAATGCCTTGGCTACGGTATTTTTCAGCGACAGACAATGCACACAGATATAGGCTACCAGGTGCTTTGGAGTTGAAAAAAGGGCGCATAATATCTAAGCGCTCATTGGGGATAAATTTTTCCATCGCATCATTAACACCATGCCGCGCTGCAGGATAGCCATTAGCAATCGCAATGACTTTGCCATCGGCTTCCGCAACTGTGGTATTTTTGTATGAAAATTCATTATCATCGCGTCCGACCAACATGGCTAAGATCTTGTTGCTACTGATAAAAGGAATAACCCCATTGAGTAAAAAATCCATCGTGCCATAAGAGGCTTCACTCATTAAAGGTGCGATAGCGTTTGCGTCAGACTGTTCAGCGGGGCGGTAGGTAATTTGCATAGTTTATCCTCTTCATCATTTGCTTGTTATTCACGCAGGACTTGCGCATTTCGCCAAGCTTGGGGCGCCAGTTTTAACAAAAATATTGGCAGAATGCGTCAGTCCTGTCACGTTTGACCTTATTCTAATAGCATGGCAATCTAGATACCATAGCTCTTATGCTTTTTTCAAAGCTAACTGGCGTACATAAGGATATAAAATGCTAAAAATCATTGGCTGGGTACTCGTTGTTTATCTCTTAATCTCAGGATTCATGTACTTCATGCAACAGCATATGCTTTATTTCCCCGATACCCACAAGCCAATCCCACAAGCATGGGGAGTACCCGAAATGAAGCCTATCACACTAGCGACCAAGGACGGCCTAACTTTGACGAGCTGGTATAAGCCAAGCACTGATCCGCATCTGCCCACTTTTGTATATTTCCACGGTAACGCTGGGCATATTGGTTCGCGCGGTTTCTTAGTCAAACCTTTATTAAGCGCTGGCTATGGGGTATTACTCGTCGGTTACCGCGGTTATGGTGGCAACCCAGGCAATCCCAGCGAACAAGGGTTTTATCAAGATGGGAGTGCAGCGATCAAATTTTTACGCAAAAAAAATGTGCCAGACAAATGCATTGTCATTTATGGTGCATCGATTGGTTCCGGTGTCGCTGTTGAAATAGCTAATCGTTACCCTATCGGCGCGCTTATCTTGCAAGCACCCTTTACATCAATGACTGACGTTGCCTCTTTCCACTACCCTTATTTGCCACTACGGTGGCTCATTAGAGATCGCTATACTTCGATTGATAAAATTGATGCGATTGACGCACCACTACTGATTATGCATGGCAAACGCGACACTGTTGTCCCTTTTAAGTTTGGCCAAGCTTTATATGCCAAAGCACAGCAACCCAAAGAGTTTCGCCAGTTCACCCAGGCCAATCATAACAATATCGTCAACTTTAACGTGATGAAAGATACAATCAAGTTTGTACAACGTTATGTAGATTGCTAATTAAACTCGCTTTATTCTTTAGGTGCAATCATCTCTTCAGGTTTAACGATCGCATCAAATTCTTCTGCGCTTAAATAACCGAGCTTAACTGCCATTTCACGTAAGGTACTGCCGTCGTGATGAGCCTTATGTGCGATTTCAGCTGCTTTATCGTAGCCAATCTTCGGACTAAGCGCTGTGACTAACATTAAAGAATTATGTAAGAAATAATCGATCTTCTTTTTATTTGGTTTTAGTCCTGCGACCATAAATTCGCGGAAGTTATGACACGAGTCCGCCATCAGATTTGTGGAATGTAAAAAATTGAAAATCATCACTGGCTTAAACACATTCAATTCGAAATTACCTTGTGAACCAGCAAAGCCAATCGCCATATCGTTGCCGACTACTTGCGCGCATACCATAGTCAATGCTTCACTTTGAGTCGGATTGACTTTACCTGGCATGATCGAAGAACCAGGTTCATTAGCGGGTAACTCTAATTCACCTAAACCACAACGCGGCCCCGAGCCCATCCAACGAATATCATTAGCAAGTTTCATTAAAGCACAAGCTAAAGTTTTTAAGGCACCACTAGCAGCGACAATAGCATCGTGCGCAGCGAGCGACGCAAATTTATTGCTGGCTGATTTAAAAGGTAAACCCGTGATTTTTGCGATATGCTTAGCGGTTAAATCTGCAAACTTAGGATGCGTATTAATACCAGTACCAACAGCAGTACCGCCGATCGCCAATTCATATAAGCCTTCTAAACTATGCTCGATATTCACCATCGCTGCGTCCAATTGCGCAACGTAACCCGAGAATTCCTGGCCTAAGCTCAATGGCACAGCATCTTGCAAATGAGTACGACCTATTTTAATGATGCCTTGATATGCTTTGGCTTTTTTATCCAAGGCATCACGCAATTGCTTGACACTCGGCAACAAGTGTCCATGCACGGCACGCGCCGCGGCAATATACATCCCCGTTGGGAATGTGTCATTGGATGATTGGGACATGTTAACGTGATCATTTGGGTGAATCGGATCTTTACTGCCGCGCACACCACCCGCCATTTCAATCGCACGATTGGCAATGACTTCATTACTATTCATGTTACTTTGTGTACCGCTGCCTGTTTGCCACACATGCAGTGGAAATTGATCGTCGAGCTTGCCTGCACTGACTTCTTCAGCTGCACGGATAATTAGATCCGCTTTATCCACCGCCAATTTACCTAATTCTTTATTCGCCAATGCCGTCGATTTTTTCAAAATACCAAAAGCATGCACCACTTCTTTAGGCATTAAGTCTTTACCGATATTAAAATGATGTAATGAGCGTTGCGTCTGTGCGCCCCAATAACAATCGGCCGGGACTTCGATGGGGCCCATGCTATCGGTTTCAGTACGTGTGGCATTATTATCAGGTTGAGTCGCGGTTGACATGTGTGCTTCCTTGTAATCGTTATAAACAAATTCTGCTGAATGAACGCCGGGTATTATAAGCGAAGGCTTTATGGGAAAGAAAGAGACTCCTAAATTTCACAAGGCCAAGAAAAACAGGTCTCTAAGTAACTTTGATAAGCCACATCACCCTAAGAAGAAAGAACTACGCTGTCGTTTAAGCTTGCAAATGTGCAAACGTGTTTGCAACTCGTTGTCATTGCGACCATTTCCAGTGAACCCAAGCTTATTCTGATCTCGAGTATTAATCACGGTATTGACCGCCACAAAACGATGGAGACTGGATTGCCCCCATTGGTTCATGAGCCGAACATACTCACCGTTAAAGTGCTTGTTTGGCTGATAGATGACGTTGGTGGGAACAAAGAGTTTATCGAAAATTTTGACTGTAAATTGTACAATTTCACTACTTAAGGTGCCCAAAGTAGGAAATTGCTTAAGCCCGATTTTTGCAAAATCCATTTTGCTTCCTTATTGCTTAAGAATTATCCTGAGGGCGAGGATGATCTCACAAATCAACAATCAATGCAACATTGAATTTTATCTTATTGAAAAAATTCAATGGTCTCGCAACCGCATACTGAAAAGGTATATAATCGCCTCCACTTTTTTGATGAAAAATAAGGCATTACATGGATACTAATACCGATATGAGTCTCGAAGGCGTCGAACAACGCCCTTTACAAGAATTTACTGAAAAAGCTTACCTCGATTATTCCATGTACGTCATCTTGGACCGCGCCTTACCACATATTGGCGACGGTTTAAAACCTGTACAGCGTCGCATCGTGTATGCGATGTCGGAATTGGGCCTCAAAGCTACTGCCAAATTTAAAAAATCCGCGCGTACGGTCGGCGATGTGCTGGGCAAGTATCACCCCCACGGCGATAGCGCCTGTTACGAAGCCATGGTACTGATGGCGCAATCTTTTTCATTTCGCTACCCCTTGGTCGATGGCCAAGGCAACTGGGGGTCGCCGGATGATCCCAAATCTTTCGCCGCCATGCGTTATACTGAAGCACGCTTGGGCAAATACGCTGAGGCTTTACTCTCCGAATTAGGCCAGGGTACGGTCGACTGGGTACCGAATTTTGATGGCACCCTCGACGAGCCTGCGTTATTACCTGCACGTGTCCCTAACGTGCTATTAAACGGTGCTACCGGTATAGCTGTCGGTATGGCGACCGATATCCCGCCGCACAATTTACGAGAAGTAGTCAGTGCCTGTATTCGTTTGCTGGATGAACCCAAATCCAGCGTCAACCAACTCTGTGAACACATCAAAGGCCCTGACTTCCCGACCGATGCTGAAATCATTACGCCCATCGCTGATATTCGCGAAATCTATCGCAAGGGTGGCGGCAGCGTACGTATGCGGGGAGTCTATAACAAAGAAAATGGCGACATTATTATTAATGCGCTCCCACACCAAGTCTCAGGTGCCAAAGTGATCGAACAAATCGCCAATCAAATGCGCGCCAAAAAATTACCCATGGTCGATGATATTCGCGATGAATCAGATCACGAAAACCCAACCCGTATTGTTATAACACCACGTTCTAATCGCGTCGATATCGAAGCATTGATGAACCATCTATTCGCAACCACTGATTTAGAACGCAGTTATCGCGTCAATTTCAACATTATCAACAATGGCGGTCGTCCAAAAGTCATGGATATTGTCGAACTACTCAAAGAGTGGTTGGCATTTCGCACTGAAACTGTCACGCGCCGTTTGCAACACCGCTTGGAAAAAGTCATTGCGCGCTTGCATATTTTAGATGGCTTGCTGATTGCGTTCTTAAATATTGATGAAGTGATTGAAATTATCCGCAGCGAAGACAAGCCCAAGCCAGTCTTGATGAAGCGCTTTAAAATCACCGACACCCAAGCTGAAGCCATTTTAGAATTAAAATTACGCCATTTGGCTAAACTTGAAGAAATGAAAATTCGTGGCGAACAAGAAGAATTGGCTGCGGAAAAAGCACAATTAGAAAAAACCTTAGGTTCTAAAACGCGTTTAAAAACGTTGATCAAAAAAGAATTACTCGCTGATGCTGAAACCTATGGCGATGATCGCCGCTCACCCTTAGTCGAGCGCGCTGAAGCACAAGCAATTCGCGAAGAAGAGATGTTACCTTCAGAACCAATCACTGCTGTGCTCTCCGCTAAAGGTTGGATCCGTGCAGCCAAAGGCCATGATATCGATCCCCTCAGCATGAATTACAAATCAGGCGACAGTTTTAAGGCTGCTGCACACGGCCGCAGCAATCAAGCAGTAATTGTTTTAGATTCCACGGGACGCACGTATACATTGGCTGGCCACAGTTTACCATCGGCACGTGGACAAGGAGAACCCGTCACGGGACGCGTAAAATCACCACCAGGTGCTGTATTCAACGGCTTGATTGCGGGACAAGACGATGAGCTCTGCTTACTTGCCTCTGATGCTGGTTATGGGTTTGTGGTTAAGCTTGAAGAGTTAGCCAGTAAAAACCGCAGCGGTAAAACCGTGCTTAAGCCGCCCAAAGGTTCGCTCGCGATTGCCATGCAAAAGATTGGCGATTTAGAGTCATCTTATATTGCAGCCGTTACCACCGAAGGGCGTTTGCTCGTATTTGCGATTGCTGACTTACCACAATTAAGCAAAGGTAAGGGCAACAAGATTATTAACATCCCTTCCGCACGTGCCGCTAACCGTGAAGAATATGTGATTGGCTATTGTGTACTGGAAGACGACGACATTCTTATTTTGCAGGCTGGGCGGCGCCAACTAAAACTCAAAAATAGTGATCTTGAACATTATATTGGTGAACGCGGTAGACGCGGTAACAAATTACCGCGCGGCTTTCAAAAAGTGGATCACATCAGTAAAGAAAGCAAATAAGAGCAACTTCTATGAATAAAATTATCGGCGGTGTACTCCTGATCATTGGCACATCGATTGGTGGGGGTATGTTGGCACTGCCGGTTGCAACTGCATCCAGCGGCTTTTGGCCAGCAACCGTCTTATTGTTCGGTTGTTGGCTACTCATGACATTCGGCGCTTTTTTGATCCTTGAAGTCAGTCTAAGCTTGCCTAAAAACAATAATATGATCTCCATGGCACAAACCACTACTGGCGCGCTGGGTAAGTGGGTAGCATGGATAACCTATTTGTTATTGCTTTATTCATTACTATCGGCGTATATCTCAGGCGGCACTGATGTCTTGCATGGCCTGCTGATCGCAGCAAAGATCAATACGCCCGATTGGCTAGACTCTCTCAGCTTTGTCATCATTATGGGATTTATCGTTTATCTCGGTATTAGAACGGTTGATTACGTTAACCGCGGCTTGATGACCGCTAAATTCATTGCCTATTTTATCTTAGTGTTGTTAGTTGCCCCGCATATTAGCCTACCTAATCTCGCACTCGGCCATAGCAAATATATTCTTTCAGCAATGACAGTAGCGATCACGTCGTTTGGCTATGCAACCATTATCCCTAGTCTACGCACGTATCTCGACGGTGATGTTAAGAAATTGCGTTTGATTGTGATGATTGGTAGCTTTATTCCACTGGTATGTTATATCGCCTGGATAGCGGTCGTGCTTGGAGCCCTGCCACATCAAGGCCCACATGGTCTTTTAAACATTATGTCGTCGCAAGATCCCGTGAGTGAATTGACACAAGCACTGATTCTGCAATTGAACACTGAAACCATTACTATTATTGCACGATTTTTTACTTCGATTTGCGTGTTAACCTCTTTCCTCGGCGTGTCACTATGCCTATCAGACTTTCTTGCTGATGGCTTAAATATCCCTAAACGCGGATTTGGAAATACCATCATTTATGGGCTGACATTTATCCCGCCATTGGCTATTGTGCTCGTCGATCCCAGCATCTTCATCATTAGCCTGAGTTATGCGGGGATCTTTTGTATTATTTTGTTAACGCTGTTGCCTGCGTGGATGGCTTGGCGTGGTCGCTATAAAACACAAACCATCACTGGCTACCAAGTAGCTGGCGGGCGACTGGCCTTGCTACTCATTATTGTGGTATCGTTCACCATTATTAGTTACACCTTATTGCAAGATTTTCACTTAATTTAGTCCATTAGGAGATCGTTTACATGCCTTTGATTAAACCCTTTCGTGGCTTGCGCCCCGCTACTGCTTTTGTCAACGATGTTATTGCACCTCCCTATGATGTGCTAAATAGTGAAGAAGCACGTCAATACGCCGAAGGTAATCCTTATAGTTTTTTACATGTTTCCAAGCCTGAAATTGATTTACCTACAGATACCGATCCCTATAGCGCTGCAGTCTATCAAAAAGGTGCTGAAAATTTTGCTGCCTTACGCCAACAAAAAATTTTATTACAAGACGAAAAACCTTGCTATTATGCCTATCGTATGCAAATGGGTAACCATCAGCAAACCGGTATTGTTGCCGCCGCATCGGTTGCAGCTTATGTGAAAGGCAATATTCGCAAACACGAATTAACGTTTCCGAAAAAAGAAACTGACCGCGTAAAAAATATTGAAGCACTTAATGCACAAACAGGCCCTGTGATTTTAACGTATCGCGAGCATAGTGCAGTAAAAGAATTATTAGCAAACCTTACTCAGCAAGCAGCGACCTATGAAGTCAGTAATGCAGAAGGCGTTATCCATAGCCTATGGATTATTGATCAAGCAGCCGATATTGCAGCAATCAATGATGCATTTGCTAATATTGAACGCATCTATATCGCTGATGGGCATCACCGTTCAGCAGCAGCAAGCCGTGTCGCCGAACAATGTAATAAAGCAAATGCAGAGAGTGAGCGCAATTATTTTCTCAGTGTATTATTCCCAGATACTGAGCTACAAATTTTACCTTACAATCGCATTGTGAAAGACTTAAATGGGCTAAGCAAAGCAGAATTTCTTGATAAACTAAGTGAACATTTCACTTACGAAGTTAAATCAACCGCCGTTGAACCACAACAACATGGTGAATACGGCATGTACCTTGACGGCCAATGGTATTGTTTGCGCTTAAATGCAGATAAAGCAAAGCCAATTAATGCCATAGACCGCTTAGACGTTAGCTTACTAAATCAATATCTATTAGACCCTATCTTAGGTATTGGCAATCCACGCACGGATGAACGCATTAACTTTGTCGGCGGTATACGCGGGACTGATGAATTAGCTAAACGTGTCGATAGTGACGAAATGACCGTTGCGTTTTCCCTATTTGCAACTGGCGTCGATGAATTACTCACTATCGCTGATGAAAATGGCATCATGCCACCTAAATCAACTTGGTTTGAGCCCAAACTAGTAGATGGTTTAATTAGTCATATCTTGGATTAGATAAACAACTCATTCTACTAATTCTAAAAACTTGATATTCCCAGACTTGGCAAGCAAACCTTCGCGCTGTTTGCGCCAGTGTTGGATATGGGCTGTTTGCATGTGTTGCGCATGCGCCGCTTTATCGACCCAAATTTCGTAAAAGAAAAAGCACGCAGGATCTCTGCTATCTTGATACAACTCGTATTTGACGCAGCCAGCCTCAGCACGTGTAGGCGTGACCAAGGTTAAGAGTAATGCTTTTAATTGCTCTTCTTTACCCGCTACGGCTTGAAATTCTGCAGTTAAGGTGTACATGTCGGTTTGGCCCTCTATTAAGCGTGCAGCTGATTATTTTGTGTTTTGGCGTAGTGTTGCACTACTGCATTGTAATCTTTTACTAAAATTTTCGCATTTTGTGGATTATTAAACAGCGCATACAAGTCACCATTTGGGTCAATCAAAAGAATCACCCCACTATGATCAATCGTATAATGTCTGGCATGACCACCTTGCGCATGCTCACCTTGCTTTTGCATGATCTGCATATAAACGACACCCATCTCATGTGTGAGCTGTTTGATTTGTATCTCATTACCAGTAACACCGATAAAGTGCTTATTGAAAACTTGCACATAGTCATTAAGGGCTTTGGGCGTATCACGTTTAGGATCAACAGAAACAAGTACGACTTGAGGTTTTTTATTGCTTGCCGTGGCACCCAATTGATCATAAAACTGTTTTAAAACAGCCATTGTGGTCGGGCATATGTCAGGACAGTTGGTAAAACCAAAAAACATTAATGTCCAATGGCCCTTTAAATTAGCATTGGTAAATGGGTGGTTAGTATTACTCACGAGTTTAAACGGAGAAATTGTACGTGGTTGTGAGAATACTGTGCCATTAATATTATTGGTAATACTAATGGCTTGATGAGCCTTATTAGACTGTTGCCGCATATAATTACTGTAAAATGTACCCGCAAATATGGCAATAACTACCAAACATAAAATGACAATCACCAGATTTTTCCTGCCTTGCTTTTGCATAAAACTTCTCCTCCTAAGCTAATAAATAATTCTGTAATCCCAACAAATAATGATCCACTAACATTAATACAAAAATCACAAATAGATACACAATCGAAAAACGAAACATACGCCAAGCATCATATTTATTATTGCTCCGCTTTAACTTAACAGCGCGATAAATAAACCAAATGCCTAACACTAAGGCACCTAATAGATACAATGGGCCACTTAAGCTAACAACATATAACATGAGGCTCGTTACAACCAACAAAATTGTATAAAGCAAAATATTCAGTTTGGTGAATTCTATACCATGCGTCACTGGTAACATAGGAATTTCTGCACGCGCATATTCTTCATAACGATGAATCGCCAAAGCCCAAAAATGTGGTGGCGTCCAGACATAAATAATTAACATGAGCAATAAGCTATTTGGATCAAAGTGCCCAGTAACCGCAACCCAGCCAAGTACGGGTGGCGCCGCGCCAGCCGCCCCCCCGATAACAATGTTTTGGGGTGTCGCACGCTTAAGAAACACGGTATAAATAACTGCATAACCTATTAGAGTACAAAAAGTTAATATCGCCGTTAGAGTATTGACCAAGGTGACTAATACCAGCATACCAAGCACACCCAGAACAGCAGCGAATATCCACGCTTTCAGCGGCGTGACTCTACCGGCCGGTAATGGACGCTGTTGGGTACGCGCCATTATTAGGTCGATACGGCGATCAATAAGTTGATTAATTGCTGCGGCAGAACCAGCCGCTAAAGCAATACCAAGTGTGCCAAAAACCAATGCCTGCCAAGGCACAAAGCCTGTTGTCGCCATATTCATGCCAACAAAGGCTGTAATTAACATCAATCCAACTACTCTGGGTTTACAGAGTTCATAATAATCCCGCCAAGTCGTACGGCTTCCATGCTGTGCGGCAACTGCCCCAGCCATTTTACTCACGTTAAAAATCCTCTTGTTTAGATTTTTGATAGATTACGAAGTTAAGTGTAACTAAAGACACTAACATCAATGCCGCAATTGCATTATGCGCAACAGCAATCGGCAATATCAATAATTGTGTTGCTGTTAAAATACCTAATGCAATCTGTGTTACTAACACCACCAAAATAGTTGCAGAAATATTTCGCAACAAACGCTGATGCGAAAAGAATAATAAATATAAGCTCAAAGCACCCACATAAGCCATCGTAATTAAGGCGCCGAAACGATGCATCACTTGAATCGTTACACGTGTGGCATTGCTTAGTTCGCCTCCGTCATAATTTAAACCCAAAGGTTGGAAAATATTGAATGCATCACTAAAATTTAACGCTGGTATAATCTGCCCTTGACAAAAAGGAAAATCGAGACAAACCAAGCCAGCATAGTTAGCGCTGGTCCATCCCCCCAAGGCAATTTGCACAACAACTATCAATAAACCAATGGCTACCCAGGGTTTGTACTGTTTCATCTGTGTTATTGGTAATGGCGCGAAACCAATACCGCGTAAGGTATACCACCACAGCAAACTCAGTATCGCCATACCTCCCAACAAGTGTCCCATCACGACTGTCGGCCACAACTTCAGAGTCACTGTCCACATGCCTAACGCTGCTTGAAACAATACCAGCAACACCAGCAGCAACGACAAACTAACACGTTGTTGACCCCGTCCCACCACACGCCTACGTAAGGCAAGGTATGCCAAGATAAATACCAATATTCCTAGCGCGCCCGCCATATAACGATGAAACATTTCAATCCGAGCTTTACTAGGCTCAACTGTTTGCCCAGGAAACGCTAATTGAGCTTGCTGGACCTTTTGTGATGTCTTAGGCGCCGTCAGCTGGCCATAGCAAGCCGGCCAATCAGGGCAACCTAATCCTGAATCCGTTAAGCGCGTATACGCACCCGTGACAATAACAGAAAATGCCAATACAGACGCAATCAATGCGATAATGAAGAAACTTCCTTTGTTTATCTTATCCAATGTTCGATACCTTCAGTAGACGTTTTAAATCCTTAAACATTCCCTTAGCAGGCGCATCAGGTGAGTAACTCAACATGATGTTGCCCAAAGGATCCACGAGATACAAATACCCTGATTGTAAAGCCGCTTGCCTTGATGGCACAGGCGCTAAAAATGTTTTGAGGTCTTTTAATTGTGTTGTTGCAATCTTAGTCCCTTGATAGTCTTTCGCAATCAAAGCCGTTAACGTTTTATTTGCATTAGTCGGCGTCGTAATTAATAAGCGCGCAACTCGTTTTTGTCGTTTACCAAGTGCTTTACGCACTTGACGCATGTGGTAAAGCGTTTTAGTGCAGCGGTTACCACAGCGTTGTGGCTCAATATAAGCAATGATCCAACGGTGCGCCAAGGGTTTTGACTCCAGCAATTGTTTACTGCCTCCAGCAAGAGGCAATTGTTCAATCTGTAAAGGCGGTTGAATAAGCTGCCCGTGGTTTACTTTACTATCACCCACACCAATACCCGTTGCATACATCAACCAAGCCAATGCCATCGGTATGAAAAATAATATCGCAATAATAATCACAAGTGTCTGGCCACGTTTACTCTTCGCACGTCCATTGCTATTAGTTTTTGTTTCCATGCTCAATTTGTTCTGACTCCTTACGAATACTGATAACAAAAAATAGGATCAATAATACTGCCGCCATGGCAAACCATTGTACCGCATAACCCGTATGTTTTGCAGGGCTCATATTAATCGGCTGCCAATCACGAATAAAGCCGTTTTTCGCATCCGGTGCAAGTAATATCACGAAAGGATACAACTCTGCTCCCATGTGTTTTGCAAGCTTTGCAATCTGTACGGCTTGGACACGCAATGGCCACCCCTGCCGCGAATAAATATCGGCTCGCAGCAATAACGGCTTTTGCGGCGGCAAGTACACCAGACCATGGATAGTCTGGTGGCTTAAGACTGGTTTGATAACAGGGAGTTGGCTACGGCGATTATTGACTAAGGGCACCCAACCACGATTTACCAGAACCCGCATACCAAGCTTAATATTCATACCCGCATCAGGAATAAATGGTGTTATGACTTGATAGCCAACCCGTCCCTTATACACTTTGTTATCCAATAAAATTTGCTGCTTATTATCGAAATATCCGCTGACTGCTAATGGGGCATAAAGCTTAGCTTCAAAGTTCGCGCCCAAATCATGTAACTGCAAAGGTTTGGCAGTTAAGCGTTTAGAAAACTGCTGTAAGAGATAGCGCTTTTGATCGGCTCGCCCTAGTTGCCAAAAGCCAAGTGAAACCAGCAGCATCAGTAATACAGCAATCGCCATAGTAGGAAGAGTTTTAGGGGCAAAGCGATAACGTTTACGATACAATGGCGCCGAAGGATGATTTTGTTTTGGATCGTTCATAATCTCTACTGGTTGTGAGCTACGCTGGACACAGGAGGCCCAACATCATGCTAATCAAGGCTATTATAATCGCCTTTTTAATCTTTGTCTTTGCCAGTTTAGGGACTGGTTTGTATTATCTCGTCAAAGATGAAAGTCGCAGTAGCCGCACCGTTAAAGCCCTTAGTATTCGCATCGGTATTTCTCTCGCCCTGTTTATTCTACTCATGGTGGCTTATTTCTTAGGGTGGTTAACACCGAATACGGTGTAGCGAACTGTACTAGTTCAAGCGTAGTCCGGGAACAGCAATGGCAAACACCCTCCCTGGATGACGCGCGTGGCGCTTATCAAGGCTACGTGGTAGCGCGCTTTGTAGCCTACTGTCTTTGCGTCAAGCGACCTTAAACTCACGGACGCTCCAGCGTCCGTTCCTTTATTTGTCGGGCGCCCAGCGCCCGCTGTTTTACCGTCCCACCCCACAGGGGTGGGACGAGACAAGGCGAAGGAGTTTAGTACCCCTAAATGGCTGAGCAAAAAAAACTTCTGCAACGAAGCCCTCATGCAAAACCCTCGCTTTGCTAGCTAGAGCCAATAGACGAAGGTGAATAGCAAAAGCCAAATCGCATCCACAAAATGCCAATACCACGCCGATGCTTCAAAACCAAAATGATGCTCTGGCGTAAAATGCCCTTTTACGCAACGCAACCAAATGATAAAGAGCATGATCGCCCCGATGATGACATGCGCAGCATGGAATCCCGTTAGCATAAAGAAGGTACTGCCATAAATACCAGTTGCGATATTTAAGCCGTATTTATAGTGTGCTAAATAATATTCGTAAGCTTGGCAACTTAAAAAGACTAAACCGAGAACAATGGTCAATCCCAAGAAAATAATCAATTTATTACGTTCATTGCGCTTAAGTGCCCAATGCGCAAGCGTGATAGTCACCCCACTACTGAGAAGAATCAATGTATTCATCGCGGGAATACCCCAGGTATACAGCGTTTTTTGGGGCGCTACAAATGCTTGCGGGTCGGGATTAGCAAGCAATGGCCAAGCTGCTTTAAAATCGGGCCAAATCAATAAATGGGTTAACTCACCTGAACCTGCACCGCCTAGCCATGGCACGGATAATTCACGCGCATAAAAAAGTGCACCAAAAAAGACACCAAAGAACATAATTTCAGAAAAGATAAACCAGAACATCCCCCAACGGAAAGATCGATCCATTTGCGCATCATAGAGACCAGCACGGCTTTCTTTAATCACCGCATGAAACCAACCAAACATAGTCAGTGCTATAAGAACTGCACCACTGATAAAGACAAGTGGGCCAACGATATGGGAATGTAATAAATTAATCGACCCATAGCCGAGACCAAATAAACCTACCGCCCCTAAGATCGGCCAAACGCTCCTTTCTGGCACGTAATAACTTCCATGTGTTGGCATCTAAGTTACCTCTTTCTCAATAGTAAGCAGCCTGACTAAGATGGCGTTTTCTTACTGTTTATATCAAAAATCGTATAGGATAGTGTTACTGTTCCTATATCTTTCGGCAAATCGCGATCGACGTGAAAAATCAATGGCATTTCCATTGACTCGCCAGCCTTGAGTGTTTGCTGATTGAAACAAAAACATTCTGTCTTACGTAAATACTTGGCAGCAATACCGGGTGTAACACTGGGAATGGCTTGGACCGTCATTTCTTTGTTCGAATTATTTTTGGCAAAATAAGCAATACGTTTATTTTCACCGGGGTGTATTCGAATTTTTTTCACCATCGGACGAAAATCCCAAGGCAAGTGTTCACCATTGTTATTCGTCGCTAAAAATTCGATTTTTACCCAACGCTCTTTATCTACCACACTACTATTTGCCGTGACTTGGCCTGCTGTTTTGCCATTTAAACCGGTCAAATCACAAAAAATATCATATAACGGCACTAGTGCAAAACCGAACGCAAACATGCCAACAACGACAATTAACAGCTGCGCAATAAGGCGTTTATTTGCCGCACTTGCTCGTGAATTCGGCGCATTAGACATTGCTACTTAACCTCTGGTGGTAGTGCAAACGTATGCGCGGGAGCCGGGGTTGGCAAGGTCCACTCCAGGCCATGAGCACCTTCCCAGACGTTATCGGGCAAATTATCAGTACGTCGACTAAACATGGTTCGCACCACATTGTATAAAAATAACAATTGCGTTAAGCCAAAGATAAATGCTCCGATGCTCGCAATCATATTAAAGTCAGTAAACTGTAATGCATAGTCGGGGATACGTCGCGGCATACCGGTTAAACCTAAGAAATGCATCGGGAAAAATGTAATGTTGACTGAGATTGCCGATAACCAGAAGTGCCACTTACCCAGGCGCTCGTTATACATACGTCCTGTCCATTTCGGCAACCAATAATAGATTGCTGCAAAAATACTGAATAATGCTCCTGGAACCAAGACATAGTGGAAATGCCCGACGACAAAATAGGTATCATGGTATTGATAATCAGCCGGTACAATAGCTAACATCAAGCCCGTAAAACCACCAATAGTAAATAGGATGACAAAAGCGATTGCAAACAACATTGGCGTCTCAAACGTCAAAGAGCCTTTAAACATGGTGCTCACCCAATTAAAGACCTTAACCCCTGTGGGCACCGCGATCAACATCGTCGCATACATAAAGAAGAGTTCTGCCGCCATAGGTATTCCTGACACAAACATATGATGCGCCCACACAATGAATGACAAGAAAGCAATACACGCGATTGCGTATACCATAAATTTATAACCAAAAATGGGTTTGCGGCTAAAGGTCGGTAAAATTTCTGAAATAATGCCGAAAGCTGGCAAGATCATGATATACACTTCGGGGTGACCAAAAAACCAAAAAATGTGTTGGAAAAGTAGCGGGTCACCACCACCTGCTGCATTAAAGAAACTCGTGCCGAAATGGCGATCCATTAACATCATTGTGACGGCACCCGCTAGCACAGGCATAACGGCTATCAACAAAAATGCAGTAATCAACCATGACCACACAAAAATAGGCAACCTCATCATTTTCATACCAGGCGCACGCAAATTTAAAATGGTTGCGATCACATTGATAGCGCCCATGATGGATGAGATCCCCATTAAGTGCACAGAAAAAATTAAATAATCAGTACTTGCCGGACCAAACGTTGTCGATAAAGGCGCATACATCGTCCAACCAAAATTGGGTGCTGGGCCTTCAAGAAATAAAGTGCTCGATAAAATCGTAAATGCAAAAGGTAGGATCCAGAAACTCCAGTTATTCAGCCGCGGTAATGCCATATCAGGCGCACCGATCATCATGGGTATCATCCAGTTAGCCAAACCCACAAAAGCCGGCATAACTACACCAAACACCATAATCAAGCCATGCATTGTTGTCATTTGATTAAAGAAATCTGGCTGAACTAACTGTAATCCTGGAATAAATAATTCCGCGCGGATTAACATCGCCATCGAACCACCGACCAAAAGCATAATCCCGCTCAACACCAAGTACAGGGTACCGATTTCTTTATGGTTAGTGGTAAATAGCCAACGCGCTATCCATGCAAAAAATCCTTTTTTTCTCGTGCCAGTATGCTCTGCGATTTCGCTCACGATTCATCTCCCTGTTAATCACTTCGTCTTTTGCAGCCTGAAGTCATTGCAATTCTTTGCGACGCACCATGCTAGAAAGTGCTCGTCTTTAAAACGCTTTGTTAGACCTACTGGCCTTTTGCAGCCTTAACATCGCTTGGCTGAACCATGCCGCCATTACCTTTATTATTACCCCAAGCATTACGCTCATAAGTAATAATCGCTGCTAAATCTTTATCACTTAACTGGCTGCCAAAGGCCTGCATCGCTGTGCCTGACACACCTTTAACAACCACATCGATATGCTTGGCAATTGGCCCCGTCGCTACCGGACTATTTTTTAACGCTGGAAATGCTGGTGGCATACCACTGCCATCTACCTTATGACAAACCGCACAATGTTTATCATACGCTGCCTTGCCCATTTTCATTAATTCATCTTTACTATAGCTCTTATCACTAGCCACCACTTGTTTCGCTTTGTCTCCATGTTGCTGAGCGACCCACTGCGCAAACTCCGCTTTGGATTTAGCGATAACAACAATCGGCATAAAGCCGTGATTAGCCCCACATAACTCGGTGCATTGCCCACGATAAGTGCCCGGTTTATCGACTTTAGCCCATGCTTCATGGATAAAACCTGGCACCGCATCTTTTTTTACGCCCAAAGTCGGCACCCACCATGAGTGAATAACATCGTTCGAGGTGATCAAGAAACGAATCTTTTCACCAACCGGCACAACCATTGGTTTATCAACTTCAAGTAAATACCACTTATTTTTGGGTTTTTCATTGTGGATTTCACTATATGGCGTCGACAGATTACTAAAATAGCTAATCCCTTGATCAAGATACTCATACTTCCATTTCCATTGATAGCCGGTAATTTTAATCGTCACTTCAGAGTCAGCTGTATCATGCATGTCACGAATAACGATGGTTGCGGGAATAGCCATAATGACCAGAATGATTAATGGGATGATTGCCCAAGTCATTTCCACTACTGTGTTTTCGTGAAATTGCGCAGGTATCGCACCCTTTGATTTGCGGTGTTTAATAATCGAATAAAACATGACGCCAAAAACAACAACGCCGATAAACACGCATATCAGCAAAATTACCATATGCAAATCATAGATATCTTTACTTAACGGTGTCACGCCAGGCAGCATATTGAGCTTCAAGTCAGCAAAGGCTGGCGTGACATGCCCTAGTAAACCTACTAGGCAACCTATTAGACTAAGGCTTATGCGCGACAGCCAATTAAAACGCACACCACAAGTCTTATTTTTCATTACATCTACCTTCTTTACTGACAACTACCACAGTGAATAATCACCTTTAGTAGAACTCTCTTGTACCATATATTTCACTGCTGCTTCGATGTCGCCATTGGAGCAAGTTTCGCACCCGCCCATAGCGGGCATTGACTTATAGCCTTTGATCGAACGCTCGAATAACACATCCACATTTTGTTTAATGATCGGCGCCCAAGCTTGTTTATCACCAGTAACCGGCGCACCTAGCACACCACGTGTGTGACACGCACTACACACTTTGTCATATATCACTTTACCTTGGGCAATGCTCGGACGTGGTTTTGGATTGGTTGTTGGCGCTTTGGACACCATTGGCCCCGCCGCTTTCTTAGCGCCCGGCTTACTTTGCGCAACCATGTAGTCGACGACTGCGTCAATCGCATTATCCGAACAACTCATACAGGTACCACGTGGTGGCATTGAATTAATGCCATTGATCGCATTTTTATAAAGCGTCGGCAAACCTAATGCAATACGTGGCTTCCAATCTTTTACATCGCCCACTATAGGAGCGCCAGCCGCCCCAGAGGCGTGACATGCGGCACATTTACTATTATAAATTTTAATCGCAGCTTTTTGTGAAACTTTACCTGAATCTTTAGTCTTCTTTGGCACAACTGGTTTGGTGCTCTCCAAGAATACGGCAATCGCTTCTAAATCAGACTGATTAATATATTTCAAACTATTATGATCGACTTCCGCCATCGGCCCTTGTACTTTACCCGTACCACCCAGCATTTCTTCATCAGAAAACACATCGACAATATCTTTTTCTGTGGCTTTTTTCTGTTTAAGACCATACGATGAAATATTTGGTGCGTAATAGCCATCGACAAAGGCGCCGCCGAGAAATTTATCTTGTTTCATTTCACCCAAAATACCACGCGGGGTGTGACACTCACCACAATGACCCAAACCCAAAACTAAGTAAGCACCACGATTCCACTGTGCTGATTTAGTGGGATCCGGTTTAAAATAAGCATGGCGACCGTAGAAAAACATGGTCTTCCACCCCACCATCATAAAACGCCAGCTAAACGGCCATGGCATAGCATTCTTTTTATCTTTTTGCTTAACCGCAGGAATACTTCTGAGATAAGCAGCGATCGCACGGATATCGTCATCCGTCACATAATGAAAAGAAGTGTAAGGAAACGCGGGATAATATTGATAGCCCTCGGGTGATACCCCATCATGTAGCGCACGAATAAAGTCTTCATCTTTCCAATTGCCAATGCCGGTTTCTTTATCTGGGGTAATATTCGGTGTGTAAATCGTGCCAAAAGGTGTATCGATACCTAAACCACCCGCAAACGGTTGTGCTTGTTTACCTTCATCTGTATCGGTGTGACAAGAAATACAATCTCCCATCTTCACCAAATATTCACCCTTCTTAATCAAGTCAGCTTGGGTACCCGTGCCATAGTTAGGTGTTGGATACGTTGGATAAAACGTCTTACCGTGCTGGTGGGCAGTAATGCTGTCGGCTGCCCGCAACACCGGGGTAAATACCAGTAAGAAAATTAAAAAGAGCACGATCGGAATTAGGTTGAAAAGATTAGGCCAAAGCTTCTTTAACCCTTTAGAAAAAAATGTGCGCATTTATTGTCTACCCCTTGCCTTGCCGCCGCGAAGGCTTCTCCTTGGCTAAATTATACTCAAAACTCCCTGTTGTTATTATTGTATTGGTCACTGGTTTTACAGCGGGTTGAGTATAAGTCGCTGATTGTTGCCTTGCAAATACTATTCCTTTCAAAGTTTCCACACCAGTAGCCTCGATAAGCCTACTTGCGAGCACATTACGCTTCATCCAGCAAAACTTGTAAAATTTTCAGCAGCTTGCTACTTTTGCCTCCCGTTAACAATGGTATTATCGGCAAGTGAGCCCAGCGAGTTAGAGCAAAACATGAATATTTCTATTATTGCGGCAATGGCCGAAAATCGCGTGATCGGACTTAGCAACAAGATGCCTTGGCATCTACCGGCAGATCTCAAGCATTTCAAGGCACTTACCGTCGGCAAATCCATCATTATGGGGCGTAATACCTTTGAATCCATTGGCAAAGCCCTGCCGCAGCGACGCAATATTGTGGTTACGCGTAACCCTGATTATCAAGCAGAGGGCTGTGATATCGCGCATTCACTCGATGATGCTTTAACGTTATGCGCAAATGAAGCAGAAATCATGATTATCGGTGGCGCGCAACTTTATCAGCAATGCCTACCCATAGCGACGCGCATGTATCTGACTATCATTCACCATCGGTTCGAGGGGGATACGTATTTTCCAGAATTTGATAAAAATCACTGGCAGGTGGCTCATCATGAAAAACACGATCCGGACACGAAAAATCCTTATAACTATACATTTTTAACTTATCAGAAGCGGGTATAGGGTCATCATTAAACCTGAAAAGCACACATCAAGTTATTCCAATCGCTGTAAACCAGTTTACTCCACCAACGATACACTTGTTTTTTTTCAGTAAATTTATAAGGTTATAGTGACATCTACAGTATTCTCGCTTAACTTGCTGTCTGTATTATACTTTTTAGAAATCACTAATGTGCAGGTCGGCAGATTATTACATGGCAAAATCTTCAAAAAACTCCAAGCTAAAACTTGGGAATATCAATTCAGATACAAAGCCTTACCAAAACTTAAAACACAAATTTAAGTTCACAGCCTGCCCTGAGCTTAATAAAACAGTGATTGAGTTATTTGCACAACAAGTTCAAAGTAATCCCAACAAGATTGCCTTAAAACACAACGATGAAATTTTAACTTATACGCAATTAGATAAAAAAAGCTCGCGCCTAGCACAACACTTACGGCAACAATATTCATTATTTTATGGCAAGCCGTTAGCACCCGACACGATTATTGGCTTTTGTTTTGCGCGCGGTATAAATCCTATTATTAGTGCGCTCGCAATCGTCAAAGCAGGCGGCGCCTATTTGCCTATTGATCCCGCCTACCCTAGTGAACGCGTTGCCTATATGTTAACGAATAGTAGCGCTGCTATTTTACTCAGTGATGAGAAAACATTAGCAAAGCTTCCCGCTGTTAAACAACAGCAGCTACCGACTATCCAGCTTGATCAAGATTGGACGGAAATTAGCAACCCATCACATCACCAGCTTGAAGTAATCAACAAGTCGAGTGATTTAATCTATGTCATGTACACTTCTGGTTCAACTGGTAAACCAAAAGGCGTGATGGTTGAGCAACACTCGGTTATTCGCGTGGTAAAAGATACTAACTTTGTTCAAGTACGTCATGATGACAAAATCGCTCAGGTCACAAATTTAGCTTTTGACCCTACCACTTTTGAAATTTGGGGAGCTCTCCTTAATGGCTTAGAGCTGCATATTTTTGACCTAGAGTCCGTATTAGATACGCAACTGTTTGCACGTAAGCTAGAAAATGACTCCATCACTATTATGATTTTAGCGACGGGTATTTTTAATTTACATGCCACCTGCAATCCAGCCGCTTTTAAACATATGCGTTATCTTATGGTAGGAGGCGAGGCACTTTCACCACAACTTGCTTATCAAGTACTTAACTGCCCGCAAGGAAAACCACAACATTTACTTGATGTCTATGGGCCGACTGAGGCGACCTTGTTTACATCAACCTACGACGTCATTACAGAAAAGCCTGCAGGAGAAGCAATCCCTATAGGTACGCCTATATCAGAAACGACATGCTATATACTTGATGACAAAGGCAATCAAGTCGAAAACGGTCAGACTGGTGAACTTTACGTTGGTGGTATTGGTGTCGCTAGAGGTTACATCAATAATGACAGGTTAACCTCCGAACGCTTTATCATAGCAACCGATGAGCACGGTGAAGAAATTCGTTTATACAAAACCGGTGATCATGTGTGTGTCGATAAAGATAAAAACATTTGCTTCATAGGGCGAGTAGACTTTCAGGTAAAGTTACGTGGTCACCGTATTGAGCTTAGTGAAATTGATAACACATTAGAACAACTTCCCACTTGCGCACAAGCAATTACTTTATTTTTAGGCAAAATTGATAATAAAAAACTAATTACTTTTTACACCGCGAAACCACAACAAGCCATAAAAAAAGAACAACTAAAGTCAATCGCCGAGAATAAACTGCCTAAGTATATGCAGCCCGACCAACTTATTGAGCTCGATAACTTTCCCATAAATCATAACGGCAAAGTTGATAGAGAAAAACTCGCCGGCATGTTTAACACCAGGCAGTTAAAAGAAAAAAGCAAAGCTGGCGATGCGCCCAAAACACTGCTGGCTATTGCGCAAGAAATCACTGACTCCAACGCTTTAAGGATGCATGATGATTTCTTTTTAGCCGGTGGTAACTCACTGCAAGCAGCGCGTTTAGTCAATGCTATTAATACTGAAATGAATATCAATTGCCGCTTAAGTGATATTTTTTCTTACCCTCGTCTAAGTGACTTAGAGAAATACTTACAACGCTTGAAAAAGCAAACAGCTGAAATTTGGCCGTTAACAAAACAGCCCGCAAACGTCGACCCTGTACTTTCTATGGCGCAGCAACGTATGTTTTTCTTAGCGCAAAGCACTGAATTTGCTTCGTCGCGCTACAATGTAGCGTACGCAATTTTGATTAAAGGACACTTAAACATAGCCGCCTTAGAACAAGCGCTTAACCAAATCCTTACTAAACAGGACAGTTTACACACAACGTTTTCTTATCAAGAAGGTAAACTTTTACCGATACAGCAACCAACAAAAAAAATTATACTCACGCCTAAAAAAATAACCAAAGAGAACCTGGAAAACTATCTACAAGAAGCTTCTGCAAGAATTTTTGATTTAACAAAAGGCCCATTATTTCACGTTGAGTTATTACAATTAAAGGCCGATAAGTATGTGCTATTTTTCAATATGCATCACATAATCACGGATGGTTGGTCACTTAAAATTTTACTAGAAGAGATTAATAGCTTTTACCTTAACCCCACATCAAAAAAAACGCTAACTCAAGATAGTGAGCAAGCTATCATACCGTACTCAGATTATGCTTACTCAGAACAATGCTGGGAACAATCAGGCAATTTCACCCAACAGCTAAATTATTGGAAACATAAACTTACTAGTCTTGAAAGACTTAATTTACCAAAAGATAAGAGCACAACAACAAATCCCCTTGAATGTGGTTGTGAGTACTTCTTTTTTTCACATACGTTGAGTGAAAAAATTAAAGCCGTTGCACAGTCGACGCAAACGACGCCTTACATGGTTTTGCTTGCTGCACTTAATATTCTACTCTACCGGTATTCACATCAAAAAGATATCGTCGTCGGCACCCCCACAAACAATCGCCCCAATCCCAAATTAGAAAAGACAATTGGCTTGTTTGTAAATACGTTGGTATTACGTAACGACTTACGCGGTGATCCAAACTTCAAACAAATATTACAACGAGTTAAAACTACTTGTTTAGACGCATTTGAAAATCAGAACATACCATTTAACAAAGTCATTGAAGCACTTAAAATTGAACATTATGATGACAACCCCATCTTTGAGGTGATGTTTGTTTTACAGAATGCCCACACTCTCGCACAACTAAGTTTAGAAGATGTCGAATGTGAAGAAATCATCATTAAAGAAAAGCAAGCAAAATTCCCTATCACTTTTGAGTTTACTGAAATTGAAGGAAACTATTTATTAGCTATAAAATATCGTACAGCATTATTTGAATCCGATTCAATTACTCGTATGGCACGACAATTACAGCAAATTCTAAAACGCCGCCTAGACGACATGCAAGCACCATTAAGTGAGGCACTCTATTTATTTACCGAAGAAGCCTTAAGTTTGGTCAACAGCCATAACAATAAACGGCGCTTATTTCCCATATCCAGCTCTATTCAAGCAGAGCTTGAAACTATTGTTGAAAAATTCCCGCAAAATATAGCGCTTTCTTATGACAATATATCCATTTCATACCAAGCATTAAATCAAACTGCAAACCAACTCGCGAGACATTTGCAACAGTGCTATAAAAAAACTACTGGACAAGAACCGGCAAAAGGCGCTTTGATCGCGATTTGTTGTGAACGCAGCATTGATATGATAGTCAGTGCTCTTGCCATACTGAAAGCTGGTTGTGCCTATTTACCTATTGACCCTAGTAATCCTCAAGAAAGAATCGAATTCATCCTTGCAGACAGTCAAGCTAAACTCATACTAACGCATAAACAGGTGAACGACGAACTCTTAGATCTGTTTGCGAAAAAGAAAACCATTTTTGTAGATGATAATACAACACTTAAAAAACAATCTTCAGAAAATCTAGCAATTAATAGCTTACCTAATGATTTAGCCTATGTTATTTACACATCTGGATCCACTGGAAAACCTAAAGGGGTCATGGTAGAACACGGCAACTTATTACGCTTGTTAAAATCTACCCATAATGATTTCAAATTTAATCAACATGATGTTTGGACCTTATTCCACTCTTTTGCCTTTGATTTTTCAATCTGGGAAACTTGGGGAGCGTTACTACATGGGAGCCACCTAGTTATCGTACCCTATTTGACTTCACGTGATCCTGAAAAATTTCATCGCTTGCTAAAGTCTGAGAGAGTCACTATTCTTAACCAAACACCTGCAGCTTTTAAATTACTCGCACACATTGATTCCAAAACAAAATTTAAAATTGATAGCCTACACTGTGTGATTTTTGGTGGTGAAGCTTTAAATTTTTCTGACTTAACCAACTGGACAATTCATCATCCCTTAGATCAAGTTCGCCTGGTCAACATGTATGGCATTACCGAAACAACCGTACATACGACATACCACGAAATACAACCCTACGATTTTGAGATGTTAAACCTAGGCTCTAATATTGGACGCCCATTAATTGATTTAAAAATCTATATACTCGATGAAACATTACATCTGTGTGCTGATGGTATTATTGGTGAAATCCACATTGCGGGCCCTGGAGTAACGCGTGGTTATCTCAATCAGCCTGAACTCACGCAAGAGCGCTATATCGCTAACCCCTACAGCCAAGAAAAAGAATACTCACGTTTATATCGATCGGGCGATTTAGGCTATTGGACACGAAACGGTCAACTCTTCTATGCCGGACGCAAAGACTTCCAAGTCAAAATTCGCGGCTTTCGTATTGAACTCGGCGAAATTCAACAAACCTTACTCGAGATTCAAACCATTACGCAAGCTTGCGTCATTGCCTACAACAATGCATTAATTGCTTACATAGTGACTGATACCGACCGCGAACAGTTTGATCAAAAAACCCTACTAGCAACATTGAAGCAGAAATTACCAAACTATATGCTACCAAGCGAATTTATTTTATTAGATCGCTTGCCTTTAACAGCAAATGGAAAAGTTGATACTAAATCGCTACCTAAAGCTGGCACCGTAAAACCACTGCATGATCGCAGTATTATTCCACCCCAAAACAAAAGAGAAAAAGTGCTTTTATCTGTATGGCAACATATTCTCAAGCGTGAGGATATCAGTACCGATGATAGCTTTTTTGACATCGGTGGAGATTCATTGTTATCAGTTAAAATGCAAGCGTCGTTATTACATGAAGGCTATGGATTCAAGCTACAAGCTTTATTTAAAGCAGTATCGATCAAAGAACTTGCTCACCTTTTGCATCCTGTTGACAAGCAAGCTTCCCAAACAATAGATCCGTTTGCATTAGTTAACAAGCAGGATAAAGAAAAACTAAAGTTTAAAAACTTGGAAGATGCTTATCCTGCAGCTCAGCAGCAACTAGCATTACTTTATCACAGCGAGCAAGACTCCGACCTAGCTATGTATCAAGAGGTATTAGGTCTAACAATAAATTTATCGCTAGACGAACAAAGCGTAAAGGAAACCATACATAGTATCGTTTCTCGGCATGAGATTTTTCGCACTGCGTTTGATTTGGCAAATTTTAGTGAGCCGCTACAATTAGTTTACGCGCAAGCAAAAATACCTATCAAATTTTTTGATATTAGTAGTAAACCAACAGCTGAACAGCAAACTTACCTTGATAAATGGAAACAAACGGAAAGAAAAATAGGCTTTGATTTTACTAGTGCACCGTTAGCAAGAATATATATTCATTACTTAGCCAAAGACCAATTCCACTTAACGTTCAGCTGTCATCACGCAATTATTGACGGCTGGAGTGATTCTCAATTCGTTAGCGAATTTGTTAAAATATATAACGCAAAATTGAACAAACAAAATTACGAACTTGAGCCACTACAATCTAAATACAGGGATTATATTGCTTGTGAATTAACGGCTATTCGTAATCTCCAAACACGTGCTTTTTGGAAAGAACGTATCGCTAGTTTCGATTATCAAGCATTACACAAATCCGACACACATCCCCCTAAATCTCAACGTGGATTCAAAACACTTGAATATAAATTACCTATTGAAGAATATCAAAAACTTAAAAATATCGCTCAGCAGGCACAAACAACCCTAAAAGACGTACTTATTGCCGCTCAATTAAAAGCATTAAGTCTCTTTATGAATACTGAATATGTCGCGTGTGGAATCACATCTCACGGTCGTCTAGCGAGTACTGATGGCGATCAAATGTTAGGTTTATTTTTGAATGTCTTACCCATATCCATCAGTATCAGTAATTGTTCTTGGCTGAATTTAATAAGATCTGTTAACGAAGAACAACAAGCCATGTATGAACATCGCTATTTCCCAACGAGTGAAATCAGTAAACTCGCCGACAATCGCCCTCTATTTGATTTGTTTTTTAACTACACTAATTTTCATAGTTATGATACTTTAATAAGTGAAATAGGCAATATCTTCAATCTCGATAAACTTGAACCAAATGGTATTGACTTTCCCTTAGTTATTAATGCCAATCTTCAGCAAGACAATCATATCAACCTATATATAAGCTACCGTATTGATCAACTGTCTGCGGAGTTTGTGCAACGCTTTATTAATTACTTGCTGCGGATTATTCAAGAAATTTGTACGGATCCACAGCAATCCCATATCTGTGATAGATTAATAATTCCTGCTGATCAAAAATTATTAACAACGATCAATGCTACTGAAACACCGCCTTTATGTGAAATACCATTGGATCAACTTATTACTAAGGTGGCGAATCAAATTCCTGAAAAAACTGCCATAGTTGATGGCGCACGTTCTATGACGTACTCAGAACTAGAGTGTCAGGCAAACAAGATAGCATTCTTTCTTAAAAAAGAATTAAATCAACAAAAAAATCCACTTATCGCTTTTTGTATGCAACCCAGTATTGAAGCTTACTTAACAATGTTTGCTATCCTAAAGGCCGATGCTGCTTACGTCCCACTAGGGTTACACGATGCAAAAGAGCGTCATGAATACATTCTCGAAGACACACAAGCAGCGCTATTGATTTCTGATGATGAAACGCTTGCGAGCAAGACTTGGCTAAAAAAAGCTAAACTTTCTCTGTACACAATCTCTAGCATCAAGGATAAAATTGCTAATAACACTCAAGAATATGATACCTTATCTTCTTCGGATTTAGAAAGTATTGCCTACGTATGCTATACCTCAGGCTCAACCGGCCGACCTAAAGGCGTACAAATAGAGCATCATAGTATTGTCCGACGTATTAGACACTCAAATATTCATATCAATGAGAATAGCAGGGTGACGCAGGGGACTAATATTGCATTTGATGCTTCATTTTTTGAAATATGGGGCACATTTATTAATGGCGCGACACTGTATGTACTCGACAAAAACATCATGCTTGATAATCAACACTTAAAAGAATTTATTACTCGGCACTCAATTAATTTTTTATCATTACCAACCGGTGTATTTAATCAACATGCGCTTGTTGAACCTACTATCTTCTCTAACCTTGAAGTGCTATTTACCGGTGGTGATTTGATGTCAATCGATGCAGCAAACAATATCATGCATCACTGCCAACAACCGCCTCATCATTTCTATAATTTATATGGCCCGACTGAAACTACAATTTGTGCCACCGGCTATCAAATAACTCATCCACTCTCGCCAGAAGGTTCTGTTCCCATTGGCAAACCGCTGGAAAATACTCAATGCTATGTTTACTCAATACTCGGTCAGCGCCTACCTATTGGAGCCATTGGCGAATTATATATTAGTGGTGACTGTGTTGCCCGTGGTTACCTTAATAAACCTGAGCAGACGCGGGAAAATTTTATACACAGAGAGTTCATCGACAATAAACATAGAACCAAACTGATTGCGCTATATCGCACAGGTGATCTGGTACGCGTACTCGCAGATGGCAATATTGAATTTCAAGGGCGCCAAGATAACCAAGTTAAGATTCGTGGATATCGTGTCGAATTAGAAGATGTCAAAACAGTTATTAGACAGCTCCCCGAGATAGAGCAAGTCTTCGTTATCTATCAAAGCCACGATTCTGGTGGCGCTCTGATAGCCTACTATACGCTTGTATCAGATCAAAAAATTACTATTGATACAATTAAAAACCGTATTAGCACTAAGCTTGCCGCCTACATGATTCCCGATCACTTTATTGAACTTAAAGCATTCCCTCTCACAAGTAATGGCAAATTAGACAAAAAATCTCTACCTAAACCATCTCAAACGAAGATTAGTGACCAACGCAAACTTGTGCCACCTAAAACTTATTTGGAAAAACGACTCTACACTATTTGGCAAGAAACACTAAATATCGGTGACTTTAGTATTAATGATAGCTTTTATAGCATTGGTGGTAACTCACTATCCTCTATCCGCATGCTAGCTTTAGTTAAAAAACAATTTAAGGTCAACATTGATTATGCAATATTTTCTTCCGCAATCACGATCAAGACCTTAGCAAACGTGATACAACAACTACAAGAAGGTAAACAGATCAGTGTAAAAGTACCACAACTTGCATTAGACGACAGCAAATTAAGCATTACGCAAAATCAACCATTAATTTATCCTAAAAAAATTAATTTATGTAATATTGTACTGACCGGTGTAACGGGATTTTTGGGTATCCATCTGTTGAGCGTATTACATAAAACAACACAAGCTACGATATACTGTATTATCCGAGCAAAGGATCTAGCAACAGCACAAGCTAAATTAAAGCAAAACCTTAATAAATTTGGATTCACTTCTGTATTAAATGATCAACGTATTAAAATCTTTCTTGGCGACCTACAAGAGACAAGCCTTGGCTTAAGTGAAAAAGATCAAACATTTATAAAAAATGAAGTAGATGCAATCTATCACAATGCCGCTTTTGTGAACCATTTATACGACTATGCAACTTTACGTACCGCCAATGTACTTAGCACATTGGAACTTGCTAAATTATCAGCCCAAGGTCATCCCAAATACTTACATTTTATTTCGACCATTAGTACTGTTTTAGGCGACAAGCCAGCAGCGAATCAAGCACCTCCTGAAAATTGCATGACAAATAATGGCTATGTATTAACAAAGTGGGTCGCCGAGCATATTTTGCAAAATTGTGCTGCTAAAGGTTTGCGTATAACAATCCACCGACCAGGTAATATCACGGGCCAATCGCAGACGGGGATAACGAATCCTGAAAGTAACCATGCGCTATTATTATTAAAAAGTGCTATTGAACTTGGTGTATTTCCTGCGTGGAAAGGTGGCATCGAGATGATGCCTGTTGATATCTTGGCTGAAGCCATTATAAAGCTATCTATGCAGCCCAATGAATCAATTAACTATTACAATCTCGCTAATCCTAACCAGCTTGATTGGCACACTTATATAAATTTATTAAACCAAGAAGATTATGATATACAACTTATTGATCCGCAAAAATGGCGCAATGACTATATTAGTAATTTAAATGAGAATAATGCATTATATCCTCTACGTGAATTATATATGACGCCAACTGGTAATGAGGAAACAACTGTTGATATACAACCCTACAGTGTCAAGACTCAGCACATTCTCAATACGTTAGGGACTGCATTTCCTAACGATTATCAGAGTTTAATCCCAATCTATACTGATTATTTGAAAAAATTAGGCTTCTTAAACAGCAAGTCAAAATAACTCTATCCAAGTAAAACTCATAATCCAATGAAATTGGGTGATCACAATCAACTCTTTGATTTTAAGTAATAACCTCCCTACAATGATCCTGCCCTGTTATCGAGCAACTATGCAAGCTATTTCTAATGGCGAATAGTATGAAATTGAACATCGTAAAGCACTTATAGAAAAACGATAAAAAAGGGGCACATTCAGCGCCCCTTTTTTTATGTGCTAGTCTAATTCTTCACTCAACTGCATCCACTCTTTTTCTAATACAGCAAGATCAGAACGCAGCTCAGTTTGCTGTTGGATGTAATCAGCAAGTTGCTGTTTATTATCTTCAGCATAAATCGTATCTTGCGCTAGTTTAGCTTCAATCTCATGTAAACGCTTAGTCAAAGCTTGGATTTGGTTTTCCAATTTCTCTAAGTGTTTTTTTAATTGATTCTGTTCACGTTGTTCGAGTTTACGCCGTTCCGCTGCTTGTTGCTTAGTTTCTTTAGCTGACTTGTGCGGTTGTTTTGCTATTTGCTTATCACGTTGGCGCGATTGGCTAATCCAATCGCGATAATCTTCCAAATCACCAGCAAATGGGCTGACTTGACCATCAGCAACTAAGACAAAGCGGTCCACTGTGCTACGCAACAAATGTCGATCATGCGAGACAATAATCAATGCACCTTGGTAGGTTTGCAATGCCATCGCTAAGGCATCTCGCATATCGAGGTCCAAATGGTTAGTTGGCTCATCCAACAATAATAAATTAGGCGCTTGCCATACTAACAATGCTAAGGCTAAGCGTGCTTTTTCACCCCCAGAAAAATCTTTAATCGGCGCCATTGCCATATCATGCGCAAATGCAAAACCACCGAGAAAATTTCTTAAGTCTTGATCACTGGCTTTCGCATCCAAACGGCGCAAATGCTGTAAAGGACTAGCATCAAGACGTAAATGCTCAAGTTGGTGTTGCGCAAAGTAACCAGCTTTAACCCCTTTACCCCACACGACTTCGCCTGCTGCGACTTTTAACTCGCTGGCTAGTAATTTTATTAAGGTTGACTTACCTGCACCATTTGGCCCCAATAAGCCAATACGCTCACCTGGCATAAAGCTTAAATGGCAATCTTTAAAAATTGCTTTATCAGTGTAGGACATTGCTACATGATTTAAGCTAACTATCGGGTTAGGAGCCTGTGCCGGCTCCTTAAAGGCAAAATGAAACGGCGAATCGATATTTGCTGCAGCAATGATTTCCATCTTATTAATCGCCTTTAAGCGGCTCTGTGCTTGGCGCGCCTTTGACGCTTTAGCGCGGAAGCGGCTCACATACGTCATCATATGTGCCATTTTCTTTTGCTGCCGCTCATGCATCGCCTGTTGGCGTGCTAAATTCTCCGCACGTTGCTTTTCAAATGACGAGTAATTATTCGCATAGAGGCGTAATTTCTGCTGTTCAACATGTAAGATATGATTAATCGTCGCATCGAGAAATTCACGGTCATGCGAAATCAACAATAGCGTGCCACGATAAGCTTGCAGCCATTTTTCAAACCATAAAATAGCTTCCAAATCCAAGTGGTTAGTCGGCTCATCTAACAGCAAGATATCTGACGGCATCATCAGGGTTTGCGCCAAATTTAAACGCATGCGCCAACCACCCGAAAATTGATTCACCGGTTTGTGTTGTTCAGCTTCGCTAAAACCCAAACCATCGAGCAACTTGCCAGCGCGTGCAGGCGCCGTATAGCCATCGATATCATCCATACGAGTGTAAAGTTGTACTAAGCGCTCGTGCTCACCTATTTGTTCCGCCTGCTCTATTTCCGCTTGCAATTGGCTATAATCAGTATCACCTACCAACACATACTCGAGCGCGGGGATATCGGTAGTCGGAATTTCTTGCGATAAGTGTGCACGGCGTAAGCCTGGTTGGCAATGTAACTCACCAATATCTGCATGTAACTTACCGAGCAACATTGCAAATAAGCTCGACTTACCACAGCCATTTTTGCCAATCACCCCGATTTTTTGCTTAGCAAAAATGGTGACATTGGCTTCGCTTAATAACACTTTCGTGCCACGCTGTAGAGTTATGTTGTTTAAATTAATCATTGTCATTACCTTAATCTGTTAATCGTTATATCACAAAATTGTCTAATTTGCTGCGTGAATTCAGTTAAGTTGGCGGAACAACAACAGCCTTGAAATATGGCTGTGACAGCTTATCCAGTGCATAGCGATAAAATACAGCGCTTATATCAAGATCAACATTTAAAGATTTCTTATCTTCGTAAAAATGGAAATGAAGAGCCGACCCAATGACCATCGCTGCCTCCAACATCTGCTAAAAATCCTACGCACGGTATTACCCTGCGCCCAAAGCACAGATCGTGGATTGCATAGCTAAATGGTGATTATGGTCATCCTCTTGCTCTCTTAGTTGCGGGATTGAAAATTAAATCAGGCGGAATTGTATCACGAACAGATTACAAAACACAAAACCCCTTGAAAAACAGAGGGCTATAAGCTTTAAGGATTGACCCGTTTGCCTTGTAAAACATAAAATTTCAAGACTGGATTAATAATACGATACCCTCTTTCAAGTTTTTCAATAATATCTTTCTCGTCTAGACCATCAAGTGCTCTTACTATAGAGCTACTGGTCATTTGCAATTTTAATATAGTCTCCTTGTCAGTCATTTGTAATTTATCGCGCTCAGCTAATTCACACAAAACACTTTTTTGCCCTGCTGATAAAGAAGATATTTCTTTAACAGCATCACTTTTTTCTTCTGCTAAAATTGCTGACCAATGCTGACGCACATTTTTTATAGTCGGCAACTGAACGCAAAAAGTCCATAATTTATCACACAGCTTATTAAGATAGTAAGGGTGTCTTTCTGTCAGCTGCAAGATTTCATCAATTATTTTTTGCTTGAGCTGCATACTCCAAGCAGCTTGGGCCGCTTTTTGTAAATGAGCATGGTAATGTTGAGCAGAAATCCTTTGCAGGCTTAATTTCCAGCACAATTTATAGAGAGGCCTATTTTCATCTTCAAACATGGTTTGCAACAGCTTTCTATTACTACCAGAAAATAAAATTGTTAGATTCTTAGTTTTTTGTGCTACATGCCGGATAGCCGCTTCAATGCCAGTCCCTTTTGCAATGACACCTACGTTTTGAAACTCATCCATTAACAATATAGCCCGCTTATTCTTTTCAACTAACAAGCGTTCTAAAAGTAATAGGGCTTCTTTTACATTACTTGCAGGATCTGAGTCTTGCGCAGCAACTAATTCCAACGTCATATTAGCAGCGCCTATCTCAAGCTTGGGATTTAAATTCTTAATATATTTTTTAATGGAATTAATAAGCTTATCAACTTGTCCTAACGCTCTACCAATAAGCTCTACAACACTAGTTAATATATAGGCCTCAACAGCCTTCTCCGTACTAGCCATATAAAAATCAATTTCTACAAATGGTTGCTTGCTTAAGCCAATCGCGTGTAAAGCTAGGCTCGATTTACCATAGCGACGAGTCGCCATCAGTAAAGTATGCTTCCCGCTATTGATATTACTTAATAGTAAATCAGTCTCCTCTTTCCGATTACAAAATGCTTTTCCAGTTGCAATCCCTAGAGGGAAATAGTCTCTTTTGCGCATGATATCACTCCTACTCAAGCCTTATTTTAACTCGCAAGCTTGCGAGTCGCAACTTTATAACTCGCAAACCTGCGAGTTACCACGCTAATACGAACCAACGTGAAGAGTGTGCAGTTAAACCAATAAATCATTATAAGTCATGGGGTTATCTATCAAAACCGCTAAGCTTTTTAAGACTAACTCGGATTCTCTAAACTCAAGGAACCCGAATTATAATCATACGCAAAGATTTCGGCGTAGCGGCCCCAGTCAATGGCCACGCGCAGAACGCGTTCGGCTTCATCTTCGCTGAGGTGATCTTCTAATTCACGCAGAAAGCGTTCTTCATCAGCACGATGGCCGGGGCGTTCGTCGAGGACACGACGAATGTGTTTCGCAAGCGGCACATAGGCGATAAGATGATGGGCGAAAACCTTTTTACGCTCTAAGATATCCAACTCAACAAAGCGGCGACCATCAGCATTGATTTCGATATCCCCCTTTGACACATTACCAAAACGCATCAATTCTAGTACTTCAGTGAGTGGGAATAATTCATCAATATCTTTATGTGTTGATTCAGCAAGCTCTGGTAAGTCCATACGTCCATTCTCACCTTCAGCATCGACTGTCTCTAGTAGGCCAATTAATTCAGAAATTTCAATATCCGGTAGACGATAGCCAATGCCGATATCCTTGTATTTTGTACCGGCGAGCTCCGCACCTGTGGTCATCGATGTTGTCATTAAGGTATAAATATCATCAACTAATTTACGGAAACTTTGGTCTTGATCATCGCGTGGTTGTTTAAGTTCAACTTGCAGTTCGGCACGGATTGTCCCTGGATCGCTGTTAAAGATAATAATTCGATCTGCCAACGCTGCTGCTTCTTCAATATTGTGGGTCACAAAAATGATACCATTCGTATTGGTCTTTTTATCTTTCCACAAATCCATCAAGTCACTACGTAAATTATCCGCAGTCAATACGTCTAACGCGGAAAAAGGTTCATCCATGAGTAACACATCGGGGTTAACTACAATCGCACGCGCAAAACCAACCCGCTGACACATACCACCCGACAATTCTTTAGGTAGCGCTGATTCAAAACCGTCAAGCCCTACCGTATCAATCGCCTTTAACGCTCGTGTGCGTCTTTCATCACGCGGCACCCCCAACGCCTCTAAACCTAACTCTACATTTTGCAATACCGTCAACCACGGCATGAGTGCAAAATGTTGAAATACCATTGAGATATTCCGTGCAGGACCCAACACTGGGCGACCACGATACACAATTTCACCACTGCTAGGCCGGATTAAACCAGCAATAATTCGTAATAATGTCGATTTACCCGAACCAGATTTGCCCAGCAATGCCACAATTTCACCTTCATTCAAAGTGAAATTAATTTCTTTTAACACTAACATTTCTTGTGTGCGATCTTTCTTGAAAGACTTACATACATCACGCACTGTCAGGATATTTGTCTTTTGACTCGTCTGCATAATACTCTAACTCACCGAAAAACGTTCTTCTGCCATACGATATAATGGCCGCCAAAGAACACGATTAAACACTAACACATATAAACACATGACCCCAATACCTAAGGCAATACGCGGGAAATCACCTTGTGTTGTGTACTGCGTGATATAAGCACCCAAGCCATGTGCCACTAATTTTGTATGTCCCCAGCTTACCACTTCTGCAGCAATACTCGCATTCCAAGCACCACCCGCCGCGGTAATTGCACCAGTAACATAATACGGAAAAATCGCGGGAATAATAAATCGTCGCCACCACAATAGGCCTTTAACGCCAAAATTAGCTGATGCCAAACGCAAGTCCTTTGGTAACGCAGCTGCTCCTGCAATAACATTGAATAATACATACCATTGGCTACCTAAAATCATCAAGGGTGTTACCCAAATTTCAACATTGAGGTGATAGGTGACAATCAAGACAACCACTAATGGGTAGAGTAAATTTGCCGGGAAAGCCGCGAGGATTTGTGCAATAGGTTGCACAATCTGTGTTGCACGTGGACGCATTCCGACCCACACACCAATTGGCACCCATAATAGGGAACACAACACCACTAATATAAAAACGCGTGTGGTTGTATACGAGCCTAGCACTAACACCCTTAGCAATTCATGCATACCAACTTCATGAAAAATAAAACGCGCCAAAACAACCACTGTTGCAATAACAGCAATGGCAACTACACTATTGTAAAGCATATCAACCGCAAAGGTTGCACGCTCACTCGGAAGCTTAGTGACATACTTCATTGGACGATTAAATAAGCGAAAGTTAATAAATTTATCGGAAAACACATTAAACGCCATACCAAAATAACGCAGCGTTTGCGTACGTTGCAAAACATCCGTCACCCAGGATTCAGATTCTTTATCATCCGGAGTTTGGCCTAGCTTGAATTGTTCAGACCATTTAATCAGCGGCCTAAATAACACTTGGTCATACAAAATAATAACTACTAACATTGCAAATATCGCGTAAAAAACAGCGTGCAAATTCGCCTGAGCAATCGCTAAAGCGATGTAAGACCCGATCCCGGGCAAAGTGATTTTCTGGTTGGCAACCGTAATTGCCTCAGAAAATACAACAAAGAACCAACTGGCCGACAAGGATAACATCGTATTCCATAGCAAGCCCGGCATAGCAAAAGGCACTTCTATACGCCAAAACCGCTGCCACGCGGTTAAATGAAACATATCCGCTGCTTCATGCATATCCGGTGGCAAGGTACGCAAGCTCTGATAAAAACTCAATACCATATTCCACGCTTGTGCGGTAAAAATTACAAAGATAGATGCACACTCAGGCCCGAGCAAACTATCGGGAAATAATTCAATAAAAGCAACCACGGTAATGGATAAAAATCCTAGTACAGGTACAGACTGCAAAATATCAATTAGAGGAATAATAATTCGCTCAGCACGCGGACTCTTTGCCGCCCAAGCACCGAAGATAAATGTAAATAAAAAAGAAAATATTAAGGCAATGAAAATGCGTAATACCGTACGCATAGCATACTCAGGCAAATGACTTGGGGACAAAGACACTGTTAACGCTTGCCCGATATAATAAGGCGATGCCATTTGTCGTGCGGTCCACGCTAGCCCAACAACTAAAGCTAGCACAACCATTAACGCCAACACATCCCAACGATTAGGTACAGCAGCAATGTCGTCTTTAACGAGAAAAATTTCGCGTCGATTACGCTTTATCATTGTCACTCTATCCGTCTTGTTTTGCGCTGAAGACTAAATGCCAAACACCGTAACATACAGTAATCGTTACTATGGCACCAAGTATATCTGCATAAGGAGTAAAACTCGGTGACACAAGACGCCACACATCTGAAGAGCCAGCTATTACAAAGGGTATCGCCAAGAAAACACCCATTAATGCCGCACCAGCAACCAAACCACAAGCAAGCAATAAACCACGTTGATTATAATAACTACGCCCAGCTAAGTGTTCATCAGTCACCAAGGGGTATTTACGCGTTATCCGTACCTGTACAAAATATGACAAAACGCCTCCGATAACCAGTGGTGTTGACGCTTCAAATGGCAAATAAATCCCTAAGCCAATTGCCAACAAATATAATTTAATGCCATAGCGCTGCAATGCCTTATCAACAATTAATGCAATAATTGCGATGACCATACCAACAACGATCATTACCCACTGCAATTGTTGAGTAAAAATACCTTTAACCACAGCTGCCATTAAATTTGCTTGCGGTGCTAATAGCATTTGTGTGCGATCCATACCTAGACGCGGAAACACACCACCCATACCATAGGCATTAAATAATAGTTTCAAAATTAGTGGCAATACCAGTGCTGCTACGATCGCACCTATTAACATCACCACCTGCTGTTTCCAAGGAGTTGCTCCAATGATTTGTCCAGCCTTTAAATCTTGCATGGTATCGTTACTTATCGCGGCTAAACCTGCTACCAACGCATTAATACATACCGCAAGGGCAGTAACACCTGCTTGATATTTATCAACCGGCCCGTGCAAACGCACAATAGCGTATAAAAGCAGTGCCGTCACAATGATCCCGACTAAGGCGAAGCACGATATCGGGCTTAGCGAAGAACCAACTAAACCAGCAAAATACGCACAGATGGCCGCCAACAGCATCCCTAATATCAACACAATTAGTGTCCCAGAGCCACTAATCCAAATAAAGAGTTTGTCGCCATTGTTAGGCAAAGAATGACTACTAAAACCCAATAAGAAAATAAAAACCAATACCAACAATGCCATCACACCCCAAATAACATAGTTAATCGAGATATCTCGCTCGGTGCGCAAAATATGGTGGGCCTTGCCTGAGCGCCGTAAATCCAAAGCAGCAAATGAAGCTCGCACACCATCGACCATCGGCTTCGCCATACTAAACACTGCCCAAATACCGCCAATTAATAACGTACCAACGCCAATATAACGAATATATTTATCCCACAATTGATATGCAGCAGCATGTGCCACCATTTGTGTTGAACCATGTTGTAAGGGCCCGTAAATATAGCTAAGAACGGGCACGCCTATTACCCAGCCAATAAAGATGCCGAGCAACACACTCAAGCCCACACCCACACCAACAATATAACCAGCGCCGATTAATGCTGGCCCAAAACCAATACCAAACCCATAAATCACATGCCCAGCGGGGAACCACAATTCAAAACCACCCGCAATGACTTGAAAACCAATCTGCGCCAAGCTAATCGCAGCACCAGCAATCGCCCCCCACAGCATCACGGCTACTTCCGTAATATCACGCGCACTGGTCTTGAGTACTTCACCAATTGCTACCCCTTCAGGGAAACGCAAACTTTCATCATCGAGCAAAGCACGACGTAATGGGATCGCGAATAAAACGCCTAATAAACCGCCAAGGATAGTAATCGCAACCACTGTCCAATAGTGAAAATCCGTCCACGTTTTTAAGATAATCAAGGCAGGAATCGTGAAGATGATACCAGCAGTTAATGCTTCCCCAGAGGAAACGGCCGTTTGCACCATATTATTTTCAAGGACATTTTTATTTTTAAAGTAGTGCAGCATCGCCATTGAAATCACAGCAGCGGGAATAGAGGCGGAGATGGTGAGGCCAACTCGCAATCCCAAATAAGCGTTCGCGGCACTGAGTATGACCGTTAAGATCACCATCAACACGACCGCTTTGAATGTCACCTCAGGCAACACTGTCTCTGGTGGGATGAAGTACTTGTTATTGTCAGTACCTGACTGATTCCTTGTGCGCATAAAGCAAGCTCGCTTAATGATATTAGATGTGTTTGATTATCAAAGAGTTGGCGCTTATTCTATGGGCTTTGTGGTTGAGAATCAAACACTACTAAACTTTTATACGAAGCTTAACCTTGCCTCTAACCCTTACACTCCTTGTGCAACTCACACCAATGGACGGATCCATCGAAAATCCGTAAAATAGCGCCGGTATCTAAACAACAAGAGACAAAAAATGACCAAAGATTCGGAAGCCACGATCAGGGATAATCTCCATTATTAACGTAAACTCATCTCTTCTTTATGATTATTCAAACCGAGACTGGGCACATTACCATTTTTCTGCAATGCCACTGGAAATAACTTATGGGAGCAACTTATGCCATCTAGAATAGAACTCGCCAACGCTATCCGTGCCCTCAGCATGGATGCCGTCGAACAGGCTAATTCCGGTCACCCCGGCATGCCCATGGGAATGGCGGATATTGCTGAAGTCTTATGGAATGACTTTCTGCGGCATAATCCCGCCAATCCACAATGGCCGGATCGCGATCGCTTTGTCTTGTCGAATGGCCACGGCTCTATGTTGCTATATTCATTGCTACATCTTAGCGGTTATGACTTAAGTCTCGAACAACTGAAAAATTTCCGTCAACTACATTCACAAACCCCGGGCCATCCCGAATTTGGTATGACTGCTGGTGTCGAAACTACCACTGGGCCACTCGGTCAAGGCTTAGCAAATGCTGTTGGTATGGCATTAGCAGAACGCCACCTCGCGCATAAATATAACCGCCCAGGACATCACATTGTTGACCATCACACTTATACCTTCGTGGGCGATGGGTGTTTGATGGAAGGGATTTCACACGAGGTCTGTTCTTTAGCAGGCACTCTCGGCCTTGGTAAATTAATCGTATTTTATGATGACAATGGTATTTCTATCGATGGTAATGTTGCAACTTGGTTTGGCGATAATACCCCTGAGCGTTTTGCCGCTTATGGCTGGCATGTGATCGCCGATGTCAACGGCCATGATGCGAAAAGCATTAATGAAGCGATCAAAGCCGCCAAGGCTAATACCACACAACCAACCATTATCTGTTGCAAAACCACGATCGGTTATGGCGCACCCAACGCAGCGAATACAGCCGGCGTACATGGCGCTGCCTTAGGCGCTGAGGAAATTGCCGCAGCCCGCAAAAAACTTGGTTGGCAACACGCGCCTTTTGTTATTCCTAGCGATATTTATGCCAGCTGGGATGCACGTGAAAAAGGTCAAGCCTTCGAAAAATCTTGGCAAACACAATTTGCCAGTTACCAAGATGCCCATCCCGAACTCGCTGCTGAATTTATGCGGACCATGCGTGGTGATTTACCCGAACAATGGACAGCGCACGTACAAGCCTTTATTGAAGAAAGCCAAAAGACGCAAACCAAGATGGCAACCCGCAAAGCTTCACAAGCTTGCTTAAATGCTTACGCACCGATGTTACCTGAGCTGATCGGTGGCTCTGCCGATTTAACCGGATCTAATTGCACTAAATGGTCAGATGCAACCACCTTAGAACGTGATAACTTGGGCGGCAATTATATTCACTTTGGTGTACGTGAATTCGGCATGACCGCAATTTGTAATGGTATCGCTTTGCACGGTGGTGCGATTCCTTTTTCGGGTACCTTTCTCACCTTTAGCGATTACGCACGTAATGCCGTACGTATGGCTGCATTGATGAAGCTACGCAATATTATGGTTTACACTCATGATTCAATCGGCCTTGGTGAAGATGGCCCAACCCATCAACCTGTCGAGCATGTTGCAATGTTACGTTTAACACCGAATATGTCGGTATGGCGCCCCTGTGACTTGGTTGAAACTGCTGTCGCGTGGCGCGCTGCGATTGAACGACAAGATGGGCCTACGTGTTTATTATTATCACGCCAAGGTTTGCCAGGCATAGAACGTGACACACAAACGCTTGCCAATGTCGCACGTGGTGCGTATATCTTACGTGATAGCGACAGTGCACCGGAAGCTATCATTATCGCGACAGGTTCCGAAGTCGAGTTAGCACTCAGTGCGGCAGACACATTAGAACAACAGGGCAAACAAATACGCGTCGTTTCAATGCCATCTTGTGATATCTTTGATAAACAAGATGCACGTTATCAAGAAGCTGTGCTACCTAAGCAAGTTACAGCACGTATCGCTATAGAAGCAGGCAGCAAAGACTATTGGTATAAATACGTCGGCCTTGCGGGACAAGTCATCGGCTTAACGAGTTTTGGTGAATCAGCACCAGCAAAGGAAGTTTACAATGCGCTTGGCATTACTGCCGGGAACATCGTAGACACAGTCAACAACTTACTTTAATCAAACGGGGAAATAAACAATGGCAATTAAAGTCGCAATCAATGGCTACGGACGTATTGGACGCAATATCTTACGTGCTCTTTATGAAAACAAACGCAATAAAGACATCCAAATCGTTGCCATCAACGACCTCGGTGATATCAATATTAATGCGCATTTAACTCGTCACGATACGGCACATGGTCGCTTTAATGGCGATGTTTTAGTGGAAGGCGAACACTTAGTAATTAATGGTGATAGCATTCGTGTTTTTTCACAACCTGATCCCAGCAAATTACCCTGGGGTGAACTTGATGTTGATGTTGTGTTTGAGTGTACTGGTTTCTTTGCCAATCGTGAAAAAGCCAGCGCACACTTACAAGGTGGGGCTAAAAAAGTCATCATCTCCGCACCTGCAGGTAAAGACGTCGATGCAACGATTGTTTATGGCGTTAACCATAACGTACTCAAAAGCAGTGATACGATTATTTCAAACGCGTCTTGTACCACAAATTGTTTGGCACCACTGGTCAAGCCATTGCATGAAAAACTCGGTATTGAATGTGGTGTGATGAATACCATACATGCTTACACCAACGATCAAGTGCTAACAGATGTGTACCATAAAGACTTACGTCGAGCACGCTCTGCAACACACTCTTTGATTCCAGCAAAAACTGGTGCCGCCAGTGCGGTTGGTTTAGTGATTCCTGAACTTGATGGCAAACTCGATGGTTTCGCGATTCGCGTACCGACGATTAATGTCTCTGTAGTTGATTTCACCTTTGAAGCTAAACGTGATACCTCCGTTGAAGAAGTCAATAAAGTTTTAACCGAAGCATCTAACGGCGAACTCAACGGCATTTTGGCGGTAAACGAAGCCCCCTTAGTGTCTATTGATTTTAATCATAACCCGGCATCTTCTATCTTTGATGCAACCCAAACTAAGGTAATTGGTAAACTTGTTAAGGTACTGTCTTGGTATGACAATGAGTGGGGCTTCTCAAATCGCATGTTAGATACAGCAACTGCATTGATGGCTGCAAAATAGTTTTTTTGCAATAAACTCACATCCTAAAAAAACCGCGGCAAAAGCCGCGGTTTTTCTAGCTTAACTGTAACGGTCGCATCGTGACTTTTAAATCATCCGTTAACATCCACAGATGATTAATCGGGACTTCATGCCAAGCGAGATCATAATCAGTCAATTTTTCCGAAGCAAGTAACACCGCACCTTTTTTACCAGGATTACCCTGACTGTCGCGGATTTTTTCTTTTTCTAAAATATCTGAATAATACAGGGTATTTGAATCGCTAGGATCTGACGTGTAACGTACAGCCACCATATTACGGCCATCTGTCACCACACAATTCAATAAGGTTATTTCGTCAATACCATACTCGCGCTGCAATTCACGCATTTGATTGATCGTGATTTCGAATACTTCTGCCATATTTTCTGGTGTTGCTTCAGTATAACGTTGTTTAAAATTATGGATACAACGTGCAAAGAAGTGTTCTGAATCTGTCTGGCCTTTGATCCAATCATATATGTCATCAGGTAACACACGCCGGATGTGGCGTTTAAGCTTCTCAAAACCTTTCAAAGTGCCATTATGCATAAACAAAAATTGATTATAGTGAAATGGATGGCAATTAAATTCCGAGACTCCTCCCATGCTCGCTGCACGTACATGCGCAAAAAAATTATGCGAGCGAATATTGGGTGTCATATATAAAAGGTTGCGATCATTCCACGCCGGGCGTATTGAACTAAACACCGCCGGTATCGGCCCCACATCCGGCGCATACCAACCAAGACCAAAACCATCACCGTTCAGCGCGGTATGTGACTCACGTGCATGCTGACTCTGACTAATCAAAGAGTTTGCTGGTTCATACAGGACACGATGCAAAATAATGGGATCACCGTGATAAGCAAGAAATCGACACATCGTTTATTCTCAACTGTTTTTTTTGAAGCAAGGCTTCTTTCAAGCCCATTTTACTTAGTATAGTGCAAGCCACACCCAATAGAACAGGGTAAACATGATTATCGATCATTCTTTATGGCTGACACAATGTAACCACTTGTAGACAACAATCTTTTGAAAAAAGATGTTATACTCCCTGGCGGCACTGTCAAAACTATTCAAACAATAGCCATGATAGTCCGCTGGCCCGCAAGACGGAGGAACGACACATTCAAGCCAAGGCTGGCTTGCCAAAGCTAGTGCTAACCTGGCTGACAATGGTTATTGGGAAAACCCATTATGGCACGTACAAATAAAACCCAATTTGCAATCTTAGGCTTTTTAACCAAACGTCCGATGTCCGGCTACGATATGCAACGCATACTCGAAAAAATATCGCGCTTCCATTGGTCAGAAAGCAATGCACAATTGTATCCTATCTTAAAACGCCTTGAGACCAATGCTATGGTCACATCGCAAATCGATGCCGCCAGTGGCGAGCGTAAACGGCGGCTTTATTCAATCACAGATTTGGGCAGACAAGCCATTCTCGATTGGCTAAAACGACCGATAGAATTACCCAAATATCGCGAAGAAATCTTGTTGAAATTGAGTCTCGGTTATAACTTACCGGTCTCTCAATCCATTAAGCATGTTCAAAACTACCAAGAAGAATTATTAACACAAGTAAAATATTTAGAAACGATAGAAGAACATCTTCGCGTGGATCATGCAGGTTTAGCAAACCAACCTTTCTTATTAATCGTTTTTCACCACAATCGCTTAGTTATTGAAGCAAAACTTAAGTGGTGTGAAGATACACTATTGAAACTGGCGAAGATAACAGAAACGGTTAAAGAGAAAAAAACCGTAGATTCTGCATAAAGACACGCAGTAACCGTAGCACGTAGCCTTGATAAGCAGCCGTAGCCCGGATAAGCGCGGGACGCGCGTCATCCGGGGAGGGTGTTTGCCATTGCGGTTCCCGGATGACGTTGCTGCGCAACTTATCCGGGCTACCTCTGGGCTTGACCAGAAGACAGCAGTATACATTGAGCTTGGCGCAGAGACAGTAGTCTATAAAACTGTCCTTACCAAGTCGCTGAGCGCAACACCATCATCTTTTCGTAGGTCATATCTTCCATAGAATATGGAATACCACCAACACCAAGGCCTGATTCTTTACGCCCACCAAATGGCATCCAATCAACCCGAAATGCAGTATTGTCATTTACCATCACCGCACGTGCTTCAAGCCGATTCACCATATCCATTGCCACATCAATAGCTTTAGTAAACACGGCTGCTTGGAAAGCAAAAGGTAAAGCATTCGCGTAGGCTATCGCTTGCTCTTGCTTATCGTAACTATTGATACATACAACAGGACCAAAGATTTCTTCCCGGCACACGCGCGAATCTAACGGTGGATTGAGCAACACCGTCGGCGCATAGCAAGTTGCTGAAATTTTGTTACCGCCACATAATAATTTAGCACCTTTAGTGACGGCTTCTTTTACCCATTCATCGACACGATCCACTTCTTTACTACTAATTAAAGGACCAACTTCCGTACTTGGATCAACCGGATCACCGACCACTAACTTCTCTGCTGCCTTTGCCATCGATTTCGCTAAACGCTTGACAATGTCACTGTGTGCAAAGATCCGTTGTACAGATACACATACTTGTCCAGCATGATAAAACCCACCTTTCATCAGAATAGGCAAGGCATCATCAAGATCCGCGTCGGCAGCAATAATTGCTGGTGCGGCACCGCCGTGCTCTAAAGCACAATGGGCACCATGCGGTAATAATGATCGTAAATGCCAACCAACACGCCCCGAACCAATAAAAGATAAAAAACTAATACGCGGATCTTGCAAGACCTTTTCCGCTACGCTTGGTTCGCACATAATGACTTTACACCATTCTTCAGGCAAGCCTGCTTCATACAACATATTAACAACGTTAAAGCAAGAAATCGGCGTGGTGCTGGCCGGTTTGACTAACACAGGGCAGCCCACAGCAATAGCCGGCACGACTTGGTGAATAATTAGGTTCATTGGATGATTAAACGCACTAATCGCTAAGACTACGCCTACTGGTTGGCGAATGGTAAATGCCTTACGGTGTTGTGATGAAGGCGTTATTCCCATCGGGATTTCAGTCCCAGTCATACGACCAATATGCTCGATTGCTACTTTAATGCCTTGAATCGCGCGATCGGCTTCAACGATCGAATCCATCAAGGGTTTCCCCCCTTCTTCTGCCGAGGCATGCGCCATTTCATCGCGTCGACTTGAAAAAAGCTGATATAACTTTTCTAATATCTCGATGCGTTTATACGCAGGTAACCATGCACTGCGATCTTCATAAGTTTTATGGGCAGTATCCAAGGCTTGCATGACATAGGCCTCGTCATGTTTGGGAACCGTCTTAATTAAATGTTCGTCGTATGGCGATAAAACTTTTAATTCTGGCATAGCTAATCCTTTTGCTCTATTACTTTAGATAAAACTCGCTTACAAACTACACGTCTTTGAATGCAATTCGTGATAAAGCACGCGTACATTTTCGGAGTAATCGACCGGTACTTCAATCACGTGCACACCTTTGCTATCTAAGCATTTGCCAAGTACTTTGACAAAATCGGGGGTCTTTTCGATACGGTGGCCATGCGCACCATAAGCTTCAGCATATTTGACAAAATCGGGGTTACCATAATCCAAACCAAAATCGTGTAACCCCATAGTTGCTTGCTTCCATTTAATCATGCCATAGCCGTTATCACGTAAAACAATCACGACCAAATCTAATTTAAAACGCACAGCAGTTTCTAATTCTTGTGAATTCATCATAAAACCACCATCACCACAAATCGCAACGACTTTGCGTTCTGGATGAACAATACGTGCGCCAAGTGCTGAGGGCAAACCTGCACCCATGCTTGCCAGCGCATTGTCTAAGAGTAAGGTTTTAGCATTATGTGCCATATAATTACGTGCAAACCATATCTTATACATACCATTATCCAAAGTCACAATACCATCAGACGGTAAGACACGGCGCACATCAGCTACCAAACGTTGTGGTATTAATGGAAAACGCTCATCATCTTGCTTTTCCAAGATATGCTCATCAACTTCCTTTTTGATTTTGGCGTAATAATCCGATTCCCAACGGTCTTGGCGTTTAATAACATCCGCCATTTGATCAATCGCACTAGTAATATCTCCCACAACTTCTAAAGTCGGAAAATACACTTCATCAATTTCTGCGGAAAAGAAATTGATATGAATAACTTTCAAGTCACCTTCAGGATGCATAAAGAATGGTGGCTTTTCAATAACATCATGGCCAACGTTTATAATTAAATCCGCACGGTTAATGGCGCAATGAATATAATCATTTTCTGATAAGGCTGCTGTCCCTAAAAACAGTGGATCATTTTCATCTAATACGCCTTTACCCATCTGGGTATTAAAAAAATGCAAGCCGGTTTTATCAATGAATTTACGTAACGCAACCGATGTCGCTTTACGGTTAGCACCCGCACCAATTAACACAAGTGGACGCCTGGCATCCTCAATCATTTGCACTGCTTTTTTAATCACGCTTGAGTCTGGTTGTGGGCGCTCCACCTCTGTTACTTTAAATAAAGGAGAATCACAATTTTCACGCGCAATATCTTCAGGCAACTCAAGATGGACTGCACCGGGTCTTTCTTCTTCTGCGAGACGAAATGCCTCTCGTACAATGGAAGGAATCAAATTACCATTAACGATTTGACGCGAGTACTTAGTAATCGGTGACATCATCTCAACCGTATTAATAATTTGAAAACGCCCTTGTTTACTTTTGAGGATAGGCTTTTGCCCTGTAATCATTAAAATCGGCATTGCACCTAATTGTGCGTAAGCTGCCGCCGTGACTAAGTTTGTCGCACCAGGGCCCAATGTTGACATACACACACCTGTTTTACCGGTCAAACGACCATAGGTCGCGGCCATAAAACCAGCAGCTTGCTCATGTCGTGTCACCACAAGTTTGATCTTTGAATTACGGATAGACTCTAATAGATCGAGGTTTTCTTCTCCAGGAATACCAAAGATATATTCCACACCTTCGTTTTCGAGGGCTTTGACAAATTTATCAGATGCTTTCATAAGGGTCCCTTTTAGTTATGATTTGCAGGACCGTATATTACGATTTTTTGTCACCCTTCAGCAAATTTTTTGCACTTAACAACAACTTAAACCTTAAAAAGCACCTAATAGTGATGACGAATGTCATTCAACTTAATCAAAAAACAATGGCGTAGTCTAACGATCCAACAAAGCATTGCATTTTTTGTTCAAATGAAGTACACTGCTGCTCGAAATTTCTGAGTTATAAAGGAAACCTCAACCATGCGAAAAAGGACATTTGCCTCCATACTCATCACCCTTTCTCTACTGATTAGCGCCTGCTCAGAACACGATAATAAAGACATCAATGGCCAAGCCATCAATTTTTCAACTTACCAAGGCAAATGGATCGTTATTAATTACTGGGCCACATGGTGTAAACCCTGCTATGAAGAAATTCCCCAACTCAATGCACTTTATCAAGCAAACCTTGATCGCGTAATTGTATTCGGCGTGAATTTTGATGGTATGCCTGCAGCAGAACAACGACAATTTGCAAATCAACAACACATTAAATACCCTTTATTAGCTAACGACCCTGCGCAGCAATTTGGTATCGGTAAAGTCGCTACGCTGCCGGCAAGCTATGTTATCAATCCGCAAGGCCAATTAGTTGAAGCTTTATTTGGGCCACAGACTCAACACAATCTAGAGGCTGCGATGGGATTTTCACCAAGGCGTGTGCGTAACATTGAGACTTCTTCAGCAATTACTTTTGTAACTACTGGAGCAAGCCAGAAAGGTGTTATCGATGGCTAAGGTTTGTTATCACTGTTTTGCCAGCGGACGTGTGCAGGGCGTTTTTTACCGTGCAAGCGCACGCGCTGAAGCTCGGCGCTTAAACATCAAGGGTTGGGCACGTAATCTTAGTGATGGACGCGTAGAAGTAATGGCATGTGGCGAAGAAGAAGATGTAAAACTACTGGTGGCATGGCTATGGCAAGGGCCAACCGCCGCTCAAGTGTCCGATGTCAGCAGTAAAAATGTTGCCTGGCAAGCGTTCGCTGATTTTAATACTAGTTAGAGGAAACATTAATGGCAATACTTGATCTTGAAAATTCCCCCTTAGGCAAAGATAGTTGTTATGACAACGACTATGACACCAATCTCTTATTTGCAATTCCAAGACAAGTTAAACGCGATGAAATCGATGTGCCACAGGATTTACCTTTCGCTGGCGCCGACATATGGAATGCCTATGAGCTGTCCTGGCTAAATAACAAAGGTAAACCACAAGTCGCAATTGGTGAATTTATTATTCCCTGCACATCAAAAAATATTATCGAGTCAAAATCATTAAAGCTCTATCTCAACTCGTTTAACCAAGCGCGTTTTCATCATGAAAACCACGTTAAAGAAACCTTGCAAAACGATTTAAGCCAAGCCGTTGCTGCTAAGGTAACGGTAAATATAGTAACCCCTCGCGAATTTACGCAACAAGGTATGAAAGAATTGAATGGTACCTGTATTGATGCTTTAGATGTGATGATTGACACTTATAAGACAGCCCCAAGCTTATTAGGCACAATGAACACTACGTTGGTTGAAGAATTACTTTACTCGAACCTACTAAAATCTAACTGCCTCGGCACTGGCCAGCCCGATTGGGGCAGCGTACAAATTCATTATCACGGCCCAAAGATTGACCACGAAGGTTTGTTAAAATATATTATTTCTTTCCGTAATCATAATGAGTTTCATGAACAGTGCGTAGAACGTATCTTCATGGATATTATGCAATACTGCCAACCTGAAAAACTAACAGTATATGCGCGCTATACACGCCGAGGCGGACTTGACATCAACCCATTTCGTTCTAACTTTGAAGATTTACCAGAGAATATTCGTATTAGTCGGCAATAACGGCTTTGAGTTTTTTCATCGCATTTGCTTCGAGTTGACGAATACGCTCTGCCGAGACCTTATATTTTGCCGCAAGATCATGTAACGTCACTTTTTTCTCACTTAACCAGCGCTGCTGTAAGATATCTTGGCTACGCGCATCCAAGGTTTGCAATGCTGCGTGCAAGTTATGTTGACCGTCGTTGGAAGTATTTTCTAACTCCACCTGCAATGCTGGATTAGCACTCTGATCTTCAAGATAATGCGCTGGGGCAAAGGTCACGTTGCTATTGTCTTCCGGTGCAGGTCCATCAAAGGCTGCATCATAGGCATTCAAGCGTGCCTCCATGGTTAACACTTCTTTGGTGCTTACACCTAACTCATTAGCAACCTCTTCAACTTCTGCTTGGCTAAACCAACCCAGACGTTTTTTGGATTTACGCAGATTGAAAAATAGCTTGCGCTGCGCTTTTGTCGTCGCAACTTTAACGATACGCCAATTACGGATAATAAATTCATGCATCTCAGCTTTGATCCAATGTACGGCAAATGACACTAAGCGCACGCCAACATTGGGATCAAAACGCTTCACCGCCTTCATTAATCCAACCGTGCCTTCTTGAATTAAATCTGCCAACGCTAAACCATAACCGGCATAACCACGCGCGACTTTAACCACGAAACGCAAATGTGCCAAAACCAGCTGACGGGCAGCTTGTAGATCATTAAATTGATGATAGCGAGCCGCCAGTTCATACTCTTCTTCAGCACTCAACATTGGCACTTGATTAACGCGTTGAATATACGCATCCAAGCTACCAACTGGCGCTGCTACCATGTCGAAACTGTGGTTAATCGTCTGTAAGTTGGTTCCCATTAAAATCACCTTTTTCATTCAGTAAGAACAAGTTACCCGCATATTTTAGCACTCTTTGCCTTAGAGTGCTAATTTTGCTGAAAAATCAAATTCCCTAAAAATCATTTACTTTCAATAAATTAGAAAAAACCTCCTGAGCATATAGTCATCGCTCATTTGTGCTTGAAACCCTCGCCTCTAACTCATTGATTGAGGGTCCCGAATGGGCACCATAAATGCTACACTCTCCAAGGTCGTTAGCTTAGCCACAACAAGAGCAGACAAGGAAAGTCCATGATCCCCAGCCTATCGCAACTTGATCTACCCAAAGACAACTTTAATGACTTCATCCATAAATTGCGAGATGCGGGTTTTTCTGGGGATATCTGCAGTGACTACGCAACTCGCTTAGTCACCGCGACCGACAACAGCGTCTACCAACTTTTACCTCAGGCGGTCATCTATCCACATCAACATAGTGACGTAGTGCTGGTGATGCAATTGGTTCAGCAATCACAATTTCAAACTATCACGATTACCGCAAGAGGCGCTGGTACTGGCACTAATGGTCAATCATTAACAACTGGGATTATTATCGATTTTACCCGCTATATGAATCACATCCTTGAATTAGACTTAGAGGCGAGTTGGGTAAGTGTCGAGCCCGGTGTCGTATTGGATCAACTCAATGAATACCTAAAACCCTACGGCGTATTTGTACCACTCACAATATCCACCAGCAACCGCGCAACCATTGGCGGCATGATAAATACCGATGCTTGTGGTAAAGGCTCGTGTATTTACGGACGCACGCACGATCATATCAAGGAACTCACGTGCATCTTAAATGATGGCGCAATCATACGTACGCGTGAAATTTCTGCCAGCATGATCCCACGCCCCAAAAAACGCACCAAACCAATTTCAGCGCGCTTACGCCAAGAATTAGGATTAGATAATGACCGCGTCATCGAAATTTACCAACAAATTTATATGACGGTAAATGAGCACAAGTCCAGCATACAAAAGCAATTCCCCAAGCTAACTCGTAATATGACGGGCTATAATTTGAGTGAGTTGTACAATCAAGAACGCGATAGTTTGAACCTCAGCAATTTAATTGCCGGCTCAGAAGGTACCCTTGCCATTGTCACTGCTGCAAAATTGAAGTTAACCCCTATCCCTGCATATAAAAAACTGATTGCCATCACTTATCCAAACTTCAATTGTGCACTGGAACACGCAAAGGAAATTATTAAAGCGCAACCATTAGCTATCGAAAGCATGGATGAAGTTGTTTACGATTTAGCAAAAACTGATCTCAGCTTCCAGCTAATCAACGAATTTATGCCAGCAAGCACAGCTAATGACAATAATGCCGCGCTAACGCTAGTTGAATTTTGTAGTAATAATGAGTTACAGCTACACAAGATCGTTAAAGATTTTTGCCAACAACTTGAAAACCACCAAAACGCTGAATCAGATAATATCACCTTGTCTTATTACGTTGCTAAAAATGACTATGAGAGTGAATTACTGTGGACGCTACGCAAAAAAAGTGTTGGTTTACTTGGAAAAACAAAAGGTAACCGCAAACCGATCTCTGGGATCGAAGATACTGTAGTTAACCCTCAGGATCTAGCCAACTATGTTACCGACATCAAAACCATACTCGACGAATATGACCTACGCTATGGTATTTTTGGGCACATGGACGTCGGCTGCTTACACATTAGACCCGCACTCGATATGCGTAATCCAAAAGATGAAATTATCTTACAAGAAATTACCGAGCGCGTTGTTGCGTTGGTAAAGCACTATAATGGCCTAATGTGGGGAGAGCACGGCAAAGGATTTCGCAGTGAATACAATCCTGATTTCTTCGGTAAGGTGCTGTATGGCGAATTACAAAAGATCAAAACGCTGTTCGACCCCTATAATCAACTCAATCCAGGTAAAGTTGCCACATCGTTAACAAGTAACACAAAACTGGCAAGTATTAATGGCCCTAAGCGCGGACATTTAGACCGACAAATCTTACCAGGACTAGCAAGGCACTACGCTAATGCTATAGCTTGTAATGGTAATGGGGTCTGTTTTAATTATCAAACTCAGCAGACTATTTGCCCTAGCTATAAAGCAACGCGTGATCACCGGCATTCGCCGAAAGGTCGCGCAGCTTTAACCAGGGAGTGGTTGCGCCAACTCTCAGTACAAAATTATTCGGTAAAACATGTAAATATTATTGCGCGGCTACAACACGCTTGCATAAAATTCGCTAATTATTTTCGTAGAAATCACGCTAACGATGATTTTTCTCATCAAGTCCACGAAGCATTCTCTGGTTGCTTGGGTTGCAAAGCCTGTGCAAGTGACTGTCCGGTACAAATTAATGTACCGGAATTTAAGAGTAAATTTCTTGCCCTATACCATTCTCGCTATCCCCGGAGCTTGCGTAGTCATTTGATTGCTTATAGTGAGCAAACCAGCTTTTTTATGAGCAAATTCCCTAAATTAAGTCGCCGACTACTCACTCTCAACTTTGTAAAACAGATTGCGTATCGATACCTCCACCTCGTCGATTTACCGCTGCCAAGTTATCCAGGTCTCAAGCAATTGCAACAACAAGCAGACATTAAACCAACCAAAATTTCTGAGCTATTACGTAAACGTCATTTACACCAAAACGAGCAACCAAAATCAGTCATTGTCCTGCAAGATTGGCTCACCAGCCACTACGACAGTCGTTTGCTTATCTGTACGCATGAATTATTATCTGAATTAGGCTATCAAGTTCACATTGCCCCTCTCTACATAAATGGCAAGGCCTTTCATGCCGCCGGGCGATTACGTAAATTTCGCCGTTACGCACGCAAGAATAGTCAATTGCTAAAGCGACTAGCGAGCTGTGAAATTCCGATTATTGGTATCGACCCAAGCATTACTCTTACCTATCGTGACGAATATCGCTGTGATCTACCAGAATCTAATAATCAGTTTGTGGTTATGTTAGTACAAGAATGGTTAGCAACGCAGCTAAACAACTTAATAAAGGGCGGGATATTCACCGCAAATCAGCAAAAAAATCATAGCCCAAGCTATTTTTTACTCACGCATTGCAGTGAAAATTCACTTTTGCCACAGGCACAAACACTGTGGGTAAATATATTTCATGCCTTTAATCTCAATCTAATTCCTATCACGAGTGGATGCTGCGGTATGGCGGGTAGTTATGGCCATGAATCAGAACACTATGCGTTATCACAAAAAATATTTAAACAAACATGGCAGCAACATATTGGCAGCGATAAATATGAAAAAGAAAATTTTTTAGTAACAGGATTTTCTTGTCGCGAACAAGTAAAACGCTTCGCTGGCTTTACACCGCGTCACCCACTTGAAGCATTACATGCACATATATGCCAACAGCGGAGCAAATAATCTACGCTACAATTCGTTAGCACGCAGATGTCGATTCACTGAAAACCATGAACCAAAAAATCCGAGAACAATGCCTACACAAGCAAGCTTAACGCCACCCAAAAAACCCAAACCATGCAAGGAAAATTGACTGCTATAAAGCTTTGCCAACTGGACCACCGGTACATTAAGCCAACTGATGGTAATACTAACGAGTATCCACGCAATAATTGCCCCAAATAGACCATAATACATGCCCGAGTACAAAAATGGCCGACGAATAAAGCTATTTGTTGCACCGATCAATTTAATGATTTCGATTTCCTGACGACGGTTTTGCGTCGATAATCTAATCGTATTACCAATCACTAATAGCACAGCCAAACCCAATAAAGCTGCTAGCGCCCACACTCCGCGCCTAATTACTTCAATAATCGTGTATAGTCGCTTTAGCCATTGCATATCTAACTCAGCAATATCAACCTGTGGCAGGCGCTTTAAGTCCGTTAATAGTGCCTCAATTGATTTGGGTGTCTGCACGCTAAGCGTTGGCTGCACTTCTAGTACTGCAGGCAATGGATTTGAATGTAAATCTTCAACAATATCACCAATACCCGTTTGCGCTTGAAACTTCTTCAAACCATCTTGTGGTGAAATGTATGTAACATTAGCAACGTCATCACGCTGTTTTAACTGTGATGCCAAATCTTGTGCAGTAGCTTGGCTAACTGATACTTTCAAAAATAGTGATATTTGTGCACCCTTGTCCCAACCTTGTCCAAACGATTGCACATTACCTAGCAAAACATAAAGACATGCAGGCAGAGCTAACGCTACCCCAATCACCAGAAGTGTTAACATGGTTGCAAAAGGCGTACGCCATAGGCGCCCAAGACTAGAGACACTTGCATGCGCATGACGCTCAAGTAATTTATGCCAGCGATCCGATAAACTCATACTAGCACTCCCTCTTCTTGCACGTGATTAGCCTGCCATTGCAGTTGCGCACCTGCGTCAAATAAACGCCCTTGTTTCAAGGTAATGATGCGATGGCGCATGCTTGCAATCAGCGGTAAATCATGGCTTGCCACTAGCACCGTTACTCCTACTTCGTTAAATTCTTGGAATAGATTCATAATTTCCGCTGACAGGTCAGGATCTAAATTACCGGTAGGCTCATCTGCCAATAACAACGCTGGGCGATTGACAACAGCACGCGCGATCCCAACTCGTTGCTGCTCACCACCGGATAAACCCTTAGGGTAGCAACGCTCTTTGTTACCCAAGCTTACCTTATCCAAGGCTGCACGTACGCGCTTTTGTATCTCTTGGTGGCTAAATCCATGGATCACTAGCGGCAAAGCAACATTGTCAAACACTGTTAACTCCGGTAGCAAATGTGGATTTTGGAAAATAAGTCCAATATTGCGGCGTATATAAGGGATTTTACGTCTTGAGACACGTTTATAATTACAACCATTAACGACTATCTTACCGTTTGTCGGCCGCTCTAATAATGCAGCCAACTTTAGTAGAGTACTTTTACCTGCGCCAGAGTGGCCGGTCAAAAAGGCCATTTCGCCTTTCGCCATGTGAAACGTTAAATTACTCAAAGCCGTATGATTGGGATCATAGCGCATCGATACATTATCGAAATCTATCATAGTTTATTTTATTCCGTATGTAACTGCTCACCAAAGTTACTGTTACCCTGCAAACACTCCAAAAACCAGGAGTAACTATTCAGCAATTTTGCTGAATAGTTACTTCCGTATCGTTTTCAGAAAACAAAGCTTCCACAAAATCACGCGCACTAAAGGGACGCAAGTCTTCTATTCCTTCCCCTATCCCAATAAAACGGATAGGGATTTCCATGCTGTTTGCCAAAGCGAAAATGATTCCACCTTTTGCGGTACCATCAAGTTTAGTAAGGGTCAGGCCTGTCACTCCAACTGCATCATGAAATTGCTGCGCCTGGTTTAACGCATTTTGCCCAGTTGCTGCATCTAACACTAGCATGATTTCATGCGGCGCATCACCATCTAATTTAGCCATAACACGCTTAATCTTTTTTAATTCTTCCATTAAATTTGATTGCGTATGTAAACGCCCTGCGGTATCAGCAATTAAAACATCCACTTCTCGTGCTTTTGCCGATTGCAAAGCATCATATAGAACAGATGCACTATCAGAACCAGTTTTTTGTGCAACCACCGGAATTTGATTGCGCTCACCCCAAACCTGTAATTGTTCAATCGCTGCAGCACGAAACGTGTCACCCGCCGCCAGCATGATTTGTTTGCCCTGTGCCTGTAAGTGTTTAGCTAATTTACCAATTGTGGTAGTTTTACCATTGCCATTAACACCGACCATCAATATCACATAAGGTTTATTCGACGCGTCAACTTGCAGTGGTACACTCACCTTAGCTAGCATTGCTGTTAAATTATCACACAAAGCTTGTAGCAAGGCTTGTGCATCATTCAACTCTTTACGTTTAACCCTCATTGTTAAATCGTCAATGATTTCTTGACTAGCATCGACACCAACGTCAGCCAACAGCAATTGTTCTTCAATCTCTTCTAAGAGCTCTTCATCGATTTCTTTACGCCCCAGTACTAAATTGGTAACGCCTTCACTGAGGTTACTACGTGTACGACCTAAGCCAGTACGCAAGCGACGCAAAAAACCGGCCTTCTTTTCAAGCTCTGCTGACGTACTTGTATTATCTTCTTTTGCAACCCTCGGGCTATCTTCTTGACTGATACTCGCAGCTTTTTGTGTAAGCTGTTCTTGGGCAGATTCTTCAGTGGGTCCTTGAGCGGACTCTTGGGTGGGTTCTGGTTTGGATTGTGGCGCATCCTTATCAGTATTTTTTTTCGCGGATTTCTTACGCTTTCTAAACTTAAGCATTTTCACCATTCTCTTCATGATTCGATTGTGCGCGGATGACTCGCGTCACAAAATGCATTATTCTAGCACCGTTTTTTTATTCTACGCCATTAGGATAAATTTTTACCTTTTGGGCCAAATTAAGAACAAAAGTATTCGGTTTAACACTAGGAGTTACTATGCGTTACCTTGCTACTCTACTCTTTGCACTACTTGCTTGGACTTGGACCATACCTGCAAGTGCCAATGTGAGCACGAATGTACAAGCCAAAGACTATCGCCTCGCTAACGGATTGAAACTCTTGGTTGTAGAAGACAACCGCGCCCCCGTTGTAGCCGTTCAAATTTGGTACAAGGTGGGTTCTGCTCATGAAACCAACGGCATTAGCGGACTATCGCACTTGCTTGAGCACCTCATGTTCGATGGCACCAAAAAATACCCGAGTGATTCACTCACGCGCATTGTTGCCGAAAATGGAGGTAAACAAAACGCAGCAACTAGCCAAGACTTTACCTTCTATTTTGAGCAAATGTCCGCAGATAAACTGCCTCTCGCCTTCGACCTAGAAGCAGACCGGATGCAAAATCTCAACATCACTCAAAAAGAATTTGATAAAGAAATAAAAGTTGTGCGTGAAGAGCGGCGCATGCGTACCAATGACAATCCACAAGCACTCACCCAAGAACGTTTTAATGCCAACGCTCATTTGGCCAGTCCCTACCACCACCCTGTCGTCGGTTGGATGAATGATCTCAATAACTTAAAACTGAGTGATGCGCAAAAATGGTATAAAACCTGGTACGCTCCAAATAACGCAACCATTGTCGTTGTCGGTGATGTGCAGCCTAACAATGTTTACAAACTTGCAAAAAAATATTTCGGCAAGATTAAACCTTCTCAATCAATTCCAACGCTAAAGCCGCAACACGAACCCCCACCATTAGGTACCCGCACGGTTAATGTAAATACACCGGCAAAGGTTCCTTTCATTTTAATGGGATATAATGTGCCATCGATAAAAACTGCCAAGCAAGAATGGGTGCCTTACGCATTAGCCGTCGCCTCTGGTGTACTCGGTGGCAGTGCAAGCTCGCGTTTACAACGCAACCTTGTTCGTGGGAAAGAAATCGCGAGTGAAGCAGACGCCGATTACCAACCTTATACCCTGTTTAGTAGCTTATTTGTGATCAGTGGCACACCAGCACCTGGCCACACAACCAAAGAGCTGCGTAAAGCCTTCAATGCCGCGATTAAAAAACTGCAAACGTCCCTGGTCACTAAAGAAGAATTACAGCGCATCAAAGCGCAAGTTATCGCCGATAAAATCTATTCACAAGATTCAATGGTATATACAGGAATACAACTTGGGAACTTAGTCAGCATCGGCTTACCATGGCAAACAATCAATAAGGATATTACTCAGCTACAACAAGTCACACCACAGCAAATACAAGAGGTTGCGCGTAAGTATCTCGTGCCCTCACGTTTAACTATTGCCGTGTTAACTCCTCAAACCATTAGCAAACAAAAAGACGTCCAAAACAACAAGGAAGAACAACATGGTTAAACTAATACGCCGTAAGCCTACTTTTACTTTAAGCCTGTTATTAATCATAGGCATGGCTGTCACATTACTAGCCATGTTTACTTCCAGCCAAGCCAGCGAGCAAACAGAGTCGATATTACACCTACAACACTGGAAAATGTTTAACGGTGCAAACATTTATTATGTGCAAACTAAAAGCTTACCCATCATCGATATACGTGTCGCCTTCCGTGCCGGTTCAGCCTATGATGGCCGCCAACCAGGCCTAGCTAACTTAACCAACGATATGCTCGGTGAAGGCACTCCAAACATGAGCGCCGATCAAATCGCAGATAAATTTGATAGCCTCGGCGCTGCTTTTTCTGGTAGTGCCGGACTTGATATGAGTACCTTGTCTCTGCGCAGCCTCTCCTCGCCAGAAATGCTCAAACCAGCCCTCAGCACCTTTACTGCTGTGTTGGCACAACCAAGTTTTCCAAGCAAGGCATTTAGGCGCCTGCAAGAGCAAACCCTTAGCGCTATCAGCCAATCTGAGCAATTGGCGCCAGACGTGGCTAACAAAGCATTTTTTGCCGCCGTCTATGGCAAACAACCTTACGGCCACCCCGTTGTTGGCACCAAAAAATCTGTAAAAGCAATTTCACTGAGTGATGTAAAGGCATTTTATAAAAAATACTATGTCGGTAATAATGCGACGATGGTCATTGTGGGTAATGTCAATCGCAAACAAGCAGAGAAAATTGCTAATCAAATCTTGCAGAACTTACCGACTGGTACGGCCGCAGCTGATTTAGCGGATGCAAAACCATTGGCCCAGGCAGTTAAGGAAGCGATTAAGTTCCCTTCCACGCAAACGCAAATTAGAATTGGGCAAGTTGGCATTAAACCCAATGATCCCAATTACTTCCCTCTATTTATCGGTAATCAAATCTTTGGCGGCAGCGTATTTTTATCGCGTTTGTTTAAGCAAGTACGCGGTCAACATGGCCTATCTTACAGTGTCTATAGCTACTTCTTACCATTGCGCTATGACGGGCCATTTTTAATTTCATTACAAACGCGCAACCAACAAGCACCTTTTGCCTTAAAATTAACGACAAAGATGCTAGACGACTTCGTTGCCAAGGGTCCAACTAATGCTGAACTTGTTGCTGCGAAAAAGAGTATCATCGGGAGCTTTCCCTTGCGCTTAAGTAGCAATAACACCATTGCAAATCAAGTCTTAAAAATTGGCTTTTATCAACTACCACTTAACTATCTCGACACATATCGAGACAACGTTAATGCTGTAAGTATTCCACAAATCAAAAACGCATTTAAGAAAGTTATAGATACCAATAAACTTGTTACCATTGCGGTAGGCAATGGCAAAGCAGTCTAATAACAATCAACAACTACGCATTATTGCGGGGCAATGGCGTGGCCGGAAGTTGAAATTTCCGGCTCTGCCTGGGCTGCGCCCAACTCCCGATCGTATTCGCGAAACTTTATTTAATTGGTTAGCACCGATTATACAGGATAGTCACTGTCTCGATTTATTTGCAGGTAGCGGCGCCCTAGGCTTTGAAGCATTATCACGTGGAGCAGCCGAAGTTATAATGATTGATAATGACGTTAGTATCTGTCAGAACTTGCACACCAATGCGACCATTTTAGGTAGCCAAGACAAACTCGGCATCTTCAATTTAAAAATCCCACAGGATTTCCCTCGCTTAAAGGAATTATTACGCCACTCACAACTGGGAAAAACTACATTTGATATTGTTTTTCTCGATCCTCCTTACCGCAAAACATTATTAAAAACCATCTGTTTGCAGCTAGAACAACAACAATGGTTAAGCAGCCCTGCTTATATTTACATTGAAGCAGAAAAAGAATTAACAGACTTACCCATACCCGAAAATTGGCGTATTATACGCAGCAAAGTAGCCGGACAAGTCGGTTACCATTTAGCTATTCGTGAATCTGGTAATACGCAGGCATGAACTTAACAAAACTAATCGATGAAAAGCTCTCCTCTCTTGATATCAACCATTATCAATTGCAAAATGCTGCGCGCACAACACTTGCTGTTATCTGTGCAATATTGCTTTTCGTTTGGTTAGGTGGAACAGTACAGGGCATTTGGTTGATTATTGCGACCTGGTTTTTATCACAGGTGAATTTGGATGTCGATCGCAAAACTAAATGTAAACTAATCATATACTCTGGTTTGTTTGCTGCTATTGGTGCCACCATTGCGACACTGATAAACCAGCATATCTATGTCGTGTTAGTATTTGTGTTTGTTGTTGTATTTGGCTTTTTTATTTTTCGATTACACAATCCTTATTTCACTCGTATCCGTTTTTGGATTTTAATGCTTATCTTAGTTGCTGCAGGTATGCCAACCAGCGGTTCCATCAGTGATGCGCTACAACGCGGTCTTTTTATTTTATTAGCTACTATTATCGTCCTAGTCTTTGCTTTAGTATTTTGGCCACAAAATTTGCTGGCACAACAAAGAAAAAATCTAGCCGCTGTCACCAATAACCTGCGTATTTTATACGCCAGCATTAATATCCCTCTAAAAGACCAACCTAATTTACTTTACCGCCAGTATAATTTACGTAGCAAAACCGTCTCATCATTACTGGAAGCACGTCAGGCTCAAGAATCTCTCGCCAATAATGTCCACAATGCGGAAATCACCGTCACCTATTTGGCTTTGTGTAACACCATGACACGCCTATTCGAGTTAATTTTGTCATTTCATCGTATGACGAAAAAACCCGCTGTTAGAGCTTTCCGTGAAACACATAACGATGAAGTCAACGCTATTTCTAGGATATACAATAGAACCTTTCATGCGATTAGTGAGCGTCTTACAGACCAGCATGCTTTGATACATGTATTTACAATCAAACATTCGGTTCTCGAGTTTGCCGAATCAATTCTCACTTATATTGAGCAAATCCAAAGCCAACTAACGGCCATCGATATCGTTGAATTATCACGTTACCACTCAATAACCATTTCATTTAATAAAGAAATTGTTCGTGTTATTCGCCATATGCAGCGTTTGCAACGGTTAAAGATATGAAGACAGACAATCAACAAAAATGTTCCACTTGGCAAACTATAAGTCATTATATTGCTATCGCCGAAGTGCGTCTTGCCCTACAGGCTGCAATAGCAGCGGCGCTTGCAGTTTTGGCATATCAATTTTTTGGTATAAAAAATGGGTATTGGGTATTAGTGACTGTGCTTGTGGTAATGCAAGCAAACATCGGCTCTTCGATAAAACGCGCGGGGCAACGTATCTTGGGCACTTTTTTAGGTGCCGTTTTCTCAGTTTTACTTTTTCATTACGTAACAACGAATGTAATTATTTTAAGTTATCTCTTTCTTATTTGTCTCTTTCTACAATTCGCAATTCCACTTTGGCGCTATACAGCGATCGCTTTTTTTGTAACAATTAGCGTACTTGTTGGCTTAGAATTACTTATCATCACTGCTATGGGATCAACAAATACAACCAGCAATTTTATTGCCGTCCGACTCGCCGATACTTGCATTGGCATTTCAATCGGCGTGTTAGTCTCTCTGTTTGTTTTTCCAAACCGTGCAGGACGTGCACTACGCAACAGTATCGCGAATGGATTGCGCGCAACTGATTGTTATTTCCAAGCAATCGCAACTTATTATTTAGTCACTGAAAACCAGTCTCAAGATGACAATATAGAATTACTAAAACAACCTCTTATTCAAACCTTGCAAGAAAACCGTACTTACCTCAGCCAGCACAAATTCGAAAACATGTGGAGAAAAACCGATAATTACTCTCTCTATCAACTATTACTCATGGAAGAACGCTTACTCGAATTATTAACGTTTATGGCGAGTTACGCAGAATTTCACTGTCAAGAATCCTGTAAAACTTGTTTTGACGTCAAAGTTAAAGAAATCGTAGCCGAAATAAGCGACGTATTACATAAAATCGCAACAGCGGTTGAAACACGCAGTGACTTTCCCAAAATCGATGCCCTATATGACACAACTAATGAATTGCTTAGAGCTATTGAACAAGAAAGCCAACAGTTGGAAAACACACCGACCAAAGCTATCGTGCATTTGACAAGTTTCCTGTATGATATACAAGATATGTTAACGTGTTTACAACGCCCTGCTCTGCCGTAAAAGGATAAACAAATGGATAAAGAATCACGCAAAAAAGCCGCAGCAGAAGCCGCATTGCAATACATCGATGATGATATGGTCGTTGGTGTAGGCACCGGTTCAACCGCAAGCTATTTCATCGACGCGCTAGCAAGTATGAAACACCGTATCGAAGGCACTGTTGCTAGTTCAAAAGAAACTGAACAAAAGCTCAAAGCCCACGGCATTCGTGTATTTGACTTAAACACCGTTGACAATGTACCTGTGTATGTCGATGGCGCCGATGAAATTAATAAGTACCTACACATGGTAAAAGGTGGTGGTGGTGCTTTGACGCGTGAAAAAATTATTGCCGCAGTCGCCAGAAAATTTATTTGCATTGCTGATGATAGTAAGCAAGTCGATGTCATGGGCAACTTCCCGATTCCTGTTGAAGTTATCCCTATGGCGCGCAGCTACGTTGCGCGTCAAATCGTTGTCATGGGCGGAGACCCCATTTATCGTGACGGCTTTGTCACCGATAATGGCAACATCATCATCGACATTCATAATTTGAAAATCATGGAGCCACTTAAACTCGAGCAAAACCTTAATAATATCGTTGGCGTCGTCACTAATGGTCTCTTCGCCAATCGTCCTGCTGATTTACTCTTATTGGGTACAGGTGATGAAGTACGTACGTTTAAAGCAAAATAAAGTAATTGATAAAAAACTAACGAATTATTAGGTGCTACAGATACTGCAATTTTTCATAAAAATTTAATTTTTCGAGAATACTGACCAACTCAGACTTATAGTGGCATTTGAATTTTGCTTTAATCTGAGCAAGTATGTTTTCTACTGTTCTTGGTGACCTGCAAATAAATGTCGCAGATTGTTTGACCGTATAGCCTTGTAATAACAATTTCAACACCTCTATTTCGCGGCGCGTTAATTCTATTTTTTCACCATTATAGCCTAACTGTATTCGATCAATTTTGTTTTTCAATTTGCTAAGAGAATTACTTTGCTTAATTTCCGGAAGCAATTGCTTATTGGGAAGATATCGCATTCGATGTGGTTCTAACTTTTTAATGATATCTCGATGAAAATTAAAATATAAGAGAATAAAACGACTATCTAACTTAATCCAGGTTATTGTCCAACACCTATATTTCGACTCAAAGAACATAAAAATGCGTTCTTATTCACAAATACCAGCCTAGTTAGACCCCGGCTGGCTCTAACTTACTAATTATAAAAACATTCATACTAGCGACTAAATTAGTGGTGAGCTTGCTACAAATGGGAGTTATGGTGTATAACATTTAGTAGGGCAGGTAAGGCCTTTAGCATGCATGAATATGATGCATTAGCTCAGCCAACTATAAACAATTCACGCAATTGCTGGCCAGGATCTTCGGCTTTCATAAGACCTTCGCCCACTAAAAAAGCATGAATATCATATTCACGTAAATGTTTAACGTCGGCTTTGCGTTGAATACCGCTTTCAGTAATCACGATACAATCTTCTGGGACCTGCTTACGCAATTTTATTGTGGTATCAATTGAAGTGGTAAATGTCTTTAGATCACGATTATTGATACCTATCATTCTAGGTTGTAAAGTGAGGGCGCGCTGCAGCTCTTCCTCATTATGTGCCTCTAGCAATACATCTAAACCAAGTTCACTTGCCAAATGATATAGCTCGGCCAACTGTTGGTCATCAAGAATAGCAGTGATCAATAATAAGCAATCTGCTCCCAGGCTACGCGTTTCATAAACTTGATAGGGGGTTAAAATAAAATCTTTACGTAAGATTGGCAGAGTAACAACCTCGCGAACTTGCTGTAAATAATCATCATGCCCTTGAAAAAATTCTTCATCAGTTAATACTGACAAACAAGTGGCGCCTCCGCGTTGGTAACTCTGAGCGATTTCAACTGGCTGAAAGTCCCCACGAATGACGCCTTTACTGGGCGAAGCTTTTTTTATTTCAGCAATTACTGCATCTTTGCCAGCCACAATGCTTGTTTGCAGCGACTCAATGAAGCCTCGACAAGGCGACATATCTGCAACACGTGCTTGCAATACGTCAAAGGGGTCACGTTCACTGCGCTGCTTAATCTCTAATTGTTTATGGCGTACAATTTTTTGTAACACATCGGTTTTTGTTGACATCTTATTTCCCTAACTGTTGGCTGAGCTGCACCAATTGCGTAAGCTTCTGTTCCGCCTTACTACTATCAATTACTGCTTGTGCACACGCGACGCCTTGCGTAATAGAATCGACAATCCCTGTAACATAAATTGCAGCACCAGCATTAAATACCACCATATCACGCGCTGGGCCTGTTTGTTTGCAAAAAACTGCTTGAATCAACTCGAGGCTTTGTTGCGGATTATTCACCACAAGGGTTTGTAGATCAGCATGATATAAATCAAATTCAACAGGATCCAAGCTATATTCTGCAACGTTGCCATTATTTAATTCGGCGATATCAGTTACCGCGGCAATACTGATTTCATCTAAGCCATCACGCGAGTGCACTACTAAGGCACGCTCTACACCCAATTCACCCAGTGCATTCGCTATTGGCAGCAACCATTTTTTAGCGTATACGCCAAGCAGTAAACGTGTTGCGCCTGCTGGATTGGTTAATGGCCCTAATAAGTTAAAAATACTGCGCACGCCTATTGCTTTACGCGCCGCAATTGCATGCTTCATCGCACTATGATGGTGTGGTGCAAATAAAAATCCTATCCCCAACTCATCAACACATTGAGCGACTTGTTGCGGCGTTAGATTTAACTCAACCCCTGCTGCTTCAATCACATCGGCGCTACCACTTTTGCTTGATACTGAGCGATTTCCATGTTTCGCAACGCTACCACCCGCAGCGGCAACGACAATGGCGCTTGCCGTAGATACATTAAAAATATTGGCCCCGTCACCGCCGGTACCGACAATATCCACTAGTGGACTCGTAGTAACAGGAATTGGTGTTGCTAAATGCCGCATAACTTTTGCAGCAGCAACAATTTCAGTAATGGTTTCACCCTTAGCACGCAGCGCTAACAAGAAAGCTTGAATAGCATTTTGTTCGGCACGTCCAGACATAATGGATTTCATCGCTGCCGTCATTTCAGCCGCGTTGAGATCGTAGCCTTGTTGTATATGTTGGAGAGTATTTGCTAAATCCATCGCCTAAACTGACATTTGCAAGAAATTACTCAACAAATCATGCCCCATCACTGTCAAAATTGATTCAGGATGAAATTGTACACCCTCTAGCACATACTCGCGATGGCGTACGCCCATGATTTCATCCAGCTCTCCATTATCATCTACCGTCCAAGCAGTTATTTCGAAACAATCCGGTAAAGTAGCTTGCTCAGCAACTAAGGAATGATAACGTGTCGCCGTAAATGGGTTAGGTAAGTTGGCAAAAACACCTTGGTTATTGTGGTAAATTTGTGAAGTTTTACCATGCATAATTTGTTTGGCATGCACGATATTGCCACCAAATACTTGCACCATACTTTGATGACCTAAACAAACACCCAGTATCGGCAACTTACCCGCAAAATGTTCTATCGCAGCCATTGATATACCAGCTTCATTAGGCGTACATGGCCCAGGCGAGATGACTAATTGTTGCGGTTTTAACTGTTGTATTTCTTCTAAAGTAATCTGATCATTACGATAAACCGTCACACCTGCGCCTAGCTCACCAAGATATTGGACTAAATTGTAGGTAAAGGAATCATAATTATCGATCATTAATAGCATGCTATCACAACCCTTCTTCAGCCATTGTTGCGGCGCGAAATAGTGCGCGCGCTTTATTAACGGTTTCTTCCCATTCAGCTTTGGGATTTGAGTCTGCCACTAAACCACTGCCCGTCTGAATCACAATTTGTCCATCCTTAATAACTGCCGTGCGAATCGCAATAGCAACATCCATTTGTCCATTCCAAGCAATATAACCCACAGCGCCACCATAGATTCCGCGCTTGACGGTTTCAATCTCATCGATCACTTCCATCGCTCGCACTTTTGACGCACCACTTAGAGTCCCTGCAGGTAATACGGAACTCAACACATCCAGTGCATTTAGCTCTGGCTTAAGCTTACCAATAACATTTGAGCTAATATGCATAACATGTGAATAGCGCTCCACTTTCATTTGTTCCGTCACTTCAACGCTATGAGTTTGGGCAATACGGCCAACATCATTGCGCCCTAAATCTATTAACATTAAGTGTTCAGCAACTTCTTTGGGATCATCCAAAAGATCTTTTTCCAAAGCTAAATCTTCTGCTTCGGTTTTACCACGCCGGCGTGTACCTGCCAGTGGTCTCACAGTAACAGTATCTTCTTCAAGCCGCACTAAAACTTCAGGCGATGAGCCTACGATGTGAAAATCACCCAGATTTAAGTAATACAGGTAAGGTGATGGATTCAAATAACGTAATGCACGATATAAGTTAATCGGTGGTGCTTTAAAAGGCGCTGTTAAACGCCGCGAAAACACCACCTGCATAACGTCACCTGCAACGATGTAATCTTTGACTTTCAGCACCGCTTTTTCATACTCAGGATATTCAATATTAGACTGTAAACCATCTTCGCTGATGGGCGAGTCATTAACAATATCGAGTGTTGCCGTCACTTTACCCTGTTGTAGTTTTTCTTCGATTGCATCCACGCGCTGCTGAGTTTTTTCCCATGCATCAGCTTGGCTCGGGTCCGCATAAACAATAATACTTGCTTGCGCTTTGAAATTATCAAACAAAATAATTTCATCTGAAACCATCAGTAAAATATCAGGACATTGTAAAGAATCAGGCAACTCACACGGCCATAAACGTGGTTCAACATAACGCACTGCGTCATAACCAAAATAACCAACAAAACCGCCGTTAAATCGCGGTGCATCTTCTAACTCCGCAACGCTAAACTGTTGTTGATATTCCTGCAACCATTGCAGTGGATTAGCAACCTCTTGTTGTAAAACTTGTTGGCCATTTTGGCTTACTGTGACTTGCTTACCTCTCGCTCTAATTACCATACGACAGGGTAAACCAATGATGGAATAGCGCCCCCATTTTTCACCACCTTGCAGCGATTCAAACAAATAGGAAAAAGGGGCATCCGCCACTTTTAAATAACAACTCAGTGGCGTATGCAAATCAGCAAATAGATTACGCCTAACCGGAATACGGTTATAACCTTGTTTAACGAGTTCTTGATAATCACTAAGGGTCGTCACTACGGTATGCCTTTAGCATGCAGCTGTTAATTGTTGACGCATTGCCGTTATTGTAGCTTGATAATCATCGCTATTAAAAATAGCAGAGCCAGCAACAAAAGTATCAGCGCCAGCGTTTGCGATCTGGGCGATATTATTTAACTTTACGCCACCATCTACTTCGAGACGAATATCGTAACCGCTTGCATCAATCATTTGCCGCACTTTAGTAATTTTTTGTAAAACATTCACTATAAATGCTTGGCCAGCAAAACCGGGATTAACCGACATCAACAAAATCATATCTAGCTTGTCCATGACGTGTTCTAGGTGATGTACGGGGGTAGCCGGATTCAAAGCCAATGCCGCTTTACAGCCATGGTCGCGAATTAATTGTAAACTACGATCCACATGATCGGTCGCTTCAGGGTGAAAACTAATATAACTGGCGCCTGCCGCAGCAAAACTGGCAATCATGGCATCCACCGGCGTTATCATCAAATGCACATCGATGGGCACAGTAATACCATAATCACGCAGTGCCTGGCACACTAACGGTCCTATTGTTAAATTCGGCACAAAATGATTATCCATTACATCAAAGTGGATCATATCGGCGCCGGCATCGAGAACTGCTTCTGACTCAGCACCGAGGCGCGCAAAATCAGCGGATAAAATCGATGGGGCAATGATGTAGTTTGTCATAAGTCACCAATTTTCATAATTTACTAATAATCACTTTTATCAGCAGTATTTAACGCTTGCAACTGTTCAGGGGTGCCTATATTAACCCAATTCCCTTGATAATGCTCTCCAGTCACCTGATCTTGTTGCATCGCTTGCCGTAACAATGGTGCAACAGGAAACTTACCTGGTTGAGAATTAGCAAATAGAGCTTTACGATAAACGCCTATATTTCCGTAAGTTAACTTCTCATCGCCATCTGCCAGCACTTTTTCTCCCTGTAGTACAAAATCACCTTGGGGATGAAACTCTGGGTTATCAACTAATACAACATGCGCCAAACCGCGAGGTTGTTTGGGTAAATTTTGCCAAGGATAATCTGTCCATAAATCACCGCTGATAACCACAAAAGGATCATCACCTAAAAGTGGCAATGCTTTTAAAATACCGCCACCTGTCTCTAACGCCTGATCCGCTTCTTGGGAATACTGGATTGACGCTCCATATTGATTACCATCACCAAGGGCAGCTCGGATTTTATCACCCATATGATGTGTATTAATGACTATCTCTTTGATCCCCACTACAACGAGAGACTTAAGCAAACGTACAATAATCATTTCGCCATTGATTTTTAATAGAGGTTTGGGCACCCGCTCTGTTAACGCACCCATACGCGCACCGCGCCCAGCGGCTAATATCATCGCTTGCATTCTGGATTATGTCCTTACCATACCACTTTTGTCGCACAAACATGGCATAACATGCGCGCTAAGAAATTCATTGAAGCTATCGAGTTCTGGATACTTAGCCCCAACTTGTAACACATAATTTAGCGTCCGTGGAATATCGGCCAAAAAACCATTGTGGCCATCACGCAAATATTTTCTTGCAAAAATAAAACTTGCCTTTAAATGACGCTGTATTCCCATTACATCAAACCAACGCTGTAATTGCACTAAGGTTACATCAGTAATAATATCGTTCTGGATAGCTAAGTAATAATAATAACTCAACCATTCTTCAACTTGTTCATGCGGCCATGCAATATAACAATCCCGTAGTAATGACACAACATCATACATCACCGGCCCCCACACGGCATCTTGAAAATCCAAAATGCCAACGCCACCATTATCCAGTAACATTAGATTACGCGAGTGATAATCACGATGTACACACACTTGCGGTTGTTGTTGCGCATTAGCGATAAGCAAGGCAAACTGTTTAGTAAGCATCACTTGTTGTTCACCATCTAACTCAAGCTGTAAGTACTTTTCTAAAAACCAATGTTTGAAAAAATTTAACTCGCGTCCAATGAACGCTTGATCGAAGTGCGGCAACACCCAATCATCCACCTTTTGGCATGATTGTATAATAATTAAACTTTGCAATGCTTTTTTATATAAACTATCCGCTGTCTGCTGATTCAATTCACGCAAGTAAAGCCGTTCACCTAAGTCACTGAGCAAAAGAAACCCTTGTTGCAAATCCGCTGCATAAATTTCCGGCACATGCAGATTTAGACTGGAAAATGTCTGAGCAATAGCGACATAGGGATGACTATCTTCTTTTTCTGGTGGCGCATCCATAACCACACGCGTCTCTTTGTCCTTGTGCAAACGTAAATAACGACGAAAACTCGCATCTCCTTGCATCGGTAGTAACTTATAAGGCTGCCCCGCATAAATACCCTGCAACCATGTGTCTAAAGCTTGTTCTCTTTGCATCATCACGATATCTATTTCCAGTTTGAGTTTGCCGCGAAGCAGCTAAGTATGCATTTCTTTTGCACAAAGACAAGTCCTACTTCTTCGTTGATTCGCTTGCGCAATATACATTACAAAATTTGAACAAACACAATACTTGCAGGCACCGTCAATCTATGCGATTGTAGCGCGTTTTCTGACAAGCAAACATTAAGACACTCATCGTGACGATTCATAAGATAATAACAACAGTCTGTTTTACTTTCGCTTGCCTAGTGAGTATACAGTCGTCTGCGCGTGCCGATTCGATGTGGTCATGTACGGGTGTTACTCGCAGTGGCCGTTGGGTTTGTGCTGCCAAAGCAGCGCCAAAACCTGCTGCAAACAAACAAAAAGCCATCGAAAAAATGACAATATCTGCAGCCGATGAAATGTCCCCTAATGTGGGCCCCAAAACATCAAATAAAACAACATCAAGCAAAACGCCCACAAAACCCAAAACAAAAGTCACTAAGAAAAAGCCTCGTATTAATCAACCTGAGTTACAGGAAAAGCCATGGGGGCATATTAATGATTTTGCCCAAAAACAAAATCGCGATGCAAGCCAAAGCCAAGGAGCAAGTTATGCGCTGGCTTTAACGCAAGAACGTAATCTTAATAAACAACGCCAACAACAAGTGCTCGGCGATACTTCTTTACAAACGGCAAGCAAGCAAGCCTCTGCACAAAGCAAAAAACAAGCGCCTAAACCTAACCAAACTAAGAAAGTAGCTAGCGCACCACCTCCCACACCTAAGCCAAATAATACCTCAAGCACGCTTGAGACGAAGCCCAAAAAATCAACCAACACAATAATTGCGCAAAGTTCGCAAGAAAAAAAAAAATAAAAAACCAAAACCCCAGCCCACAAAAATCCAACACCAGCAAACCATTGCCGACACCTTGGGTTGGCGGCAATGGGCAAAAAGCGCATTAGCCCAGTGCAGCGGTTACTACAGTGAAAAAGTCATTTATTACCCCTTTAAGCCCGCTGCTAATGTCAGCAATAGCCCAATTGATATACGTGCGGATCAAACTGAGTATGCGCAAAAGGGGCAAACCGTATTGCAGGGAAATGTCGTTGTCACCCAACCGGAGCGACAAGTACAAGCCGATAAAGCCTATCTGAATCGCAACCCTAAAACTGGCAAGTTCCAAACCATTGATGGTGTGGGCAATGTTTATCTACGTGAGCCAGGACGCCTAGTAAAAGGTTCAAAAGCTCATATCAACCTTGCGAATAAAACATGGAGCATCGACGATCCAATTTACCGCATGGTTATGGACAAAAATTTTTATCCTGATAAAAAAACAGGCCAAGATCGTTATCGCATTTATGGGCTAAGCGGGTGGGGACATGCGCAACAAGCTTATAAAGAACAGCCGGGCGTCATCATTATCAAAAACGGCACCTATAGTACATGTCCACCCCTAAAATCAGATTGGAAACTCAAAGCTTCAAAAGTTAAACTTAATCGCAACACAGGCCGCGGTGAAGCATTTAATACACTTTTTTATATCAAAGATTTCCCCATATTTTATACACCTTATGCCAACTTCCCAATTAATAATCAACGTAAGACTGGCTTTTTATTTCCATCTTTCGAACATTCCAGTGATTCTGGTGCTGATGTCAGCATTCCTTTCTATTGGAATATAGCACCAAACTACGATGCCACCTTCACGCCGCATTATTTGCAAAAGCGTGGCGCAAAATTAGATGGCATTTTCCGTTATATGTTAGGCACACCCGCGAGCACAGGACAAATCTCTGCGTCATGGCTACCCGACGACAGAGAATTCAGTGATTTTAAAAAGCGTTCTAATAACAGATATCGGAATTCAAGCAGTGCCGCTATACAACAAAGTTTACGTGATTTAGATGATGAGAGCACCAGCCGTACCTTTTTCGCAGTAAAGAACAAAACACAGTTTAACGAACATTTTAACGGTTCATTAAATTACGCCCATGTAAGTGATGATTATTATCCACAAGACTTCGGTAATAGCGCAGCATCATCCGAAACCAACCAATTAACTCAACAAGCACAACTTGATTTTACCAGCCAACATTGGAACATCGGTGCAAACGTACAAGGCTACCAAACGTTACATCCGCTTAACGAAGCAACCGTCAGTAATTCATACTCTCGTTTACCTGAAATTACAGCTAATGGTAATTACCACAATTTACCGGGCGGCCTCGATTTCGCAGTAAACTCCGGTTACACTTATTTCACCATGGACAAAAATCCAGGCCAAGCCACAAGCTCTGTCACGGGTTCGCGTTTTTACATTGATCCTACGCTAAGCTTACCATTGAAGTGGGGACAAGCTGCTTATTTCACGCCGAAAGTGCAACTCGCTGCTGCTGCTTATGATTTAAATAATCCAGCGCAAGGCAATCCATCTAATCCAGGTTACGCAGTACCTATCATTGACGTTGATACAGGATTATATTTTGATCGTGATGTAAAACTTCCAATCACCGGAACCAAATATACGCAGACTTTAGAGCCACGTTTATTTTACTTATATGCACCAGATGTTAAACAAAATGATATTCCAGTCTTTGACAGTGGCATCCAAACCTTTGATTACGACCAACTGTTCGCAACCAACCGTTTTAGTGGCCATGATCGAATCGGTGACGCAAATCAGCTAACTCTGGCATTAACTTCGAGGCTTGTAGATCCCTACACGGGTAGGGATAAAATCAGCGCCAGTATTGGACAAATTTTTTATTTTAGAAACAGAGATGTTTCTCTGTGCGCCGCAGGCGCCCAATGTGACGGCTTAGATATTACCGCGCGCCGTACAGATGGTACTTCAGATACATCAGTCACTTCACCGATTGCTGCGGCACTTTCTTATAATATTTATTCAGACTGGTATGCAAACACAACCGGCGCTTGGAACCCAGAAACAGGCACACTCAATAATGCCTATCTCAATTTGCAGTACAAAAGGGATGAACGCCATATCGTCAATGTCGGTTATTCTTACTTACGTGACGGTGACATTTTCCAAGAACCCAATGGTCGAACAGCTCCTGACGGCTCTAGCAAAAATAACTTAGACCAATTCAATTTCGCCTTTGCCTGGCCAGTGTGGCATAATTGGAGCGCAGTTGGGCAGTGGAATTACAATTTTAGTCATGATTACGTGATTAACCAATTTCTAGGCTTACAGTATGATAATTGTTGTTGGGCCGTGCGTGTCGTTGGTAGCCGCTACTACTCTAATCTCGATGAACGTTCAAAACCAGAATTCGACTCTAGCGTATATGTACAAGTCTTATTCAAGGGTATCGGTGCTGTTGGCACCGGCAGCCCAGGACAACTCTTGACAAGTGCTATCGATGGCTATGAAGATCCATTTGCTTACACGTATTTCTAACTTGGATTTCTAATTTGGTGAACCAATGCAATTAAAAATTCGTAAATTTCTCTGTGTGATTTTATTACTTTTCATGAGTAATGTAGCCCTGTGTGCAACAACACAAGCAACTCAAGCTCAAATGTCGCAAACACCCGTAACGGCTCCAGTTCAGCCTAGTACGCAGACTATGGAAGCAACAACGACAGAGCAAGCACCCGTAGTTAAGCAAACCCCTTTTAACAATGCTACAGCCGTAACAAACTCTACCCAATCAGCTTCCCCCCAGAAAATAGCTAACACACAAACTCAAAAAGCGACTAGGCCCAAGGCAGCTCCGATAGTACCGCTCGATCGTATCGTTGCGATCGTTAATAACAATGTCATTACCGAATCGCAGCTAGAGCAGCGTATCCTTCTTATCAAAGAACAAATGGAACGCGGCAATGTCCCTATCCCTAGTAATAAAGTTTTACGACACCAAGTCTTACAACGTATGATTGATGGTTCATTACAACTACAAATCGCCGATCGCTTAAAATTAAAAGTTGACAATGCTACTCTCAACAAGGCAATAGCCAGTATCGCTCAACAAAACAAAATGAGTATTAGTGCCTTTAAAAAAGCACTCGAAAGTGACGGCATACGCTATTCAGATTTTCGCAAAGAAATCCGCGACGAAATACTCATTAGTCGTGCCCAACAGCGTGCTGTTGAGCCGCATATAAAAGTAACTCCGCAAGAAGTGAATACCTTTTTAAAAACCTACAAAAGCCAAGAAAATAAAAACCAAGGGTACCACTTACGTGACATCTTAATAACCTTACCGGACTCACCCAGCCCAGATGAAGTTAAAACAGCACGCCAACAAGCACAATCACTGATGACACAATTGAAAAACGGTGCCAATTTCCAAAAACTGGCGGTTTCGGAATCTAGCGGTCAAGAAGCATTACAAGGGGGTGACTTAGGTTGGCGCAATATCGCCAGACTGCCCTCTGTGTTTGCAGACAAAGTCGCAAAAATGAAACCAGGACAAGTCGCAGGCCCTATCCGTACAGCCAACGGTTTTCACATTATCAAGCTAGTTGGGGTACGCAATAATGTTAAACATCACATTATTACTCAAACCAAAGTGCGCCATATTCTAATGCGCCCTGATGCTGTTACCAGTAACCAACAAGTTAAACAAAAACTGGAAAAAATCCGTCAACAAATTGAAAATGGTGCCAGCTACTCCGCAATGGCGAAGAAATATTCCGAAGATCCTGGCAGTGCGACAAGTGGCGGTGATCTGGGTTGGGTAGATCCAGGTGATTTAGTACCACCATTTGAAGCTGCTATGAATAAATTACCTATTGGTAAAGTCAGCCAACCTGTACATAGTCAATTTGGTTGGCATTTAATCCAAGTATTACATCGCCGCAAAAAAGATGTGACAAAAACGTACCAAAAGGAACAAATCGAAAAGTTCATTACTAAACGTAAATTTGACGAAGCGATTAACGCTTGGATAAAACAGTTACGCAGCGAATCCTATATAAAAATATATCAGTAGCTATGAGTAAAAACCAACACCAAGCACGTAAACGCTTCGGCCAAAATTTTCTGTGTGATGTCTCTGTCGTTGCTGAAATCATTAAACTGATCAATCCGCAAAACCAAGATCATCTTGTTGAAATTGGGCCCGGCTTTGGTGCAATCACACAAGAGTTGCTCTCACACTGTCAGCAACTCGATGCCCTAGAGATAGACCGTGATCTTACCAAGCATCTCCAACTTGAATTTTCACGACATGATAATTTTATCTTACACAATGCGGATGCCTTACAGGTTGAATTGAACAGCCTAAGGTTAGGACAAGAAAAATTACGTATTGTTGGTAATCTGCCTTATAATATATCTACACCATTGTTATTTCATTTGCTAAAGCAAATAGACTGTATCAACGACATGCATTTTATGCTGCAAAAAGAAGTAGTCGAACGCATCGCCGCAACACCCGGCAACAAGAATTATGGACGCCTAAGCCTCATGGTCCAATACCATTGTGCGGCACTCGCACTGTTAGATATCCCTCCAAGTGCCTTTCAACCAGCGCCCAAGGTTATATCTTCCATCATACGCTTAACGCCGCATGCTCAACTGCCATTTCCCGCCGATGATTTTGCAATATTTAGTCGCGTCGTACACGATGCTTTTAACCAACGCCGCAAAACCATTGCTAATAGCCTTAAACATTTAACAGATAAAGCTCAGCTCACCGCCGCTGGCATAGACCCACGTCTGCGGCCCGAGCAACTAAGCCTAGAGAACTATGTCAGCATTAGTAATTATGTCTCCAATAGCAACTAACTAACTTATTGAATTTCAATAAAATATCCTTGTAGTCGTCTAAAATATGGACAATCCTGCTAAAATAAGCGATAATGGTCTGATTTTAAAAGGTGTAGGCATCATCAACAATTGACTTGTGTTCGAGCAACGGCAGTAGTTTTTACCGATGAAATTGATTATGCTTAGCGACTAATTATGCTATGGCGAGATGCGTGTATAGCTTAACTTATGTACTGACAAAAGGGAGCGCCAACAGCGCAATGGTAGAGTTAAACCATGACATTACAGGGATAAAGTATGTTTCACAGTATGCAGCGCATATTAAGCGAACGCCAACAACTTCAACCGCAGAAACCGATGTATCAACAGAAATTTTCTCCAATACACAAAGCAAATGAACTACTCAGTGGTGAGCAGCATCGAGTAACTATTGCAGAAATAAAACGCCTGTTGAACGCCCCTGAAGCTGCCTATCAGGAACTTTGCGTTGAGCTTATGCATAACTGTGCTGAATTTTTGCAAAAGCTACCAGCCGCTAAAGATGGTAAATTTGGCTACCCAGGTGGTTGGGTCGATTTTGCTTTAGCCCGCGCCAATGCCTCACTTAAATTATTCCAACAATATCTCCATACTGGTGAAGCCCCTGGCTATATTGCCAACGAGCCAGAACTATGGACATACGCTATTTTTAGCGCCGCATTATTGCTTGATATCGGTAAACTCACTACCGGGTATGAAATTCACCTATTTGACCACGAACACAACAGCCTCGGGCTCTGGGAGCCATGCAGAGGCCCCATGGAAAAACAAAAAGCACACTTTTATCAATCATCCTTTAAAATCGACAATCAACCTGGCTTACGCCAGTACGCAACCGTCTTGCTCGCACGCCAACTCATGCCGAGCATTGGCTTTGAATGGCTGGCATCGGATAGCTTAGCATTTCATTATTGGTTAGCAACGCTCAATGGTGAACAAGTCGGTGGCAGCGCCTCTGGTAGTGGTGGGCCAAGTGCAATCATGCCCGACGCTGTTTCTCGGGTATTACAAACACTCTCGCCACACGCACAACAACAACAGCAAACGGCAACTTCTTTCTTTAATAAAATGCTCGAACAAGAGCATAAAGAGGCAACAGCGCGTGATGCTGAAAAAACTGCTGACAAAGATAACGAAGCCAACGCGACCGAAAGCGAAACGAGTGAAGCTAAAGCAGAAACAAGCCCTGATCAAAAGATCGGTGCTGAATTCATCGAATGGTTGCGTCTTGGCATAGCGAATGAAGTTTTCTCAGTCAACGGCGCTGAATCTCTCGTCCATATGGTACGTGAAGGTGCTCTATTATCGACGCGCTTGTTTTTTGATTTCGCGGCACAACGTGGCGTCAATCCGCAATCTGTATTCAATGCATTCAATCAAATCAACTTAGGTAATGCCCAAGCTAGCGCAATCCGCGGCTTACAAATCCAACAATTTGCTGCATTAACAGGCCCTCTAGCAAATCTCACGCTAGAAGGTATTATCATGACAAATCCACAGCGCCTGTATTCAACTCAAACACCAGTACTTAGTCAAAATGTGAAATTAACCTCTAGCATTATCGCACGCGTACCCAACAACCCCGATATAGTGCGCCAACGAGTGCAACAAAACCGCTGGCCCGGCGCAGCCAAAGCAACACCACCACCATCTTATAATCCATCTTCAACGCCCGGCTCAGGCGGTGGTAGATAGCAAGCCCTCTATTATTTCAGCGAAATAGTTACGTATTAAAGAATGGTGACCCTGCCCTTTTATAACGTTCAATTTACTGTTTTTAATCGATGTGGAATAAACGTGTGCGTGTGATATTGGTGCTTGTTTATCAGATTCACCATACCAAATACTCACGGGGCATTGAATATCACTTAGCTTAAAACCCCAAGGCTTAAACAGAAGCTTCATCTCATAAGCAGGTCCATTGATACCTTGATTAAATGCTTCTAAGGTTGCTTTAACGATTTGTTTTTTTATCGCCTCATTTTCAAACAAAGCATAATCTTCATCGGGGAGCTGCTTTTTTAATTGCTTCTGCATTTCTTTGGGATTTAACAACAGCTTGTGGGTTGCTTTCATCATTGGCCCTGTTAACGCAGGAATATTACTTAGTAAGAAGCTCACTAATTTTTGCGGAAACGGCATTCCCTTTTTAAAATTTCCATGGTCACAGGGCGCCATGCCTGATACGAATGCTGCAGAGCTTACTTTACTTTTCAATTGACTTGCGCAAGCAGCAGCAAAAGGTACACCACCGGAATGGGCAATAATAGAAAAACTGCTAATGCCTAATTTATCCGTAATCTCATCGACATCACTTGCCCAAGATAACAGACTACCCTCTTTATTAAACTCTGAAAGTCCCATGCCAGGGCGATCAATACCAATGAGGCGACATGCGACATCCTGCGCTCGTGCATCAAAGTTTTCCGCTTCCAAACGGCTACCAGGAAATCCATGGAAATATAAAACGGGTTTACCCTCACCGGCACCATACTCACTGATACCAACCTTTCTTTTACAATCTAATGTAAGCATTTGGGAAACTCCACATACAAGACCAAGGACAACCATTTTACATCCGTGGATTGGCTTTTACACCAATAGAAAAATTTTCTCTATAATTCATACGATTAGCTTTTAAGAGTCACGCTGTTTACATTAATATAACGTCTTGCGTTATATAACGCCGCGTGTTATACTTATCCCATGATAAGGAACTTCAAATGCAAAGAAACTGAGTTAATTTGGGAGGGCACCATTTCTCGCAAATTACTACAGGCTATCCAACAGGTTGCGAGAAGAAAGTTAAGAATGCTCAATAATGCTGGTTCTCTTGAGGATCTGCGCATTCCTCCCAATAACCGATTGGAGACGCTACAAGGAGATCGAAAAGGACAGCATAGCATTCGCATTAATCGGCAATGGAGAATTTGCTTTGTGTGGAAAGATGGAATACCTGAAAACATAGAAATTGTTGATTATCACTAAATTTATTGGAGACTTTTATGAAAAAATTAAAAAATGTTCATCCGGGCGAAGTGTTATATGAAGATTTTTTACAGCCACTAAACATAAGCCAAAACAAAATTGCTAAAGCTATGCAGGTGTCCCCTCGACGAATTAATGAAATTGTGCATGGGCAAAGAGCAATTACCGCTGATACTGACTTACGCTTATCGCGAGCACTGGGCACAACAGAAGGCTTTTGGTTAGGGTTACAAGACGATTACGATTTGGAAGAAAGGAAAACACAGATTCGTTCAGAGTTAAAATGTATCGGTAACTTAACTATTGCGGCCCAAGCTTAAGAGCGCTTTTATTCATTTCTCTAATTTTTAATCACACTAGTCAAATGTAGCCGAGATTTACTAATTGTGACCACTGCCGTATACAAATATAAAATAGAACTGTGAGAATGCTTACCTTAGTGGATTTAACTGTTTTCTAGCCGCATTACCCGATAAGCGCAGCGTCTTGCACCACTAATGATATGTGATTCACGTTTAAAAACAACATCATCCTTTGCAAAAAGATTATTGAACAGTCGTAGTTCAGACAGACAAAACTGTTGACATTTCGTTGCTGCAGCACAAATAGGACAATGATTTTCAATAAACAGATAGCTACCATCGCCACAGTCTTCGTATTCAGCCATATAACCTTCGGCATTGCGTATTTGCGTCAGCTGAGCTAATTTTCCCCTCAGTGCTTTGCAATTTTTAAGTTTACTCTGATAATCAGCAAATATTTTTTCATCTCGCTGGGAAATGATTTTTTTTAGCCCATTTTTACCGAATGTTTTTTGGATTGAGTCAATCAAGCCTATCGTCATATAAGCATGCGTTTCAGGGAAATAATTGTCCGCTTTACCAGTCAGCCGCCAGCTTTTTTTCGGCCTTCCTACGCCCACACTCTGTTGGAATGACTCAACCAGCAATTCTTTTTGTAAGTTCTGTAAATGTTGCCGTGCCCCCATAGATGTCATTTCTAACATAGTAGCTAACGTATTTGCTGTCTGAGGTCCCTTTGTTTTTAATAAAAAAAGGATCCGCTCATCATTTTTTTGTTGCATGTTTGAGTCGCCCCTGATATTTTATAAAGTAATTGCTTTACATATTATCAGTGACAACCAAACCTGTCAATATATAGTTGAGATGCATAATGGTAGTTAAAAAACACCCCTATTATTTGTTGCTTACAGTTGTTTGTCTCAGCACTATTGGGGTAGCGATACCATACCCAATCTTCGCGCCCTATTTTTTAACGTTATCTCAAGGAGCACCCCATTTAATAGCGTTATCTTCAGGCAATTGGATGAAGATCAGTTTAGGAATAACTCTGGCTGCTTACCCACTAGGGCAGTTTTTTGGGGCGCCAATCATTGGCAAGCTGTCAGACTATTATGGCCGTAAATTACTATTACAATATAGTTTATTAGGGGCTGTGCTCGGTTATTTCATAACAAGTCTTTCTATTTTCGCTGGAAATATTTATTTACTGGTTATTTCGAGGTTTATTACTGGAATTTTAGAATCAAATTTTGCTGTAGCCCAAGCCTTAATTATTGACAACAGTAAAAATAAAGAAAAAGATTTGGGAGGCTTATCTGCCGTTACTTCATTGGGTTATGTTGTGGGACCACTTCTCGGTGGCTTGTTAAGCAACCCCACCATCTCATCTTTATTTAATTATTCTACGCCATTCTATTTTATCAGCGCACTAAGTTTTGCTTTGTTTCTTTTTATTCGGGTCTTTCTAAAAGAACAGAAAGACCCGAATAAAAAGAAAAAACAAATCCATGCAAATGAAAAGCTAACCGAGCAATTGAATTTGTTCAAAATAATGAAAGGCTTGTTTATACAGAGAGAATTAAAATGGCTGTTAGTCAGCGCACTTTGTGTTTACCTTGCAATAACCAGTTATTATGAGTTTTATCCCGTTATTTTAACGACAACTTGGCAGATGAATGCGACTGGGATTGCCATTTTAACCACAGTCCTCAGTTTATGTATCAGTGGTAGCGCCTTATTACTGCCTAATTTTTTAAAGGGAAAAGTTAAACAAAAATTCAGTCTGTGTTCGTTGCTGTCTTGTCTAACAGTGGGCTATTTGCTGTTATTGTCAACTGACGTCAATGAAATGTATGTTCAATTCGTCGTTGTTGGCATCGCCATTGGTGCAGTATCAACTATTCAAACCGTCCTTATTTCTAACGCGACAGATGAAAAAAAACAAGGTGAAGTATTGGGTATAGCGAACAGCCTTAGAAATCTAGGAAATGCAATAATGTGTCTGGCTGGTGGCTTTTTAATTGTTTTTTCAACGCAACTACCCATAATGATTGCTAGTTGTTTTATTCTACTCGGCTTGTTTTTTTATTGGGTTAAAGTAGACTTCCATGCTAATTCATAAAGGCAAAGGGGTTCATTTATGTCCCTAGCTTCTAAGTTTTTTTGTGCAGTCCCCTTTTCTAACGCCTTGATAGTCAAAAAAATAACGCGGGACTGATGCCAAAACGTTTAGATAGGGCTTCAATATGATCTCTCGTCAAACGACGCTCACCATGCAATATTTTAGAAACTAATGATTTTGAACCTATCTCTGGTAAGTCAGCAACGCCAAGCTCATGCTGCTCCATTAAGATCTGCAACAGCGCCTCGCTTGCTTTAATGTTAGCAACTCGCTTATTAAATCTTGCAAATTCCTGAGCTGAATCTTCCCAACGAGCGATTGAGTCGGATAGCACCTTAATAAGAAGTTGATTATGTTCATAATCCTCCATTAAACCATTCATGAGCTCAAGGCTTTGTTCATATTCAGCTTTATTTTCAATGTGACTAATAAAACTCGCTGCTTGGAATAATGCATCTGCTTTTTTAACAACCGCAACATAAGCTTTTTTCATCTAATTAACCTCCCGCATGTACTTGTTACATAACTTGTCATATTCAGCATGACTCACAATATGCTTGACGTACATACGATTATCTCTAAATTCAATAAAAGCGATTAATCGTAGCGTATTTCCACCAATATCAATCACCCACCATTTGTCTTTGTATTTGAAGTTATCTAGTGAAGGAAATACTTTGCGTAACTCCGCTGGCGAACTAAAGTCACCTTTTCTCAGCACCTTATAAGTATATTCAATTGCTTTAGCGCAATTGGGGTACTTTTTAGTGGCCTCGTTGGATGGCCTACGTGATATTACGTGCACGGAAATCTCTTCACTTGTTGACACAATGTCAACTATAGTGCGGCGGTGACAAATTGTCAACAAAATAATGTTACGCATAGACAAACATTAGACTCTCAAAAAGACTCATTTGAATACGATAAGTTAAGTATCCCTGCCAAGGACACCTATTTTTCATGCTAAATGGTGTTTTAAAACTCCAAATTTCGCCAAACATACCTAAATTATAGCTAGTTGGCGTTTTTTAACTGGATAATTTCACCAAACATGCGTAAAATTAGGTATATTTGGCGCTAGCGAGGTGTTTCTTGAACGCTATCAACGTATTTACTCCGAAAGAGAATAAAGCATTTATCGGCCGCAGTGCCGAATTACAGCAATTGAAAAAATTAGATCAGGCGAACGAGGCGGCCATTTTGACCGTTTATGGGCGCAGGCGGGTAGGCAAAACAGAATTGCTTGAGCAAGCTTTTCGGCAACGCAATATTCTGAAATTTGAGGGCATTGAGGGTAGGCCGGCACAAGAGCAAATGAATTATGTGCTGCAACAACTCGCTATTTATATCGGGGAAACCCGCCTATTAACTTATAAGCCGCTGAATTGGATAGATGTCCTCACTAAGCTAGCTGAATATACGCGAGAAGGCATATGGACAATTTACTTCGAAGAGGTGCAATGGCTGGCATGTTACAAAGATACATTTATTGCTGAGCTAAAATATGTTTGGGATAATTATTTTCGCTTCAATGAACAATTAATCGTTATCCTTTGTGGCTCATCACCATCATTCATTATCAATAATATTGTTAAATCAAAGTCTCTTTACAATCGTAGTCAATATGAAATTGGCTTGCGAGAGTTTAATTTGCTTGAAGCACAACAACTGCTTGCCAAACGCTCACAGCGCGAAGTCATGGATGCCTATTTATGTGTTGGCGGCGTGCCTGAGTACTTAAAAAGAATTAATAGTACCGCTTCTGTTATACAAGAATTGTGTGAGAATTCTTTTGTGCAAGACAGTTATTTTTTTACTGAATACGAGCGATTGTATACGAGCAGCCTCCATGAAAATAAGCATTATAGAGATATCATCGAATTTTTGAGTAAACACAAACACGCCACACGCACAGAAATAAACAAACATCTAAAATTAAGTTCGGGTGGCTATCTATCATCAGTGCTATCAGAATTAGAACAGTGCAATTTCATCGTTAAACAAACACCTTATAACCTAGGTTCAGACAGCAACTTGGCACGCTATAGCATCAACGATAATTACTTGCACTTTTACTATAAATTCATCAAGCCAAACAGCAAAGAAATTAGCACAGGAAAATATAATGTAGAACCAATGCGTGCGCTTGGTTTAGAAAGTTTCACGAAGTGGTTAGGGTTTGCTTTTGAAAGAATGATTCGCAAATATGATTACATCATTGCCAAAATTCTCGGATTTTCAGGTATAGACTATCGCTCTGGTTCTTTCTTTAATCGCGCCACAAGTAAAGAGTCACCTGGCTACCAGCTCGATTTAGTATTCGACAGAGCCGATAACGTTTACACTATTTGCGAAATTAAATACAGTAAAACAACCATTTCGAGCAAGGTTATTCGCGAACTTGAACAGAAATTAGAGTTATTTCCTAACCCCAAGCAGAACACGATTCAACGTGTTCTCATTACTACGTGTGGTGCTGATAAGCAACTGCAAGCCGCAGCTTATTTTGACCGAGTGATTACCTTTTCCGACCTATTTCATGCGGAGAATTGGAAGTAAGAATGAGACTGGCTTAATATTGTAGCTCTGCAAGCTAATACTAGACAGCTCATAACAAACAAATGACGGCTGAGCAGGAGCAATACCTCATCCAGTTCATTAGCGGGGTGCCGTTGCTTCCCAAACCGTATCCGTAACATAGCCCACTTCATCAGCACCAGGCCAAGGCGGCATGGTAACGCAAATAAATACTAAGTCGCCGTCATCACTACGGTATTGAAAATCGGTGCCTAAAGGAATATCAACAGTAACACCAGCCACCAGTGGTGTAATTTCCTCATCACCATCAACTCTCCGCCAGATAGCGCCACTACCTGATAACACATGCCAAAACTCACTGACCGTTTTATGTCGAACAGCTTTAGAAATAATTTTATCTTTGAGTGTGCAATGTGCAATTCCACCGTGTTCGTTCTTTATCAATACTCTGACTTCTGCTCCTGCTGGAGACATGTGTTCATAATTTTTAGGAATTTCTGTTGCTTGCATAGATTTGCTCCTTGATTGAGCCCTTATAGGGGCGTTTATCCTTGAATACTCTAATAAACCCTACATTAGTTCGGCTATGACTAGACACTATAGTTTACATAGAAGATAGGTAAATTCATATTAAGCTTAGAATAAAATTATTCTGAACCGAAGCTAGTCAGTTTACAACACGTACTGAATGGCGTAAAGGTAGAAGCTATATCTTTGCCTGAGTCTGGCATCGTGCTATCGAGTTGTTGATCAGAGTCTTTCTTTCCAACACCTGGTTGTGGCTTTCAAAGCGCCAGCAACTTATTCCTGTGAAATTGAAACTGTAGGCGGTATAAAATCTAAAGCACCCGCTGCAAATAATTCGGCTTTATTCGTAGTTTTTGGCGGATAAATCCGTTCCTGGTTAATATGCTGTTTTATTTTTTTTGCTTCCATGCCTGACTTTACTAATTTTCTTTCCCAGCCTTCTGTATAAATCGCACCAAACTCTCCCAAATCAATACACGTCACATAGTTAGGCTGAGAGTATGCTCGCATAGGCTGGTCAAGCAAATAGGAAATCGCATTATAGCCTGCAAACCTGCCCTGAGGCCTACCTTGTTGACAAGACATCATTGGATCTCGATCAATAGCCGGTTTGGCATGTGCAGCATCTCCAGCACAAAAGCAATTTTCATTTTCCTGGGTTTGTAAATACTGATTAACATGCACACGTCCCAGAGAATCTAACACTTGTGAAAACTGTTTCGTCAAATTATTTGCGCGCAACCCAAGTGTAGAAACAATGAAATCCGCCTCTAAAACTTCTCTTTTATTATATATCACTTTGTTTTTATCAACCCTATCAACTGAAGCATGATTAATGCAGCGCACGCCCGCCATATTGAGTGCCTCTTGAATGGATTCAGCTGCTTCTACCCCAACATTTTTTGCACTTTCATGCCTATCAATAAGGTAAACGATTGGAGCCGCAAAACTAGTATTATATTCCCTAGCCATTTTCTTAAATGTTATTGGTAACTCAGTTGCTAATTCAATACCGGTGATGCCACCTCCCAAAATTGCAATCTTTGGCGTGTGATTCTTTTGCGTGGGCGAATCAATCAAATCATCACGAAACTTTTTAGCCGATGCAAATGAATCTATATTGTAAACTAATTCTATCCCCGGAATATTAGGACGCGTAAGCTGACTTCCGAGAGCAACGATAAGTGCATCGTAGTGCAAATGCTGTTGATGCCCCAGCAAAATACGCTGATTCATAAATTCGACTTGTTGCACATGGGACACGACGACATTCACACCAATTGGCTCTAAAAAGCTTTGTAATGACACTTGTGTTGATTCAAGTTCATATTCATACAAGCGGGGTCTAATCGTCAAACAAGGCGATGGATTAACAATCGTAATTGTTACATCATCTGTCTTTTGCAGTTGATTAAGCCTATTCGCAGCCGCCAATGCCGCTGAACTACCTGCGTGCCCTGCGCCCAAAATAACTAAGTGACGTTGTTGCTTCATAGTTTAGACGCCTATACCTGATCTAGACACTTTTTCTTGAATAGAGTATTAGTGATAATTTGCAAGCTCAATCAGATTATTATCAGGATCTCTGATGTAAATAGACTGAATTTCACCAACCGCACCAGTACGCGTAACAGGGCCTTCTTCTATCGGGACATTGTAGCGGCTCAAATGGTTTTCTGCCTGTTCTATAGGTGTTTCCACAATTAAGCAAAGGTCGATTGCACCTGGTGTGGGGAACGCTGCTTTCGGTTCAAATTCTTTACCTTGCTCATGCAGATTAATTTTTTGATCACCAAACCGTAAGGCTTTACGATTTCCTTTGAAAGTGATGACCTCCATACCCAGTACTTGCTGGTAAAAATCGCAGGTTTTTTCAATGTTTTTTACTGTCATTACCAGGTGATCGATTTGTTTGATAACAATAGCCATGCCGCTTTTTGCTCCTACACGCAAATATCAGCGCGGGTTTTTTATTCTCAATCTAAGTAAAGTTTCATGCCCTCGTGGGTACTTTCAAAACCCACACGTTGGTAAAATTTCAAAGCTTCAACGCGCTTTTTATTGGTTGTCAATTGGATAATGGAAGCTCCCTGAGATTTTCCATAACGTATAACTTCATGTAGCATTTGTTCTCCCAACTTTTGCCTTCGATAGGATTCATGAATGCGCACAGCTTCTATTTGCATACGTGTGGAGCCGGTAAAAGTAAGCGATGGCATGATGGTCAGATGACAGCTCCCCACGACACTTCGATCGAGTTCCGCAACCATTAAATACTGATTTGGGTCTGTGTTAATTTTTTCAAATGCATCAATATAGCGTTGATCAATTTCGGCTGCTAAATTTTCTCGGGTTTTGCCCAGCTCATCCTGCAGCAATAGAAAAATAATGGCACGCAAATCAGCGCGGGTCGCTTTTCTGTAAGTTAACGTTGCATCCATGGGTTACCCTCGTCGGCATATTTCTAAGGTGAGGTCATGTGCGCACTTTAAACGAAATTTTCCAGACAGTCCAAAATGCTCCTTAATCTAACTTAAAACCCGCAGTTAAGCACCTACTGTTAGTTATACCCTTTTGTGGGCCGGAAGAGTTATAATCTTGTGCTAGGATCTAATAACAAAATAGATGGAGGCTTTGCGCAAAACATGTACAAACATATCTTGGTGGCGACTAATTTAACGCCTGAAGCCGATCAGATTGGTCAAAAAGCTCTCGAGGCGGCAAAAAAATGGAATGCTAAACTCAGCCTGGTGCATGTCGTCGATTACAGCCCCATGATGTATGGCGGGGGCGAATTTGCCTTACCTATTGATGCCGAGCTCGAGCAAAACCTCACCGCAGAAGCCAAAACCAATGTCAATCAGCAAGGTAAAAAGCTAGGGGTCAAAGAAGCCGATCAGTGGATTGTTAAAGGTCACACTAAAGACGAAATTGTCGACCTCGCTGAAAAACTTAAAGCTGACTTAATCATCGTTGGAAGCCATGATAAACACGGCTTAGCGTTATTATTCGGTTCAACTGCTAACGCTATCTTGCACGCCATGCCTTGTGATGTCTTAGCGGTCAAACTCTCAGACGAATAAATCATAATGGCAACTTACGCCATCGGCGATATTCAAGGCTGTTTTGATGAGTTGCAATTGTTACTGCAAGACATCAACTTCGATCGCAATGTCGATGTGCTTTGGTTTACTGGTGATCTCGTCAACCGTGGGCCTGAGTCAGCCGAAGTTATACGTTTTGTTAAAAGTCTAGGCGAACGTGCTATTACCGTATTAGGCAATCACGACCTACATTTGCTCGCAGTGCATAGCGGCGAAATTCCTAAGAAAAAAAGTGATACTTTTACCGATGTGATTAACGCCGGTGACGGCGACGCATTGTGTCAGTGGTTACGTCATCAACCTTTATTACATCACGACCCCGCTAGCGGCTATACTCTCGTGCATGCTGGCATACACCCACAATGGGATTTAGAACTTGCGCAACACTGTGCACACGAAGTTGAAATCATGTTACGTAGTGATAGCTATCATGAATTCTTTGAACATATGTATGGCAATGAACCTAACTACTGGAATGAATCATTACGTGGTTGGAAACGCATGCGTTTTATCACCAATTGTTTCACGCGTATGCGCTATTGTAACGTAGATGGCAAATTGGATCTCAAGGTTAAAAGCCCGGTTGGCACGCAACCTGCCGATTATATGCCATGGTTCGCTATTCCTGAGCGTGCCAATAAGGGCGCTAAAATTATTTTCGGGCACTGGGCGTCTTTACAAGGCCACGCCGATACCGAAAACATTTTCGCGATCGATACAGGCTGTTGTTGGGGCAATTGCCTTACTGCCCTGCGTCTAGATGACCAAAAGAAGTTTTGCATTTCATGTGATCATCTTGCGCAACGTAAATTGCCGTAATGAAGGGGCGTACCCTCCGGGCATAGCCGGAGCACGCGCAAGACTACTGTCGTTGCGTCAAACTCATATGTAGCCTTGATAAGCTGCGCAGCAGCGCATCAAGGGAATAGGTTCGTTGCCCTGGTACCACCCTAGCCACAGGACACAGGCAGAGGGATGGGACGAGGTCCGTAAACTACCTTGATACGCCGGTATGGCATAACAGAGCGTCAATCTTCGGCTCACGGCCACGAAATTTGACGAACAAATCTAAAGGTTCTTCAGAACCACCCTGCTCCAAAATAGCATGCAAAAAATCGCGTCCGATCGACGTATTCTGCAAACCTTCTTCTTCAAAACGTGCAAACGCATCACTGGATAACACTTCCGCCCATTTATAGCTGTAATAACCTGCCGCATAACCACCAGCAAAGATATGTGAAAAACCATGTTGAAAGCGATTAAACTTGGGTATCGGTGCAATATCAACGAGGCCACGCACTTCGTCCAATATCGCTTGTACACGCCCACCCTGTGTTGAGTCATATTCCAAATGAATACGAAAATCGAACAATGAAAATCCTAGCTGACGCACCATTTGCATTGCACCCTGGAAGGTTTTTGCAGCACGCAAGCGTTCGAACTGTTCCTGCGGTAAAGTTTCACCTGTCTTGTAGTGCTTGCTTAAGGTATCAATCACGTCTTTTTCCCAGCACCAATTCTCCATAAATTGGCTCGGTAATTCGACGGCATCCCACGCCACACCATTAATGCCGGAAACACCGGCATAATCAACCTGTGTAAGTAAATGATGCAGGGTGTGCCCAAATTCATGAAATAAAGTTTCAACCTCATTGTGAGTTAATAATGAAGGGCTATTTTCACTTGGGGCACTAAAATTACAGGTAAGGTACGCAACCGGGATATTAACTTTGCCATCACTTAAACGTCTACGCACGCGGCATTCATCCATCCACGCTCCACCACGTTTGTGTGGACGCGCATATAAATCCGTGTAAAATTGCCCGCGTTTTTCACCATTCTCATCGTAAATCGTAAAAAAGCGCACGTGTTCATGCCAAATATCAGCATCCTTATCTTCTTTTATGTCGATACCATACAAACGTTTGACTAAAGCAAACATGCCGGCAAACACTTGATCTTCGGGAAAGTAAGGGCGCAATGCTTCTTGTGATATCGCATATTTGGCCTGGCGCAACTTTTCACTCATATACGCCACATCCCATGCCGCTAATTCTTTAAGTTGAAAATGCTGCTGGGCGAATTCGGTTAGCTCGGCAAATTCTTTTTGTGCAGCATCACGACTACGCTGCACTAAGTCTTGCATGAAATCCATAACTTGCTCAGGATCACGCGCCATTTTTGTCGCTAAGGATAATTCCGCATAATTACTATAACCTAACAGTTGTGCCAGTTCATGCCGCAAAGCTAAAATTGCTTCCATCACCTCGGTATTATCCCACTTGCCAGCATTGGGCCCTTGATCCGAAGCGCGCGTGCAATACGCAGTATACATAGCTTTCCGGAAGTCTCTATCATCAGCATAGCTGATCACGGCATAATAAGATGGAAACTCTAAATTAAACAACCAGCCCTCTTTTTCCACCGCTTTAGCCGCTTGCGCAGCAGCATTAATAGCATGCGGCGGCAAACCACTCAAGAGTGCTTGCTCGGTAACATGGTAAATCCAACCTTGGGTAGCATCTAAAATATTTTCTTCATATTTTGTAGTGAGTTTGGCTAATTGCTGTCGAATTTGTTTATAGCGCTCTTTTGCTTCACCCGTTAGAGCGACACCCGATAGTTTAAAATCACGCAACTCATTCATGATTACTTTTTTCTGTGCTTTATCATACTGCTGAAATTCTGTGGCTTCGGCCAAAGCTTTATAGGCTTGGTATAATTTTTCATTTTGCCCTAGCTCTGTGGCATAGGCCGATAATTTTGGTATACAAGCATTATAAGCAGCACGCAATGCTTCTGAATCCGCTACTGCATGCAAATGCCCCACTGGCGACCACATTGCATTCAAATGGTCATCTAATTCTTCTAGTGGTGCGACTAAAGATTGCCATGTCGGCGTTTCTGCTCGTTCTAATAGCGCTTCTATCTGACGCCGGTTGTCTGCTAAAATCGCGTCTAATGCCGGCTCGATGTGTTCTGCCTTGATCTGACTGAATGCCGGAAGATAATGCGATTCGAGAAGTGGATTTTCCATAGTTAATACCTGTGTATTCATGTTAATGTAGGGACCATTCTATTAATTGAGGACGATAATGGCAAAACATTTTGATTTAATTTGCCTTGGTGGCGGCAGTGGTGGTATTGCTACAGCAAATCGTGCAGCAATGCATGGTGCCAAATGTGCAATCATTGAAAAAGGCTTGCTCGGTGGCACTTGCGTCAATCTAGGCTGTGTCCCTAAAAAAGTGATGTGGCTGGCTAGCCACCTGGTGGAATCACTTTCCACTGTGGCTGATTTTGGGATTAGGATTGATAAATACAACTTTAGCTGGGAGAGGCTAGTTAAGAATCGTCAGACTTACATTCATCGCCTCAATCAGCTTTATGCAAACACTCTAGAAAAAAATAACGTCACGCTTATCGTCGGACATGGCAAATTTACCGCTGCAAAAACCCTGACTGTCAATGGTGAAAACTATAGTGCTGACCACATTGTCATTGCAACCGGTGGACGTCCAAGCTGGCCTCAAATCCCAGGTACTGAACTAGGAATAAGCTCTGACGGCTTCTTTGCCCTAGAATCACAACCACAAAAAGTAGCCGTGGTTGGCGCAGGCTATATTGCCGTAGAAATTGCTGGTGTCCTGAATACATTGGGCAGCGAAACCAGCTTGCTTATCCGCACACAAACTGTATTACGTCGGTTTGATCCACTATTAAGTAACTTTCTCGCTGATTGTATGCAAACCCAAGGCTTAAATTTATTAAAAGAACATATCCCCAGTAAACTTGAACGCACCAGCAATGGCAAGCTGAAACTATATTGCAAAAATGGTAGCAGCCTCGATAATCTCGACTGCGTTATTTGGGCTATTGGCCGCGAGCCACGTAGTGATGAAATAAATCTTACCGCTGCTGGTATACAAACAGATGCGCGTGGTTATATCCATGCAGACGAATATCAAAACACCAATATCGCAGGCATTTATAGTATCGGCGATGTCTTTGGTGGCGTCGAATTAACGCCTGTTGCCATTGCCGCCGGACGGCGTTTAGCAGAAAGGCTTTTTAACAATCAAAAAGATTCAAAGTTAGACTATCATAATATTCCAACCGTCGTATTCAGCCACCCTGCGATTGGCACTATTGGTCTGACTGAATCACAGGCATTAGAGAAATATGGCAAAGATAACATTCGCATTTACCAAAGCAAATTTACCCCCATGTCACAAGCCCTGGCCACCCACAAACAAAAAACTGCGATGAAACTTATTACCGCGGGAAAAGAAGAAAAGGTCGTCGGCTGCCATATTATCGGTGAAGGCGCTGATGAAATGCTGCAAGGTTTTGCGGTTGCGATAAAGATGGGGGCAAGTAAAGCTGATTTTGATAATACCGTGGCGATACACCCCACCAGTGCCGAAGAACTCGTCACGCTGAGATAAGAATAGGAAGACGCATTATGACCATTCGTAACTTTGAAAACTCACAACCCCATATCGCGGATAGCGCTTATGTCGATCCTACGGCATTAGTCATCGGTAACGTTAGTCTTGGCGAAGATAGTTACATTCTACCGATGACCGTCGTGCGCGGTGACATCCATTCGATCACTATCGGCAAAAGAACGAATATTCAAGATAATTCTGTCGTTCATGTCACCCATAAAAGTGAATTCTCTACTCATGGGCATCCCGTTAAGATCGGAGATGATGTCACCATTGGACACCGCGTCGTTTTGCATGGTTGCACGATAATGGATCGTTGTTTAATTGGGATGGGGGCCATCATTATGGATGGTGCAATTATTCATCCGGAAACTTACATCGCAGCTGGTGCTTTAGTCTCTCCTGGCAAAGCGCTCGAGGGTGGCTTTCTCTACCGTGGCAGTCCTGCCAAAAAAGTTCGCCCCCTAACACAAGAAGAACTCGCATTCTTGGATTATAGTGCAATGCATTATGCCAAGCTAAAAGATCGTCATCGTCACGAAAATCAATAAACGGCAATATTTAAGCCTCGTCCCCATCCTCTGTGTGGGGACGTTTGTTACTTAGCATCGCTAACACCGGCTGTGTGTCAGGCCGCACCCCACGCCATACATAAAAACTTTCCGCCGCTTGCTCGGCGACCATACCTCGGCCATCTAAACAAATCTGAGCACCCAAATTTCTTGCCCAAGTGACAAATGCTGTCTCACGTTCTTTGCTGTAATACATATCATAGCAACCTGTTTGTGGCGTGATTATTCTGGACGAAATATCTGGAACACTGTCACTCGCACTGGCGCCCGTTGCATTAATCACAACATCAAATGGTTGCGTAGGAATGTCATTAAAGCCACCCCCTTGCAATGCGCCATACTCTCCAAATTGGGCAACGAGTCTCACAGCTTTTTGCGCTGTTCGATTTGCAACATACAGTAACGTCGGCTGCTGTTCCAATAATGGAATAATCGCGCCACGTGCTGCACCACCAGCACCAAGCAATAATATTTTTTTGGCTCGCAATACAATATTATTATTTTGCAAGTCATTGACCAAACCAATACCGTCCGTATTATCTCCAAATAATTGTCCGCTATCTTCTACTTTAAAAGTATTAACGGCTCCGGCCAAGCGTGCGCGCTCGCTTAATTGATTGCATAAAGCAAAGGCTTGTTCTTTGAAAGGCATAGTAATATTGCCACCTTTACCTCCTGTAGCAACAAACTGTTTTAGTGTTTTCTCAAAACTATCCAGAGGCGCTTCTAACAAATCATAATCTAGCGCTTGTTGGGTTTGTTGGGCAAACTGCTTATGCACTAACGGTGATATACTGTGTGAAACAGGGTTACCAATAATGACGTATCTATCATTCATTCCGCAAAAACCTTTTCAATATTTTCAATTAAAGCCACACATTGCATTCTATCGGATCTTACAATATTAATACATATCAAGAGGGTCGACATCTAACGACCACTTAACCCGACTCGCGCTTTTTAGTTCACTTATTTCTAGCGTTAAGGCATTTAAAACTCGATGCAATGAAGAACGTCGCTGAGATTGAATCAGGAGCTGCGCACGAAAATAACCGGCCCTCCGCTCCATCACTGCAGGAATTGGTCCAAGCGCTTGCGCTTGTTGATTTGCAATTTTTTCCACGAGATATTTTACATCATGCAAAAATGCAAAGGCATTATCACGTTGCCGTGCTCGCGCACGTAACAATGCCATATAGCCGTAGGGTGGCAAACCAATTTGCTTGCGCTCTTCTAGCGCTTGCAGGGCGTACTCATGATAACCATCATAAATTAGTGTATGCAGTAATGGGTGGCGCGGATGATGTGTTTGTATAGCAACTTCACCTTGCAAATCTGCCCGCCCGGAACGACCAGCGACTTGAATAAACAATTGAGCCAAACGTTCAGCTGCACGAAAATCTGCACTATACAAGCTACCATCCACATCTAATATCGCTACCAAGGTGACTTTTGGAAAATGATGCCCTTTCGCCAACATCTGGGTTCCGAGTAAAATGCAGGCCTTACCATCATGAATGCGTTCGACAAATCCCTGCATCGCTCCCTTGCGACGCGTCGTATCACTATCGATCCGATAGACTGGGTATAATGAAAAATGGCGCTGAATTGCCGTTTCTAGCCGCTCAGTCCCCAATCCAAGGGGTAACAACTGACGCCCCTTACACGCTGGGCATTGCACATCGCGAGGGCGCGTTGCGCCACAATGATGGCAATGTAAACGTTGTGGCTGTTGATGCAAGGTCATACGTGCATCGCAGTGCCAGCACTCGGCTACCCAACCACAACTGTGGCAAATTAAGACAGGCGCATAGCCGCGTCGATTTAAAAACAAGAGGACTTGATTACCGTCATGCAAATGCTTTTTAATGAGGTGCAGCAACTTCGTTGACACCCCTTCTTCTAAACGCTGGCCACGAACATCAATAATTCTATATTCTGGCTGTAATGCCTGTCCTGCACGTTGCGATAACGTTAGTGACCGAAAGCGCCCACGCTGCACATTACATAAGGATTCTAAAGAGGGGGTTGCTGAACCTAGCACCACAGGAATGTTGTCGTGTTGCGCTCGCACCAAAGCAAGGTCACGTGCTGAATAACGAAACCCTTCTTGTTGTTTGAACGATAAATCATGCTCTTCATCGATAATAATAATGCCCGGGGCTTGTAATGGCATAAACACTGCTGAGCGAGTGCCAATGATAATACGAGCGCCCCCATTTTTTGCCTGCAACCACGCTTCTAAGCGTTCGCGTTCATTTAACCGTGAATGAAACAAGGCAATTGGCAAATTAAAGCGGCGCTGAAAGCGCGCTACCGTTTGTGGCGTCAAACCAATTTCTGGAATGAGCACTAAGGCTTGGCGACCTTGTTTTAAGATATGCGCGATGAGTTGCAAATAGACTTCTGTCTTACCACTACCCGTCACCCCTTCTAGCAAAAAGGTCTGGTATTCGCGCAAATTTTGTTTGATGGTCGTGACGGCTATCTGCTGTTCTTCATTAAGCTTCACGCCTGGCGTGATATTAGCATCGCTAGCTTGCTGTGGTGCTGGCGCTTGATAACTTTCTATTAAGCCTTTTTCCAATAAAGTACGTAATACACTAGGACTTATATTTACTTGCAAAAACTGATGTTTCTCCAAGCCTTGTTGGGCTTGTTGCAACATAGTAATACATTCTTGCTGCTTAGGCGCACGACTGAGGTTTTGTAAATCAAGCGTAGCGCCTTTGCCCGTTAATCGATAAAACGTCGTTAACTGTGGTTGTGCGGCGCTCCCTTTGCGTAACAGAGTAGGTAGCATCGTCGCAATAACTTCACCGATGGGGTGATGATAATACTCACTCGCCCACTTAGCCAAAGATAACAGGCTCAGAGACAATAAAGGAGCATCATCTAAAATACGGGATATTTTACGCAGTTTGTTCTTCGGCACATCAGATTGCTCAACAATCTCCAACACAACGCCAATCAAAATACGACGCTGAAATGGCACTTCAACCCGCATACCTGCTTGCACACTAGCAATATCCAGGTTATCTGTCGGCAAATAATCAAACGTACGTGCCAATGGTGTAGGGACGGCGATCCGAAGTATCGACATGCAAGCTACCGCTCTTTTCTTTGAAATTATTCTTACGTAATCACGAGTCGTGATTGTAACCGTTCAACCTAAAGCTGGATAGCTCAGTTTGCTGAGTATTAAAGATAACACCAATAGGACCAGCCCAAAACGCCACAATCGCGGCAAATAAGCCACTCAATGAGGGACTTTATTGGGTGTCAATGATTGATTTAAATGGCGTTTTTGATAATGAACTTGGTACTTTGCACCAGCCTGGCCGCTAAAGGCTTGACTTGTATGTAGACATCCCATAGTGTGCCCATAGACTAAGCTTGGGCAGGAAATGATACGAGCTGTATACATTCTTTTCATTTATGACGCAAAAACTAAACCATGAACGAACTCGCTAAACGTTACAATGTAAAAACCTTTCAAGGATTGATTCAGGCATTACAAAGTTATTGGGCCCATCAAGGTTGTGTTATTGTGCAGCCATACGATATGGAAGTGGGCGCTGGCACCTTTCATCCCGCTACTTTTCTACGTGCCATTGGCCCAGAACCTTGGAGTGCCGCCTATGTACAACCTTCACGCCGACCTACAGATGGGCGTTATGGTGAAAACCCAAACCGCACTCAACACTATTACCAATTTCAAGTGGCGATCAAACCCTCGCCCGCCGATATTCAGGAGCTTTATCTAGGCTCATTGTGTGCATTAGGAATCGATCCACTCACGCATGATATCCGCTTCGTCGAAGACAACTGGGAATCACCTACCCTTGGCGCATGGGGCTTAGGCTGGGAAGTTTGGCTAAATGGCATGGAAATCACGCAATTTACCTATTTTCAACAAGTGGGTGGCATCGAATGTAACCCCGTCACAGGTGAACTCACTTACGGCTTAGAACGTATCGCTATGTATTTGCAAGGCGTTGAAAGCATGTTTAACCTAGTATGGGCTGATGGGCCACTAGGGCGCATCACTTACGGCGATGTTTTTCACCAAAATGAAGTGGAAATGTCAACATATAACTTCGAACAAGCAGATGTGTCAGCCTTATTCCAACAATTCGATACTTACGAAAAAGAAAGCCAACGCCTACTTGAGGCACAGCTGCCTCTGCCTGCTTACGAAATGGCGCTTAAAGCATCGCACACCTTTAATCTACTTGATGCGCGGCACGCCATTTCCGTCACCGAGCGCCAACGCTATATTCTACGTATACGCGCCCTCACGCGCGGGGTTGCAGAAAGTTATTTAGCCGCACGTGAAGCGCTTGGCTTTCCTATGTTACAATCGGCGACCGCATAAGCATCGAGAAGTTACATGACAAGCAATAAATCAGATTCAGCGAAGCCTCGTTTACTCACTGGTGATACGCCAACCGGTCGTTTGCACCTTGGTCATTGGGTTGGTTCGCTAGAAAATCGTGTTGCCTTGCAAGATCAGTATGATTGTTATTTTATCTTAGCAAATGTACACGCATTTACGACCCGCTATGAACGCCCTGAAGAAGTGCGCCAAAGCACGTTAGATATCGCCTTAGATTATCTCGCTGCAGGCATTGATCCACAAAAAAGCACGATTTTCATTCAGTCTGAAATCCCAGCAATCGCTGAGTTGACCTTCTTTTTTAGTATGTTAGTGCCTTTTCCGCGTGTCATGCGTAACCCAACTATTAAGGATGAAATTCGCGATAAAGGTCTCGGTGACAATTATCCATTTGGTTTTTTATTGTATCCTGTTGGACAGGTTGCTGATATCTTGGCATTTCGTCCTGAAATCGTTCCCGTCGGTGAAGACCAAGTGCCGCATTTAGAATTATCCCGTGAAATTGCACGACGCTTTAATCAAATCTATTGTGATGTCGATTCGCATACTAGTGATAGCGATTACATTAAAGCAGGTGGTTTATTTCCAATTATTCAACCACTGTTGGGGCGGGTTAAGCGTTTAGTCGGCACTGGTGGCCCAGGCGAAAACGGTCAATTACTCAAAATGAGCAAATCCCTCAATAACTCAATTATGCTAAGCGATGACGCGGATACGATACGCAAAAAAGTGATGGGCATGTATACCGATCCTAAGCGCTTAAAAGCAACGGATCCAGGCACTATAGAAAATAACCCGCTATGGATTTTTCACGATACATTTAATCACGATAAACTGTGGGTAGAAGAAACTAAAGAACGCTATCGTGCGGGCACGGTCGGCGATGTTGAGTGTAAGAAAAAACTCGTCGAGGTATTGATTGAATTAATCCAACCCATGCAACAACGTCGTACTGAATATGCCAGTGACCCGGGTCAAGTCCTTGCTATACTTGAGGAAGGCACTGCGCGTGCTAACGCAATCGCTGAAAAAACACTGGCTGCAGCCAAGAAAGCGATGCACCAAGATTACTTTTCCCGTACTCTATACTTTGAACACGAGTAAGTAGCATGAGCGAATTTGCAGATTTTTTAGTTGAAATAGGTAGCGAAGAATTACCGCCTAAAGCACTACCAAAATTATCGCATGCCTTAGGCGAAGGCATTGTGCGCGAGCTTAAGTCCCAACATTTACAACACGGGACAATGCAACTGTTTGCCACCCCAAGACGCTTAGCTGCCTTAATTAAAGACGTACAATTACGTCAACCTGATCGCGAAGTCGAACGTAAAGGCCCCGCACTACAAGCCGCGTTTGATAGCGAAAATCAGCCCACCAAAGCATGTCTGGGTTTCGCAAAATCCTGCGGCATTGAAGTTAGTCAGTTACAACACAAAGAAACCGCTAAAGGTACATGGTTAGTGCACCATTACACGGAAAAAGGCAAACAAGCTAAAGAGTTATTACCGACGATCGTTAAACAAGTCTTAGCAAAGTTACCCATACCGCGGCCAATGCGTTGGGGTAACAATACAACGGAATTTGTACGCCCAGTACATTGGGCTGTTATGTTACTGGGCAAAGACATTATTGCAGCTGAATTGCTTGGCCAAAAAACTGGACGCGATACCTATGGCCACCGCTTCCATCATCCACAAGCAATAAGCCTTAACAAACCCAGCGAATATACAGAAAAACTTGCTAAGCATGGTCATGTGATTGCAAGCTTTAACCAGCGTCGCGATATGATTCGCGAACAAATCGACAATGTAATCGATAATAGTCGCGGCACGGCGATCATCGATGAAAAATTATTAGATGAAGTTACTGCACTCGTCGAGTGGCCAGTCGCATTACTGTGCCAATTCGATAAGGCTTTTTTAAAGGTGCCACCTGAGGCACTTATCTCGGCGATGAAAGTGCACCAAAAGTGTTTTCACCTTGTCGATAAACAACAGCAATTGCTGCCTTATTTTATTACAATCAGTAATATCGATAGTAAAGACAAACAACAAGTCATTGCAGGTAATCAACGTGTCATGCATGCGCGCCTTTCTGATGCCGCCTTCTTTTATCAAACCGATTGTAAGCAACGCCTTGATAGTCATCTTGAAGGTTTAAAGCATGTTGTCTTTCAAAATAAGCTCGGCAGTGTTTACGAACGTGCTGAGCGTATCAGCCAACTAGCCACACAAATCGCGTTACAGATTGGAGCTGACCAAACACAATCTGCGCGTGCGGGCTTGCTCAGCAAATGCGATCTACGTTCCAACATGGTGGGTGAATTTCCAGAATTACAAGGCATTATGGGCTACTACTATGCATTGCATGATACCGAAGCTAAAGCTGTCGCTCTTGCGCTTAAAGAGCAATACCTACCGCGCTTTTCCGGCGATACATTGCCAACCAGTACCGTAGGCTGCGCCGTTGCCCTCGCAGAACGGCTGGATACCCTAGTGGGCATATTTGGCATTAACCAAGCACCAACCGGCGACAAAGATCCTTTTGCCTTGCGCCGTAATGCCTTAGGCGTATTACGCATCATGATTGAAAAACAATTTGATCTGGACTTGGAGGATCTGCTGCGTAATGCGATTAACAACTATCGGATCAACTTACCCAATCAAGAAGTGATCATTCAAACCTTTAATTTTATGATCGAACGTCTACGCGCTTGGTATAATGAACAAGGTGTTGCCGCGACAGTATTTGCCGCCGTGTTAGCACGCCGTCCCACCAATCCATTTGATTTTCAGAATCGTCTAAATGCAGTTAATCATTTTCGCCAATTGCCTGAAGCACAATCACTAGCCATCGCAAACAAGCGTGTCAGCAATATCCTCAAAAAGGAAAACAGTAATGGCGAGATTGCGAGTTTTGCACAAAACTTACTGGCAGATGAAGCGGAAAAAATCCTAGCTACAGAAGTTGCAGAAAAACGTTCCCAAGTTGCGCCTTTGTACGAACAGGCCAAATATACCGAGTTATTGACTCAGTTGGCGAGCTTACGTGATCCCGTCGATCGCTTTTTCGATGAAGTCATGGTCATGGTTGACGATGAAAAAATTCGCAAAAATCGCCTAGCCTTGCTAGCTTCTTTGCGCAATCTATTCTTGCAAGTCGCCGATATCTCCCTATTACAGGATTAAATCAACGTGATGAAAAAATCACAACTACCTTTGATTATTCTCGACCGCGACGGCGTGATTAACTACGATTCCGACGATTACATTAAAACCCCAGATGAGTGGCAAGCCATCCCTGGCAGCTTAGACGCTATCTGCCAATTAAAACATATCGGTTACACGGTCGTGATTGTCACCAATCAATCTGGCGTAGCCCGTGGCCTATATACACTAGCGACACTGGCGACCATCCACCAAAAACTACAAAACTCACTTGCTGAGTGTGGTTGCCACGTTGATGCTATTTTCTTTTGTCCGCACGGCCCGGACGATGGCTGTGCATGCCGCAAACCTAAGCCAGGAATGATTAAACAAGCCTTACAAAAATTTAATTACGCACCAGAAAACGCCTTGCTTATTGGCGATTCTCTACGGGATATTCAGGCAGCACACGCCGCAGGTTGCAACAACACTATTCTCGTTAAAACAGGTTACGGAAGTGATATGTTGAAGCAACATCGGGATGCACCAGAACTCTCAGCCAGCCGCATTTTCCCCGATTTAGCGCACGCGGTGGCAGCGTTGTTAAATGCGAATGGAGCCGTGCGTTCTTAACCACGCGCTCATTGCGTATTGCTTAGTGCTCGAATACCAGGAAAGTTTTCTGCGCAAGCTACTTGCCATTCGGCCTCCCCCCGTGAAAACACCTAATTTCTTGGGGGTGAATATGGGATGAGAGACTGATATGATCTTCCTTTTCGCAAGGAAGTGGATAAATATGGCACATAGAGAAGCAAACAAACCTAGCTTACACTCCAAGATTAGTGGATATATAGCATATGGTATACATATATTGCAGGCGTTCTTGGTTCCTATAATTTTGTACTACCAAATAGTTGGTTCATGTGGAAATATTTACTCCATTTCTAAATGCCAAGATACTTACACCTTTGTTATATTCCCATTTTTTCTCATTATGGAGATTGTCGCGATAATTTTACTAATTCCATTTACTTTAATTGCGAGAAAACAACCCCTGTACTTGCTGATGTTATTTCCGTTGTTACTTTTGTTTGTCTGGTTTTATAAGGCAGGAATGATACCGTATATATCGTTGTCACTAATTTATTTATTCTATGCCGGTGCGTTAATCGCAAGGTATGTTCGATTATGTTTTTCGTATCGTTAAGGAAACATTATGCCCTCTCATTTTGAATACGCAGCATTCAGCACGAATGTTTATGAAAATACTAACCAGTATATTCCCGCTGGTTGGCAGGTGCTAGCATCGACAACTGACCCAAAAAACGAATACCAGGGACGCGCCTATGTCAATCATACCACACGTGAAGTTGTGATAGCCCACCGCGGGACAATTCCTGGGACAGAAATTGTTTGGCAAGATATCCCCATTCTTTTCGGTGATAGGCCGCCACAGTATGATCAAAGCGCAATACCATTTAATCTTCAGATACATCGACAAATGAAAAATAGTGGTATGGAAAATTACCATCTGAGCTTCACAGGACATTCACTAGGCGCAACTTTAGCAGAACTAAGTATTGTCGATAATGCCTCTTTTGGTGTGACATTTGAAAGTCCTGGTTCCAAGCCAATGATGGATGTTTCACAACAAAATTATGCCCAACAACACATCATTAGTTATAATGCATTCCCAAACCAAATTAATTCAACTAACCTACATGTTTGCCAGTTGATTCGCCGAGTGTATCCTGCTTTTGCATATTCTGTTGCTGCTGAGGCTATCCCACCAAATCCAGCCTTGTTTTTTAACTATGTAACAAAACAGCAACACCACATATTACCAATTTACCAGCAGTTCAATCCCAAAACGGGGCTGCCCAAGGCTTATAGTGAGCATAGACCGCAAGATTGGCCTGCCGGATCGGAAGCTGCTTATACTGCTTGGGTTAACTACAGCAAAAGCTGTAGTTACTGGGATACTGCGATCACGATTATGTACAGTGCCCATGGAGGAGGGTTTAGCATTGAGCAGTTTAAAACTAATTACATAAGGGGCATGCTAAGCATCTCTCCTGATGCCCTCTCTCAACCCGGCACCACGATTTACTTAGACAAATCCGGCGGCGTATTCTCGGGTGGTTCGCGTTACATCGAGGATTATCAAATTCAAGGTGGCTCTTGGGATATCACCGCCTATAACGGTAACAATCGCTATTGGTTATCTAACGGTAGCACCGTAACGATTACTGAAATGGATCGGTATGAAAATAAGGTCGATTCGCGCACCAACGCTTTTGTTGAAAGGACCTATGTTGCTAGTGAAATTTATATCGATGGTAACTCAGTCAGAGGTGTTGCACATCACCCACTTGGGGCATCAACGAATACATATACATTAAAAACAACGAGCGGACAAGCATATCGTCTTGTTAAACTCAAAGCACCACGGGCTGAAGTTTCGTCAAAGCCCCTTGCTTTAGCATCCGCCAGCAGCAGTAGCACTGCTATGACACCAACACAGTCCACTTCATCATTAGACTTATTACAGAAGCACAACTTACAGATCACTAACAGTGAATCTAATACTTCTATTCGGTTGAATAATTTTGTTGGCGGTTTTTTTAAAATCACACTTTATAACCCAGTGCATATGAATTTTCGTTTTTTTGCAGGTGGTGATTGTGCTTCCATTTTGGCGGGCTCTAATGCTGAGACATTCGTAAGCCTTTCATCAATACCGGTACTGGCAAACGGAACTAACGACGAAGAAGTAACCAGCCAAGCTTTTAATTCCTATGGGCGCGCCATTAGCAACGCTACGGTTATCAGCAAACACTTCGGATCACCCATGGATGATCATGTTTCAACCTATCCAACGGGTGCACCATTAGCAAATGGAAATGTTGTCGCAGCGTGGCTGTATTCTGAAATCTATGTGAGCGATTACGATACGGTGCCCTATTGCTTTCGTATATTATCTCCCCTTGGCCAACCTGTCAGCGGCGTTATTATGGTAGAGGGTAGCAACGTGGGAGATGATAACAATATTCATTACGCCTCACCGGCGGTTATGGGCTTACCGAATGGTAATTTTATGATTGTCTACCGGGGCGATTATGGCCAAGATCCAGGTGATGGCGCACTATTTCTACGTGTTTATACTGAGTTTGGTTCACCGGTAAGCAGCCCAATTCTATTAGATGCGGCATTTGAAGCAGGTGGCTCAATACATTCGAGCTCGTTTGGAGCTTCGATTTGCGTACTTGAGAATAATAAGGTGGTTATCGCATGGACTATGTATCCCTCAAACACTTATGCTGCAATAAAAGTTGCAACAGTCTCTTTAGGCGGAACCATTGAACGCATTTTTTATATGGCTTATGGGGATGCTGAAATGCCAAGCGTTGCTGCCTTAAAAGATAATAAGTTTGCCATCACATGGACTTCTGCTCGATCTTATCCATATTCTGCAATAGCTGCAATAGCAACTAGCGATGGCCAGTTGGCAAGTCTGCCCTTTAGACTAGGCATGGCAAGTGAAGATGCTATTCCACGTACGGGAGTTGCCTCCTTGGGCAATGGTAATTTTGTACTAAGCTGGGGCAGTAACTTTGCAGCATATGCCCAAGTTTTTTCATCAGAGGTGCATGGAGGTGTGCCAAAACCACATTACCCACTTTTTTTCTTAACAGGCGGCTTGAGGGACTGGGGGACATGCGTCACCAGCATTAAAAATTTTGGCTTTGCGGCTGCTACTAGCTATTTCACACCTTCTTCTTATACTGGTGAGGTGGCGACAATTGCACTTAATACCGTTGAAATTGATGGCTTACCACCTTCGACGGAACCTTTGGCCAAACCTTTACCTCAACAAATTACACAACAGGCCAACACTCTGACAAATAAAGCCGATACGAAGACAGCAGTTGAGAGTTCTGCTAGTTTTTGGCAATCTGTCTCTAATTCTCTAGCCGGCGCGGTAACCACTCTCGCATCCTATGGTTGTTTCTTTTGTTGCCCGACATCAAGCGATGAGGATACCAGCGCCTCTCCAGACAGTAGCGCAGCTACTACAACGGCTTCTCCGCCTAAGACGCGCACAATTGAATTTGTGTAGAGTTTGAATATAGTGAAACTGCATAACAAAGTACGAATATACAGGATTCTAGACCTATGCTTTACTTAGCCGCCAAAGTTATCATTTCAGCGTTGCTGATTGCTGTTATTGCCGAATTAAGCAAACGCAGTATTGTATTCGGCGCCTTATTAGCCTCGATTCCTTTCATCTCAGTCATGGCTATGCTATGGCTCTATATCGATACACATAACAGTGAACGTGTCGCACGTTTATCAATAGATATTTTTTGGTTGGTGATCCCGTCTCTCGTATTATTTATCAGCTTACCAATTTTCTTACGTTATAAACTCAATTTTTACCTGAGCCTTTTATTTTCGTGTGGGCTGACATCCGCGGCTTATGGTCTGACACTATTTTTATTGCGACGGCTATAGGCTTCGGATAAAAGGGGTGTGGCCTTAAGCACAAATCTACAGCCTGTAAAAAACGGTATTTTTGACGTTTTTTACTTGCAAAAAACGGCATATTTGACGATAATTGCTTGCATGAAACGGCATATTTATCAAAAACTACTTACATGGAAAGCCTCAAGCCAACGTAAGCCATTGATTTTAAATGGCGTTCGCCAGTGCGGCAAAAGTTTCATCCTGGAGCAGTTCGCCAACAATGAATTCCCGCGCTACCATATCCTAAATTTTGAAAATGACGAACGTCTGAAAACCATTTTTGAGCCCGACCTCAAGCCAGAGCGTATCATCAACGAGCTAAACTTCCATCTAAATACGCAAATCGACATCACTCAAGATATTGTGATATTCGATGAAATCCAAGCGTGCTCACGCGCACTCACCAGTCTGAAATACTTCTGTGAAAACATGCCACAACTAGCGCTGTGTTGCGCAGGCTCATTACTCGGCGTGCAACTATCAGCAAACTCTTTCCCGGTCGGCAAAGTGGCGATTGAACATCTTTATCCAATGTCATTTACAGAGTTTTTGCAAGCGCTCGATGATCAAAAATCATTAGAGATATTAGAACAATGCCAAGCGAATACCGTAATACCAGACATCGTGCATCAGCACCTCTGGGAACGCCTCAAGTGGTATTTTATTATTGGTGGTTTACCTGAGGCAGTCAAAACATTTTGTGCAAAACAAGATAAGCTTTTTAGCGCATTTGCTAGTGTACGTGAAATACAAAATACACTGATCAAAAGCTATTACGCCGATATGACAAAGCATGCTGGCAAAGTCAATGCATTGCATTTAGATCGCGTGTTACGCTCAGTGCCAACACAATTAGCTCGTGCTCAAGACAGCTCTGTGCAGCGTTTTCAGTTTAAAGGGATCATCCCAGGTATCGATCGCTATCAACGCCTAGCAAACGTCATTGATTGGCTAATCGCTGTCGGCCTTGTGATTCAAGTACCCATCGCTAACCGAGCAGAGCTGCCTTTAAGTGCATACACAAAACAAAGTCACTTTAAGCTATTTATGTTTGATGTGGGTATACTTGGTGCACTCAGTGAATTGCCACCCAAAGCCATCTTGGATTACGACTATGGTACGTATAAAGGTTATTTCGCTGAGAATTTTGTCGCCCAAGAATTATTAACAACAGGCATAGCAAATCTATATGCTTGGCAAGAAGGTCGCTCAGAAGTTGAATTTCTTTATGTGCAAGACAGCAATATTCTACCTATAGAAGTAAAATCAGGCGCGGTCACCAAAGCGCAAAGCTTACAGAAATTTGTTGAAAAATACCAACCGTCCTATCGCACAATCATTAGCGCTCGGCCCTTCAAAATCGACAAGAAAAATGCAACCCATTGTTATCCACTATATTTAACCCACCGCTTTCCTATTCATACACCACACTATCATGCCGATAATCCAGTTTATTAATGATCCCCATAGACAAGGAATACACTAACGCTTCACCAATCGTTTGTGCACCCAACTTGTGTTTTATCTTCTGCATGTATTCAGTGACAGTGTGTGGGCTCTTATACAGCTTATCCGCCACCTGCCGCGTCGATAATCCCTGCGCCGCCAAACACAAACAAGCATATTCCTTCGGCGTTAACACCCGACGTGACCACATTGACTGCAAGAGCACTCTTTCACGCACTTTAGCATTATTAAACATCAATAGATTTTCACTAGCGGGATAACTGGCTGTCAGTAGTGGGCAAACACGATTAAACGCTTCCAGACAACATTGCTCAAACGTCGCAATTAATGCCTTGGCTGCACGTGGTTTTTGCTTAAACAATCTGCCCCCTGAGCCATAAAACACAAAGCTGCCTTCGCTACAATGACGGATAATATGACACGCCGGTTTGTCGGTGCCATCGTCCGCTAATAATTTACTGAGCTTCACCAACGCCATCGGTGTCGTCGGGCGTACGTTACAACGTAAATGAAACGTATCAAAGGTCGCTGAAACACCCAGAATATGACCATCGTTTAAGATAACGTAACTAGATAAACCATCTAAACCCGCTTTGTGGGTTAAGCGCGCTAGTTGTGCCATTACCTTCGAAGAACCAGCTGTGTTTACCATTGTCCTAATCCTAACAACCCCAAGTAAACAATGCTCGTCGTGGTAACCAAGGCTAACAAACTGGCGCCGGTAATGGCATTAAAGGCGTGCCAAAACTGTGGGTGGCGTAAATACCAACGTCGTACGTGTTTCATGCTCAATATCTCCCTTTGA
>JAJFKG010000017.1 GCA_021773335.1 Gammaproteobacteria bacterium
ATATAATTCCTCGTGAAAAAATAGTAATATTCACCCACTTATGATCAAGCGGAGTTAAACAAGTCGTGATAAACGGAACTTATTTATCGGATTTATTGTACGGATCAGCCCTTTTTGTTAATGCAGCCCTTTTCATTCCTCAAGCATGGAAGATTTTCAAAAAGAAAACCGCAGAAGAAGCGTCGCTAATTACATTCGGTGGATTCAATGTCATTCAGTTTCTTGGATTCATCAATGGCATATACCATCAAGACTATGCACTGATTTACGGCCAAGCGATTAGTATGGTTGCTTGTGGACTTGTGACAACTCAAATTATTTTGTACAAGATTAATCTCATGGGTAAAAAGACGGTGCGACATGAAGCTTAATCCGCCGCATGAGACATTAGTAAAAGTTAGGTTAGAAAGGCACAAAACACCGACCAATATACTGTATCAAACACAATATAGCTACCCACATAATATCTCAAACAATACTATCAGCGTGGCTTTATTATCTACAATAGTGACAATATAACGTGAAAGTAGAAAACGAAAGAAAATATCCACTAGTTAACGCGCAAGACAGAAATACTGTTTTGGACCAAAATCATTTTTTACTAAGCCCAAAGCTAAAAGCAGCATTTCGGCATGCCTCCAACATCAGTGACTCGCTATATCTCAAATCAATAGCAGTACTCTTGGTCAGTCCTTTACAAAATTATTATAATAATCAAGAAAAATTTACTGCTCTCATTGATTTAATCAATCATAAAAACTTCAAGGAAATTTGGATAGTAATTGGCGATACAAATAACCAACATAATCTAATGGCAAATGGAAAGACACAAGCTGCTGCATTCGCTATCGCAAAAGCCCAAGGCGATCAATGGGTTCACAAATATTCTGGTTATCTTAACCAGGTGACAGTACCGTACAAACTGAGTCGCTGGCTCGAATGGAGATCTAAACCAGAGTATATAGAATATAGAGCGGTACTTAATGAGTATTACGCAAATCATCCTCAATTTAGATTCGGTTTTTTAGAAACTGCACATGAGTTCTTGTCACGTCAAGATAGGGAACAACATATCCCTAAAGCTCTTAAGCAACGTTATCTATCGTGCAGTTTAGAGTATTTAAAAGAAGAATGTTCTATAATAATGCCGATGTGGGCAGCGCTTGGGGTCAATTTTATTATTTACCCAACTGAAATTTCTGCTGCTTTACAAAAAAGCCATGAGGCGTTCGTAAAACCAAATTATCAAGACGTTAGAACGCATTGGTTATCATTACGGTTTAAGCGACTGAAAGAAAAAACACTATAGTTACTAAAAAGCATAAGAATTTAGGGTTACAATTAGAACGAATCCATGCTACTTCTAACCAAGGCATATTCATTTACACTTAAGAATACAAGTTCTGAACAGTCGGAGATCTTAATAGCATGAGCAAAAATAAAAAAGACAAAAAATTTCCAAAACTAATCGCGGAAAAAGTCATTAAACTGATTCCTGGACATATTTATTGGAAAGACACTAATGGTGTTATGATGGGGTGTAATTTACAGCAGGCAAGAGATTTAGGTCTTGACTCACCTGAAGAAATTGTTGGGAAAACTGACTATGACTTCTTTTCGGAAAAAGAAGCAGATAAGCTAACTGAGATTGATAGACAAGTTATTCAATCAAAATCAGAAATTACGGTCGAAGAGCCATTACATCTGCCAAATGGTGAAATCATCCATTACCTATCCAAAAAGTCACCGCTGATCGATGGAAAAGGAAATGTCATCGGCATTGTTGGTTCATCCTTTGACTTAACCATAGAGCACCAAGAAAAAGACAGTTTGGTCGAAAAAAAGAAACAAGCTGAAATAACCCTTGAAAAAATTATCTCTCTTTTGCCTGGACATGTTTATTGGAAAAATGAAAATGGTACTTTTCTTGGATGCAATGAAGCTCAAGCAAAGTTTTTAGGGTTAAATTCCCCTAATGAGTTTGTTGGTAAGAATGACTACGATATGTATCCAAAAGAGGATGCAGCAAAAGTTGTCAGCTTAGATAAGCAAATCATGGAAACAGGAAAAGCCTATATTGCTGAAGAAACAGTACGAATAGATAACCAAAAAGGAACCTGCTATCTATCACAAAAAGCTCCATTAATCGGCGAAAACAACAAAACCCTTGGCATCCTAGGCATCTCCCTCGACATCACCCAACTCAAAGACACAGAAAAAGAACTCGAAAAAGCCAAGCACCTTGCTGAATACGCATCACAAGAAAAAACCGAATTCATCATGGCATTAAATAATATCGTTCGCTCAAAAGTTAACGCGGTTGCGATGATGGTCGATCTGTTGAAAAAGTCCGATTTGAATGAAAAACAGTTGGAATATCTTAATCTACTACAGGAAGCGAACTCAGAAATCCCCGATGACTTGGTCTATGCCGCTGATTATGCCAAATTAGATTCCGGCGAAATTGAACTCTATCCAGAAGAATTTTATTTGCTGGATATGGTTGATTCCATGTCTAATACATTTTATCGCCAAGCACAAGCTAAAGACTTGGGTTTTGCCGTCGATTATACCGGCTTAACCGATGTGATGCTCAACACATCAGTCACACAATTGCGCGAAATCGTCAAAATCATTATCTCACATTCGGTTGAGTTCACCCAAGAAGGCGGTATTCGCTTGCACTTTTCCAACATCGATAATAAGTCCATGCAAATCCATATTAGCGATACCAGCCCTGGCTTTATGCAAGATTATTTAGATAATATGTTTTCTTTGGTCGAAGCAAACCAAACTGATACGGAATACCCTAAGCTATCCATGCGTATGGCTTTTTGTAAAAAGATGCTAGAAATGATGGGCGGTACAATTGCCGTTATCAATAATAAAGAAGCCGGTAATACTTTTACTATCACTTTACCTATCACCAGTATTAGGCAATACAATCAAGACGATATTGCTTTTGAGAAAATGGTCAATGCCTGTCGCTATATCTTGATCACTGCAGATCCCTATACGATTAACACAGTGCAAAGCTTACTTAAACAAGAAGCACTTATTACTGTGGCACCACAAGCAGCACTCAAGACTATAAAAACAGTGCTCGATAAGGGTGATGACTTAGACATGATCTTAATCGATGAACCTCTGTTACGCGATCATCCCCAATTGCTGCGCGATATCATGCAACTCATTGCCAAACACGATGTATTAAACATCTTGCTGACCGATGATAGTGCGACTTACCATCCAGAGCTACACAACTCACAGCAAGTGACCCGCTTGAGCAAACCACTCAAATGGTCACGTTTTTATAAAGATATCGTCTCACGCTGGAAAACCTATAATCAACGTGTATTACGTGCCCTATCGGTTGAGGATGATCCGATTTGTCAAAAAGGTTTGGAATATGTGTTAATCGACTTAGACTGCGAAGTGGTAACGGTTGGCTCAGGCGAGAAAGCTTTATCCCTGTTGGCAGATGAACATAATCACTTTGATATTATTATCCTGGATATTGGTTTACCGGGACAAAGTGGTTTAACTATCGCTCAAGCCATTGTACAACTGCTCGATAAAGAAAATTGCCCGCCGCTTATTGCCCTAACCGGCTTAACTCGCAAAGTGGATTTGGATATATTGTACGATTCAGGGCTGTTTACGGCGGTGCTGGAAAAACCGGCTACGGTACAAGACCTCGAAGATATCATAGAACAAATCAAAAACTAACTCTCTTGCAATTGCATTACACTCAAATGAATTATCTCCCAAGTATATTACTTGCTGTCACTTGCCATTATTTCGATGCTTTTCCAAACCGCCAACACAGGGGCAACACGCCCACTCTTGATTCTCTCTATAATTAACGGGCGCGCCTGCGTTGTTTGATTAGTGACAAGCGCATCAATCTCATCTGTTTCACGATAAATTAATTGTCGGCATAACAAACGATGCCCTTCATACTGCATGATACAATGGGGTTGCTTTAGTGTTGCAACTTCTGTACGTGGCAACCAAATACCAGCGACGATATCATTTTTGTAATAATACGGCTCCATGGCATCATCTTCGATAACCAAAAATACGGCATCTTCGTATTGTTGACAAAACTCATGCGCAGCACGCAAGCGTTGCTCATTGTATGTGTTGTCATTTAAATTAGGCAGCTCAAGTGTTGGCGGCATCTCAATGCGTGTCGGCCCTGCCCCCTGCCCGTGCAATAGCCAGCTCGGATGACAATCAATGCCATTTTTCGCGAGCGCCAAGCTCAAACGCATCGCACCTTTTTCGGTGAGTGTCGTCGTTGACGGGGCTTCCCAGCGTTTCAGTGTGGACAGTGGGATATCATATCGTTTTGCGAAAGCCTCAGCACTATGGCCCGTTATGCGCCTAAGCAGCTTTATGCGCTCCGCCCTAGTCATGTTAACCACTATGTCATTATCTTTGGACATATCACTCATTCTTTTCCATATAATCAATATGTTAGCAAGCTTTTGCCAAGACCTTCATTCTAGCTTTAATTCTCTATTAACGATAGAGGCAAACCAAAAAGTATCAAAAGTATCATTTTTATTGACATAATAGTACTTTTATGGTTTAATTCAATACAATTCACTTCAACCTAAGGAAATATCATCATGGAAGCACTCACACAATACGCAAAGCAACACAACATCACAGTGGATCAACTCAGCGAGTCTTACCCCCTCGACCCTGAAGTTCTTGGTTATCTAGAACTCGGCATTGCCCTAAATAACTTGGCGAGACTGAAAACCTTACTCGAACAAACCACATTAGATCCACAACAAGCAGGTTGCGTGGATTTAATCAGGATACCGCTACAGTGCTTACGTAACGCACAACAACAACTAAGCACATTAATGACGCGAGAAAACTTGCAGTAACTCACATTTGTTTACAAGGAAAGAAGCATGAATACACAACCTATTTCTATACTACCTCAATATCCGAATAACTACTTGGCAATTGCCCTATTAGATGACTTCGGGATTGATGACCCTTCCCAGGCCCAAATTGATAAAGCAGAGTTGTTAATCGCTAATACCATGCGAGGTAAGCCGCTGCCAGCGCGTTGGTTATCACGCTGTATGCGTCGTGATAACTTCGCACAGCAGTTGCTAAAATGCACCGTTATCGTAGCCTTGATAAGCGCCGAAGGCGCGCATCAAGGGTCTGTGTTGGCAAATGCTGATCATTGATGCGCCGCTACGCGGCTTATCAAGGCTACAGCTGAGTTATTACTCAGTTTGTCGTCCTCTTACAGACAGGTTTAACCCTTAACATAAACATAGGAAACATCAACAATGGAACAGTTAAAACAATGGTATCAACGTCATATTACTTTCTGGTCTGCCTTTAATACGATTACCGGCGCTAGTCTATTAGCCTTTGTGACCACCACAGGCATGATTTACTTAAGCACACTAGGGTTAAGCTAATGGCAGCACAACAAGGACGCCACGCCGAACTCAGAGCACAATTATCTAGCTTGGCACGTCAGGCAGGACTCTCCCATTTTTTTGCTTATATCCTATTTAATGACAGTACTGTAGTGGGTGTTTCGACTGTCTTTGACGTGTTTTGTCTCTCGACAAAAATACCTAACCCATCGCCCTTTTCGTTAATACAACTGAGTAAACTACTCGCTAGCGATACCGATGAAAAACCCGCGGGGCATATCATTCGACGTTGTCACGAATGCACGTTTGTGTTTTACGCCTCTGGCGCAGCTGGACGTAATGCAAAAAAATTACTGATACAGCTAGAGCAAGTGGGTATCAAGGTGATGACGCTATTATGCCCTCTGCTAAAGACAATTTATCCACCGAGTACTGACTTATTCATCACTAGCAATGCTAAATTACGTGAGCGTGTTCTTTTAGCATCGCGGTGGCCTCGCCCAACGTTAACTGCCAAGGAGTGCGCCTGTTTACGCTATGCGGCACAGGGATTAACGGTAGTTCGAATAGCTGAAGTGATGCACAACAGCAGACATACTATCTCAGAATATATGCAAATGATAAAACACAAGCTTAATGCGAATACGATTAGTGAAGCGCTATTTTATTCGCTTTATTTAGGCGTGATGAATCCATTGCGTAATACCAATGAAAGTGCAATTTACAAAACCACGCCATTTAAGTAAGGATCCAGACAATTGTAACGGTCTAAGCGCGCTTGTCAGATAAACAAATGACAGGCCTTGTGCTTGCGTGCACAGTTTAGCTATTGCGACGCTAACCGCAATGGTGCACCCTATCTAACGGCACACATCCAACCCTGATTTTTCTCTACAAAAACGAAGCTCGGCTGACAGCTGAGTTTGAATGTTTGGATACTCCCTTTACTTTGTATAACCTCAAAAGGCGCTGTGCCACCCAACGCACCGGGGCTAAGTCGCTTTTTTGTAGGATTTTTAGCCAAGCCCAACGTGCCACCACAGCTCAAGGTGTTTTTATTCGAGCCTAGCTGACAACTCTGCAAATGTATTTGCGCCCCTCTATACTTATCGAAACGCACATTCAGAGGCTGCTGCAAACCGAAAAAACCGGCACAGCCACTACAGCTGATCACACCATCCTTTTTCGTGCAAAAACAGCGACTATCAGCGCTGTAAGCGCCCAAAGGGACAAGTAACATCAGCGCACACGCCGCCCCCAATAGTTTTCTATTGACCTTATTCATCACAACTGCCTCCGCAACTGAGCCTTATACCTAGACCTAGCTTATCGTTTGCTTGCCACATCAGCTTCAAGTCCTTGCTAAGTTAGTGAAGAAACTCCACCGAAAGTTCCCAGCTGCTCATTTCACATAAAGCACCACACTGATGGGGGTAGCTGTATGAAAATAAGCATAAATTCAGCTTGCTGCTAGGGCCTTTTGCAGCACTCTAGCAACATCCCCTCTTTGTCATATCGAAAAAGGCATAAAACCCCGAAAAAATCCCTAACTACTTATGAAAAAACAGTTTGTTAATGTTTTCTTAATCAAAATGCAGTACAATCACGCCAGTTTTAATAGAGGTATAAGATTCGCAACCTGCTATGGGGGAAGTTAGTCGTTGATAAACGATAAGAAAAGTCAATTCAAACTTGCATATCGTGCCAACGAACTAGATGGACCTACCTTCACCGGCCGCGAAACGCTGACTCTCAGCAATCACAGTCGGGATGCAATAAATCTAACAACAAACATAGGTAAAGCGAGCGGCCTTGTCAGCCATGGATTAGTCATCACAAATTTGACTACACCATAACGACGAGACGATAGAATTATTTTGTTGAATCACCTGAGGTGTCACGCGTTGTCGATAATGGCGCGAAAAATTAAGCACTGAGGGTTTGTTAGAGAGTTGTAGATAGCGATGTACGATGTTGGCCCAGACAGAAAATTAATCTTGCCTTTATCAGGCGATGAGGCCACAGGTCTGCCGGAGAAAGGCGTTAAATCACCTGAATTAGCACACACAGCTACGCCTGACTCAAGATATGTCGCCGCCACCCGCAAACAAAAACTTACAGATTCTCAACCGCCCCATAGTGATACCGCGGCCACACCACCACCAACAAGCTCATCATCATCATCGTCAGCGGCAGCCTATACAGTTGTAACACTACCTGAAGCTTCCACGGCAACACCGTTAGCTATCGATCCACTAGCTCTGCCCGGTTTTTCAGCGGGAGCTCTAGCTAGCACAGTGCTTGATAACTCTCAAGAAAGTGGTAAACGCCCACGTGCTACGCTTGATAACACCATTTTCGACTTCAGAACAATTCGTTATATCGATGTTAGTCCCGGCGCTACTAGCACTGAAACTGTAACCGTAGGTGCCCATGCAATAAAGGCGCTTAAGGCGTTAAACAGCGCAGTATTTCATAAACAGTCCGTTGTTTTAACAGATGAACAGATCGCTGCTTTCGCCAACTTGGCGTGTTCACCAGTCCCAGCAGAGCCCGCAACAGCATCTGCGCAAGCCTCTTCATCATCTGCCGCGCACGCATCTAGTTCAACAACAGAGACATACAGCGTTGAGGATTTACAAGCTTTAGCACGTGAATGGGCCACAAGCATACGAGAGAATCCTAGCAGCTTCGCTGAATTAACGGATGAACTCCTTGATTTCTATCAATACGAAATCATTGGCAAAACAAGAGATGACACAGGCAGTGTACGGCGCAGCTTGCGTGAGATGTATCAATCAATTATCGATAAGACAGGCGGTCAGCCGAATGAAAAAATAGAAGGGCTCGCGCAATTAATACAAATTCGCCTTCTCTACGATACGTTTTTGCGAATTACCCAACTGAATGCTGAAGAAGCAAATCCCACACAAGCACGCGTGTTACTCGCTTTTCTCAGCCAGCAATTTTTAATTAAAAACACGGATAAATACGATTGGCCTAAACAGCAAGGCGCCAAAAGTTTTTCATTGCTCCTATGCGATAGGCTTGAAAAACAGTTTTCGCCCTCTCAAGATCCAATTATCCGGCTAGCGTGCTCTAAAGATGGCAACTTGCACATTATCTCAGAGCAACCCTATCAGGTGACCACATTCAATAGCCAAGGTTATCCCGTACATTCTCCAGCATATAGCTTAACTGCGACAACCACAATTAAGCCCGATGGCAGTTTTAGTTACAGCGCTTTTGAGTTTAAAGATGTGGTTTATCCCGGCGTCGAAAGTATTTTACAAGAAGAAATTGTTAGGATTAACCGTGAACAGTATACCTATAAATTAAATCAAGAAATTGAATGCAAGGGCTCAACAAAAGAAGCCGTTGAATACCAAATCAGCATTGCAGCGCTCGAAGTATTCAAGCCTTATTACGAGCACGTCTACTCTGATTTCGGTATTACCTCAAAAACAGATACTGACGACGATAACCAACAGTTCTTTGTTAATGTCAGCATAAACATCATCAATCATAGAGGTAAGTACTTTGAAAACGAACCAATTTTCAAAGCTGCTTATGATCAATTACAAGAATTTTATCTCTTTGATCAGGATTTAATTTCATACAGTAGTTCAGCCAGTGCTTCAAGCAGCTCAGCTGCAGCTAGCAGCTCAGCTGCAGCTAGCACACCACCTCCCATGGCAAAATTCTTAGAGGCATACCAACAGCTTCGCCTATCACCATTGCCTACGACTATACTAGCACCTCGACGTGAATTCCTAAGTACGCTGTTTGCACAACACTATCCTAATCACGTCAATATTTTTGCGAGTAAGAATGAACGTCTGCACCAAGTGCTACAAGCTAGCGATAAAATGTACGAGCCAACAGAAAAGCCTAGCGATGATGCTGCGGCTGAATGTGGTCGCGAATCAATTGAATCATCTATCGTCTACTTGGGTAGCGTGCAGTTTGATGGTAAACCTATCGAACCGCCAAAGGACGCTGATGGCACCCTTACCTATGCAGATGCACGTAACGCCTTGGTCGATAGTCTAAAGGCAAAAGGCGTCGACACTGAAGAAGACGGCAATGCTATTGTTCGCGCATGTTCGTTTGTAATGCAATCGGCCATTACCACAGTATTAACAGGCAAGTGGGACTCCAAAAGAGCTGATCGTTCAAGAACCCTGACAGTAAACTCACCTAAGCCCGTACGTAACATTAGAACCGAGCAAATCAGCACGGCTGGTGCTAAACCAAATGTATATTTTGAATTTACCGTAAACAATCAGTCGCTAATTTATGACTACCTAAATCACAACCCAAAAGTTAATAATATCCCAACATTCTTAGTGAATTTAACTGCCACGGCTACATCAAGCTTTAAGTACAACTACGATACTCAACGTTTTGAGTATCATGGCTTAACCTATACAGGCCCAGACAGTGACCTATTACGTAGATTAAGCGCGAGCAAAACAGCGCAGAAGCCCCGGACATTTGAAAAATTTATGCGTGAGCAGCCCAGTAGCGGCGAAAACGGAATTCGTTCAACTCATCGTGAGGCGTGGCAACGTACCTACCGTAGCGTTCAACAAGCAGAAGCTAAAGCTGCAGCAGCTGAAGAAGCGCGAATGGCTCGTCATACTGCCGGCAGCTCAGGCGTATTTAAGAGAGATGTTCCTCCTCTTCTAAAACTCAATCTCGGAGGAGCTACACGGCCAACAGATGGTAAAGACACAGATGAGAATGAGCGAAGCAGTGAGGCATCTTCTTCATCAAAATCAAGCACTGCAAGACGACGAACACAGAGAGATGCTGAGCAACAACAACATAGTAGCTCCCTCGACGCAAGACCAACAACAGCAGCGTCGTCCACACCTTTAAGCATCAACGCCGATGCGGCACCTCAACCAGCATCCAAACAATATAAAAATCGTTGGACGCAATTTGCTGCCGAACACCCTGTCGCAGCACGTGGGTTCATCTGGTCTGGTGTGACATTAATGCTAGGCTGTTTGGCAGCTACGGTTGCGCTTGTTGTTGTAGGAGCGCCTGTAATTGCAGGTGCTTTATTGCTGGGCGGGTTACTTGCTGGCGGTATCTCTGCCGGGCTCGCAGAAATCCTGCCTGGCGGTAATAACGCTCAGCAAGAACCAGCAGCAGCGTCAACCACAACAAGTAGTACTACTTCAAGTTCACATGCCAGCGGTACTTCAACGATCCATAGAGGGCTGTCCGCTACCCCTGTTGAAACACCCCACCACTCTGTTCAAGCTGAATCATCAGCCACCAGTTCAAGGCCAGCTAGTACACCAGGTTTCGACCTGTTCACTCACCCCCAAAGAAAATTATCATCTGGAGATGCTGGCTCTATCCAGGTGGAGATTATTGAAGCTGATGAACAAGATGACCAAGCCATTCAGCCTAGCTATTGCTCTTCTTGGTTTAGTTCCTAAGCTATATTTACCTAGACACCGCTAACCTAAGTCAGCAACAAGCCCGTATTTTCAGCAATCTCAGCATGTCGCATGCACCATGCAATGTTCATTAGTGCTTTTTTTGAACATAAAAAATTCAAAGACTCTGCTACGCCAATGCAAATACTACTTTTACAAGCAAAAACAATTGCTTAAATTGATTATCTTGGTATAATTTCGTCACTAATCAGCTTAATCTCATTTCTCTATGGAGCACTCTAGCCATGGCTTTAAAAGATAAAGAAAACTCAGGCAGCGACACACCTTTTAATTATCCAACATCATTCTTTAAAGAAGCAGCCAGATTTCTTCTGTTTGCTTATAAGCATTCCACTAGCAAGTCGACAGAAACAGGCATAAGCGCAGACAGCCAATTAAGTGATCCTGAAAAATTACGTGAGTTATATGACAATAACACCAACGCAATGGTTGAATCATTTAACACAGCCGTGGATGGATTAGCACTACCAGAAAAACTCGCGGTAATGATTCAAAAGGCACAGAACCTGGCAAATGGTGCTAAACTCTTTTCTAAACTTGACAAAATAACAACGCTTTCACCCACTGCTCAAAATGCCGCAAACTACATTATAATGGCAACAGAAAAATTACGAGTAGCCCTTAAGTCAACGAAAACAACCAGTGACGATTTAAAAGCTAAAACTCACACAACCATATTAAAGCGTACAATCAACAGTGATGCACTCAATGCTTATGCGCAAATTTCACAAAACTTACGCATATTGAGTAGCCAACTCAAAGCACTCGGTCTAGAAGATGAAACTAACCCCACTCCCGACTTGGCAGCTACTCGAGATAGCTTACTCAAATACCTTGAGACCGTGTTACAACTCTACACAAGTGCAACGTCAGACGTACTCGAACACAAGGATGCTGTGTTTGAAACCACCATTGTTAGCCAGTTGACGGCTACTGCTGCTGAAGGCAAAGTACCAACAGCTGAAAGCCAAGAGCAACAAGCAACACCTGCACCTGCCACGTTGGGCTTTTAGCACCGATCAATCAGAAAAATGCGCACTTTCAAGTGTGAGGGGTATAGCCTCACGCAAAGAAGAGGCTTACGATCCGGCATACTAGGGTTGTTTTTAGTGATTTTCGCATGAAAAACCGAGATATTTCAAAATGCACGCCATAAACATCACAAAACGCCGATATAATAACTAACAAAACGCTTTCGTTATATTTTACAAAACGCTTAATTTCGGCTATCATCTAATAAATTTGTACCATAAATGAGCATTAATAATGCAACAACCCCAATATACTCGTTGGCAATATGCAACATTAATACAAGCACTACAAACGCGTAGAGTATTACTGCTAACGGGCCCACGCCAATGCGGCAAAACCACGCTAGCGGAACAACTTGTTACGGATAAGGTTATCTACCGGACTTTAGATAATCTGACGTTGCTTGAAGCAGCACGCATTGATCCGCATGGTTTTGTCAGTCATGACAACGAGCTCATGATTATTGATGAGGTACAGCGCGCGCCAGAATTATTACAAGCCATTAAAATGGATGTTGATGCGCACAAACAAGCGGGCCGTTTCTTACTAACAGGTTCAACCAACATTCAATCTTTACCTGGTGTCAATGAGTCATTAGCCGGCAGGATAAGGACCATGCGTTTGCGCCCGCTTGCTCAGGGCGAAATTCACCATAAGCAACCTACAATACTGCAAAATCTGTTTGCTCATGCACTTAAGTTAAATCTAGCAACATCACACCCACATAATAAAAACGACTATTTAAAAATTGCGTTAGCTGGGGGTTATCCTGAGGCTCTCACCTTTGATTCTCCTAAGGAGACACAGCGTTGGTACCAAGATTATATTGATGCACTAATCTCTCGAGATTTAAAGGACATTATCAATCTTGAGCGGCACGACGCTATGCGCGAGTTATTATTTATATTAGCAGCATGGTCAAGTAAGTTTATTGACATAAGCGCTATTGCATCAAGCGTTGCCCTAAGCCGCCCAACCATTAACAGTTATATCAATGCATTAGAAGCTATGTATTTAGTCGAAAGAGTAAAAGCTTGGTCTAAGACTGATTACGACCGCGTTAATAAAAAAGATAAGTTATTCATGACTGATACAGGGCTCATGGCTGCAATATTAAATTGGAAATTTGATGATATACAATTTGATGGGGATAGAAATGGCAAATTGCTTGAAACCTTTATTTTCAATCAATTATCTGCATTAATCGATGCCCAAAATGACGATTATCGCTTGTATCACTATCGTGATCGACAAAAGCGCGAAATTGACTTTATTGTTGAAAATGAGCAAGGTAACTTGCTAGGTATAGAGGTAAGAGCTGGCTCAAGCATTAACAAAACGCATTTTAAACATTTGAGTTGGTTCAAAGAAAATTTAGCCAAAGATAAATTGTTTACCGGTATAATACTCTATACTGGCAACGATATTGTACCGTTTGGCGAGCGCACCTTCGCTATCCCAATCAATAAACTTTGGCATGATTAAATAATAGTTGAGCTTCACGCCACTATATGGCGCTCAATACCAACCTACCCCCTAATATGCACCAACACTCATGCCGCCTTCCTGGCATTAACTAAATGCACACTGGCTTGAGTCTGGCGTGTGACTAGCATGCAATTGTATAGTTAATGGTGCTACATGTTTACCTAATAAGTCTCGCAGTTCTTGGTATGAGACTTCGCTATGAAAAAACTCTTGCGATGTTGCGATGTGAGTCGATAAGTCATGCGTATCGTGGGCGATCCTATTGGCAAACGCACGAATAGCATGTAAATGTGTATTCTCCTGTGGCGAAAAATTCACATCGGCTATTTTTGATTTTAATGCACCACAGACACACACACTGTATTTGATCGCGGCAATCGTATCTTTAGCTAAAAGTGCAAAGGTATTATTGCTCGACAATTCTTGGCTGAATAAGGCTAATTGGTGCAATTCATTTTGCAGCATGCCCCTATAAGCATTTTCATCATCGCAAACTTGATCGCCAAGTCCGCTAGATTTCACTTGGCTTAAGCTCAATTGACTGGGCCGTGTACTGGCCATAGCCAGCAAATTTGGCAAAAACACTGCAAAGCCTGAATCTGCTGGGAAATGCTTCGCTAATAAAGCACACATTTGCATAAAATAGCCATCACTGAGTTCGGTGTGCGCGTGACGTAGCTTAGCGCGCAAACTAACAAAAAAGCGCGCTGCCGCATGTTTACCTTTGTAACGCAAATAGGCGACCGTCCCTTCAAATAAACGTAATAAATAATACGAGAGCTCATACTTGGCCCTCGTACTCAGCTGCACAACGTGGCTCGTATTGCTCGCAGCACTACTGCTATTAACGCTATCAATCGATTTTGATAAACTCGGTATCGTATTAAAGATTGTATGTATGCTGTGCATATACTTATGTATAAACTCAAAATGGCGCAGCTCCTTAGTACTCAAGACTGTATCTAGATGGCCCCGTTGTGAAACGAGTTGTGGTAGGCTTCTGCTGTCATTGCTCACCATAGCATGCTGTTTGCTACTTGATGAAGCAGCACCATTGTCATTTTGCTTTACCCGAGGACGGCCAGTGGCTCTTTTACCACGATTTATGCGACGGTGCTTATTTTTCGCCGGAATTTTCAGGCCACGCAAATAACTTGCTTTGCGTAGACCCTCGCACGTATTAACAGTAAGCATCTTCAAACGTGACTCAATACCCTCGTCATTCAAGGCCCTCACATATTCATCTAACTGTTGTAAAAACCAATGGCGCGTTATCTTCTGCGCTGCTTGGCTAAAATAAGCCACAAAAACATCTAACATAGCGGCGTTCATATGCACACACATCAAATAAAGCTCAACAAACTTAAATGCTTCACTATTCACCTCAGGTAAAGACAGTGTCTCTGGAATACGCAAACATGTTGCTCTAGTGAATAAGCATTCCAATACCGCAGGATTGGGATTAAACATGGCGATCAACAACGGTGACAAACCAGGAAGGTGGGTAGGATCGCCTTTCGATGCCATTGCAAAATCACCTGTAGCGAGAAAAGTTAATAGCGCAGCCGGATCGTCTGCCGCACACGCCAGATGCAGAGCGGTCATCCCTTCATATATCAAGATTGGATTATCCTGTATCGCTTGGCACGCTGAAACATCACCCCAATAGACGGAAAGCCGGCTCGACAAGCTCATTGCCGCAAAATTCACGCCCGCAACGATAGCCACATCCAATGCATCATACAATAATAAATCGTCTTTACTAAAAGGCACGCTCAACTCAGCAGGACTCGGTTTAAGCCATGATAGCTTTTCCACATCCTGGTTTATCAATAGTATATTGATCAAGCGTTGACGCATAGCTTGAGTCAACCCTTCACCATGCTGCAGGCAATAATGTTTAAAGCTATCTATCGATGCATTAAATGCAGCATATAAATAGGGTGCCTCTTCTTGTGGATAGGCTCGCGCCAAAAAATAGTCGCACGCATCAGTATCGGTGTTTTGCGTCAAGGCAAGGTGGTGCAAGGGTAACGGTGGACGAATACCTTCGATTTCCACACTATGGCTATCACTATCACTTAAAGACTCTGTTGACGATGAATTAGATGAAGATGATGATGACGCCAAAGAGGATACTACGGAGGATTCAACCAAACGTTCAGCATCATAGCACTCAATCAATAACTCCGCACACGTCTTTTGGCAAAATGCCGCTGCTGCTGTCAAGGTTGATTGGTAACGCGGTTCATTGCTACTAATGTGTTGAAAGGGGGTCTTACTCCTACTAAGTAGTAGAGAAATAGCCTTTGCGTCATTCTTGATGACTGCCAACATCAACGCACTGATTTCTTGTTCTTTATGCAGACTAGTCATATCAGGATCAGCCCCAGCCTCTAGCAACAAGCTTATCGTCTCATATTGCTCACCATAAACTGCTGCCGCAAGTGGATGGATATCGTATTCTGATTCAACACCTGCATTAAGATCAACGCCCTGCTCTATAAGATATTTTATAGTCTTATTCTTGCCATGGGTACACGCAAAAACGAGGCCGTCATTCACCGGATCAATTGACTGATTGCCTTCACACTTAAAGCGATGTTGCAGCAAAAGCTTCACGCCTGTTAAATTGTCTGACGCAACCGCGGCTAATACTGCTGTTGCTTGGCGCATACCATCATCAATACCAATGGATGTAAGCGTTTGCGCAGCATCTGCTTTTTGTACTAGCTTTAGCAACAGCGGAAGTTTTCTAACATCTTGCGCCAAATAATGTAAGGCTGTCATCCAAGTATCGGGATGATTGCGTATATCAGTACAAATCTGAAAAGCTTGAGAAAAATTAAAATCAAGGGAACTGTCATTATTAGCCTCAATCAAGCTATCCATGAAGAATGTCGCGCTAGACAAATTTAACAAGACAATAATAGGATTTAATTTGGCATTGTGCTGTTTAAGTGTGTATGTCGTTAATAAGTCGCCACCCGCGGTAATTTTGCTTATGATTCTAGCTTGCAGCTTTTTTTGTTGTGTCGCATTGCGAGTTGAACGATATCTTTCAATTAGCGTGCGTAAATCATCTCGTTCTGTCACCCTGTGTTGACGGCGTTTACGTGGCATAAAGATTACCCCAATAATTTAATCAGTCGGCAATCCTTTGACATGTCATTTAACGTGGAAATTGAGTATGAAAAGTGAGTGTGATAAAGACAGAGACTATTGTACAAATTTTGTATCAAATGTCAATTAAAATCTGATAATAAGGGCAGGTCTTATCGACAATTACTGACTAAATGCTCAGTGGCTTCAGCCTGCAACTTGTGTGCTTACAAGCTGTTAATTCTGCAGGGACTTCTTCGCAAACACATAGTCTTTGACTGGCTCACCGCCGATAAGGTGCTCTTGGATAATGCGTTCGAGAACGTCTGGCGTGCAGGAGTGATACCACACGCCTTCAGGATAAACCACGGCGGTTGGACCTTGGCAACAAATACGTAGACAATCGACTTTGGAGCGGGCAATCCCCCCCTGCTCACTGAGCTTTAATGCTTTGAGGCGCTTTTTGAGATAGTGCCACGATTCGAGGCTTTGTTCTTTTGTCGAACATTTGGGCGTGGTTTGATCACAGCATAAAAAAATGTGACGCTTGATTTTATTGATGCCGAGTGCGTCAACACACTGTTGTAAGGGTTTGGGGATGTCTGTATTTTGGGTGTCGTTTGTCATGTTGGAAATACCTTTTGCCGCTCGCGCTTAATTCGATTATCATAACGCCCATGTTACCACTAAAAATAAAAACATCCAGCGCTTGGCTCGAAGCCGTATTAGACGACTTCGATAGCTTCCTTAAAGATCACGCAGCTTGCGAACGCAAGGCATCAGCGATGGCGATGTCTGTGCTCGCCCACTATGCTGATCAAGCAGTGATCGTTGAAGCGATGCTTGACCTCGCGATGGAAGAACTACACCACTTTCGGCAAGTCATGAAATTGATGTTAGCGCGTCAATTGTATCTCCCCCCGGATACAAAAGATGCCTACATCAGCACCCTGCGTTTACACATCCGTAATGGGCGTGAAGCGTATTTTCTCGATCGCATGTTGGTTGCCAGCATTGTCGAGGCACGCGGATGCGAGCGTTTTGGGATGATTGCCGAAGCCTTACCTGATAGCCATAACGATGCGCGTGAATTAAAAGAATTCTATCAAACCATCACGCAATCCGAAGGTCGTCATTATGAATTATTTTTGAATTTGGCTAAACGTTACTTCCCCGATGCAGAAGTGTACACCCGCTTTGATGAATTATTAGAATACGAAGCTAATATCGTTGCTGAATTACCCATTCGTGCGGCTTTACACTAAGCAATACCATGCCAGCCCCGCAAACAACTAAGGCCATTAAGCAATACCTGCAACACTATGCTGTGGCAGAACAGCAACTAGCTGATACGTTAACTCAGCCTTATCAACACATCTTAGCCCTGCCAGCTTATAATGAATACCCTTTGATCAAAAACATCTTTGCGCACTTTCCACAGCAACGTAACGGGCGAGTACTGGTGGTGTTAGTGATTAACGCGCATGATCACTCACCCCCTGCAGTCATCAGAAATAACCAACAAAGCCTGGCGCATTTTGCTGGAAACGTCGAGCTCACTCTATGCGAGGACTTAGCTTGTGCTTATGCCGTGATCGAAAATAGCAGCGCTGACCGTGATATCTTACTCATTGATAAGAGTTCACAAGCTGATTGGCGTCTGTCGGTCAAACATGGCGTTGGCATGGCACGTAAGATTGGCGCCGATATTGCCCTCGCGTTATACGCACAAGGTAAATTGACAAGCCCGTGGATCCATTGTAGTGATGCCGATGTGACCTTGCCAAATGATTATTTTTCACGCGCGGATACTGTGTCTGTAACAAAAGATACCGCAGCCCTCATCTATCCCTTTGTACACAAACCAGATGAAAATAATCCTGTGCTCGCACTGGCCATGGCACTGTATGATCATAAACTTCGCTATCATGTCGCTGGTTTGCAGACGGCAGGATCACCTTACGCGTTTCAGACTATCGGCAGCACGATGGTCTTGCACACGGGGGCTTATGCGAAAGTGCGCGGCTTTCCTAAGCGTGCCGCAGCCGAAGACTTTTATGTTTTGAATAAATTGGCCAAGGTTGGCCGTGTGTTGGAGTTGGATGGTGCACCGATCACGATCGCCGGACGCTTATCCGATCGCGTGCCCTTTGGTACTGGTGCAGCGCTGCATGATTTGACGGATGCACTTGATAGTGAGCACCTTAAAGAAAGTTTAGAAGCATTGCACCAAACGAAGCTGTTTTATCACCCCGATGTCTATGTGTATTTGCGAGCTTGGTTGAGCTGTTTACCTGATTTGTATGCTGAAGTGGATGCGGATAATTTGGCGATATTGTTGGCGAATCGGTTAAAAGAATGGACGCACAACGTCGATCAGTATTTAGGGGTAAATTATATCATCAAAACAATTTGCCAACACTTATTAGATTTAGATCTCGTCACTATCGTCAAACGTAATCGCCAACACAGCCGCGACCAAGCCAGCTTCGTACGCACCATGCATGAATGGTTTGATGCCTTTCGCACACTAAAATTTTTGCATCATTTGCGGGATATGCACCTGCCGGATGTAAGTTCGAATCCAGAAACCAACATCAAGACCAGTAGTGCGACGCCATTAACTCATCAAAAGTAATAATCTTATCAAAATAATGTTCCGCGATTAGCGATGGCTCCGCACCTGATACTGTAATTAGCACTTTTTGAATAGTATGCCCTGTTTTCACTCGCAGATACTCCAGTTTTCTTTCAAACTCATCAATCACTTTTTTCTTAACCGGTGCACTTAGATATTTTATCTCACAAACTGTCAACACATTGTCGTTACGATCGAAAACCAAATCTATCTGAAAACCCGGCTCTTCTTGAACCCTATTGCGACTGTAAAAAGGACCAGATGCATATTTAACAGCGCCAAAACCTAAAATATTTGCAATCACATAATCATAACGCCGACAAAAACGTTCAAATGCATACCCTAACCAAATCTGATACTGCTGAGTATTTAGCGCTTTTGTCGGTTCATCATTAAATTTACCTTTATTAATATCATTTTTTATCGGCTGCACAAATTTAAAATAAAACTGCAAATAATTATCGGCAATTGAATAACGGGCAAGCAAGCTATTTGATGGTGTATTATAGGGTGCGTATTTCTTAATGAAGCCCGATAACGCTAAGTCTGTTAACAATTCAGTAACATTTTTTCCTGATGATAGTTTCAAATGTGCAAGAATTTCCTTACGTGTTGCAAACCGTCTTTTGCTTAAAAACTCAATCACTTTTTTAAAGTTAGGATTGTTCGCCAATGTACTGACAAAAATTCGCTGATATTCCTCTGTAAAATAGGCATTTTTAACAAATGATTGCTCACATAAACTCAACAAAACTGACGAATTAACATTAAGTTTCAAGAGATATTCAGGAATGCCTCCAACCGTTAAATAGGCACGAAATGCGTCTTTAGCAGAAAATTTAGTAAGCAGTGCCTGCGCTTCAATTGGACTCATCTCTTGTAAGTGCAATTCATATTGAGAGCGATTATAAAGTGCCTCTGAATGTACGACATGATTAATCATAAAAGAAGGTGAAGAACCGCATAGAATTAAAATCAACTGTGAATTTTGGCGCAATAGATTGTCCCACGCGTATTTTAATTCAGCAATAAAATCATCTTTATACTCAGCCAACCATTGCAATTCTTCAAAGTATAAAGTCCAACAACCTTCTTTGACGTACTCTGCCATATAACGAAATATATCAAGCCAGGATTCAGTTTTAATTTCTCTTAGCCACGGATTAGCCGTGTAGTGCGCTAACTGTTGCATAACACTGTGGCGCTGGCTTTTTTCATCCTTGCCTTGTATCCCTTCAAACTTAAGAATATTTCTCTGAGCGAAGGTTTGCTCTAATAGCTCTGTTTTGCCAACACGTCTGCGACCATAAACGATGAGAATAACGGCTTGCTCGAGTACATCGAGCTGTCGCAGCTTTGTTTGTTCAAAGCGTCTACCAGCAAATTTTCGATTTAGCTTAACTTGGTAAGCTTCCACAGCAGTGTTTGCCTGACTCATATTATTCCCCCAAACATACCTAGCAATCATCCTAGTTGGGCTAAAATAGCGTCCTATATTCCCCAAATACCCATGAATTATAACATAATTGGGGGGGTTAATAGAATATACTCCCCCAATTAACAATCATAACCTTCCTATTTGGGGTCACAAGAATCATTTTAGTATCACTAAACACATAGTGAAAAAGGAAAATTTATATAATAATCAATAGATTAATTCATAAAAGACGCATCATATAAAAGATGTTAAACTCTCGCCTACTCAACCACCGGCCAAGGAATAACGATGAAACCAGCTCAACGATTGGCATCAAGCCGTTTTGTGCAAATTCTGACAGGCTCAGTTTTGCTTAGCTTTTTGCCTATATCAGCCAGCGTGGCAAACCAGATCAAAAGCCCTGTTAGCGCTGCTCAGTCAGCAAGCCAAACCCAAGTGGCAACATCAACAACGCCATTTTCACCGACAACAACGACAAGCAACACAAAACCAGGCAGTACACAGAATTCACCAGCATCCAGCCAAACCAACACACTGGTAGCCGCACCGCAAGCGATACAGCCAACAACGAACATACAAGACTCACTTTCCCAACGACAAATTCGCTCACCGATAACTCCAGCATCACCAACACCTGCACCAGCACCAAGTCAACAATCACCAGCATCCTATTTGACACAGACTGCCACACCAACGCAATCGCTAACCACACAACACGCACAAGTCGGCCAACCTAATCAGGCCATCGCGAATAATAAAACCGCCAGTGCAAACACAAGCAGCAACACCAAACCCATCATCGCAAATTTTTCACCAGCAGTGAACAGTATCCAAAATATTTCACAGGCGATTGCTGCTGCAAAAAGCAACCAATCTTCGGTCGATGTACTCTTCCCCACTGAAGTGCCAACGCCAAGCCAAGGGATGCAATATTATGCTGGGAGTGATAATGATGCGAATCAATACGGCGTTAGCTATCGTATTTATGTTGATACCACACCGCAGTGCAAAGGCGTGCACGTCTGCAATATCGGCGAAGTGAACGCCCGCAAAGGCGGTCAACCGGAATTCTTCTTTAATCGTAATAATGAACGTTTGACCGAGCCCGTTTCACTCACCAGGGGTATTCAAGGGTTTTACACACCCAGCCACGCCATGGCAGACACATGGCCAACGATCATTTCTTGGGAACAAAATGATGTACTCTATAGCATTACCTGGAGCAAGCTTAACAAGACAGAAGAGCGCGCCACTATCATGGCAATGGCGAATTCAGCAATCAAAGCTGGGGCAAGGTGACGGCAGCATAGCGTTCCCCATAAGTATGTTCAAAGGTTGTTACAGAGATGATGAGGTATCGATGGTTGGCCTAATATTGTCAATCATTGCCACACCAGTAGCCCGGATAAGCGCGGCACGCGCGTCATCCGGGGAGGGTATTTGCGATTGCTGATCCCGGATGACGTTGCTGCGCAACTTATCCGGGCTACATCTGGCCTTGACGCAAAGACAGTAGGCTACAATATTTACGCAAAGCCGAGGCTTTAAACCACCCACACATTCAACACACCCTTAATCTTCGCCAACGCCGCGACAACGTTATCCCCCACCGCCGCATTCACGTCCAACAAGGTATATGCCACTTCACCACGTGATTTATTCAACAAATCAATAATATTCAAACCGGCATCGGCCAAACACGTAGAGATTTGTCCCACCATATTCGGAACATTAGCATTAGCGATGGCCAAGCGGTATTGATCTTCCCCTTCACTGCGCGGCATATAAACTTCGGGGAAATTCACTGAGTTACGGATATTGCCATTTTCTAAAAATTCACGCATTTGTTTAACCACCATGCGCGCGCAATTTTCTTCGGCCTCTTTGGTCGATGCACCCAAATGGGGTAAGGCAATCACGCGTTTTTCCGCCTTCAAGCGATTACTCGGAAAATCACACACGTAAGCATAGACTTTATCCACCACTAAGGCTTCACATAAGGCGTCTTCGTCAACAATACCAGCACGTGAAAAGTTTAATAACACAACGCCGTCACGCATCGATTTCAGACGCGTGGTATTGACTAAGCCTTTAGTCTCCTCATTTAATGGCACATGAAACGTCATCATATCTGAATGGGTAAAAACTTCTTCGATGTTTTCAGCCTTTTGCACGTCGGCAGATAATTCCCAAGCACGCCGCACAGTAATATGCGGATCATAACCAATGACGTTCATGCCTAAACCTATCGCCGCATTCGCGACTTGAACGCCAATCGCACCTAAGCCAATCACACCCAGCGTGCGGCCAGGTAATTCAAAACCAACAAAATTCTTTTTGCCCTTCTCGACTTGTTCATTGAGGCTTTTGTCATCGCCTTCTAATTCACGTGCATAATGCCAACCTTGGCAGATGTTACGGCAAGCAATAAACATCCCGGCAAGCACCAACTCTTTCACCGCATTGGCATTTGCCCCTGGGGTATTAAAAACAGGAATGCCACGTTGGCTGAGTTTATCAATTGGTACATTATTCACGCCGGCACCAGCACGCCCTACCGCTCGCACGGTCTCTGGTATATCCGCATTATGCATATTGAAAGAACGCAATAAAATTGCATCAGGGTGTTGGATTTCAGAAGCTACTTCATAATGGTCACGTGGAAAATGGTCGAGGCCTGTGGGAGAAATATTATTGAGGGTTTGGATCTTGTACATGATCATCCTTATTGTTGTCCTTGTTGTTAGCGAATTACAGTCTCTTGTAGCCCGGGAAAGCACCGTAGGTGCGCACCCGGGAGCAGCAATGATAAAGCCTCATCCCCGGGTGGCGCGCGTTGTGCGCTTACCCGGGCTACGGTCAAGCGTGCTCTTTCTCGAATGTTTGCATAAATTCAATTAAAGCATCGATACCAGCCTCCGGCATGGCATTATAAATACTTGCACGCATACCACCCACGGAACGATGGCCTTTGAGATTGAGTAAACCCACTCGTGCCGCTTCTTCGAGGAAACGCGCGTCAAGCTTAGCATCGGCAAGGATGAATGGTACATTCATGCGTGAACGGTAAGGCTTTGCCACTGGGTTACGATAAAAGCCCGACATATCGATCGCTGCGTAGAGTTTTTCAGCTTTGTGTTGGTTACGTTGCGCGATGGCTTCGATACCACCTTCTTTTAACAACCATTGAAAGGTTAAACCCGCCATATACCAGGCAAAGGTCGGTGGCGTGTTATACATAGAATCGTTATCGGCATGGATTTTATAATCGTACATACTGGGCATATTCGGCGTCACATTACCCAGCAAATCTTCACGGATAATGACAATACTCAACCCCGACGGGCCAATATTTTTTTGCGCACCGGCATAGATCACGCCATAACGCGCAACATCAATGCGGCGCGACAAAATATCTGATGACATATCAGCAACTAAAAATTTATCGCCAACATCTGGCATATCTGCAAATTGCACGCCTTGGATGGTTTCATTCGAGGTGTAATGGACATAGGCAGCATCAGGGTTAAATTGCCACGTGTTTGATTCTGGAATTGTCGTGAAATTTTCACTCTCGCCACTAGCGACGATATTCACTTGGCAAAAGCGTTGCGCCTCTTTGATCGCCTTTTTCGACCATGCACCCGTGCAAAAATAATCGGCATCTTTGCGTGCGCCGAGCAAATTGAGTGGCAACATCCCAAATTGGGTCGATGCTCCACCCTGTAACCATAAGATTTTGTAGTTATCTGGAATGTTTAAGAGCATGCGCAAATCAGCATTGGCTTGCGCGGCAATACCCATAAAGTCTTTGCCACGGTGACTCATTTCCATCACCGACATGCCAGTACCCTGCCAATCGATAAATTCTTCACGCGCTTGCTGCATCACGTCGCACGCAATCATCGCTGGCCCAGCGGCAAAATTATACACAGCGGTCATTTGTTATCCTTATTTGGTATTGCCAGAGAGGAGCGTGATTATACAGATTCTGATCGCTTGGTACCAATGGAGAAAGCAGGAGCGAACGCAGCTAGCGCACATTCACTAGGGACTAAAGCTACTACCAGCAGTGGATGATAATAGACTATCATCCTCACTACTATTACCAGGAAATTCATTGACGACATCGGCACAGGGATCAGTCGCGTCTTTCTGCTGCTCCCCTTCTATAGAAGCAGGCAAGCCGCCTAGTCTTGAATTTTGTTCACGCGCTCTCACAAGCTCAACCGCTTCTTCAAACACTGTTGCAATAATATGTTGTTGGCTAGCCTCCGGCGTTGTCGCGCCATGTTCCATATAGACAGTAACAAGCGCCTGTTGCACATCGTTTGCAAAGTGTTCAAGAAACGCTTGTTGACTAACCGTATCGGAATCCGAAATGTCCGCAAAATAATCCGCGAGGCTGTCAATGAAAATTTGTTTAAGGTTTTTGCCAAAATCTTGTGGTAATGCTGCTGTTGCCTTCGCCTTAAATATATCAATCTTAGCTTTTGCATTTTTTCTTTCAGTATCATCATTGATAAACAATGGATCAGGCAAACCTCCCTCTGGCCTCGGTACATTCTCCTGAAGCGCTTGCAATGCTTGATTCAACGCAGCAATTATTGTCGACGCAATATTCAGTCGATACAATGTTGGCTTACGACTATACACACCCCTAATACGAGGCCCGTATGACGCTGGTCTTAGTAATAATTCCCTAACACCGGTGTAATCCGGTAAAAACAAAGTATTAACACCATACAGCCAAGAGCACCTCGCAAGAATCACGCCATCTGGCATTTTACTGCGACTTGGCATGGATGATGATGAGCTACTAGCAAACATGGTTGTTGCCGGTGCTGGGCTTCGTGTGGAGGTTTTAGAGGGAAAAGGTGCAGAAGATGCAGGGTGTCCCACAGGAATGTGTAACAGTGCATCTAATGCTGCATCAGGATTTAATGCTATAGCTGCCGCTGATTTTTCTGGGCTGGAATCGGTACCAGGGGCTTTTTTTTCATCATCACGAGATACCTCACCACCAGAAGCACCACTGTGGGCTAGTGACTCATCACGTTCATCATTGTCTTCTTCACTAGGCGCGCCTTTGACTTCCCCACTGCGTTGTTTAGCACGCTTAAGCAAGGCTTGCATACGTTTTGCCGCACCTACCCTACCCAATAAACGAGGATCACCTCCGTGTCGCTCTAAAAGTTCGTCCAGTGTAAGTGGTGACTGTTTCGTTTTACTTGTTCGCCCATCACGCGAACTAATTCCAGGTTTCATAGTAGCACTTGGTGAGATTCCAATTGCAATAGAGCTCGGAGTAAACCCCGGAAAATCGGAACCTACACTACTAACATCTGATGCCTCTGGTGAGCTTAATAAGCTTTTTTGCGCTGCAAGTTGTCGCTTGGTCTTAATGGAGGGTCTATCAGAATTCATTTTTTCAATTAAGATTTCCAGTGAACAAATCAGATCATCAACATCATCTCTGTTGAGCTTAGGAATTAGTACAAGCACACACTGGCGCAACGTATTAACACGCTGAAGTTCTTCTGAGTTGCTGCCCAAGATGGGACTGCTCACAGAACGCTGCACGCGCCCTGATGATGAACTCGACGCCGGACTCGACGAACGGCGTGAACTATCGCTCGATAAGGACGAAAAAAAATTGCTGAACGAAAATCCGGTATTATCAGAATGACTCGAGCGCATAACGGGTGTTGCAGCAGCTACTGGTCTTGTGCTGAGTGGTTTTTGTCTATCACCTAAGGCTGTAAGATACTCTACGAGTATGCCGCCGATTTCTTCTTTTGCTTTTCGTTGTTGTGACTTATCTTCTGATTCTCTCGGATCTGCTAACATCAATTTCCCCGTATTTTTTAGGCGTGCTTAGGTTTGACAACTAGTCAAATCATATACAGTAAACATTAAGGGAAGCTTAAATTGGTTGACTACATCCGTATTTTCTACGGCAATATGCGCAAATGTATTTTTAATGAATTTGCATTCGAATGTTTTGCTCTGGCGAATTCTATACATAGACTACTGTCTTCTAGTCAAGCCCAGATGTAGCCCGGATAAGTGGCGTAGCAACGTCATCCGGGAACAGCAATGAACAACCCTTTTCCCGGATGACGCGCGTGCCGCGCTTATCCGGGCTACCTGTTATGGGTGGGATGAGGATGTCATCGCTCAATAGGGTACAACACCCAGAGACTCAGCTGATTTTGGCGTAGCTGTTGGTACGGGGACAGGTTCTGTTAGTGAGTCAGCGGTTGCTGCTTGTGTGCTAAGCTGCGCCGTGCTTACCGACGTGGTAAAGAAAGCTGCACTCGAACCTACAGCACTTGAACTAGCTGCAGTAGGGCTAGCCGCATCACTCACACTTCTACTGCGATGATGTCCGCTATGTGCAGCAGTTCGTCTAACGACTTGCGGTGCAGCTTGTTGTGGATCGTGCAACACTTGCCAATGGGTATTATTACGATTGAACAATATTACCGACAATTGTGCTGTTGCAGATGGAGACGACACTCTAATTGGCCTAGCAGCTGCATCACCGGAAACAAAAGCGACATTAACACCCCACTGTTTAGCAAGACAATCAATCTCACCCGCTGTTAACATCACATCACTTTGGGCAACATAATTGAGGTAATTTTCGTATATTTCCGACCACTTAGTGTTATTTTCTTGCTTGTCTTTCAGTTTAGACTTAATTTGTTCAACAAGAATATTTTCAACAATGCGCGCCGGGGTTACTTCACAATTAATGCGTCCCTCATGATTAACCGTAAGGCTTTTACAGATGCCCAACCAGCTGTGCAACCAAGCTTCTGAACCCCAGCGACTAGCTGCAATATCAAGGCAGTTATCAATACATTCTTTAAGAGCTTGTCTTTCCTCTGCATTACCATCACCAACGGCAATCTGTTCCCAGGCGGCTTTTGTCGCCAAAAAATATTTCAATTTAGCTTTAAATCCCCGTTGTTGTTGATACTGGGACAAAAGCAAGCGGAACAATTGATTTCTTTTTCCAACGACATTCAGTTTACTATCGTGCAAACAAATCAGGAAGATTATTTTTGCATCGCGTATAGCTGTCTGCTCAATCTTCCAGTCTCGATAAATCTCAAGCTTACGTGACACTATGATTTTACGATAATCGACGCGCTTATGTTTATCGCCAAGTGATGATACTAGCTTTTTAAAATAACCTGCGTTGGCAGCAACAAGCGCTTGCGCATCTAACTCAATTGGCTGACCGACAACACCTCTCACACAACTTGCAATGAATTTTGCCTGGCTATTTAATTGAAATTCCGCATCATGACCTAGCGCCTGAGCGAGGTCATCCCGTAATTTATTACCTAAAGTCTTTGTCAACTCCGTTGTTTGCTGGAAATGATCGGCGCCAGCGAACACTGACCAAGGCATGCCACTCGCCTCTATATCAAAACCAGGTACCGCAAGTGCAGCCCGTTGTACCGCCAAACTCAAAGCATAGAGACCGCAGTTATTGTTATAACCTGACACATCGATGATAGAGTTACCTTTTGATGCCTGAGATTTGCCTTTAGACTTATCTGATTTCGACGGATCTGGTTTGCGCTCCTTGGATTTTTCTGGCATCTTACCAGTGGCTGTGAGCAACTCTCTGCGCTGACTAACTTGACTAGCAATATAACGTTTAAAGTGGCTACCTAAAGTATCTCGCCTAGCAAAATTATTGATAGCTGATCTAAGTTGTGATTTACTCAGCAATGCACGCATTATTTTTTCATCACACAGTTCATCCAAACGCACCAAATAACTTTCGCCACGTGCCCCATTCATGAACAAGCGAGTCAGCTGCACGGCCATTTGGCACAAGTTGGCACGCCCACTAGATAGCAACGACATGCGTCCACTTGTCGCGTGTTGGCTTAAGATTTGATAAAGATAAGCAACCAACACTTCTGCTTTTTTCGTGATAAGAAACTCGTACGCCGTCTTTTCATCCAGCGGTTGCTTACTAAGCATGCGTTGTAATGCTGCGACACTAGCCCCAGCATCGATGTGGCGACTTAAGGCATTGCCTAACCCATAGGCTTTATCAAAAATTGTGGTTTTTTTCCGGCTATAGCGGTGACTCATATCCTTCAATAAAATATCATCGAGATATTTAGATCTGCGCACATCGGCAATGGAATAGCGAATACAGGTTGTATTGTAGTGAAATAGCAAATCGCCCAGCTCGGGAATACCTAGCAACAATGCCAACTCTTTAATGATAGGGACAACTTCCAGCGTTGTCTCGCCACAACCTGCTTCACGCAATGGTTGCGCCAAGCTTGCCAGCAAATAAAGTGCGTTCAGCTGAGAATTAAGCTTACGTTTTGCAAACCTATCAGCAATCTCTCCTAGAGTTGACTTTAAGGCTGCAAGCAGCTTTTTCCTTTCTGATTTTTTAATACTGCCGCCACTGTTCCGCTTATAACTAAAGATAACGGCGATCATACCCATGACGACACATTCACTAAATCCTGCACGTGTAGCTGGACGTATGTAATCCTCAGCGATGTCATTGAAACTTTTAACATCGATTGCTTTGATCGCGGCACGATCCAGCGCTAATTCATCTTTAAATCTTTTAACTTCGTCACTATTGAGCACGCCATTCACCAAATCAAGTACGGCTTGTTGCTTGGCCAAGCTGCTTTCATATAAACCATGCGCTTCCGCACGTAACTGCGCTCGATACCATTGCAAATAATGTTCGAACTTTGTTTCATCGCTTATTAGCTGCGTTCGACTTAGCTCGGTGCCAACTGCTTGGTTGTATTCAGGTAAATTAATCACTAAATTAGTATCACGCATACCCGAAATTTCCGTGTCAATGACACGGTTAACTGTACAAAATTGTTGCTGGGTACTAGAAATTTGTGAGGAAACAGTATTTTTTTTCTTGTCTAACTGGGTGAGTAGCTGTTGCACTGAAGCAATCAGTTCATTCACAGCTGTCACCATACCTTCGACGCGTTCTTTGGTTTCTAGCTTGTGACCTGCTTGATTAACCTTATATTCAAATGCCGTTCTTACTGCATTGACCGCTAACCCTAACACCGATTTAACACTGGCTACACCACCTGCTTTCATTGACATACCACCAGTTAGAGCGCTTTCAGCTACGCCTTCAGCGGTGTCTGCTGCTGTGTCAAAATAGCGCGCCAGTAAATTGAATTGCTCTAGTATATAGACACGGCGCGCTAAGCGTTGTTGATCAGCCCCAGTGGCTAACGTTGAACGTGTATTCAAATACATATCAGCCATACAGTGAAGTGCGCAGGCGATCGCTTTAACATCAAAGATGTTATCGGTTTGGCTGCCTATGGATTTTAGTTCCTTCATTGCGGCATCAAAACTTTGGCGCTCTGTCGACGAAATGGTTAAGTTGTGCAATTGTGACAACGATACTAGCTGATTATTCTGTTGCGTCATGGCGGCATTCCTCGTGCTTTTAATATTGGGGGTAGGCACGTTAAAGTTTAAAGAAATTTACTGACAAAACCATGGGTAAAAAGCTATAGGTAAAAATACTGAAATTAAGGCCTTAAGCGTTGTTAAGCAGCGACTGTCGACAAAAAGATGACTTGGAAGGAGACTATTTACAGTGACAACATTACAGTGTGTTTACAATGATACCGGCAAAGTTACCAATGCGCGCAGACCACTACCGGCGCGATTAAGCAATTTGACTTCACCACCATGCGCACGAATTACATCGTGTGCGACAGCAAGACCAAGACCTGTACCACCAGTTTCACGTGAACGTGATGTTTCAACACGATAGAAAGGCTCAAAGACTTTATTCAAATGTTGTTCAGGGATACCGGGACCATTATCATCAATTTCAACCACGGCACTATCATCACGACACGTTAAACGCACATGCGCCACATCACCGTATTTCACGGCATTTTCAATCAGATTGGTAAAGGCACGTTTCAAAGCTAAGGTACGGCCGCGATAAGGGAAATGCTGGCCATAACTTTCATAGCTGACAGGATGATTGGTATCTGCCATTTCACCAGTAATCGTATCGAGTAAGGCATCGAGGTCGAATTTTTCTAAATTTTCTTCTAAGAAGTCATCACGCGCAAAGGCTAACGTCGATGAAATCATCGCTTCCATATCGGCTAAATCCGCAATAATTTTGCCTTGTTGTTTTTCATCATCAACAAATTCAGCACGTAATTTCAAGCGTGTGATCGGCGTACGTAGATCATGCGAAATCGCCGCCAACATACGCGTGCGATCGTTAATCAAACGCCGGATACGCGATTGCATTTCATTAAAGGTGTGGATCACTTCGTGCATTTCTTCCGAACCAGTCTCCGGCAACGGTGGCGCATTGACATCCACACCTAAGCGTTTTGCCGCTTTAGCAAAGCGCGCGAGGGGATCGGCTAAACGTTTCACCGACCATGCACATAAGAATAACGAAGCAACACACATAAAAACTACCGCTAATAAATAACTCGCTAAAATCCACCATTTTGAGCGCATCGGCGTGGATATAATGTTCATCCACAATCCATCCGATAAGCGCAAGGCAATTTTGGCACTATTTGAACGCGAGGATAATACCGCTTGTTGGATTAAAGTCGGATTGGTATTGGCAATGCGTTGGCTATGTTTAAGCGGTTGGTTGTCGAGCGAAACTTGCAAGGTTGGGCTATTAACCACATTAATTAAACGTAGCAATTCCGAGCGTGGTAATGTCTTTGCAATCGTCGCAACCTTAATAAGTTGATTAGCAACTTCCCAACGTGAGGCTTCACGTTTTTCCAGTACACGATAGCGACTAAACACAGTCAGGCCTGCGGCTTGGATGAGGATAAAACCGACCAATAAAACAATAAAGCTTTGCATACCAATACGGCTAGGGAAAAAACGCCGCCCAACGCGCACGCCTCGACGAAAGCTACTCGGAAGGTTAAACTTCACTGGTTGCCACCCGCTCAACCGTTGGTGTGAATTGATAACCACCACCGCGAACTGTCTTAATAATCGTTGGCGACTTGGGATTTTTTTCTAGCTTGCGGCGCAAACGACTGACTTGCACATCGATAGTGCGATCAAATGGCGATGCATCGCGACAACGCGTTAACTGTAAGAGTTGATCACGCGTCAATACCCGCCCAGGATGTTCGATGAATGCCAACAATAAATCGTACTCACCCGCACTCAGTGGGATTGCCATATCATCCGGGGCAATCAAACGACGCTTGTTTTGATCCAGCGTCCAATCGAGAAAACGCACACGCGGTGCAGCGGTCAAGACTGTTTGTTGGCGCACATTGGCATCGAAGACATTGCCCGAACGGCGCAAAATCGCTTTAACGCGTGCGAGTAATTCACGCGGATTAAACGGTTTAGCAATGTAATCATCAGCGCCGAGCTCAAGACCCACAATGCGATCAGTGTCCGCACCAATCGCCGATAACATAATAATAGGAATCGCTGAATCACGGCGCAGCTGGCGACACAACTCCAAACCATCATCGCCGGGCATCATGATATCAAGGATGATAATATCGATGAGATTGTGCTTTTCTTCGAGTACCTGCTTCATCGCTACACCATCTTGCGCGGTGGTAACCTCATAGCCATGCGTTTCAAAAAATTGGGCGAGCAAATCACGAATTTCTTTATCATCATCGACAATCAATAAAAATGGGGCTCGGTTGCTCATAGATATCCCGCAAGGTGGCTAAAAATGTTCCATATAGTAGCGTAACAGGCTCACAATCACAATAGACTGCGACGTCCGGGCTTTTCCGTACGTGTTCAAAATATTTGCATACGGTAATTTTTCCCATTACTATTGCGCCACTTGTTGGTTACAATCCACCCCGATTGATCATAATACAGTCAAAGCAGTCGGAAAACCTGGTAAAATAGATAACAAAGGTAACCAAGTTGTTACAAAAAAGTCCTCGTTTGACATCAACCGGTTACATAGTGTCAGTAGACTAGGCAACGTGGAAAAAACACAATACTCATACGTACGGAACTGTGTGGGTTAATTAAGGGATGCTTGGACAGTAGTGGGCACACAGATGGCAAATTCATTTACAGAAGTTTTAAAAGGTATTGATGAAGCAACCGGTAGGTTGGTTGGGCTACATGAGGAACAAATAAAGCGTTACAATGCGACAATAACGGCCCTCAGAAGCGTTGGTGAAGGTGACTTGCTTGCGAGAGATGAAAACAATACTTATCTTCACTTACCACACATCCTAACGCTAATCCAACTCAGCAAAAGCCCGCACATTAGCCCCAAGCTACAACCTAATCACATACTCAACGAAATACTAGCCATCGATGCCTACCTTGCTATTCAAACGTTATCTGAAGAAAACGTCTATAGCCCAGCTTTTGTAGCTAATTTTATTGCTGCCGGAGGAACGATTACACTGAGTAATTCAGATACACACGAGAATAGCAGCATTGCAATTGAGCCCGAACAAACGACTTCGCACCGTAATGGCAATCTGCTCCTATTGAAACCAAACGCGGAAACTAAGCTTGCGACAAAGTTAGCGACTCTTCAAACATCAGATGATATCAGCGCAGTAACACCTCGGCAACATGGTGAGTCTATAGAAAGAGCCGGAGCTGCCAATGAAACCAGCCACAGCAACAACCAGTATGTAGTAGCCCCCGCGTCACCAACTCCACACACTCCTAGCGCATATCTGGCCTTTAAAATGCACGAGCAATGTGTTCAACTAGGCAAAGCCGCCCTAGCTAACCTAGCCACAATCTATCAAGCTGTCAGTGGTGCGTTCGAGGCACTTGGTGATGGACTTGATGATGCACTTAAGGCATTTGGCGAAGGGCTTGAGCAGCTAGGACAGTTACAGAATACCTTTGCAATGGCACCCGGATTATATTTCACACATTAAGTCGTTTGTACAGGCTGGTCCCGACCCTCTAGGCATATCGTTCCCCATAAAAACTGGTGCAAAGCTTACAGAGATCATAGAAGATACCGCCTATAAATTGGTTATATGCAATCCTGTAGACTACTGTCTTTGGGTCAAGCCCAGAGGTAGCCCGGATAAGTGGCGCAGCAACGT
>JAJFKG010000018.1 GCA_021773335.1 Gammaproteobacteria bacterium
GTCGGCTATTTATCTTGCTTGCCAGCTCGTCAGGCGACATCAATACTTTCACTATAAGAAACTCAAAAGCGCTTTAATAAAACTACAGCTGTTTGCTCAGGAGTGCCAGATATGTTCATAAATTCGCGCCGATCTCTCAGAGCCCGGATAAGCGCGGTACGCGCGTCATCCGGGGAGGGTGTTTGCCATTGCGGTTCCCGGATGACGTTGCTGCGCAACTTATCCAGGCTACATCTGGGCTTGACACAAAGACAGTAGGCTACAGGATTGCATATAACCAATTTATAGACGGTATCTTCTATGATATCTGTAAGCTTTGCACCAGTTTTTATGGGGAACGCTATGACCTGCCCCCTTTGACACTTCAAGAAAGCAGTTCAACCAGCTGCTCAAGATTGACAAATTTAACCTTGTTTCCGCCACTCATTCTTTCATGCAGACGCTCAACGTCCGAGGCTACTACAAAGTTATCGCCTTCAGGGTATTTCTCTCTGAAGCGACTTAAATTCTTGGCATTAAAATTATTTGCCGACCATTTGCACTCGATTGTTACCGGCGCAGAATTACGTTTTTGCAAAAAAATAAAGTCAATCTCATGTTTTTGCTTGGTACGCCAGTAACGAACCTGCGCATGCGGGAAACGGCCGAGTAATTCGTTTAAAACCACGCCTCTTTGATTACCATATGCAACTATAGTTGCAAATAGTATAGCTATATGCAGCCATTTAATCTGTCTACACGATTTGTATATGGATATTAACCGTAGGATTTATAGGTTATTGTGATTGATTATCCACAGTGATAGTAATTTCATCCCCAGAATTTTTTATGGCATCATCGCCTGAGGGGCTGACACTGCAGGTTAGGCCATTGCTGTCGCCTGCTGCAGGACTTAAGCGATCATGATGAGTTCCAACCGTATACCAATAGTAATAATCACCCGTAACTGAACAACTCGCGGAGCCATCATCCGTACTCGTCAGCGTCAAAGTAAAACTGCTTGTACATTTATAGTCACTACCTTCGCACTCTGTGCCATCATATGGCAAATTCACAACCGTAAATTGACAATGGGTATCTGGATCATAGGTCGAGTTAGCCGCAACAGAAGCAGCGCACCCTTTAAATTCAGCAGTTGTGTCACCACTGTCACTATCACTGTTGGCTGCAAGATCATGATTCGGCATGAGATCATTGATGACTAAAACAGGCGGTCCACCAGGTGCATACTGGGGTGAAAATCCCGGCGTGCCGGTTGTCAGTGTTAACACAGAAGATGTATTGTTGATAACCTTAAAGTGCACACCAAAGTTATGCGCCGAAGCACCGCTAATTGCTAGAAACCACAACGCACCGATTAATAGAATTTTTTTCATCATTGTCGCCCTGTTGAAAAATAGAAATAGTCGCTAATGCTTAATTAATTTAGTCAATTAAATTATAGCGCCTCGACACTAAACTATAGCCCAACATGGAACATTTTGTTACCCGTTTAAAAACCAACTATTTCTCAAGAAGTTATATAAAGCAATTGGGCTAGGCGTAGCTCCTACCCCTGAGGGTCCTTAAACCTGGCAACTTGCTGCACCGTCTTCAGGTTGCTCTAGTTCTTCTCTTATACCAATCTGGGTACCATAATTTGCTGAAGAAGAAAAATGTGAAGGGTGTCCAGAGTCGCTATCAGCACTAGCTTTACATAAATTCCAACAACACGATAGCAATAATCCAAGTAACACAAGTGCTTGCATTCCTCCGCCAATCCCCATAACAATAAACCCTCCTAGCATCAGTGCTTCAGGTGAATTTGTTTCCCAGAGGCAAGTTAGAATTACAAAAACTGCCTGAGGACACTATCAACATTTACAAAGAAAGACTACTAAATTTTATAGCATAAATAAACTCAGCAAAACATTTTTTAGAATGTGTCTACAGTGAAGCCAACAACTCACAACAACAAAGCCATGAGCACATTGAAATGTATTGCTCATCGAGCAATCACTCTGACCAACATTATCTTGCTGGAATGAAAATTCAACTTTGTAATCTAAAGCTATTAATCAGAACGGCATCAACACCAAAAGGCATTGGTAATATTGCAAAGGAAATTAGGCAAGTGCAACTAGGCTCTTTTTTCCTAAGTAGGTATAAATCAGCAGCTGATTCAAGAAGCATTGCCAACCCACCTAACCTATCTTCGCCACAAATGAAAATGGTTCGTCGTATGTTTAATTACCACCTGTTAAAAACATCTAGCCTAGCAGATGCAAACATTGATCGTTCGATAGGTTTGCTTGTTGCAGACCACACCAAAATCTGGAAATCCCCCCTTGACGCATCCGCAATCACCGCAGAGATTATCCAAAGCGCACTTGCAGATGAGGAGATTTCCATATATTGTCAAAATGATAAAAATTCACAACCTCTCGGCTCATATATCGTGTATGCGCTTGCAAAAATAGTTACCTTTAAATCAGAGACTGGCGATTTGAATCATCAATTGTATGAGCGGACTTTTAAAAACCTCATCAACGACTGTAACAACATGGACCCAGATGGTTTCATGGTCATGATTGAATATGCAGCTCATACATATAATGAGGCGGTAGTCGCAACGATGCGAGAACACGTGAGCCAATATCAGCCATTCATTTAATGCTTTTTCTTTTCACAAAAAATCACTACCAATAGCATACTGATAGTGTTCATCTAAAAATTCGTCACAATCAATGAATCGCTTTTGCTTCCATAAATTGGCTAACACATGTAAGTGTTTTTTATTGATAATTAAAGATTTCACTGCCTGAATTGAATAAATCTGAAATGGGCAATCCATAGCTAAGGCAGAAGACTCACAAGCTAGCCTTGTTAGCGGATAAGCCAAGCGCACCTTTGAATCATCACCAGCACAAAGCATAGCTAGTCGATTAAGATCGATCTTTTTCATATCGATTAAGTAACCTTCACGATCGGCTAAATTTCCCGGAGCAACGAGTGCTTGCACATAACCATCTTCAGTCACGTCTAACATCAATAACATCCCGCCATCGATTAACATAGCATTTAGATAATTAATTGCATGATATTGATCAGTGACTTGATGTAATCCTAGGCAAACAGAAATAATATGAAATGAACGTTGAAGCTCATCAGGTGGGCATGCGGCCAGTTGATTCAAATCTAGGTAACGAACCTGCTTGGGCTTCAGCACCATATTTTCACTTGAGATTAGCTCAGACAATTGCATTAACGCACCCGGGTCAACATCCGAAACCGTCAACTCTAATGTCATTTCTTGCGTGCTAGGTAAGAGTTTTTTTACCGCTGAATAATTGGGTCCACTGCATACATCATACACTTTAACGTTTTGGGCTGTTTGCGAGTCTACGGTCTTTTGTAGCAGCTCAGTGTATCGCTTACTGAAGATTTTCAATTTCTCTAGGAACATACTGACACATTTATTATGTCTCCCGGAATCTTTGCTATGGTATCCCAGGCAGTGCGGTAGTAAACTTTTTAACTCCAGCACATCTTCGATAAATGCGCCGGAACCACCCAACCCCTGCCAATGCAAGGTCTGAGCTTTGCCCAATATAGTTTTATCATGTGGCAAATAGTGCATACCGACTAACAGCCGCGCCAGCTTTTCATAAGCCGGAAATGCTGTAAAAAAAGCCATGGCTTGTGCCCAAAAGTGCTTTGGGTTACCTAGCTTCGACAGTAGCTCATCCGTATTTGTGAGCGCTGCTTCTGAAACCTGATTTAATTGCTTGTAGAAAACAGACTCATTAAAAATAGCTTGTGATGGATTTAGAATAGCTGATTTAATAGCAGGTGACTTGGAACCAGATTGCAAATAAAGCAAGAACTGCATACCTAATTGGCACGATAAGACAAACCGCCCCAAACCAATCAACCATTCAAAATAAAGGTTTTCAGATTTTTCAAAGCTTGCCTCATATAATTGCTGATATAATTTAGTTTGTTGTTGAGAAAAGGCTTTAGCCTTATTAATAAAGCCGCCACTAAAAACAACCTGCATAAAATCAAAATACTTCTTTACCAATTGATGTTTCGAGTTGGTTTCATCCCTCAACCAAAGTGGTAGTTGCTTTGTACCGTCGGCAATGGTTGCTGATAATTTATCATATTGTTTACGAAGCGTCTTTAAGCTCTCGCCAGACCTTATCACGTAATCATTGCGGCCCGTGCTTGTTAATTCATGGACAAGTGACATAACAGTTTCGCTATATATTTACTTGGTTTCTCACCATACCTTTAAAATTTTTCAAACACAGATACAACAAACTTATCGCTAACGGCCAACCATAACCAGTAATGTCGCCTAATGAATCCATATCTCTCAAACTACTTTTTCTATCGAGATATTGATGCGCATACCTATAATGCCCCCTCACAAGATTATCTTAACACGAATCATTGCCCCTATCTCCTCTACCATTATAAAAAACAGTAGCCTCATCAAACTCCATAAAAATTTATTTAGTTCATTATGGGTGTGGGCAAGCCAACATATGCGGCGCTGTCGTTACTTGCCCGGTACAATAGCTCAACCACTCACATAACTTTATCGCTAAGCTATCAGTCGGCCATTGCCGTACAATCGAGGTTAACTGCATGATAGCCAGCTCGTAATTAAGCACTGACCAAGCAGTGATAGCCTGATAGCATGCGCACTCGTAAGCTGTCGCATGTGATAATTTTGATTCTGCAGATTGCAAATGTATCTTTGCCTGTTGACTGCCCGCTTTAGTTTGTGAAAATAAATAGAAAGCCGCAGCAAAGGTTTGCAATAAAATTGATTGAGGAAATCGCCCTACTGCTTTTAAAATTTTATCGCCATCACTACCACTACTTATGACTTGCTCACTAAAATGTTGCGCAGCAGCAATAACATCCGGCTCAGGCACCGACAAATCAAATTTACTGAGACTATTAGCCACATCCGTCTCCTATTCCATGAACAACCCGCAAACTAAGGTCAACCCGCTCTCATCTAAGCTAGCTGTGCTAACGCCTTGTTTAATCAGCCAATAATAAAGTGTGGCCGTCAATCTTACCTAGGTAGAAATAATCAGGTTTGATTCTCCAAGCGTAAAAGTATAGCTTCATTCAACCAAACTTTAGTTGATTATTTGACCTATCAGTCATATTTTGGTAGTATTTTGATCCACTGCAGTAATACACTGCGCCCTAGATACTATCAGTTTACTTAACCGCAAACGGACTGCCAAGCAGTATACATCCCAGAATTGCTGCAAGGACGTACCTACGCCACAAAACTATTACGAAACCGACTCACAGAGTTGATATTGAGGAAAAACATATGGCTGCAACACCGGCAAAAATAAAATTAGACTTGGCTTTAACGCCAAGCGAAGTTGATAAGCTAGTGCATGAGCGTACTGATGGCAAAACCATAACTCCGACCTTACTGACTCGCAAAGAAATTGCTGTGTTGTCGGCTTATAAACGTTTTAGAGATGTAGAAAAAAAATCGGCATTTAGACAACAATTATTAGACTCATTACATAGCACTTGGCATGCTAAACTTGGTGAGGACGCTGCTGGAAAATTGTTAGAACAGTTTATGCAATTAACTACGTGTCTAGATAAAAATGGCGCTGTGATTTTTGGTGAACTCATTAATAATAGTTCTTTCGCTAAACTTGTTGAACGCTATGATGGTTTGATGGCATCTGCTGGTAGCAAAAGCTGGATCCACTCTTACATTAACTTAGCCAATCATCCTGAATTTTTAACCCATGCCGATTTCAGCGAAGCTTTCTTGCATCCTTTACTTGTTGCGCTTGTCGCGTATCGAGCCGGAGGACCAATTAGGCTGGTTGATGCGCGCGGAAAAGATGCTGGACGCTTATCGATTAAAGCGCAAGATAATATGCTACATATTGATAATACGCCTTTCAATGACGAAGCAAAAATCATTGTCACTTGGGAACAGCACAAGGCAAGTGGTCCTAAAGGACAAAATTTCGTATTCCTGCCAGGCACTCATCATGGTGCAAGAGGATGCTTTATCGATGAGGATGGAAAGGCTTGGTCAACCGAAAATGCAAGTGTTTTTATTACTGATGAAACAGTCGACCAAGTATTTATTTTTCAGAAAGAGCAAGGCCTTAAACCTTCTGTTGTTGAAGTGACGCATGACACAAAACCAACAACCACCGTATTCCTAGCAGGAAGCTTGGTTCATCACCGCTATCGTCGAGACCAAGGACAACCTAGAAGTTGCATGATACTTGCCATGCACCTGGCAACCGATAACCCTGGTGCATTTATGGCGCGAGAACATGTTGCAAAAATAGCTGAGCCAGGAAGCATTACCGATTACTTATTTGGTAGTCACGGACATAAAGATGAAACATCCGATTTTATTAGCGCAATAGTTGCTCAGGCAGGTAGTTTGGCGCACAAAATTGGGGAACTTTACGATGAGGTTTCACCTGCAATTGTCATTGACCAACACCACAAAGCACTTGCTACAGAAGAGTTAGAAGCGTGGAAATTAAAGGTCACATCAGCACCCACAGTTGAAGATAAAAAACAAGAAAGTAAGTTTTTTAGGCCAGGGATACGAATACCTGCTGACAGCTTTCAACAGGTATTAGTCGAAAAAATGATATTTCTAGACAAACACGGACCGTTAGATTTGATCTTATATGAAGATGCACATGAAGAAATTAGAAAGTGGGCTAGGAATCGTATTCGTGAAGCCAAAGTTGGCGACCTCAAAGAGAACATCAGAAAATGGATGGATGAAGTAAAAAATCCAGAGACAGAAGATCTTCTATCACCAATTCAGCTTCAAGAAAAAGCAAGCGAACTTGCACATTTCATCGATAATTTACCAGCAGCAGCGAAAGCTAATGCCCATTTAGGTGCCGTAGAAAAAATTGCTTCACAAGACGCTTATCGTTCTCTACGCCAACTCGTCGTCGACCTCGGCGAAGCCATTGTAAGGTGTGATAATCGTCAAACATTCTTATCCACCTGTTTATTTTTGTTTTTAGCGTGCGATCAGTTGAGCTCTCTTTTAGGTGAAACACCAAAAGAAGTTAAAGAAATCGGCACATCACTCTTACACAACTATGTGGCAAGCTATGTAATAGTTGAAAAGCACATCGTGCAGTGCCGGCGACATACGGTCTCCGCCACCGCATTAATCGCTAGGCGTATCCATCAAGAAACTAGCAGCCAACTACCTTCTGCGGCGGCGTCCAGTAGCGGTGTTCCACCAAGTGCTGCCCCAACGCTTACGCCCACTTGAGGTTTACAAACAACAACGAACACTGAGATGTGTTGTCAAAAACTCCGAGAATGTTATTGGCCAGGCAGACAATTCAAGGATGAAAATCTCGTTACCACACACTAGCGGCACATTTTTTGACCAATTCTAAATTCCCATTTGTAAAATTGAGCAATACTGCTAGTCTGACTAATGATTCGGTATTTTTTTTACCAGACAGAAGGGAGAGACATATGGAATTGGGTGGGTTAAGTCCTATTAAACAGGGAGTATTGATTCAAACTCCCACAATGCGTGGACAAAAACAACAAATTGCTTCTACTTTTCCCAGGAATAGCGCCATTATTCAGGGAAAATCCATAATCCCCACCCAGATCAAGTCAATATTTTGCAAATATCCCTTTATCCAAAATAACTTACCCTACGTCAACATTTTGTTTGAAACGAAACTACATAGGTAAAGATTGTAAGTTTGAGGCCGCTATTTAATACACTGGGAGCTCAAACACGCAAAATAGATTTATTACACAGTAAGGAGGCTGAAATGGCGAAGGAAACTCAAGGATTTTCAAATTATCAAGAAGCGCTGGATTTATATCGTATTACTGATAAAGATATCAAAGCAGTGCGAGGTTATGCAAAAGAAGTCAATGGAACAATGGAAGCATTTATCGATGATTTCTACGAATGGATGCCAAATGTCCCTGAATACAAGGAATTATTTTCAAGAACAGGGCTCGTTGAGCAAGTTAAACAAAAACAAATAGAGTATTGGAAAGAATTCTTCAGCTGTACTTTAAATAATGGTTATTTTGAATCACGCTTAAAAATAGGTGGGACGCACGCCAACATAAATTTACCTATCAGTTCTTACGTTGCTGGCATGAGTTTCGCCGCAGATTGGTGGATTAATAACATTAACAAAAAAAAATCCGCAAATAAAGATAGTACCTATTTGATCGGTGCACTTAACAAACTCATTTCTCTTGATATTGCCATTGTTTCTGCTTCTTATACGCAATCTAGCAATGATCTTATTGAAAGTCAGAGCCGGGCTTTAATGGAATTATCCACTCCCACTATCCAGCTATGGGATGGCATTTTAGTTTTGCCAATCTTAGGTGTATTAGATTCACGCCGCACACAAGATATGACAGAGATCATGTTAAATAAAATTCAACAAACAAACGCGACAGCTATTATTGTTGACATTACTGGCGTGCCAACAGTGGATAGTAGTGTTGCTAACCACCTTATTAAAATTACAAAAGCAACAAAATTAATGGGCTGCGAATGCGTTTTATCGGGAATTGGCCCTGAGATCGCGCAAACGCTCGTACATTTGGGTATTAACTTAGACACTGTTGAAACAGCCTCTAATTTGAATACCGCACTACAAGTCTCTTTGCACAAAGCTGGTTATCAAATTATAGCGAATGGCCAAGCGAAGGGCACATAAAGGTGAAGTTATGTCAGACACATTAATTCGTTATGGTATAGCAAGCTATACATCACAAAAAATCCTGATTGTGCCCTTCCAGGCCGATTTTTATAGCGAAGTAATGGAAGTGTTACAGCGTGATATTTTAAGTTCACTACATCAAACACCCGACATAAAGGGACTTATTATTGACGTCACTAATATCAAGGTAATGGACTTATTCAATATAAAAACGCTGGAGAAAACACTGCTTATGGCCTCCATGCTAGGGGTTGAATCCTACTTGGTAGGATTGCAACCACAGGTAACCTTAACACTGATAGACCTAGGGTATGAAATAGGAAAAACCAAAACAGCCCTTAGCATTGAGCAAGCAACCATATGCATTCACAGACAGATGGCATTGAAAGAAATTGGGTTAATTGAAAATGATGCACATGAAGCCAAGGATGAAAACACCAATTTAACTATTGCTGATACAGATAGCAACAACATACAAAGGAATGCAAATGAAACAGAATGATGATGTCGGGCGCAATTTCGTTATTAATAAAGAACCTGACGTTGCATCAGCGACACAGGTAACGAGAATTATTGCTAAAGATTTAGGATTTAGTACTGTCATGCAAATGATGATAGCGACAACTGTCTCCGAGCTGGCGACTAACATAGTGAAATATGCCGATAAAGGTTATATCACTATCGGCTGTATTAGACAGATGCAACAGCTAGGTATAGAAGTGATCGCGGAAGACAGAGGCCCTGGTATACCTGATCGAGTCAAAGCATTAAGTGACAATATAAGTACGGGCAACAGTCTAGGGCTAGGATTGCCTGGTGTTAGAAGAATGATGGATGAGTTTCTCATGGACTCATCAGAAGGTTATGGAACTAAGATTGTCACCCGCAAATGGAAACCATTCTAATGTTAACTTACGATGTTGCTGAACTAAAACGTCCGCTTCAAGCCCAGCCAAGAAACAACATCTGTGGTGATGGCACCTTGATTATTGAAGATGACTCCGTTTTATTTTTATCAATATTTGATGGGGCTGGCCACGGTCTTCCTGCTTACCGCGTGACTCAACAAGCATTAAATTATGTAGAAGCACACACAAACGACTCGCTAAATAACTTGTTTATGGCAACTCATGAATATTTGCGCGGCACATTAGGGGGCGTTCTGGGAATTTGCCGCATTAATAAAGCAACTGCAGAAGCAGAATATGCAGGGCTTGGTAACACCGCCGCCCGCATTATGTTTCCACAAACGAAAAAATTTATTAACCGCGGTGGTATACTAGGTTATGAAATAACAAACCCCGTCGTCAATTCATTTAAACTAAACCCAGGTGATATTTTTTTGCTTTATTCCGATGGGATAAAAGACCATTTCGATACTAACGAAATACCTGGCTTTTTCACCCTGTCAGCCGCAGAGATGGTGCGGTTTATTATTGAAAATTTCGCAAAAGAATTAGATGATGCCTCCGTAATAGCATTAAAGGTGGAAAATGATTGAGTTAAGCAGCCTCCACATTAAACGTTATGATAGTGTGATAGAAGCGCGTAACAAAGTGTACACGCTAGTGCTTGATTTGGAGGCGCGGTCGAGTGTAGCAACACGCTTATCTAGCTTAGTATCCGAAATTTTACGCTCCATATTAAAACAACAAAAAACAACCAATGTGAAACTTGCCTTTACAAAATCTGCAGGGAATTATTATTGTTGCATTCTTATTTCATGCGCAGAAGAAACTTACAGTAAGTTTAAAGACAATCTATTTTTTAAAGACGTCATATTAAACTTTCAAAAACATGATGAACCCGTTTTAGAAATCAAGTTAAAAATAATGAACAAACAATTTATCCCAAACGATGATTTTTTAACATCTGAGCGTGAACGTTTAATTCAACAGTCTGGCACCGAAATGTTGCAAGAAATAAAACGCAAAAATAAGGAACTTAGCAAAGCGATCAATGATTTAAAAAGCTCATCAAACATGATTCAGACAGAAAAAATGCGAGCCCTTGGTGGTCTAACCGCCGGCGTTGCCCATGAGTTAAACAATCCCATGATGGGTATTTTGAATTTCATTCAGTATGCGATTAAACATACGGATGAAGATGACCGAAAATACAATCCGCTTCTCGATGCCGAGCGTGAAATCAGACGCTGCCAATCCATTATAGACAACTTGCTGACATTCTCGCGCTTGAAAGCCGAAGGTGAAGAAAATTTTTCCGAAGACAAACTCTCATCTTTATGTGAACGAATTTTACAACTTTATTCCTATAAAATTCGCTCTGCCAATATCAATGTTATAAAAAATTTCCCCACTCAAGAACCCACAGTCCATCTTAAAACGAATAAATTCCAACAAGTTATTCTCAATTTCGTAACAAATGCGATCGATGCAATGCGCGAATCCAAGAAACGCGATCTCACTTTTAGCGTTGTTGACTGCGAGAACAAAATTGAATTACACGTTGCGGACTCAGGACCCGGTATAGACGAGGAAACCATGGATAAAATTTTTGATCCATTTTTTACGACAAAAGAAACGGGCCAAGGAACTGGCCTAGGTCTAGCTGTGTCTCAAAGTATTATTGAAGAGCATAACGGCACACTCAAATGTCAAAGTACTTTAGGACAAGGGACATGCTTTACTGTAGGTCTACCTCTACTTAATGATTCTTGCAAAAAATAGGTAATGGAGAATGATGATGAAAAATATGCAGAAAATCCTTGTTATTGATGATGAAGAAGCCATACGCCGCTCGTTTGAGTTGGCCCTAGAAGATAGTGATTTCTCTATCACCACAGTTAGTAGTGGTGAGGAAGGCGCAAAAGAAGTTGAAAATGGCTACAACCTTGTTTTTTTGGACTTGAAAATGCCAGGCATGAACGGTGTGCAAACGCTAAAAAAAATTCGTGAAAGCTTTCCTGATTTACCCGTCTATATTGTTACAGCATTTCACAAAGAATTCTTAACCGAGCTAGACGAAGCCAGACAGCTAGGATTAAAATTTCAATTATTACGCAAGCCTATTGGCAGTGTTGAGATTCAAGCCTTAGCTCAATGCGTGTTAGATAAACCGGTAAACTTTAATTAAGGAGACGATCATGAAGCAAAACTGCACCCATATCCTGCGTTTATACGTAACCGGTATCGATGACGACAATAAAGAAGCCATTTCTCTGTTTGAGAAAATGTTAAAATCTAAGCTAGGCGAGAACTACACGCTTGAAACCATCGATATTCTCGCTAATCCAGACCTAGCGAATAACGATAAAATTATCGCGACCCCTACATTGATAAGAACGCTTCCTAGCCCTGCACAGAAAGTCATCGTCGATTTTAACAATGAAAAAAAATTACTGCTCGGCATGGAGCTGGTACTAGAAGGATAGTTATACATCATGCTCAATCAAACTAATCTTTCCAACGATGAGTTAATACAAGAAAATGCTAGCTTGCTTGCAGAAATCAAGGAGCTTAAAAAAAAGCTTGCTATGAGCAACTCATCTTTCTTAAGCCTTGTTGGCAAAAGCTTAGAAGGCATCGTCATCATCGACACCAATAAAATGGTAATTTATACCAATTTCGCCGCTATTGAATTATTTGATCGAAGCATTGCCGATCTGCTTGGCGAGCCATTAAATTTAGACTTCAACACCGACAAACTGCTCTATGGTGACGAGTCAGTAACCGAACTTCTGATACCAAAAGCCAACGGAAGCAATTCTATTGCTGAAGTCTCAGCCTTCACCACCGAGTGGAATAACGAGCCGTGTTTTATTATTGTTTTTCGCGACATCACGGCGCGCAAGAAATCAGAAGAATTACTTGAGTACATGTCAAACCACGATTACTTAACCGATTTACCAAACCGTATTTTTTTTGAAAAACAGATGAAATATGCGATAGAAAAATCAAATTTAACAAACTCACACATGGCTCTACTCTATCTTGACTTAGATAACTTTAAAATGGTCAACGACAGTCTAGGGCACGATATTGGTGATCTATTATTAAAACAAGTCTCTAATATATTACAAAACACAACACGAATAGGTGACTTTGTCGCTCGGCTCGGTGGTGATGAGTTTGCTATCATTTTAACCGCCCTGAAAAAACCTGACTACGCAGCTAAGGTCGCACAAGACATTTTGGACAAACTAAGACAAATCTTTAATTTAGATGGGAGTAAAGTCTACGCGAATGCCAGCATTGGCATTGCTGTTTACCCAAACTCCGGTAAAGATGCTGTATCATTGGTTAAAAATGCTGATTGTGCTATGTATAACGCAAAGAGTCGTGGCAAAAATCAATACTCTTTTTATTCACAAGAGCTTAGTGAACAAAATAATATTAATTTATTAATTACCAATGGCCTTAGAAATGTTCCACAAAATCAACAGTTATTTTTGGAATACCAACCGATCATCGATCTTGGTATTGAACGCTGTTGTGGTATTGAAGCATTATTGAGATGGGACCACCCCCAACTGGGGCTGGTACCACCGAGTAAATTTCTTCCTTTCGCGCAAGATGCAGGTATAATGCCTAAAATTGGGAGTTTCGTTTTAAATCAAGCGATAGCTGATTTTAAACATTTAGATATAGGCAACTCTTGGTTTATTTCTATTAACGTATGTGCTGATGAATTAGATGGCGCAAAAACGATAACAACTATTCTTGATCTACTGAAAACCAATCAAATAGAACCTCATCGATTTATATTAGAACTTACCGAAACCTCTCTTATGCAGCGTCCAGATGAAACTATAAAAAAATTAAAAAGACTTGATGAGGAAGGCGGGCTTGTAGCGGTTGATGATTTTGGCATTGGTTATTCTTCATTGTCTTATTTAAAACGTTTACCTGTCTTTATATTAAAAATCGATAAATTCTTCGCTGATGGCATTGGAAAAAACATACATGATGAAATCATTATTGAATCCATCATTCATTTGGGACACAGTTTAGGATTCAGAATAGTTGCCGAAGGTATTGAAACTCAAGAGCAAGTAGATTTCTTAAAACGGCTTCACTGCGATTACATACAAGGATATTTTTATTCTAAACCATTACCTTTTGACAAACTGAAGGCTTATGCTAAAGAGCAGATTGGAACCTAAAAAATTATTTAAACCATTTCACACTGATAATCTGCTCAGCTAACTAATGAAACCCATCATCTATCATGCCCTCTTCACTCTCTTGTTTCGCCTCATCATGTGCTTGATTAATACCATCAGCCACCTGTTGTAGTTCTCTAAAACACGCAATATGAAACAGCGCTGCCCCTTCATGTACCAAGGGTAAATTGCTTTGGCCAATGATAATTCCAGGTGACGGCACTTTGAGCTTATATTCTTCTATACCCATAGGATTTGCAATAATGCCCAAAATATCATCCTTGCTAACTCGTGCCCCCAATTTTTTCAAGGGATGAATAGTGCCACTATGCGGTGCTCGCACCCAATAACTTGATTTAGTGATAGCGCAAGGAACAGCTTTTTTCTTTGTGCTGATTTTTAAAGGCAACATCTCTAAATGATGCATTACATTCAAAACTCCTTGTAATCCAATCCGTATTGCAATTTCATTAAAGCGCAGAGCCTCCCCCGCTTCGTAGAGCAAAAAAGGAATATCTCTTTCATTAGCTGCCTGGCGCAAAGAACCATCCCTCTCTCTTGCGTCAAGCACAACAGGAGCACCGAAGGCTATCGCCATTTTTTTCGTCGCCCGACCGCTTAAATCGGCTCGAATTTGAGGTAAGTTGCTGCGTTGTAGTGACCCTGTATGCAAATCAATTATATGGGTGGCATGTACGACGAGTTCATCCATCACAAGTTTAGCTAAACGCGCAGCCAGTGAACCCTTACTCGAGCCAGGAAAACTACGATTCAAGTCACGCCTATCCATCAAATAGCGGTTTTGATAAAGAAAACCATACACATTCACAATAGGCACAGCTATTAACGTGCCCGCTATATTTTTTAAACCTTTTTTCTTTAGTAGTCTACGGATAACTTCGACACCATTAACTTCATCACCATGTATCGCAGCATCAACCAATAACGTAGGGCCCGGTCGTTTACCACGAATGACATGCACCGGCATATGCATCGGCGTCCAATCATAGAGTTTCGGCATGGGTAACAAAATCGTTTCTGACTCACCAGGTTCGACTTGAATGCCATTAATACTGACTATCTGTTTTTTACTCATAATTAACCTTAAACCTTAACAACGTTTTTCCAAGCCAATTGGCTTGTATCCATATTATGCCAGCTCTACTTCCGGTACTGCTTTTATTGCTGTTAACAATTGAACCCAGATACGCTGCTCAATTGTTTCATAATCACTAGCAAAACAATAATATTTTGCCGTTAACTCATAACCTGTATTTTCGCCAGCGAGGACTTTAATAAAAACCTTGACGCCAAGATGAATAGTGTCCACAATTTTTCGGTTTTGCTTGCTGATATAATCAGGGTTATATGCTTTATGATCTTTGTATGTATCAACTAAAATTTCATCAACCACAGACTTCAGTAACTCACGTGCTCGTAATACATCACTGTTCTTCGTTAGCGTTATTGAGATACGTTGCTCTAAAAGATGTGATAGTTGTGAATAATTAACCAGCGCATTCAGTGTAATAAAATTATTGGGAATGCGTATGATCTTGCCAGTAAGTAACTTGTTTGACCCTTCCCCAACTTCTGCGAGAGTAAAATACAATATACCAATATTCTTCACGTAACCACGATACTGTTGAATGGCAATCAAGTCATCTTCAGCAAACAAGCCTCGCCAAATAATAATTAACCAACCACTAAAGCTGAGCATGATTTCTTTATTTGTGATGACCAACGCTGCCGACACTAACCCCAAGATAGCTAACAGATGAGAAAAGCCATCGACCCAAATCTTGGCCATGAAAAATAATAATAAAATAATCAGGATATAAAAGGTTCGAGCCCGAAATTGATGCCTGCGACGCTTACTTTCCATCGAGTACGTAAAAACGAGCGTGACCACTACATATATAAATGCCAATACAGCTATAGCTATTATTGTACTGATAAAATTTGCTTTAATTTGATGCAACAACACATTAGACACAGTGATCACCTAACAAAAAATAATAAGGCCATCTAGTAACCCTATTTCTCTGGCATGTCAATAGTAATTTTCGCGCGCTATAGCCCTGCTCAATTTCACCATCAACTGCTTTTAATCCCTAATATCAAGTAATTAGCCAGCACCCGCCCACGATCACTTTACCTCTATCCAGACAGCTCAAATTCTAGTTGATTATTTGCCCATCATCAAACATCGACACCGGCATCATTGGCATCGGCATCATTGGCATCGACGGTAGATAAGTCAGCCTCTAAGCCATCTAAACGCATTAATGCTCCACGATGACCGCAATACTCATTTGAAGTCACATACAAACAAAGGGATTCGAACTTTTGCGGGACTAATTTTATCGGTAGTCTTTAACACGTGGGAGTTTCCTTTTTAGTTAAGTTTTGATCTAAAGTTTGCACTTCTATCAAAACCGGAAACTCTCACTTTTGCAAGCAATTTGTCAGATCAAGTCGGAACTAATTCAAATAAGCTAATGTTGGACTAAGCAAAGTGGCTACCAGATCTCTTTTAGGCGTTCGGTTGTCATTGTCTTTAACGATAACTTCTTACGCCCTTTTCTCTCCCAAGTTGAGATCATTGATGCGCTGACACTTATCATAGCTGCAAATTCCTTTTGCGTCGCACGTAGTTGTTTGCGTTTCTTTTTTATGCCAGCACCCGATATCGTACGGGGAAAGCTTGTTGATTGTTTCTTTTCTGCAGGCTTGACAAACCGCTTTTCTGTTGGCTTTTTAGTAGGTGTTGGCTGAGTCATGTCAATGTTAAAAATATCAGAAACGGCTGAGCCTGCAATGCGTCTGCGCGTAGACTTTGATTGAGTTATTGCCATGACTACATCAGAGACGTTAATTAACTCTTCATGATTAACGCCCCGCAACCGAAAAAGTTGTTCTGGATGTGAGTCAAGGCGAGTGCCAATACCATACAGGCTCGCAGCAATATGCTTACACATATCAGCCCAATCGGGACAATCGCAGCTAAACTCGATCTCTTCAGGTTGTGGAAACAAGCCTTGGGCACCATCACAAACATGTGTCATTATGTCTTCTGACAAGTTTCCACTTAACAGATCAACTATAGAACTAATTTGCCCTGCACATTTTTTCTTGATGTTATTCCAGCGAGTTGAAGACAACTCTTTGATAGAGATATTAATATTATACAAATCCGATCCAGACACTATTGCTGTAACACCTCCTCTTTCAATCCCCAAATGACACACTAAACCATTACGAACATAACTTCTTCCTCGTGGCAATCGACTTTCAAAATCACTCAACGTCTCAATATGTTCGCTCCAACCATTACCCCAAAAGGTTGTCGTAATTTTATTTCCTTCAGGGAAAACCGGTTGAATGTTAAAACCTTTTTTACGTAATTTTTTTATTTCACGTTGAGCTTTCGCGCGACGCTCAGCAACTCGAACATAAGGTTTAAAATCATCAAATCTCATTTTTAGTTCCTTTTCCTAAAACTTGGCTCTATCTAAATCCAATGATACTAACTCAATTAATGCGTTATCATCGAGTTCCGTGAGTTTTGCCTCACCATTTTTATTTAAAAGGTCATTAAATAATGCCGTTTTCTCCGATATGAGCTCAGCAATTTTTTCCTCTATCGTACCACGACATACAAATTTATGAACCAACACATTTTTCTTTTGACCGATACGGTAGGCTCTATCCGTAGCTTGGTTTTCTACCGCAGGATTCCACCAGCGATCAAAGTGAATCACATGACTCGCCGATGTTAAGTTTAAGCCAGTCCCGCCAGCTTTGAGTGATAACACAAAAAATGGCGGCCCCAGTTCCTGCTGAAACTGATCAACTAATTGCTTACGTTTGCCTACCACAGTGCCTCCATGCAGCACTAATCCCGACCGTCCAAAGATTTCTTCTAAAAAGCTTGCTAATGGATCAGTCATCTCTCTAAACTGAGTAAAAATCAGCACTTTTTCTTGTCGTGCGGCGATCTCTTCACAAAGCTCACGCAGGCGAAGAAATTTACCACTGCCTTCAGGTTGATAACGCTGGATTCCTAGCGTCAAACTTGGGTGGTTACAGATTTGCTTCAGACGCATGAGATAAGACAACACTAGTCCGCGTCGCTTGATACCACTTTCTGCAGCTAATGATTGCTCAAGTTGTTTGATTGTGGTGGTATATTGTCTCACTTGTTCTTTACTGAGGCCACACCAACTGATAACTTCAGTTTTGTCAGGTAAGTCGTTAATAACATGCTTGTCAGTTTTCAAACGCCGCAAAATATAAGGCTGTACCAATTTTCGCAATGGCGCAAATTGCTTACTTTCTCGTTTTTCGAGCAACTTAACAAAATTCTTAAAACGTGATGCCGAGCCTAGCAATCCAGGGCACAGAAAATCAAATAAAGACCAAAGATCACCAAGCTGATTTTCCACTGGTGTGCCAGTCAGGGCAATACGGGCTTGACACTTCAATGCTTTAACCGCCTTGGTTTGCTGAGCAGTGGGGTTCTTGACTGCTTGCGCTTCGTCTAGGATTGCCAATTGCCATAATTGTTCTTGTAACCATGGTTGCCTTAGCAGAGTGCCATAGGTTGTGAGTACCAGGTCATAATCCTTCAGATACGCTGCAGGCTTGATCATCAGCTTTTTCAAGTCATCACGCGCCATCTCCGACGCATGCAGATATAACGCTTTGAGTGAGGGGGCGAACCGTTCTAGCTCTGATTTCCAATTCGACAACAATGACGCTGGCAAGACTAAAATACTTGGGTGTAATAGTTTGGTTGATTGTCGATATTTTACAGCTAATAACGCAATAACTTGTATCGTTTTACCCAAGCCCATATCATCAGCTAAACAAGCCCCCAAGCCTAATTCCGTTAAAAAATGTAGCCAATTAACTCCCACCATTTGATAAGGCCGCAAGTTTGCATTGATTAGTTTGGCCGCTTGCACGCTGTCTAAGGCTTCGGGTTGACGCAAACAATATAATTTTTCTTTTAACCAGCTACCCGCATCAACGAACGCCCAATTATTATTTTCCTCACCAAACTCATCACTGTCCGCAAGGTCCGTGTGTACTCCCGCGAGTAATCGCATGCCTTCAATAAACGACAAGCCATTTTCGGCAACATCTGTTTGAACCTGCTGCCAATGCGTGAGAGCCTCTGCTAATTTTTCTCGGTCCACTTCAATCCACTGACCTCTTAATGAAATCAGGCCGGTATCCGCGGAAAAAATCTCTTCCAACTCTTCTTGGGTTAAGCGGCTGCCCTCAATAACCACGTCAACTTGAAAATCTAACAAGGTGTCAACACTCAAAGATTTTTGCTGCTTGTTACCAATGGACACTTGAACTTTTGGGCGTGGCCGCTTTTTCCACCAATCGGGTAAGCGCACTAGTATGCCGCTTTCTTCAAGTTGCGGGACACTGCGCAGAACTTGGTGAGCTTCTTGGGGGGACATAACAAAGGGGTGATAAATATCACCACTATCAACAAGTGTCTTGACCCATTGGCAAGATTTTGCGGCATCACTGATTGGCTTTAGCAATTGCCATAATGCTTCATTCTTCTCAGTTCCCGCATACTCCTGCAACGCTTGGCTAAGAGGTTGATATTGGGTTCGTGAACTTTCTTTAAGCCGGGGCGCATAAGTCGCAAGAAATGCAAAGGGATACTCTGGCTCTGCTTTGTTCTCAGCCAAGTGGAAACAAACGCGTCCGACCTGATGCCAATCAGGCAAGTATGTCGCGATAAACTCCCGTAATCCCCCTTCCAAGGAGACAACTTTAGAGCGCAGCCATTTATCGAATTCATCCCAAATATTATTAACTGCTGCCGTTGTGCAATACTCAGCACCGAGCATCGGTGGTAATCCTAATAACATGTTCTCTAAATCTTGTTGCGACGGGGCTTGAAGTGGTCCTATTTCTTTAGTTGCTAGTGGGTTTTTCCGACATAATTGATGCAAGTAATGTGTTGCGAATTCACGCCAATAAGTCAAGCAGCTCTGCCATCCTTCAGTCTTATCCGCCCCTGCTAAGGTTAGCAACCCCATAGACTGATTGATTTCAAATGCTTCAGCTATATGCTTGGGCACTTGAAATAGCGGTGCAGTGCCATGCTTTATGGCAGTAATTTGTAAGTGTCCGGCAGGCGACATAGACAATACACTATGCATTTAGTTTACTCTCTGGATATTGGCTTACATCTTGAGGCGCAAAAGGTATAGAACGCTTTATTGAAATAGCTCTCCGGTTAAACGATCACGATTTTTCCAATATGGGCACTGAGAGCAGCACTCTCCATTGGGATAGTCTATTCCTTCTTCATGAGGACAACCTAGTATTCCATCCGACATCACAACCGACCGAGCTTCATGCTTTTTAATGAAAGCTATTACCTCCGTCATCGTGCGTTCATCAGAGCGCACTTCAACTTGAGAATACCATTTTTGCATAATTTCAGGTTCTGCCGAATCATCCATTATGATGCAAACACTTACCTTAGTGGCTCGTTGATTATTTGGACCATAAAAAATGATAGTGCCCATAGGATAACCAGAAAAACCTTTCCTCAGCTTCTTATTTAAGAATTTATTTGCTTTCTCGAGTTCGTTCATACTTTTCATTAACCATCATCAACCTGTACAATTTTACGCAGAAAGGAATCAGGGGTCAAAGAATCAGGGGTCTGATGTCTCGAGTTAACAGTTGACCAGTTTTGCATAGAAGTGGTAATATTGTGCCCAGAAAATAATTGTACTCTCAAAAGAAACCATTAAGCCCGCTTGCTCCAAACAACTTGCCCAATAGGCCACTCATCACTGCAGCTCCGCGCGTGTAGTGAGCGCAAGCTAAACACGAACCACCACTTTACTCATAGGAGAAAATACATGCCGACTCGAGAACAAACAACAAGCCCATCCGCTGCTACCAGTGGCCCAACAAACTCAGTGATCGTACCAAGTGATACAACACTGCTATCTCATAAACTGATTCAAGCCGCAAGCAAGGGCGACATAGCATCAGTTGAGAAATTGCTTAAAAACGGCGGTGCCAACGTTATAAATAAGCGTAGTGAGCATGGTGGTGTCACTGCGTTACACAACGCTTGCTTCTGGGGCCGCACGCACGCCGTCGAAATACTCCTAAACGCAGGTGCCGATATCGAGATGACTGACGAGTCTGGCGACACCCCGCTACACAATGCTTGCATCAACGGCCATCCTGACATCGTCGCAATACTCCTTGGCAAAGGCGCCATTTTCTCGTGTAATAACTTTGACGAAACTCCGCTACACAACGCTTGCTCCCGGGGCAACGCCGACATCGTCGAAATATTCCTCAAAAAGCTTCAGACCACAGGTGCCAGCGTCGACTCGACTGACGACAATGGCACCACCCCGCTACACAACGCTTGCATGGAAGGCCACGTTGATATCGTCGAAATGCTCCTAAAGGCAGGCGCCAACGTCAATGCGGCTAACCACGCTGGCTATACACCGCTGCGCTTAGCTTGCGAAGGAAGCCACGTCAACATCGTCAAAATGCTCCTAAAGGCAGGTGCCGACGTCCATGTGACTGACAAGCCTTACAAGCAAACACCCTTACAGAAGACTGCGGACAAACTCAATAACTACTATTTCGCTGATGAGAAAAAGCCTCCCTACCGCGAAATCGCCAATTTATTACTCATCAAGGGCGCTACTGTTGGCAAGGAGAAGCTACCCAACGAGTTACTGGTAAAATGGGCGACTTTCGAAAATCACTGCAAAGCGAATCCTGACACAGCAGAAGCTAGTGCCTTACAGCGCGCCAGAGAAACCACTCAATGTCTAAATTTAACAGTTAAAGCATCAAGAGCATTCGCTAACAGCAGCAACACATTATCTGAAAAAGGCATTCGATGCTCAGAAGAATTTAGGTTATTTGGAAGCAAAGCAGTGGATAAAAAAGCTTCTTCAGAAATAACCGATGATAAAGCAACAGACTCTCTTGGCGCATGCCTTAATGTACTTAACACGTGGGAACCACCTAGCGAAACCTACAGCCCATCAGTTACAAGCTAGCTGCTCAGAAAAATCATGAATTTTACTAAATGAGGTTAGACTGAGAAAATCACATCTTGACGATTATAAGATGTCAGCATATAATCGTCATATGTACATTGAGCGCGATTTGACCTCTAGATTGTCCTCAAGCACTGCACCTGTGCAGCTACTCATTGGACCACGTCAGTGCGGCAAAAGCACCCTACTCTCGCATATCGCCGGTTCATCCACCCAAGAAGTCACTTTCGATGATTTACAGCTACGCACCCTAGCCAATCGCGACCCAGCGTTATTTCTCGAGCAATTTAAACCACCCGTGTTGCTTGATGAAGTACAATACGTCCCTAATCTATTTTCAGAAATCAAACGTCAAGTTGATCAACTTAAAAAACAACGTTTACAAGATAACCAGCCTCTATCTGTTTTGTTTAGAATGACTGGTTCAAACCAGCTATTGATGGATAAAAACATCAAAGAAAGTTTAGCTGGACGTGCGAGTTATTTTTATCTTAACACCTTAACTGTGCATGAAATCACACAAGCAATCGAACAAGCAAACATTGGTGATATTCTTTTTAAAGGCGGTTGGCCAGAACTCTATATCGACCAACAACTTTCGCCTGCTCAGTATTTAAATGATTACATTCGTAGTTACATTGAAAAAGACATCGTCTTAAGTGCTGGAGTACAAAAGCAAGATGATTTTAATCTTATACTAGGGCTGCTCGCAGCAAGAACCGGCACTTTACTCGATTATAGCAGTCTGGCAAAAAATAGCGGTGTCAAAGCTGTAACCGTTAAAGAATGGATTGGTTTATTGCAGCATACTGCTTTAGTGTATCGCCTTAAACCTTATGCTAACAACTTGAATAAACGTCTGACCAAAACGCCTAAGCTGTATTTCTTAGACACAGGGTTAGCGACACGCTTGCAAGGTTGGCAAGATCAAACACCGCTGATAACAAGCCCACAAGCAGGCGCACTATTCGAGACACTTGTCTTTGCAGAAATTTTTAAGTTCATACAAAACCACGGTAAAGATTGGCAACTTTACTTATGGCGCACCAAAGAATATGAAGAAATTGACTTTATGATTGTTACAAACTCAGGAGATGTCATCGCACTAGACGCGAAAATGAGTATGCAAAGCGTACAACCAGCTAAACTACCCGCTAACTTCAAAAAAATGTTTCCCAAAACTAAGCAACTTGTTATTGTGACTTTTGGTGGACAGCAGCTACGTTTATCTAATGAATGTTTCGCACTGCCTATCGCTGAATTACATGATTTTCTTATTGGATGTTAAAGAGCTAGGGGACAGAGCGTGTCAGGCATCCACACTACACGGCTAACCAAACACTACTTGCATACTCTTTCTAAACTACCCCTCTTTTTATTTCTCTCTGATTTTATCCATAAAGATTGCTACAAACAATGCGATCGGAATTAATCAAATGGCTAAACTTCAATCCTTGTTGTGCTCTTGAACTAAGATTGCTATTTGTACGACATCCTCCTTCGAAGCTACCACTTTTCCATTGATTATCCGTGCTATTGACGTTGGCAACCGACAAAGAAGTATACACATATGGTGTAAGCTCTTGTGGAGGAACAGGTATAGTGTGTAAACTCGGTACGAGTATATGACTAACAGTATTAGGATCACAGCTAAAATAACCAGTGCTAGACATATTGCAAAACCCATATGTTACATTCATATCTTTTGTGGTGCTATTGGTAAGGAGATTAAAGTACCTAGAGCAAATAGTATCTTAAATATTCACAGATTAACAATCACAACATGAACAAAGGGGCTGAGAGGCGGACATTCCCATTAAGTCTCTTGCGTTAAATAACCAACCAACTCGCTTTCTGTTTTTGCAAACTCAGTTGGGCTTGCTCTTTGCAAATCCTCAAGAACCGCCTGCTTTTCTTCTAAATTACAGGGCGGGAAAAGATCACTAACCATAGCTGCCATATCATGGGCTGACATTTGGCTATAAATTTCCTGATCAATTTGTCTTAACTGTTGCTCACTCAACTTTTCACAAAGTTTTGACATGAGTGTGGTTTCCTCATCATAAAGATGTAAAAGCAAATCGGCGTAAAATTTTCTGAAGTTGAGATAAATTTTATGTAGTGACGCTGCTTGGGATATGTCTACCGATTTAAGTGCTTGTAGAATAGATTGCAGTGTTGACTCAATCTGCTGATGGTGTTGCACTTCGGCTTTTGTCACTTCTTTAGCTAAGCGCTTAAAAACCAACTGCTCTTCCCAGGCGGCATGGCCCAAAAGCATAGCTTGAAAATTTTCGATGTCAACAGCAATTGCCTCAAGCGTTTTTTTATCGGTAAAACTTACTCTAGCCAGCTGAAATAAAATATCAGCGCTAACCTTTTCGAGATATTTATGCGATGAAAATAAATTGAAATGAGACATTTAAGTAAGCCCAGCATCTATATTTTTATTGTAATAACAGCCATCGTTTCACGGTACATATCCCTCGCACCTGAAGATGTGAAGAATATAGTACAACAAAATAGTTCGTAATAGCAAATCTTAATCTAATTACGAAGGAGTTATTGAGCTTAATTGCCGTATAAAATACGGTGATAAGCATGGAAATGAAGCTGCATGAATTGAGAGGATCTCTATGAATCACACATTTCAAATAGCCATACCCAGCTCATGCGTAAGAACCATATATGCAGGTTCTGCAAGGTAGCTCTCGAAAATTGCATTGGCTTCATAATGCAATGGACTATCCATAAAGAATTTTAGAGATTCACGATCTTTGAACACTATTTCAACACCAAAGCTGACAATATTCTCAGGTACGTAGTGACTTTCATTTTTATAAATTCTATAACTGTCAACTCCAGATATTTGCAGTATTAACGGCTCCGTTGATTTTAGTAATTTGCTATAATCCTGATTAATATTTTTTTTGAAATTAATAATGACTATGTGCCTTATTTTCATGAATTATTTCCTTTCAGTCAAAGAGAAAGTCTGTAACCGCATCAAGCTTAGTTTGTGATTTTACTGTATATTGCTTTCCATTAACGGTAACGGGATTCATGATAGTTTGTTCGGTCTCCTAGCCTTAATATGGCTTAAAACCTTTCCCTTATTTATTACAATACGCTAAAGTCAAAGATACTAAAGCATTCATCGGATCAACGGTAGGTACAGAGAGTTTCCCATGATATTGAGATACTAAATCTGAGCAGCCTAGTATGACGCTGTCTGCACCTTTCATATCAATATAATCATCTAGTATCGATCGTATTTCTTGGCTTGCTGTGTGTTTAGATTCTCCTGTTCTAGTAGAGAGCATGATTGCGTCATGAAGCACCAAGCGCTCGGCTCTAGTCAGCGACATATTGTTAATGCTTTCTTGAGCTAAGCTACTTTGATAAACATTACTATCGAGCAACCAATGGGTTCCCAGTATTAGCACATTTTTATAGTCGTGTGCTCTACAGGTTTCTTTAACGGCATTCACAGCACTAATCAGTGGCATTGCATTTGTCATAGTGATTTTGTCGAAGACACTATATATCGTGTTGTTAGGTATAATGGTAAAATCCACGCCAAATGTTTTTATACGCTCCAAGTCCTGATGAATTAGCGATAACAGTTTTCCATCATGCCCTTCAGAGAGGTCTTCAAACGCACTAAAATACGCATGAAGATCCGTATTATAAACAATAACGTGCGGTGTATGAGTTTCATATTTATCGAGTGACATTTTTAATAGTTGTGAATAACAGGCTGTTGTTCCACCAATACAGATGCCTAAGATACCAATTTTTTTCATGTTTTTACCTTATAGCTGGAAAGCTTCATTTAGGGCAACATAGTTTAAACTCCTTCGTGTGGTGCTAGCACTTGGCACTCTGTCCATTAGGAGAGGATAATAGCAAATTAGTTGAGGCAATGTCTATGAATCACACAATTTAAGAGACAACAACGCCTACGGTTTTTTAGCATAAGTCCAGTTGTTTTGACTCAGCTGAGTAAGAATAAATTGCGTAACCGCAACTATAATTTTTTTAATAAAAATTCAGCCAAATCATGCAACGATTCAATTCCCTCGCTCCACGATGGTGCATTAGAATGATAAACAAATGGCTCTACTCGATTGAGCCACGCATAAAAACTACTGCGGCAGACTGCTAACACTGAGCACATCAATGTCACTTCAAACTCACTCTGGTGAGCTTTTATAAAGGCGTACTTTACGTCGTTTCGCTCGCAAAGTACGCTGCGGCCTTTTTTAAAATGTCGCGCTCCTGGCGTAGTTTATTGTTCTCGCGACGCAAGCGTTTAAGCTCATCTAAGACACTATCGTCTGCGCTTGAGGATTCGGCTTGAGGGGAATGAGGGTAGTACTTCTTGACCCAGCCATGCACAGTGGTGACATGCACGCCTAATTCTTCTGCGGTAGTGCTGATTGGTTGTTTAGAATCAACAGCAAGCTGCGCTGATGACCGTCTGAACTCTTCTGTATATTGGGTTACTTTTCGCTTTGCCATATTGGACACTCCTTAAGCTTCGTAAATAGTTTACGTTATGTGTCCGGATTATGGTAGCCACATCACCTGACCCTGAAGAATCCCCACAAATAATTATTCAAGTTGTGTAGTGAAGGATAGATAAAATGGTAGGTTGGTGCTGAGCCGTGCGTACACGGGCTCAGCGCCAACCTACACTTGGTAATGAAACCTTTTTTAATAAGCATGACTGATTCTTTTTTATTAATTCTTTGTTTTTATGGCAGTTTTTGACAAAACTTGTGGGGATTCGCCAGTACCTGCCCCCCTTCCCAGGTGGGCTCCTTTTCTTTAATGTATATTATTTTTTACTTTAACGAACCTAACGATAAGAATAATATACATTAAACCTGTGGCCGCTTGATTTTCTCAATAATGCACCTTATTATTTACGTTATACCTGATAACGCAAACAATAAGATATATTAAGAGACTAAGTGATGAGCAAAAAAACACATTTACCCATTCCAGTAAAAAGTGCTTTAAGAAGGATGGGCAAAAATATTAGTGATGCGCGCCGCCGCCGCCGTATAGCAATGGCGCTTATGTCGGAGCGTTGCGGATTTTCTCGTATCACTTTATCCAAAATTGAAAAAGGCGATCCAAGCGTGTCGATGGGAGCGTATGCATCTGCTCTTTTTGTTTTAGGAATGTCTGAGCATCTAGTACGCGTTGCTGACGCCTCTTATGATATTGTCGGAAACGAACTTGAAGAAGAAAATCTCCCTAAAAGAATTAGAGCACCCAAAAATGGTGACGGTGAACCAAATGAGTAGTCAAGAAATTTATGTTTCGATTAAGCTTGGCGATGAAACGCACAATGTCGGCAAGCTCTGGTTTCATCAGCGTAGTGCTCGACAAAGTGCATCCTTTGAATATGATACGAACTGGCTGAAGCATCCAGAAAAATTTGCGCTTGACCCTGCGCTTCAGTTAACTTCTGGTGCGTTTCATACTACACCAGACCAGATATTATTTGGTGCTATTGGTGATTCAGCACCAGACCGCTGGGGGCGTGTATTGATGCGTCGAGCTGAAGGCGTACGCGCTAAATTAAAGGGAGAAGCAGCGAGAACACTATCTGAAGCAGATTTTCTGTTAGGCGTTAATGATGAGGCTCGTCAGGGTGCGTTACGTTTCTCGTTAGAGGATGGTGGCCCTTACTTAACCCCCAAAGATGAAGCAAGCATTCCACCTTTAATCGATCTACCCAAACTCCTTTGTGCAACTGAACACTATCTTAATGAGAATGAAACAGCTGAAGACTTAAAAATATTATTGGCACCGGGGTCATCTCTTGGTGGCGCGCGTCCAAAAGCATCTGTCAGAGACAAAGACAATCATCTTGCGATTGCTAAGTTCTCCAAAAAAGACGACGAATTCAACGTGGTTGTCTGGGAAGCTGTTGCACTAACTCTTGCAGAAAAATCTGGTATCAAAACAACAGAATGGCGTTTGGAAAAAATCATCGACAAACCAGTGCTGCTGTTACGCCGATTTGACCGTCAAACAGGTCATCGTATTCCATTTTTATCTGCCATGAGTATGTTGGGTGCAAAGGATAATGACCCCCACAGCTATCTTGAAATTGCGTATGCCATCACACAAAATGGCGCAAACCCAAACAGTGATTTAGAAGAGCTATGGCGTCGCATTGTCTTCACCATACTGATTTCAAACACAGATGATCATTTAAGAAATCACGGTTTTTTATATGACCGGCATAAAGGTTGGGCATTGTCACCAGCCTACGATATTAATCCTACTCCCATTGAATCCAAGGCACGTATCTTATCGACCTCCATAGATTATGATGACCCAACGGCTTCGATCGATTTGGCGCTTTCTGTCATTGATGATTTCAGGGTAAAGAAAGCAAGGGCGCTTGAAATTTTAAAAGAGGTTGCCTCAGCCGTGAGCAACTGGCGTTCTGTCGCTAGCCAATTTGGCTTGACAAAAAGGGAAATTGACCGCATGGCTTCAGCTTTTGAGCATGAGGATTTGAAAAAATCAAAACGTTAGATGTAAATGTTTCGATGTGGTTGGTAGCTTGTGCTACATGAAATTGGGCTGCAGAAGTTAAAGCTGACGATTGTAAGGTAATATCTTAGAATCGCCAGCATAGGCGCTCTCCTCAAAGTGTTACCTATGTCTTCGGTACGGACCTTTTTTGTTTGGCGCGCCCGGAGAGATTGTTGGCGGGCCTTCCCTGGCCCGCCACCCTACGGGCGCCGTCGCAAGCTCCGGCGACCAAAATGGGCTCTTCCCCGAATAACATATCGTTCCCCATAAGTCTGTTTAAAGTTTACCAAGGGCTTCATTAAATATCTCTGCTTGCCGTATGCGCGACATCCCGCGCCATAGTGTTTTCATGCCCGGTGGCCCATCGGATTTACGCGCTAAATAGCCACCAACC
>JAJFKG010000019.1 GCA_021773335.1 Gammaproteobacteria bacterium
TGTTCTGGTGTGATCAAGTATCTTCTAAGCTGCCCTGTGGCCTTTTTCTTGTATTTTTTTAATAACATGTCTGCTTGCTTCAAGTTCTTTTTCCCTTCTGTCAAATTTCCTTTGTGAACTGCAATGATTGATCTACTACAAAGAATAATTATCTCCCTAGTATTTTTTAATAAAAATTCTCTTGAATTTTGAACTTCTCCAAGAGATTTGGTAATTTTATTCAACGATGTTTTTACATTTTTTAATGTCATGTTTGAAAATATCTAAAAACTAGGATAAAGTCGTTTGCCAAACTCTTATTTTATCAAGTTATTTGAATGGGTTTTATTTAGTATGTGTACTGCTATACTGTCACTATGGACAGCCTCACATACACGGTAATCAAAGAGATTGATGACGTTGAATTTCATTATACTGATGATGTCACTGCTCAATGTAAAAAGATTCTTGCAACTCTGCACCTAGGCGATATTATTGTAGCAAAAGACTTTATCAAAAAAGTAATGCCTAATTTTTCTAAAACCTCACGAATCAAACATCTCACCAATATGGGATATCGCCATTTGAGGACAGGCAAAGAAATTGGTATGCTACAAGAGCACAAAATTACCCCAAAGTCAATAGAGTATAATGACTTTATTCATTTGAAATCCCTAAAGTATTGGTCAAAGCAACTTAGCGAGACAAAATACAAAAACTCACGTCCCAATAGAGAACTATTAGGAACTCGGGACAATTATGCCCGTCTTTTGTGGCAGTTTAATGAATGGCTACATGGGAAAACGTTTAGCTGTTATTCCTCCAAAGAAGTAGGTGAGAATCTTTACGAGTGCAAATACCAAGATGTCTCATTTGAGACAGTTGAGGATATGCTGAAACTATGTAAAAACAAAAACAGTGTCAAAGAGGATTTTATCGAAATTATCAAAGACTATCTGTATGATGATGAGAATAAAAAATACAAGGCAGGATACATGAACTCTAAGTTCTCTGCAATCACTTCCTACTTTGTTTCAAATGAGTGTAACATTAATTTCAAATTCAAAACAAAACACATGTGGGACACTGAAAACAATCAAGATACCATACACTTTGGACTAAATGAATTTGCAGATTTGATAGAAAAAGGCGGTGCTAATCTAACTGAACGTGCAGTGTATATCACTAAACTGCATAGAGGACTAGACGCTTCAACGCTATCTGAGAATTTTAACTTTCAAGCATGGGAGCAAATAGTGGAACATTTTGGAGAAGAAGATCACAAAAAGTGGAAGATTGACTCAATGTCCCCTGTACCTATTCGACTAACTCGATTAAAGTCAGATTACTATCACTTGGGATTTTTAGAATACGATGCGGTAAAAGCAATAATTGACTATCTTGATTATAGAGAAAAGAAAATGGGTGAGAAAATATCCGCAGACAAACCCCTCTTTGTAAATAAATTTGGTAAAGCAATCAATACGGTATGGGTAACTAATCATTTCAGGGATTTGGCAGAAATTGCAGGGTTATTGAATATTGCAAGTTCCAATATCAATAATCGTGATTTAGGAAGTCATGAGTGTAGAGATTTGCTAAAGACAATATTTGAATCTCATAAAGTCTTTGACAAGGATTCTGAACACTATCTGGGACACAAGGGAAGTTCATACAGTAAAAAAGACATTATTTATCCTCAAAATCTGGCTGAAAATTATACTATGATTTCCGAGACTTTGAACATATTTTCAAACGTATCTAGTCACAGAAAAGGCAAGACAGAGCAGTCAAAAATGTTTGAATTGCTAAAGGAAAAAAGTGAAGAAACAACGCAAGACAATCAAGAAATCAAGCAAAATGTTGAAAAAATTCTTAGTTATCTCAAGATTTAGTCCAGATTTGAAAGATCCAGTTCTTTTGGAATTTTACCCTTCAACCCGTATTTTTTAATGAGATCCTTATCGGGTTTTTTGTATTTTTGATGTCTTTTCCATGCTTTTGAGCGTGGAAGTTTATTTTCTTTGTAAGGTAGAATGCCGTATTCAAAATAGGCATAAGTTTGGGAAAGCGATTGCATTACTTTATTCATCAAAATATTTTCAGAATCATATCCAAATTTTAAAAATAATACTTTGGATTCTTCTTTAGGGTAAAAATGATCTACTAATGAATCGTACCAGTCTTCTTTTGGCTTATCTGAATAATATACATTATCCATTAGGGATTCAATTCCCGTCAGTAGAAATTGATAAACAATATCAGCCGTATCATGTAATTCATCTCTTTTTTTAATACGAATTAGATCTGAAAATGGTCTAGTAGGATGTAATTGCATGTATTCCTTAGTAATTTTTTTTGAAAAGTATGAATCAGGTTTATTGTTGATATTCTCTTTTCTTTGTTTATTTACTACTTTCATTTTTTTTGAAAGAGTATCAGATATTACATCAGCAAAATTACTAAAGTAAAAATTCATGTTACCACCTTGAAATATATCACTACGAAGTAGAACTGTTTGTATAGGTTTTATGAAAATTTTATTTACAAATGATATAGACGTTTCATTCATTATTTTTTTTATAAAACAAAAGAATAAACTAATTTTTGAAGCATTCTCAATTACTGATTTTAATTCATCATGAGTAAGATCATACCCTACAATTAACAAAAATCCTTTTAATGTAAGAAAATATTGTGGAATAAATTTCCCTTTGTCATTTTCAGGGTTATCTGTTATGATGACATATCCAAAATCTAAAGGATTTGAATATCTTTTTACTTCATTACTCTTTTTTGTTCCACCGTGAAAATATTTTAAACGACCTGTAAGTAATCGACTAAGATCATTTCGAGTATGTGTTTTGTAGATTAGTTTCAATTGATTTATTTTATACTCAGTGCTATCCACATATTCAGGTATTTCTGTATCTGCTTTTTTTTCCAATTCTTCAGATACTACTTCATCATATTTTTCGGTTATTTCATCAGTTAATTCTTCAGATAGTATTTGAAATAGTATGTCGTCTAACTCGTTATTCATTTCTTCAATTATTTTTTCAGATAGTTTTTCAGTTATGTTTGAACTATCTTTTTGAAATCTCTTATAATCAAGAAATTCTGCAATATGTGTAGTGTTTTGATCTCCGTTAATAGCTAATGTTGCGATTAAATCTACAATATTTTCTTGTTTTCTTCCCTTGAAAATGTCAATTGATCTTGCAGGGTAAATCGTGCTCCAAATATTGCTTTTTATGCTATATTTAATGCCTAATAGCATGCCATAATGAAGATTTATGGTTTACATAAAAATTAGCACATCAATATAATATGACAACACCTTGTCCAAATTGTAGAAAAGAACTAGATCATCACACAAATGAACAATTACAGCAATGTGCATTATCAGAATTATCTAAAATTAATAGAAAAAATATAACACTTGACACAGATTCTACTCTCAAGTCAAGTGTTGAAACCCCTACTGGAGGCTTCGTACTTGGTTAGAAAAGACAAATGTGATAAAACCCTCAGTATGGTTCGTCCTACATTCACATTGTTTCGAAATCGCTGTCCGATCTGCATGGCTCTCAGTCAAAAGTCAAAATTATTTTCTACTTTATATCATTTACAGAATCATCTGTGTACTCACTCAAGTGATGATGAAAATTCTTCAAATATTTCAATTACAGATATTAAAAATGTAATTTCAAAAATTGCACAAGCACTTCAATGGCGGATGTTTGTCTTATGAGAACAATACATTGGAGAAATATTTTCAAGAGGAAAAATCAAAACATCGTAGAAGAATTTAATGTAAATATTGAAGAACAAAATCTAAGATTCGCAGTTTGGGATTATATGGAATATCTCAGTGAGAAACTTGGAATTGATGAACCATTCGAAGTCATTAGCTTAACTGTAGATTTTTTGGAGACATTCTGCTATGATTTTCCAGATCTATCTAGATTTGGAGATGAAGATTACACTATTGTTTATGATTCAGAAGACATGGAAATAAAAAATCAGATTCATAAATTAAGATGTGCAATATGGGAACATATGGATTTTTGTATGTATGATCTCGAAATTAGTGACTTTAATGAAAT
>JAJFKG010000020.1 GCA_021773335.1 Gammaproteobacteria bacterium
ACACAACGTGCTTGTTGTTCATCGAGCGGGGTGCATTCGAGTAGTTCTTTGAGCCTAGCCAGGTTATTTAAGGCGAGTCCCAATTCTAGGTGGCCGAGGACATCGGGATCGAGAGGGTAAGATTGCGGTAACTGTTCCATATTAATACTCCTTTTGCGATGAAAATAAAATTTTGGTAACCAAACGTTTTATTTTGCAGATTTTGGTGAATATTACCAATTTTGAGCAAATAAAGCAACATTTTTGTTCTATTTGACTCAAAATAGTTAATTTGCAAGTACTTGGTGGTGTGATGTTTGCTAACAACTTATTGAATAAAGAGAAAATTTATGGATAATATGACTAAGCATAGATTGCGATTTTTGGTACTTAATGCCAAAAACTGTTTTCAATAATTGAGCAGATAAAAGAGATTTTTGGCTATGGGAAGTAAAGAACAAACCGCTATCGAGAAAGGCAAAAGGGTTAAGCTCTTATGCTCTATGGCCAATATGACAAGGCGACAACTGGCCAAGTTCACGGGTATTGGTTACACCACATTACAATATTGGGAAGAAGGGACCGCCAGTGGGCTTAGTGAAAAAGGCGCGGTCAAATTAATTGATACGTTTAACAAACTAGGTGTTGTCTGTTCCTTACAATGGCTATTAGAGGGAGCGGGGGCGCCGCCTGCTTTTGCCGACGATAAAGGGCAAGCTTCTAACTCTCTTGAAATTGACAAAGCCGTACAGGCTGAAATTGCTTTTTTTGAGCAAACCAACACAAATTCCACTACTCTACAAATGACGGATGATAGTATGTCGCCGCTCTTTGAATTAGGCGATATAGTGGGTGGCGTCAAGCAGTATGGCGATACTATCAAGCAGTTATCGTATAAGCCTTGTATCATCGAAACGAATGATGGTAATAAAACCTGTAGAATACTAATATATTCTCCGCTAAAAGGGGAATATGCCTCCGTGTGTCACAATATCAAAACGGACTCGCAACCTATCTACCATGCAAAGCTAGATATCAAATCAGCTGCTCAGATCGTGTGGATTAGAAAGCCGAGGAATCTTATTTAGTCCGTGCTATCGGTATAGCTGGTACTTCAATATCACGGACAAAGGCATAGTAAACATTGGCCTCGTCGAATTTTACGTGTTCAGCGGGGTAAAATATACTTTCCCATTTATTTGGAGGACAATTTCTATCGGTGTCTTGCATTATAACTGGGATGACTTTTTTTGCTTTGAGTTGGCTTAGCACTTTATCAGGTGCGCCATGGTCATCCGCAATATCATACAGACTCTCTAAATTTTCATCATCGCGTATGGATAACCAGTGCCACTGTTTTGTATTGCCAGATTGACTCAGCATCAAAAAATCAATCATGCCAAAGTCAGTCACCAGGTAAAATTCGTTGATGTTGTTTTCAGTCATGTGCTGTTTAAACCAATCTAGGAATGCTTTTTGATACAAAAATGGATTACGCTCAATCACACTTTCATAAAACCTATATGCACTAAATGATTGCTCGGCAAACAATGTAAACTGTAACTCTTTAATGATGGTTGCTAATTTAACTGATAAGTGTTTTTCACCTTTTGAAATGAACTTATCAATAAGACCATCATTAAACGCCGCTACTGCAGTGTCATCACCAGCAACAGCGGTTAAGAGAATTTTTTTGATCGTAGGCGAGTTGATGCCTTGACACACTTGCAAACCGTTTATGGGTGGCATGTGATAATCGGTGACGACAACGCTCAGTTTCTCACTGCGCTGCTTGTTCAGCGCCTGTTGCAAAATCATCGAGAGATCAATTTTAGTTTCATACACTGAATTTTTGTCTGAGCTATAAACCTGGTGATTGTAAATTTCATCCAAATCTAAAGCGCGTTGGGCGTTAATAAACGCCAGGGCTGCTTTGGGTTCGATGAACGCTTGGACGATGATGCCTTTAGCGCATAAGGCTTGTTTTAAGTTTTCTAAGAATACTTCATCATCGTCGATAATCACAACCGTGGTTGGGAAAAAACAACAGGGTATTATCGTTTTAGCCATGTTTAATTCACCTTTGGTAATTGTATGCAGAAGCGCGTGTACTCACCTAATTCTGATTCACACCAGATTTTACCTCGCATGTTGTTTTCAATCACGCTTTTACATAATGATAGACCAACTCCGGTACCATTATCGGTATTTATAGTAAAAAAATTATCAAAAATTTTATCGATATACGCGGGGGGAATGCCAGGCCCCGTGTCATTGAAGTAAACAGTATTGTTATTTTCTCCGGATGCAAGCGTTATTTCGATATGACCTTTGCCGCAATGTAGCACGTGATAGATTGAGTTTTTGAGCAAATTTAATATCACCAATTCAAATAGGTCTGGATCACCTGCTACTGTAAAATCCTCGCCGCAGATACCTTTAATGGTTTTTCTTTCGATACGATTTCGATAGGGATAGTCATTAATGGCATTTTCAATAATGTGTTTTGGTGAGAATTGGATAGATTTGCCATTAAGTTCACCTTGCAACATATTTTTATTCATCATGTTCACAATAGTACGGCTATTATTATTGATCCGTAGTAAACGCTCTCCCATGTTTTCTTCGTTGATACTTTCATACAGAGTATCGGGTAAGGTAGGTAGATCGCAGGGTGTGTCTAGTGAGGCTTTGTATCTTGCGAGTAAGATAGGCAACGCGTCTTTTAACTGTTCACAAAGCATATCAATCGATGCCTGAGGTGTACGTAGTTCATGGGCGATTGCCGAAGATATGAGTTTCATCACTTCTGATTGTTTTTCAGCGACACGCTTTGCTTGCTTGAGCTTTTCAGCTTCCTTTTCAGCAGTAATATCAACTGAAATACCAACGATCCCGATAATATTGCTACCTTCATCTCGCAGCGGTGATTTTTTTGAAAGAAACAACCTCTCTTTGCCATTATAAGTAGCACTTTCTTCAGCAACGACAGTCTTTTGTTGCTTGATTATATCTAGCTCAATAGTCCTATATTGATCCGCCTGTTTTTTTGATGATAAATCATAATCAGTTTTACCAATAATGTTTTCAATAGGAAATCCTAACGACTCGGCTTGAAGTTTATTACAGTATAGATACGTACCATCTACGTCTTTTACATAGATGTGACCTGTTAGGTTATCAATAATTTGACGAAGGGTGGTTTCAGTATTTTTTTTGCTGTGCAAAAGTGATAGCGTTTGTTTTTTCTCGATAGTAACATCGAATGATACACCAATAACTCCAATAATCTCACCATTTTGATCGCGCCACGGGAGTTTTTTGGATAAAAAGATTTTTGGTTTTCCTTCATATGTTCCTGGCTCTTCAACTGATAGTGTTTGGCCTGTTTTACAAACAAGCTCATTAGTTTTTTTTATGGCTTCTATTTCAGCTTTTGGTTGAAGATCATGAAACGATTTTCCAATCAGTTCGTCGGCAGAGGAAAAACCAAAGCTTTTTGCCTGTTGTTTATTGCAACCATGATAGATGCCATTCAGGTCATACCAATAGATATGGCCAGGTAACAAATCCATAATTTCACGTAGCGCAGTAAACTCGTCAGTAACTATGTTTTTATGGGAGTGCTTCGCCACATTGTTGCTAGCTTGCGATGGCTGGGGCGTCTTCTTTGACATCATGTACCTGTGGATACGATTTCTTAAACTCTACACGCAGGAAGTATAGTACATTTTGTTGTGGTTTATTAAAAATATGTTCGAACAAATAAGCAACAGCAGGGTTTCTCGTAGAGGGATATAATTCGAAATTATACCCTAATTGACTCCACAGAATGATAACGGCACACTCTTCAGAAAGATAATCTATCGCTAAGTTCATTGCTCGTTTATTTGTGCATATTTCTATGTTTCTACGATGAAAATAATCAGTAGCAACTTGCTCAAAAATACTGAAGCAAGTCTTGTTATTAACAATGGTTTTTCTGACACGCTTCAAGATGGGAGCAAGGTGTTCATTATTAAGCCACTCGCTCCAGCGAATAATTCGACCAGGTATGACGCGATTTTGCATATAGGGGGTATTGTCTCTAATCCATTCATCACCAGTCGCGATTGCAATGGGAGTTGCTTTTTCAATTGCAATTTTATGCATTAATGCAATATTGTAACGGTTAAGAGAATCACACAGCATAATATCGATGCTTTTAAACGTGCGATTTGCTTTTTCAATAATTGCTTGTAATTTAGTACCTTGCTCATTCTTTTGATCAATGCTCACATTCAGGCAGGCTTTGGCTTTAGATGCTGGAATATGAATTTGGTTTATCCCTCGGAAATTCGCTTTAACTCTAGGGGCAACTACGTTTTTAGTCATTAGTATCACTCTGAATATAGGGGCTGTAAACAAATCTCTGCCTTATGAGTAGTAGGAGAATTGTATGTGTAATCACTCTAATATACAAAAATAGCAGCATACCCTCAACATTAAGGGTTGACGTCGCTTAAATTAAGCCTATATCAGCACTACCGCAAGGGTTCTCACTTGCATGATGAAAGTGGCTAACTTATTGAAAATGCGAGTTTTTTTTGCGAGAAGCTGTCTCTGTTTTAACCTCATTGTTACAGACACACCCGCATTCTTTGAAGAATATATTTCAGGTTGTTGTTCCTCTTATAAAAAGTTATAGGAAGAACAACAGCCTGGGGATACTATGGCTATTGCATCTCGTAATGTAGACATTGAATTACTAATTTCACGCATATACAGCCATTTGGTCTCAATCCATAGAAGCAAAGCCCAGCCAGAATCAATAAATATTATTGAACTAACCCCCCATCTCCACAGTCAAACGGTTAGTTAGCTAAATTAACTCGAGGTTTGCTATGCGCTGGTGTAAGTTTTTATGTTTCTTATTTGCCTGTCTTTATCCGCTGACACTTGTGGCAGAAAATACGGGCAAAATATATTGCCCTAAAGAAGTTAAGTGTTATAAAGCACTACAAAAAGTAGTCTGCGTAATCAAAGATAACAAGGGTGGTGGATGGGAGTTGGCTAGTGACCCCAGCACTGCTATACCGGGCACTTACCACTTTATGATTGCGACGGGTTTCAAGGCCGCAGTGCCAGTGCCGAGCGGTGTGTGTAAATATCAGCATGCGGATAACGGATTGGGTGATTGGTTATTTGTGCAAAGAAACAATCTCAGTGAACTCCTTGTAGACACTCAGGGCCAAACCAATTGGCAGGGTTCAGCGGGCGCCGCGCAACGTCAGCATTGTGACAGTAAAAATGATCCACAAGCATGTCCGTTTAAGCCATAGTGGGAGGAAAGTGTGAGCGAGTACATTTTAAATGTAGGTAAAGAAGGTAAGGATAGGCTTGAGCTCATGAGTCAATTCTTAAATCCATATAGTCGACAGTTTTTGTTAGGCACTGGCATACAGTCAGGTATGCGGGTATTGGAAATAGGCTGCGGTGCTGGTGCGATGACGACTTGGCTTGCCCAACAAGTGGGGCAATCGGGGCATATTACCGCGCTTGATAGTAGTGCAGAACAGTTGCAAGTCACGCGCGAACGTATGCAACGATCAGGGCTGAATAATGTCGATTATGTCTGTCACAATATTAATGAATTTCAACCGACCGAAGCTGACTTTGATCTTATTTACAGTCGATTTGTATTAATTCATTTACCCGATGTAAAGCAGACATTGCAGCACTATAAAAAATTGTTAGGAAAAATGGGCCTAATCGCAGTAGAAGAGCCCATAGTCAGTGATATATTCACTTACCCCATGTCAGATTTATGGGAAACCGCGGTGTCAGGCTACAAGCAATTGAGTGAACGTAAAGGCTTAAACCCAGATCTCGGTGAGTCACTCTACGCAATAGTATTGGATGCTGGATTAAAATTAAAAAGTGCAGGCTATGTGCAAGCGGTTATGGAGAAAGACACCGCTGTTGACTATTTAAATAAAGCTTTTGCTGAGTTAGCTGAAACATGGGTGGATAATAAGATCCTGACAGCTGCAGAATACACGGCAGCTGTGAACAGAATTAATAGCAATTCTTATGCGGACATCCGCTTCAGCACATTCCATCGTGTCGCACAAATTGCGGCAACACGGTGAGTAGACAGTGCTCATTTCCTGCAAGCGTATAATTTCCCTCTGATCTCTTTGCTTTCCCTTTATCCCCTTAGATACCCAATAGAATAGAACGTTCTTTGTCTGTGTTTAATTATGGGTATTTTTTACGAAAGCCATTAGCACGTGAAATACCATACTTACAAACGAGCAATGTAAATTGCGTGACCCTAAGCCGATTAGAAGGAGATTTGTTATGAGTAATGTAATTGAATATTTTGAAGTTACTATTACGGACAAGCAAGAGTTCTTATTTGTTGCTTGGTAAGTAAATAATGGGCTGGCAGGTGTACGCCTGCCAGTCTTTTATCATCTGTTAAAAATAACTAATTAGTTGGGAGTTTGTAAATAAAGAAACTAAAGAAAAGCTAGAAGAGCTAATTAATGAAGGCTTAATAAATGATACATCAGAAGAATTAAGTATAACGAAATTAGGCTGGTATTGGTATGTTAATATGATGTATTACTTAATGCCTCACGCGGATCAGTTGGTGTTTAATGCAGAGGTGGTAAGCAAGCTTAAGGAGAAGGGTAGAGAGTTTACCAAAGAGCAATTATTTTTTCCGTTGCCACATAAATATAAATTTTTCAGCTTAACAATGTTGGATGACGTTATGATTGCGTTAGTAAAGACAAATAAAGACTTCAGGAAGCTTTTAGCCGCTGATTTTTTTTCAAAATTTGAGGCTGTAAATTAAATCGTGTAACTGCTCATATTTGCTAATCTTACGACAGGAGAATCAGGATGAGTCTGCCATGAAGGTGTTCTATTTGGCGATACAAGCCGCCTCAAAAAAATGGACAGTGTCGATTCAGAACTGGAAAACAGCCATGAATCATTTTATGATTGAGTTCGAGGAGCAGTTAGCGCCTTCTGTGTAACCGAGCAATTACACAGAATTAGTTACAGCCTCTCCTGCACATGTGTTGCCTAAAGCGCTAGCGATATAGGCTAGCGCTTTAGAGGGTATCTAGTATTAGCACGCTTATTTAAGCAATAACCAACACTCTGTCACTAACTCAGTTTCTGCAACCTCGTGATCAAAATTATGATAAGCAAAAATACAAGGTAAGTCGCCAAGCTCTTCACCTGATTGTGGTAGCCAATCCCGATACATGCCATACACGGTATCACCGATATTATCACGCGAGCCTTTGTGTACTGCGACAGCATAGCGGCCTGCTGGTAAGTGTTTTTCGATGATATCACCGTCGAGTTTTACTTGTTTAGGCACTGTGATGGCAAGATCAAATCGAAATTCATCAGGTGGTGTGGTTTTTGGATCATTATAAGCAAAACCAAATGCCTCACCTGCCTTGGGAGCCAAATCTAACGCCTGTGTTTTTGTCCAATTAATTAATTTATTAACACTGTCACCCAATCGTTTAGGATCGCCATAATGTTCAAAAACTGCTAAACGCCTTGCTTGCATTTCTTTGACTTCAACATTCATTGTTACTTTACCTTGTGTTGGTAAACGATAAGGGGGTTTCTCCCAGGTATGCCAATCCATTTGTGATCTAAATTGGCTCGGACTGACACCACATTGTTGGCTGAATACTCTGGTAAACGCCTCATGAGATTCAAACCCCGCATCGAGTGCGATTTCAATGATGGGCCTATTCTTATCAACAATCAATTGGTGAGCCGCTCGTTTCAAGCGTAACCAACGAATATACTGCTGTAGGGATAAGCCTGTATAAGCTGTAAATAAGCGATGAAAATGATATTTTGACAAGCATACGACTTGACTTAGCTGTTCTAGTGTCAATTTGTCATCAAGGTGTTTACCGATAAATTCGATAACTTTCTGTATTTGCTGTTCGTAGTTCATGTCAGCCTCAGTTAGCATTGCGTTATTTACATAGCAAGGTTAGCTTATTTATGGATGAGCCATTTGACCATTTTTGCTAATATGATTAATGCTCGACACGCTTATTTTCGGTGTGCGTGTTGATGCTCTGCCATATAAGCTAAAGCAGCGTCGGCGAGAAAAGCCGAGCGATTTTTTATCGCGTGGTTTTTACCGAAGATATCAATGAGATTGAGTACACGCTCGGGCAGTGTAATGTTGATCCGTTTTACTCTGCCACTAATTTGTGACAGATCAAGGTCGATGAATGCCCATACACCACTTGCAAAATCACTGTGGTTAATCCAATTATCGATTGCTGTAGCGACAGGCAGTGGTTCATTGTTTAGAAGCAAGCCTTCTAAATGACACCGGATAGCTTCTTCTGCGTTTTCTAATGCGTCGGCATAGCTGCTGCCAGCAGAAAAACATCCCGGAATATCAGGCATGCTGACACCGTAATCACTTTTGTCATCTTTGTGTATGACGATTGGATATCTCATTTTCTCCTCCATGTTAATTTTGCTTGCTTAAAAATACTGTTAACGGTTTTTATCGGTAAATCCTTCCTTGGATGGGGTACGGTGACTCTACCAGCTTTGCTGGGATGTTTAAATTGGCAATGGCTACATTTGGGCTTGAGGCAGAGCCAGTAGAGCCGTAGCCCGGATAAGCGCGGCACCCAGACTGGTCCCGACCCTCTAGGGTTGGGACCTTAAACTTACGGACGCTCCAGCGTCCGTTCCTTTATTTGTCGGGCGCGCAGCGCCCGCTGCTTTACCGTCCCACCCCACAGGGGTGGGACGAGGTAGAGCGCCAGTAGAGCCGTAGCCCGGATAAGCGCGGCACGCGCGTCATCCGGGGAGGTGTTTGTCATTGCTGTTCCCGGATGACGTTGCTGCGCAACTTATCCGGGCTACGTCTGAGCTTGACTAGAAGACAGTAGAGCCGTAGCCCGGATAAGCGCGGTACGCGCGTCATCCGGGGAGGGTGTTTGTCATTGCTGTTCCCGGATGACGTTGCTGCGCAACTTATCCGGGCTACCTCTGGCCTTGACACAAAGTCAGTGGTCTAATGAACAAATTTGTAAAAATTAATTGATCAAAAATGAATACTATCAGGATCAAGGCATCAGTTAGCGTACCTTGGCCACGTATTCAGACTGGATACGTGACGATGTCATTAAACATGGTATCTAAGAGAGCGGCTGGGAGTTATTATCAAGCACTACAATAGCCAAGTTTCTTGGCGAGTAGTTACGTAGTGTAATATCAGTCCAGCATTAAGTATACGGATATTATTTTATTTAAATCAATTAGTTATGTTGATTTTGTTTATGGGGCCACCAATAAGTCTATTATTAGTGGCCCCATAAAATTTGGAGAAAACAATGTCATTAGTCGGCAGGCATGCTGAGCAGCGAATACTTAAAAAATTCTATAACTCAAAACAGGCAGAGTTTCTTGCTATTTATGGGCGACGCCGCATAGGCAAAACTTTTTTAATCAAACAATATTTTGCAAATACAGATGGCTATTTTTTTCATGTTACGGGTATTAAAGATGGCAGTTTGCAGGAACAAGTTCGTATATTTATTAAAGCGATCAGCAGCACTTTTTATAAAGGTAGTGAATTAAAAAGCCAAGATAAGACGTTAGATGATTTGTTTAAGTGATCTTGATAAATGATGCAATGCAAAATAACCTAATCTTCAAAAAAGCCACGCTAGATGATAAAGACACGATTTTCTCGTGGCTAGATGAGCCACACGTCATAGAATTCTGGGATAATAGTCAAGCGCATCGTGATGATATCTTAAATTTTATGATGGGACGGCAACAGCCGTCACCATACTTTGACGGTATTTTTGATTATTGGCTGGGTTATATTAATGAAGAAGCATTTTGCTTTTTGTTGACGTCGCCTGTGACTGCTACACAAGATATTCCGCAATTATATAAGCAACATTTGCCAGCGGATGGCAATGCCTATGGTATTGACTTTTGTATTGGGAATACGAGTTGTTTGGGTAAAGGCTTAGCAGCTTCAACGCTACAAGCATTTATGCAGTATTTCGTAGCAAAGGTTGATACGAATACCTGTCGTTTTTTTATTGATCCTGATGCACATAATCCTCGAGCTATCCATGTTTACGCGCAAGCGGGCTTTGAAAAAGTAGGTGAGTTTATTATGCCAGGAGGTGTATTTGCCGGGGAAAAGAGTGTTTTGATGGCATATGATATTAGTTAATTAGGCAAGCTTGGTGAGAATGACAAAGCCTTTTTGTGGTTTGCCGTAAGTTTCTTTGAAAAAGAATAGACTAACGACAAGCGCAATTCCATACATCACAACCAAGAGTGATAAACCATGTATAAATGCATGCAAGGGTAAATGGCTGGCATCTTTCCCGCCACTGGATAAAGCAATCAATTCACTCACTACTAAGGGCACGACGGTTGCGAGTAGGGCAATCATACCATTATTTAAGCCTAGCGCTGTTGCTTTAATATCCGGGCGATTGTGCTCAGCAATTGCAGCAAAGCCGACATTCTGCCCGGTTGCGGCGAGGCCGAGCATGAAAAACAAAATTTCGTAAGCACCCGCTGTTTTGAATTGGCCATACAAGATTAAAGTGACGCTCAGTATGCCGAGTAAAGCACACAAGACTAAGAAGGGTTTGCGACGTTTGCATAAATCAGACAAAAAGCCGAATAGAGGACAACCAATAGCATATGCGATCCATGAAATAGAAATCATATAGGCAGCGCTTTGCTGTGAAAGCCCTACAGTTTGTAGATAATCAGTTCCCCATACTGCGGCCATTACCGCAATTGAAACATAGATGGTCCCCGAGTAAATTGCCACGACCCAGGCTTGTTTTGTCGTAAATAGATATTTCAAGCGCGTCATAATCGATTCATTACGCGATAAAAACAGTAAGGTGTTTTCGCCGCCGCGTGGTTTGTTTTTTACGAAAAATAGCGTTAATACTGCGAGCACAATACCAAACGCACCGACTGAACTTAAGGCAATGCGCCAACTGATATGTGTAGCTAACAGCCAAGTGATCAACGGGCCACCGGCAAGCACTGGTCCCATGGTACCAACCAATTGTGATGCACCAGCAAAAAAACCAAAAAAACGTTTCGGAAACCAATTTGAGGCAATTACCAGCAAGCATACAAACGCAAATGATGAACCAAAGCCCATAAAAAATCGACCTAATACGGCTGACATAAAAAGATGTGAATGCGCAAATAAAAACGTTGCTAAGGCGCAAACCAAGGTAGCAAAGATCATGATCTTTTTAACGCCAAACTTATCCGCGAGTATACCAACAGGTACTTGCATGATACCGTAGGCTAGATAGTACGCTGAGCCAACCATGGTGAATTGCTCAATACTCAAATGCAAATCATGAATCAAATCTTGCGCTATTGAACCAACAAAAGTACGTAAAAAGAATTCATATAAAAAGAAGACGGCGGCGATAGACCAAATAACCACACCAATGAGAGTGACTTTTTGTTCTGTTTCTTGCATGTTTATTTATTCCGAGTGTTGATTTGACTCATCCACCCAGTCTTCTAGATGTGAAGCAGCTAATGAAAGTCTTTCAAAAGCAGCTAATTGAAAAAGAGAAACACCTTCGTAGACCAAAGGTAGGTTATTCATACTGACGACAATACCGTCAAATGGTGCAGCCACAGGTACGTCGGAGCCCGCACCAAACGGATCTTTAATGACAGTCAGTTGTTCGCCTTTTTTGACTTGTTGCCCAAGTTTAATCGTGGAATGGCTGATACCACTGGTGGGTGATCGCACCCAACGTGTATCTTTCATAATAAAAGATTTGTGCTTAGCTGTACGCGGCTTGCTAGACGCGGGTAGCATATCAATATGACGCATGAAATTAATGATACCACGTGTGCCGAGACGAATAGCGGATTCATCAAAGCGCATTGCTTCGCCTGCTTCATACACGAGATAAGGGACTTCTTGGGCGTTAGCGTGTGCGCGCAACGAGCCTTTTTGGGCGGTCATTTCAGAAATGACGGGTGCTGAAAAAGCATGCGCAAGTTCCATTTCCTGTTCATTGTTATCCGTTGTGAAAATTTGTGGAAGATTAGTATGATTGAGCCAACCCGTTTGTAAATCGATACAATAATTAGCTAACGGAAAAATCTCGGTACAAAAGAGATGTGCGAGTCTTGCGGCATGTGAGCCTTGAGCGGTGCCGGGAAAATTGTTACCTAAAGATACACCACCAGGCAAAGTCCGTGTCTTATTAATAAAACCATAGACATTCATGATTGGCACCGCAATTAAAGTGCCTTTTAATTTTTTAAGCTTACTCAATTGCAGTAGGCGATTGATGATTTCTGCGCCGTTTAATTCATTACCATGCATGGCGGCAGTCACTAACAAACACGGACCTGCCTGTTTGCCATGCACAACTTTGATTGGCATATACATGGGCGCGCAGCTGAATAATTCGGGTAGTGGTAAAGCGAGAGAAACGTTTTCGCCGGGGTGAATTGTTTCACTGCCAATAGTAATATTGCTATTTTTCACGGGTATATTAATGCTTATGTTTGGAAAAGTTTAACATGATAACAAACTAGAGAAGATTTCTCAAATTACGCAAAAAATAGGTGGTGAATTATCCAAGAACAAAGTTAGAAAATAACTTGTTACTAAAAACATCCTGATTTATAGGGAAAAGCTTATAGGTTATTAAGTTATGCTATTAACGTAGTTTGTAAGAAATCAACATTAGAAAACAATTTCCAAAAGGGTAAAGCTAAAATATCATTTTCGAATTGTTTTTCTTGATCAAGAGTAATAATAATGCCTTTATTGCAACGACACCTCTCTATCGCATTGAGTAGGCCAGTAATTTCTCGCTGCTGATTATTACTGTTTAACTCATATGTTACCTGTATTGCGAAATGTTGTTGCTGGGCTGACACAATAAAGTCGCACTCCTTGCCGTCATTAAAATAAAAAATATCTTTAAAGCCCGCTTTAATTAATTCGTTACAGACGAGGTTTTCAAATAAGGGACCTTTGCGATCAAAAAACTCAAATGTATTTGCGCTGATAAGTCCATTATCAGCAATGTAACATTTTTTCTTGGCACGTGATTGTTTTTTTAATGAAAAATTAAAGTGTTTCAATTCATGAATCAAATAACTTTGCTCGAGAATATTGATGAATTCTTTTACTGTTACATCACTACTCTCAAGTAGCTTAGCCAAGCTTGCATAAGAATACAAATTGCCAATGTTACTGAGTAGATACTTTGTGAGTTGGTAAAAAGCTTTAGTATCACGGATATTGTTTTGTGATATACAGTCCTTTTGAATAATTGATTCTAGGTAACTAACCAATATATCACGTTTGGATACAATCTCTTTTTCAAGAAATATACGGGGGAATTGGCCATATTGTATGGCATCGTCCTGCAAGCGTAATACTTTAGCCTTATTGTTAAGTAACTCAATTGAGCTGTCGAGATTGAGTTTACCTAGTATTTCATCGAAGCTCAGTGGATATACGGCTTGTTTTATGTATCGCCCAGTTAATAGTGTGGCGTACTTGCCAGCAAGTAATGCTGAGTTTGAGCCGGTTAAACAAATTTTTTTAAAGAGTTGGCTATCATAGGTGCTTTTTACAAATTTTTCCCATGCATTAACATTTTGTATCTCGTCCAATAATAAATATTGGATTTTAAACCCGGTGACCTTTTCTGCGATTTCAACGAGCTTATAAATATGTTTTGCATCTTTGAGAATCTCACTAAAATACGGATCATCAAAATTGATATAGAGTATTTCCCGACCATTATGATTTTCGAGCAAATAATTAATAATTTGTTTGAATAGGGTAGATTTACCACTGCGGCGTATGCCTTGCAGTATAAGAATTTCTTCTAAACTAAGCTGTCGTTGAATATCAGGCCATATTCTGCGCTTGATAAAACCATCATTTTTCTGGTTTTGCCAGTGCGGGTTCTGCTGAACAAGAATTTTTTCCATTGATTTCTCCCAGTATACTGGGAAGTATACGCAATTTACTCCTACTATACTATGAATAAATGCTTGTTTATTCCCAGTATAATATGAGACCCTGAAAAATCTTTAATAATCAATTGGTTATTTTATTGGCGAGTCACACGGTAGTGCCTTCTCAAGTAAGATCGTGCTATAGCGTGATACGCACAAATTTAGATGGTTTTTATAATGTTGTCCAACCTTGTGTTTTGCCCATGATCCAAGCCCGTCAAGGTGGACGAATTGTGACGTTGGCGTCTGTGTCTGGAATGGTTGGCAACCGCGGGCAAGTCAATTACAGTGCCGCTAAAGCGGGTATTATCGGTGCCACAAAGGCATTAGCACTTGAGTTGGCTAAACGAAAAATTACCGTGAATTGTGTTGCCCCTGGTTTGATTGCAACCTATATCAAAGCCATGAGTCATATCTGTGCCGTTAACGCGGCACTGTTTTTTGGTTTGAATGGTAGAGTGATTCCGACATCAAGTGCATGTACCTCTGGGAGTCAAGCAATTGGTTATGCCTATGAAGCAATTAAGTATGGTTTACAAGATATTATGGTTGCAGGTGGTGCTGAAGAATTATGTCCTAGCCAAGCTGCAATTTTTGATACCTTATACGCGACAAGTCAAAAAAATACCACGCCTGAGTTAACGCCATGACCTTTTGATGCTGATCGTGATGGACTTGTGATTGGTGAAGGTGCGTGCACGCTGATTTTAGAAGAGTTATCTCACGCACAAGCACGTGGCGCGACGATTTATGCTGAAATTGCTGGTTTTGGTACAAACTGTGATGCGCAACATGTCACACAGCCAACGGCCAATACCATGCAAATAGCACTTGAGCTTGCGTTGCAAGATGCACAATTGTCCCCGGCGGATATTGGTTATATCTGTGCGCACGGCACTGCAACGAAGCAAGGCGATGTCGCTGAAACGTTCGCAGTGCAAAATGTGCTAGGCAATAAGGTGCCGATCAGCTCGCTTAAACGTTATTTCGGTCATACCTTAGGGGCTTGTGGTGCCATTGAAGCATGGTTGAGTATCCAAATGATGAATAACAACAGCTTTGCGCCAACCATTAACCTTAATGAAATTGATCCCGAGTGTGCACCTTAATTTTTAAGCGTTGGATGAATTAAGTATAAATAAACATTTTTTGCCAGGTCAATATACAGTATATTTTTCAGTAATATTACCGATTGATAAATAAGATTGTTTTTTATATCATGCCCACTCTAAATTGAATCAAGTTAAATTTTTCTAAGACATAACGCACATATTGTCTTCGTGGGCAGTACTTGTGTTTTTTTCATTTATTTTTACAGGGAGGTAAGACGGTGATGTCTAAGACCGTCAAAGTTTCGATTGATTATGGCGCAATTCATTCATTCCCTACTAAAAGCTTTCCATTCAAATTTGAAGTTGATGGTCGATGTTATACCGGTGCCGAGATAGGGGAAATTTTCAGGGCCACTTTGCGTGGTGATGCTGATTATCAATTTACTATGACACCGGATGTGCGGCAACGGTTTATGGCAGCGTTGCTATCTCATGTTAGTTATGTTGCGCCTAGTCAAAGAACGCCAGAGGTGACGATTGGTCCTGTTTTACCCCCCGAGCTTAGGACTCGTATCCAAGCACATCCAGCGGACCTCGATATCTCAATGCACCATGCAAGTGACCAAGCTGGTTTTTGTACTCAATTGGATGGTCGTGCAGATAGCTTAACTAATTTTTTAGATATTGCTGCCAAATATATGGAATCTGATACGAGTCTGGCTGCGTTATTATGTTTTTGCCTTGAAAGTGAGTTAGCCGGCCACTCGCTTAGTTTTCCTGAGCTGCGTGTTGAGTTGTTGAAAAGAGGCTTAGATAATGAGATTGGTGGGGTTTTCCTGCGTGGCACAAAGTATTTAAAGCAAATAAAACCAGCGGTGAGGGTTCTTGTCTTTGGTGAGAATTTTTATCGCTATCATCAGCAGGGTTATTCTATGCCAATGGCGGGTGCACGCGCTGGTATAGACAGTTCATTAGCTTACGTGCAAGATAGATATTGCTCGGTAAGCGGTGCCGTGGGTAGTGCAACAAAGTATGCTATTGGTCGTTACGGTGTGGCCAGTGCAGGTAAGTTGTTAGTTGGCTTGTCTTTAGCGCCGGAGAGTTTTTTTCTGTCGGTAATTGTGCCATTTATAGTTGGTGAAGCGGGTGAGTATGCTTTTGTAGAGTATGTATGGAATCCGTATATTAAGGGGCCGGTTGCTAGATTATTCCCAGAGCCGGAGCCAGGTTTTTTACGTTATGCACGTCGTAACCATGGGCCAATCGTATTCGATACACCACCGGATCCCAAATCATTTTTGCTGGCTCTGCCAGACACGAATAGTAGCCGGCCGTTAGCTGCGCTAACGTACCAAGCTGATACTTATGGTCCAGATGGCGCTGATACTACGATTATACTTGGTCATGACCAGCAATTATTAAGCGAGAAAGAACAAACGGATCCCAAGTCATTGTCACTTGATTTGCCAGCTACTCAAGCAGCTGTAACCAGCGTTACTGCCTCGCAACCGCAATTTTTTCAGCCAGCAGGGCAACAAGGCGCATCTTCGAATAGCTTTCCGGTTATTCCAGCGTCAGGTGATTTTGCTGAGCGTGTTAAACAAACCTTGTTTGGGCCAGATGTTGGGAAGTCTCTCTCTCTGCGGATGGGTGAACACACACCAACTGAGCGCTTACAACGTTCACTACGTGATAAGTTTGGTTATCGTGATGCAACAAAAAGCCCTGATCTACAGAATGAGTTGCATTTTGACCCCGATAAGCTCTTAGGTGAGCATAATCCACGCTTGCGTGCAACGATAGGTGGGCAGCCACAATTCAGTTTCTCACTAGATAACTTAAGTGGTCAGGTGCGCTGGGGGGCTAGTGTTGATCCCATCAAACAGCCCAAAGTAGCCGCCGCATTGGCCGTCATGCATATTGCGAGAAATGCGATCGCATGGCATAGATTGCCCAAAACCGATAAATGCAAACACGCAATTCACTCGCTAATTCGTCAAATTGGTGAAGGAAAAGAGAATGAATGGTGGAGCCATAATACTTGGCTTTGGTTAAAGGGTCAGAGCATGGGTAACATCCTGGAACAACGTCGCCAAGAGCTTAGCGTAAAATTATCCGAATATGCGGCGTTAAATAGTAATGACCCAGCGATTACGCAGATCACTCGTGTCATGACATACCTTAATGAAAGTGGAGACTTCGCTGGTTTGCAAGCATTTTCTGAAGGTGGTGATGCACAGGTATTAACTGAGAAAGCTAATCGTTATGCCGTCGACTTTGCCTATCATAGTAATAAAGTGCTAAGTGCGATTGATAAAGCTCATCTTAAAGAAGCAGGGCGAGAATATACAGATTTGCAACGTCTATTTCCGCAAGAGTCAATGACATATGCAATTGGTGGGCGTTTAGCGTATGAAGAAGGTGATTATGCTGGCGGTGAGCGCGCGTTTGCGCAGGCCGATAAACTAGCATCACTAGAGAATCAGCAGGCTTGGGAAAGGGCTAGAGAATGTCAGGCCAAGGCGCCTATGCTATATGGTTGGGCGCAAGACGAACTGGCCTTGAATTCTGACCAAACACGCCCCTCTATGCACCAGCTTGCACAGCAAGCAGAAAGATTTGCTGAAAAAACTGGGCAAACAGTTGATGATATTGCTTCGATGCGACGTGGCACCTATCGTAATATGAGCGCTAAAACCAATGGTGATGACCAAGCGCATTTTTTACAACTATGGGAAGGGAGTGCACGTGCACAGATAGCACATGATCCATATTCATACCGCGTCAAAGGTGAATTGACTGATGCATTGCTTGCACAAGGCAATCAAGCAGGTGCACTTGAAGTGTTAGCTGCGATGCAAGCTACTAGCAGTTGCGATTCACATCGTCGCTTCCAGTATGCCGCATTATTACATGAGACCGGCGAACATGCCGCAGCAGTCGATGCTTTTAAAGATTATCAACAACGTGCTAGGAACGCACATTACCGTGATAAAGACCATGAGTATTATACTGCGGCATCATTTTTAAAAGCACATTTTGTGAGTGATTATCAGTTAACACACAATAAAGAAGCACTCCAAAATGCTGTTGGTCAAGCCCGGGTTATTTTGAATATTCCGACGATTACCGATAGAGAACGCTTAGACCAAGCTTGGTTTATTGGGCGCAGTGGCCACGTTCAAGAAGGTTTGGCAGAAGCTCAGACTTTGATGAAAGAGCGTTTTATAGGGTTTGAAATTAAGCCATCTCAAGAAAGCCGCCAGCTGTTTTTTGAATTAAATCATGCCATGGGCGATATGCATCTACGTGATAATAATCACAAAGCTGCATTAACTTACTTGGGTGGCGCCTTATTTAACAGTCCCAAAGATCCAGAGTTGTTGGCTAAGTATGGCTGTGCACGGTTGGGTACTGGTGATGTCGTCGGTGCTCAAATCGCATTGCAGCGTTCTTTAGAGCTTGATCCGGATAATCAAATGGCTGCATTTGCCATGCAACAGATTGAGCAATCCTATCGTGACGCAAGAGATTCGCAAATTGCAACGGGTGCAGCAGTACAATTAGGATTTATGGTGGGTGATTATATCTGTCGTGAGATGACCCAGAGCGAATCAGATACAATACGTATATTAGGCCATGCGGGTAATATGGTGATTGCCTCAGTGCCATTAGCTGTTGATATTTTTAATCATATAGAGGCGGCAAATAAAGTTGTGGAAGCAAGTTCGACACTCACGCCACTTACTGACACAATTTTACGTTTTAACTCACCAGAACTCTTTCCAGATGCTTCCAGTACTACAGCAGATGCTTCCCCAGCAATCAGTACAGATTGGCGTATGGGAATGCATGGTGCTAGTTTGCTGTGTTTTGCAGTGCTTTCATATGATCAATATAAAAAGGGTGAAGTGCTTAGTGAGGACACACGTAAAGGCTTAGCGCTTGCATCTAATGTTTTTGCATTGGTTAGTAAACTTGATCATGTATATACGGCTAATCAAGCGTTGGAAGTGGCTGCGCAATTAACCAATGCTGAAGCATTTGCAAATGCGATGTTATATGTTGATGGCTGTTTATTTGTAGCATCACAGGCATTCAACGTGGGCGAGTACGTTGCTAAGAAAAATGGCTTAGACATACCTGAACACGAAGCCTATCATTTTACTAAGCAAGGTCTTAGAGGCACTGCATTTGGGGCAGGGTTTGGTACTTTATTAGGTAAAGGGGGAATTGCGCTTTTTGCCTGGAATCCTGCATTAGTTGCCGGCTTTGTGGCCGGTGGTGCGGTACTAACTGGCGCAGCGTTTGTTTATAATTATCGAGAAGATTCACAATTACAAGCGATGATGGATAATTTTAAAAATCGGGTAGAAGCAAAAGATACGCAGGGTGCTTTACTTAAAATAGAAGAATGTTATGCATTGCGTCCAGAAGATGAAACCATACAACAAAATCGTCACCGAGTCTCCATGTGCCACTTGCAAGAGCAAGTCGTCGCCGCACTCGAAGCTAATGATATGACTAAAGCGATTCATCATTATGAACAATTTTTACAGAAATTTCCTGGTGAGCCGCCTGACTCAGAAGTGCGTACTAAGTTGTTTGATTTACAGCTTTTACATAATGCTGGGTTGCTTGCAAAAGACGAAAATATTGATGCGGCAATCGATAAAATAAAAACGTATATGAGCAGAAACCCAAAAGACAAAAGTGTTGCAGCTTACTTGCTATCTCTCTATTCGGCGCGTTGGGATAAGTTGGTTAGAACTGAGGAATTGAGTACAGCGATTGCCGAGTGCGAGGCATTCGGTGATAAATATCCTACATTGTCTGCAGCTAAAGAGATGCATGCACGTTTAGAAATAGGTCGTCTAGTCAAGGCTGGTGAGTTTGCTGGAGCCATTGCTAAACTGGATTACTGTATTGCTTATGCAACGCAAGCTGAAATAAAAACGCAAGGCCTTGATGATACGCAATTAGCTGAGTTAAAAAAACAGCGTGGAATTAATTTAGCTAACCTAAGAAAGCAACGTCATGACCTTTCACGTGCTAACATAGAACAGTTAGGTCAGAAGGCGTATGAATCAGGCGATTTTGCTAGTGCATATGCGGCTTGTGAAGAACATCAAAACCACTACCCAGATGATTCTTTTGCGGCAGATAAAGTATCACGTCTGCGCTGTGTTGAGCCTTTTTATAAGGGTGACTTTGCAGGTGCTGTGCTTGCTTGCACCGAGCGCCTGCAAACAACGTCATCAGATGATCAGTTTGCCTTGCGTTACCGTGCGCGTGCGCAGACGGAGCTTGGTAAATTTAATCAAGCGGAAACCGATCTAAAGAAATTGTTAAAGTTATTCCCTGATGATTATGATGCCATGTTTCAAAAAGGTGTCATCAATGCCAGGCGAGGTTATTTGCAAATACCACTGCGTGACATTGCTGGTGCAATTAAAGCATTAGAGATAAGTGAAAACCCTGATCCAGATAGGTTAAGCCATTATCGACGCCAGCGATCTTCATTACAACAGCAAGTCAATCAAATGCGTAGTCGCACTGTTGGCGTAGCAATAGGCACCACTGTATCGTCTGTTTTACAGTGCGTCACAGGAAGCTATGGCTTATTTGCGGAATCCGAGGTTGCCCGTGCAAACATAAAGGCACCAGCAACCCATCAATTCGCACCCAGAACAACATCAGCGAGTGCATTAAGGTGTAGCAGTTCAAGTGAAGGGGCACAGGTCAGACCACCTGATTTTTCAATTCCTAGTCATACACATTAGGAGCAATAAAATATGTATTATCAAATAGAAAACCCACAAGAAGAACAAGAGCAATCGAATTTGTCCTATTGGTTAAAAGTCGGCGGTACGAGTATTTTCGCGATTATTGCGGCAGTCTTTGCAGTTAAGAATAAAGATGTGCTTAAAAATGCCGTTGACGCGAGTAAAGGCATGTTAGCGCAAGTTGCTAAATCACCTGAACAACAGAAAGAGCTCGTGCAATTGTTTACGGATAGATTAACTGATCCTGCAATAGTGGGACCAGTTGCACAGGCTGTTATTCCTGCTGCAGCATCAACTGCTACGGCTTTTTGGGCGAGCAGAGAACGCCGTTTGGCAGGCGAGCGCCAAGCGGGAATAGACCAGGCAGCCGGACATCTCACTGAAAATTCTACTAAAATAAGGGCTCGTTTATATCGTGATGCAGCTGAATGCGCGTTACGGGCATTCGAAAGTTACCTCAGGCTGTATCAAGAGAAACCGACGGCAGCGCTAGAGAGACATTTGCAGCAATCACAATATCTGCGGGCATTGGCTTTAGCGCATATGGGCTATTATTCAAGTGCTGACGAGCCTGATTTAGAGCCGCAAGAAAATGCTCACATAATATTAAATAATTTAATAACCAACCATCCTTTGGATTATAATGCGCGTAACCTGCGTGGGCTGATATATGTTATAGAAGAAAAATGGCTGCAAGCTTTTGCAGATTTCAAGGTATCTCTTGCGAGTTTTCCTAATCAAAACCTTATCTCGATCATGCGAAATTATCTTTGGGCGTTGCAATGGGAAGAGCCTGCCGAAGGTGTGGCCGCGTCTTCCTCATCATCATCATCATCTTCTTCAGCGACACAGCCGCATACAACAGCTAATCCCTATTACGAAGAGATTCTACAAGTGTGGGATATTGGTGATCCAGAGAGTATTTATGCCCCGACATTAATAAAAGTTTATGCGGAAAGTAGTGCAGCATTGGATTTGCATGGACAAGCCGTGGCATTTTATCGTCTAGGTTTTTTATTGAAGGCGAGGGATCCGGTTTATCGTGATTATGTTGCTCACTGTAATACTAAGGCTGAAGCGTCGCTTTCGTTACTATGGCGCGCGCGAGAAAGTGGTGCTACCACGGTTACAATTCCAGCTTTGGCAGGTTTTAGTGAAGAAAAAGTGCTTAGCCAAATAGAATATGGACAGCAAAAATTGCAATATAGAAAAGCGGCCAATCTTAATCGACGTAATAATAGCGCTGTACCTAAGATTAAAGATGCATCGTCATCTACTTCTACTTCTACTTCTACTTCTACTTCGGCTTCGGTTCCATGAGCGTCTTTGCAACTTGCAAGGGCAATGTTAATGGGTAAGCTCAAATGCGGCGCGTTGCCAACCCCGTACGTTTACGCGCTTAGTGTTCTTGTTTACTTAAACGCAAGAATGTAGCCAAACAAATAATGCTAATTACCAATAAGACAACCAAGAAAATAGTGAAGTGAAAAAAAGAGACCATCCTTGGTCGACACATCATCCTTGATGAACGGAATAATGACATAAGTTTCAAACGAGATTGCGCGAGGTGGGAGCAACTGTTCGATGGTTAGTATATTACCATTATCAGGGTGTTCAGAAAATAAGCGATCCTTGTTTTGTGTTGTGAGATATTTCGCACAAAAACTAGTCGCTTTCTGATTTTGATAACGCCTTGATTTTTAGATAGTTGCCTTTGTTTTAGTTAGAAACCGCTTGCAATATATTCCATAAATGGACGCCAAAAATGGAGTGAGTTCTATTTATGTCATTAGTAACCCGATGCCTGCGACTACCACTCAATAACCACTTATTGTTATTTGGCGCACGCAATACAGGAAAAAGCACCCTGTTAAAACAAACCTTTCCTCAGAAGAATACCTTTTGGATCGATTTACTAAATCCAAATGAAGAAGAGAATTATCTACGACAACCAGAGTTACTAAGCCAGCAAGTACAAGCATTAGAGCCACATATCACTCATGTGGTTATCGATGAGATTCAGAAAGTACCAAAGTTGTTGGATGTTGTGCATCAACTCATCGAGATTAGCCAAAAATATTTTATCATGACAGGCTCAAGCACTAGAAAATTACGTCATGGTGGTGCAAATTTACTTGCAGGGCGGGCCGACATTTATTATTTGTTTCCTTTTTCGGCTTTTGAGTTAGGTGATGAATTTCTTCTGGACGATGCTTTACGCTGGGGGACATTGCCATCTATTTACACGAAGCCTACTGTCGAACAGAAAAATAATTTTCTTCGCAGCTATGCGCAAACCTATTTACGTGAAGAGATATGGTTAGAACAATTTATTCGTAAGCTTGATCCTTTTAGACAGTTTCTTGAGGTCTCTGCTCAATGTAATGGTAAAATTATCAATGTGGCTAATATCGCTAGAGATGTTGGCGTTGATAACAAGACAGTTAAGGAGTATTTTTGCTTACTCGAAGATACATTAGTAGGATTTTTCTTAGCGCCTTTTCAACACTCTTTCAGGAAGCGCTTAAGTCAGAAACCTAAATTTTATTATTTTGACCCCGGTATTGTGCGCTCATTAGCGAGGAATTTGTCAGTACCATTGACACTGTCTACAAGTGCCTATGGAGAGGCGTTCGAGCACTTCTTGATAACAGAAGCGATACGCTTGGCTCACTATTATTATCCTGATTATCGCTTCACTTACTTAAAAACAAAAGAGGGTCTAGAAGTTGACTTGCTTGTAGAAAGGCCGGGTAAAAAAATCTTATTTATTGAGATTAAAAGTACAGAAAAGGTTGATGAGATGCAGTTGCGCACTTTGCAGCGCTTAGTAAGTGATTTTGGCGATTGCGAAGCTATTTGTTTTTCTAGAGAACCTCACGCAAAAAAGATTCATGATGTGACAGTTTATCCTTGGTATATGGGGTTAAAAAAGTATTTCCACAGGGAATATTGAAAGTTTATTCAAAGTTGGTAAGTAATCAGGATGGTTTTATTCGATTCTCTAGCCAGCAGCTGCCTTACAATGAATTTGGATAGTTGGCATTACTGCATTGGGTGTCAGTTTCAATAAATAATCCACCGTGTACAGCGATTCAGAAAAACCAACTACGGCAAACTTGCTCATTTATTTCTCCATGAGGTTGTTGCATAGTGGAAGGTGTGGGAATGATACTACAGTTCTGTAGCCAGGTGTGGAATGTTATAAGGCTACATCTGGGCTTGATGCAAAGTTAGCAACTACTTTCTCAACAAAAGTCGGTATCGTAAATACTCGATTTAATATTTTCAGGCTAGCTGCGTCACTTGTAAGCAAATACAGCACTGACATACCGGTGATCCAGCGTTATAAATTGCTGGACCATGTTTTTCAATGTGGCATTAGAACTGAGAATATCTGCTAGTGCCTCAGCATTACCATAATCTTCTGGGTAATAAGCAGTTGCCAGTACTAATTTAGTCAGAAAAATTAAGATGTTGTAAACGGGCATAAAAAAATCTCAAACTATATTTGATTGCTATTGTTTTGCAAAAAGGTGAGTTAATCGAGCTGAAATAGCGTCATCGATCCTCTCGGTGCGTATCAGAAAGCGGACAAAAGACTAGCAATTATGGTGAGCGCTGACAACACCGTAAATTTGCGGTGTTGCAGCAGCCCACCCTCCTGTACAAAGTGTACACAGATCGATAACGACAACTCAAGCCCCAAGTCCTGGCGAACCCCCACAAGTTTTGGATAAAATCGACATAAAATCAAAGGATAAAAAAGGAACTGCAGCGTATAGGCTACTGAAACGTGGCGCTGTGGTGATTAACCTGACTCGATGTCGAGCGATGGACGTTGATCTTTTTGAGTGAGTGGGTTTCAGCGATGAGGCCAGTCTCTGAGGTGGAGCGTCCATAAATTTAAGGCCTCACCTGGAAGAATAGGAGCAGGTTTGAGCTTAAGAGGTGAGGCCGGGGTGCTCGGCAAATGAATTACTGTAACAACAGACTAATTGGCACCGCAAACAGCTGTATATCGTTATGTGTAAAAGGCAACACGTCTTTCCCTGTGTAAAACAAAACCCCATACTGAAATTTAGCGAGATTGAGTTCCGCCAACTTAATCAACCCCTTAAAATCTTGTTGTTTTATGGTCGCTGATGCTTTCACTTCAACACCAATAATTTGGTTGTTTGCTCTCTCCAAAACAATATCAACTTCATTCTTATAGCTATCTCTAAAGTGAAATAGTTCCACTTGCTCTGTGGACCAACTATTTTGTTTTTGTAATTCCATGAAAATTAAATTCTCTAAAAGGCCACCAAAATAAGAACTCGTTGTTAACTGATTTTCATTTTTTACTCCGAGAAGACTGCACGCAAGACCGGTATCTATCATGTGTAGTTTAGGCATCGTTACGGCCATCCGTTTTGCCTTATTTTTTAGGTAAGCGGGGACTATTTTTAGTATGAACATCAATTCAAGCACTTCAATATATGATTTAATCAGCTTGTCTTCTTGTCCTAAGTCATTTGAAATATTTGCGTATTTAACAAGGTTGCCAGCTAGGCCAGCGAGGTAAGGTATGAGTGACTTTAATTTGGAACGATAATCACCTCGCGCTGAATACAATGATTCGAAATCCTTAAATAAGCGACCTTCAATATAGGAGTCATACCATACTTGTTTACCCCGGTAACTCATCTCTTGAACTTCAGGATACCCGCCTTGAAGAATCATACCTGCTAACTCTTTGTGACTGAGACTAGCTAACGAACTGATATTCATATTCTGGTTACATAGAAAATCTACAACATTAGTTTGGGCGTTTTGTTTCTCTGACAATGATAGTGGGTACAGCTCTAGCCTAGCCATATGGCCTGGTAATGCTTCTTGTGTTTTGCCAGATTTAAAAATATCAGCAGAGCCTGTTAATAAAAATTTACCCTTTTCTTCGGAGGAAAGATTGTCAGATACTTGCTTAATTGCTGGTATTAATTCTGGGACATATTGAAACTCATCTAATACTAACTTTTTATCTTTAAATGAATCAATAAATCCAATCGGATCGTTCTGCACGGATCGAAGTATATTAGAATTATCAAGCGACATATATTCAAACCCGCAGCTCAGCGCAATAGACTTCGTTAAAGTCGTTTTACCTGCTTGGCGTGGACCAGTGAGATAAACAATTCTAAATTCATTTAACAACTCTATGACAACGGAAGTTAACTTTCTTTCAAACATTATTCTTTACCACGCAACTTAAAATTTTCGTAGAGTACACCGCTTAGTGAGACCAATAATTTGCTAAATAAGACTGCAAAAATTGTCAGCAACGCCTAATTATAGGCTGTTAACCCGAATTATCCAAGCTCTTATTCCGAATTATCCACATAATTAACCCGAATTATCCGTAATCTTATCCCGAGTTATCCATAAAATTATGTATATTAATCAGTATGATGGTGTATTGATCTGGTATCACCGCTCTGCGATGGCACTAGCTTACACCTGCGAGCGCACCCATAGGGCACAGGCAAAGCGCTCGGTAATATACGTCCCCACGCAGAGCCATGGCGTTCCCCATAAGTCAGTTCAACGGTTGTTAAAGAGATGATGAGGTATCGCTGGTTGGCTTATTATTGTCAATCATTGCCACACAGGTAGCCCGGATAAGTTGCGCAGCAACGTCATCCGG
>JAJFKG010000003.1 GCA_021773335.1 Gammaproteobacteria bacterium
ATTCAACGTAGAGCATACGGCTTTAAAAACTTTGACAACTATCGATTACGAGTGAGAGTATTGTGTGGAGGTTAAAGTGCCCCCGGATTTGGGAAAGACCCATTTTTTTGTGGCTCGCATTTATCTGATTTAAAAGAAGAAACTGGCGCGCCCGGAGAGATTCGAACTCCCGACACTCAGGTTCGAAGCTAGATACTCAAAAGATTAACTCTTTGTTTTTAAAGAAATTTGATCGCGTTCATTTGTCTAAATATATGTCGAACTGGGTCATTTTGAAGGCCTGTTTGACACAAATCTGACACAAGCGATCAATTGCATAAATTATTCTTCTTCATGAACAATGCCAGACTCTACTGAGATAACAATAGCCCCAACTTTCCTAATAATTTTTCGAAGTTATCTTTATGCCTTATGCCATCAGGCTTGGCATCTACTTTATCAAAATATTCTTTAACCGTGGAATAAAGCTGCTTTAGCGATACAACCTCATATCGGCGAGTAACATCAAACATAAGAATCGAAAACTGCCCAAACAAATGACGTGTAAATTCCTGCATAAACCAGGCAAAAACCCTAGTTTTATTATTAATTTCAAAATTAGCATAAAAAGGATCAATAATATCTGCATACAGTGCAATTTCTATGAGTCTCTCTCTGACTTTATGAAGTGAAGACTTAATATTTTCTTCCCTGTTTTCCAACTCTAACACTCGTTCTTTTTTCAATGTCTGCAACTGCCCAGCCAACTTTTGAACAAATCCTTTCTCATCTTCATAACAAATAACTGCTCTTGGCTTAACAAATTCAATTGAGCCCGGTTTCTCTACTCCTCGTTTATAAAAACATATAATTTTGCATTTACTGTTTGTCGCCCAGCCAAGCTCAATGCCAAGCCCCGTAGATGGCTCGGAAACTTCTGCAATAAAAACATCACTATTATTTACCACTTCTTTTGAATCCGTAGCTTTTGAACAGGCTTCATGAGGAAAAATAAAATTATGCTCTTGGTAGAGGCTTGAATTCTTGATTGGATCATACAATTTAGTTTGGTAATCAAAGCTACTCGCATGCCCCACGTAGATTTCCATACTCATTGTGCTCCTGGTCAATCGAAACTTTTTATTGCTAATACCTTATTCATCATCTTAAAAACCCAAATCACAAAAATTAGTTCTTGGAATGCATATTTAATCTTTCAGATAAATTGATTACGCTTAGTTCTTGAAAATCATGAAAAAGAGTTTCATAGCAGATTTTTTCATTGTTCCCCCTTTAAATATTAAAGGATTACTATCGGTTTCATTTAAGAACATTAATACAAGCGAACATAAGTAGTCTTTTTCAATTAATTCACCTGAAAAACCAGTACGCTCCGCCGTATATGAAACAGCGGCATTAAATTCTTCTGTATTAAGATAGAAGTTTATTGATTCGTTAAGTTTGTTCACCATTATCTAAAACCCACCATTTTTTATTTTTATTTCCAATCTTTTGTTTGTTAGGGTATAAAACAATATAATCTTTTACTGGGCTCAACTGTTGAATTAACGGCATTAACTTTTTCTGACTTACACCATTTCTCCACAACCAGTAAGCAATACGTCGTATTGTAACTTTATTCGCAACCTTTGACACCAATAAAATAAGCTCTTGCAAAAATTCAGTTTCTTTACAAGCTTGTGTCATCCATGTATACGCTTCTTCTAATAACATATAACGTGACCAATCTTGAATAAGATCGACCAATGTCTTTGCCAGTGTTGCCATATTTACTGTGCCAGAGTTTGGTACTGACACCCTTGTATATCCAGCAATACGTTTTTTGCTAACTTTAATAAAAGACACGCGCAGTTGCCCAAAGTTTTTTATGCCTGTGTATTTATCGTTGTAAATAGTAAATTGATCAACAACTTGTTGAACCAATCCATGGTAATAGACTGCGCTAAAGCCGCCAATATAATATTTAGCATTACTGAGCTTCATAAATTGATCAATAACATAGTAATCGTTCGGTCGCCATGAACCTCCGGCAGGAAGTTTCTTCGGTACAAGATAAACACCTTTTTGCAAACGCAACAAAAAACCATTGTCTGCTAATCGCTTTAACAATGTTTGTTCTTGGCCGGGTGTTAATTTCAATACTGTTTGCAACTCACCTAACTTCACCAAATTTTGATTGCGAGTTTGCATCAAAGAAAAAAACTTTGCCCCAAGCGGCCCCAGTGCTGTTTGTTTCGCTCCCATAATTGTTAATGATATAGACTTTGAAAGTCCATATCAAGAACAAAAAAGGTATTATGCCCTACTCGTCTTGATTTATTGTCAAAATTGAAATTAATTTATAAATCATATGGTTATGTCAAAAATGTAGTTCTTTTCGAAAAAAATAACACAAAACTGACACAAATCTGCGGTTGCGCGACATGATAAATATTTTTGAGATTCACAATCATCTGACAAGGTATTTCACCTTAGCAACTTGCCAATAGTACTATCATCTGGTACCATTATGGAATGAAGAAGAAACATAGCAAGGTACTGCAAGCGATTTATGAGAAGCCAGTTCGGTCCAATGTGCTTTGGACCGACATCGAAGCTCTCTTAGTTGCTCTGGGTGCAGAGCTCAGTGAGGGACGAGGTTCGCGGGTCCGAATAGCCCTGAATGAGGTGCGAGCTGTTTTTCACCGGCCGCATCCGCAAAAGGAAACGGATAAAGGTGCATTAGTTGCTATGCGACGATTTTTACAGGAAGCAGGTATCAAGCCATGATGAATTACAAAGGTTATATTGGACACGTGAACTATGATGATGAGTCTAAGCTATTCTCAGGCGAAGTCATTAATACGCGCGATGTGATCACTTTTCAAGGTACATCAGTTGATGAACTGGAAAATGCTTTTAGAGACTCTATTGATGACTATCTTGAGTTTTGTGCTGAGCGCGGCGAGGAGCCAGAAAAACCATACTCGGGTAAGTTTAATTTACGTTTAGAGCCGGAACTACATCGTCAAGTGGCCATTGAAGCAGGACTTGCACATAAAAGCTTGAATGCTTGGGTGCGTGATACGTTGAACAAAGCGGTAAGTCGTGGCCATTACTAATAACGTGAATGGCTCCGTATCAGACTAAGAGATAGGGGCCAGGCGCTGGAGTAGCCATTCTGCATATTAAACGACCCTGTAAATAATTCTGTGTAAGTGCTCGGTTAAACATAAGGGGCTAATTGCTCCTCGAATTCAATCATAAAGTGATTCATCGCCGGTTTCCAGTTTTGAATCGACATAGTCCATTTTTTTGAGGCGGCTTGTATCGCC
>JAJFKG010000021.1 GCA_021773335.1 Gammaproteobacteria bacterium
ACACAACGTGCTTGTTGTTCATCGAGCGGGGTGCATTCGAGTAGTTCTTTGAGCCTAGCCAGGTTATTTAAGGCGAGTCCCAATTCTAGGTGGCCGAGGACATCGGGATCGAGAGGGTAAGATTGCGGTAACTGTTCCATAGTAGTAACTCCTTTGCTGTTGGCAATGCTTGTTAAGTTCAACTTATTATTAAGCTGTTTTTAACCAAGAGGAGGGCATTTTATGCTAAAAATGGTTGTTTGGCAACCCTAATTAGGGTTATTTTTGTGAAATTAACCCCTTTTATGGTTATTTAGAGAAAATTTCGCCTAATAATCAATGAGTAATCTAACTAGGATAATTTGTCGAAAAGTGGTATTATTACTGCCTATCAGCAATATACTGCTCTGTTGTTTAATACAAGGATTGTCATGTTAAAGAGTACGATTAGCAGGAATATCTCTCTATTAATGGAGTATCATGACATACGCAGTGAAACCAAACTTGCTGAAGCAGCTAATATTTCCCAAACAACACTGAATAAGCTTGTCTCTGGTACCACGAGTGATCCCCGTATCTCAACACTAAAACCGATAGCAAAATTTTTCAATATCACATTAGATTCGTTAATGAGTGAAAACCCTATTTTCGCTGATGAATTGCAACATAAGAAAGTTGAAAATCCTGCAGGTGCAACTCAATTGATTCCTCTAGTCTCTGAGAGTGAGCTGCTAGATATTTATGAAACCCTTAGCTCACTGACACAAGATAATTGGCCAAGTTTCCCAATACCTAAACAAAACACTTCTAATTATTATGCTATGCTAACTACAAAAAAATTAGATAAACCATTTGAAAAAGCAAGGGTTCTAATTATAAAGAATGAGGATAAGCTACCTGATGATAGTTATTGCTTGCTAAAACACATCGATTCAGATTCAGTATCTATAAAAAAGATTAAGGTAGTTGATGGTAAAAAATGGTTGTTTGCACTACAGAATGTCCCATCCCTAGAATTTGACGAGGCCAAGTGGCAACCTTTAGGGACTATTGAAGCAGCTTTCTTAGATATGAGCAGTGATACATTTTTTCAAGCTGGAGATAAAAAATGAGCAAGGAACTACTGAAAAAAGCACAAGAGCAAGATAGAAAATTAAAGCTTAATACGAAGCTTTGGGTGGCAGTTGAACACAATCAAGCTGAAAAAATTAACGAGCTATTAAATGAAGGTGCTACGCTCCATACAATCACTGGAAAATTTCTAAGACACTATGGTTTAGATGAAGACACGCCATTACACGTGGCAGCAAAACACGGATTTACAGATATCGTAAAAATTCTTGTGCAACATGGTGCGGAGGTTAACGCTAGAAATCGATTAAAACAAACACCACTGCAATGGGCATCTTATTACGGGCATTTTGACACAGTAAAAGCCTTACTTGGCTTACATGCTGATATCAACCTAATAGATGAGGATGGTGACCCAGCCTTTACATGGGCTGCGAATCAAGGCCACCAAAAAATTGTTGATTATCTTATTGAGCAAGGCTCAGATCCGAAAAAAATAAGCCCAAAAGGGAATACAGCCTTACATTGGGTAGCGATTTCAGGCGAGATCAATATGGCGCAATACCTTATTAAGCTAGGTTGTAACCCCAACTTAAAAAATAATGAAGATAATACGCCCTTAGATTTAGCAATCGAAAATGGACATCCAGGAATGGTAAAATTTTTACTTGATTACCAGAATGACTAAATATGAGGATCACTACACCTTCAACTATCATTTTATTCAGATTTTTTTCGGCACTGCCTTTTGCAATATTCTATTCTTCTTTACAGCTTTATTTACTTGATATTGGATTTCAGAAAAACGCTGCTATTTCTTTGGTTGGGAGTGTTTTAGCCTTAAGTTTTGGGTTATCGCTTGTTGGTGGTTATCTTGCTAAACGTAGAATAAGTTACAGAGCGTTTTTTGTCTTTAGCATAATTTGCTCTGCTGCTGGTTGTTTTGCATTTGCAAGCCATCGAGAGAATATAACGTTGTGGTTAATCTGTTTATTTTTGCTAGGTAGCGTGGGTATCAATGTCAGCCTCAATATGATGTTGACTCAATACTGTAATGTTGTCGAAAGTATAAGAGAAAAATGCTTCATTTGGCTCTATTTATTTCTAAACTTAGGTTATTTGGCCGGATACACGCTAGCGGGCTATTATGGCAGTATAGGCCAGTATTATAAACTATCGATTATTGTTTTGATAACAACTGTGTTTGTTTTAGGCATTCTTTTAATAACATGGAAGTCTCTAGATAAAACAGAGCGGCATATTGATAAGTCTGCATCCCCTCTAAAAAATTTTGCTATAACGTCGCTAATAATGTTTGCTATTTATCTATTAATTAGATGGCTATTAAGTATTTCACAGTTTACTAATATAGTTTTAATAGGTGGTTGGCTTTTTATATCGCTAAGCATGCTAATCAAATTAATTCGCCATTACTCTAGTAGAAAAAAGGAAGTCATCGTATTTTACATATTACTATTTGCTTCGTTGACCTTTTGGTCTGCGTATTTTTTGGCTCCAATGGCATTGATTGTTTTTATTCATCATCATGTGAACTTGGACATAATGGGCATAACGGTTGCTCCACAATGGGTACAAAATATTAATACAATCGTTATTGTCGTTGGCACATTTATTCTTGGTTCACAATCTAAAAAACTTCACCTACCTATATTTTCTTTAATAAAGCAGTTTTCTCTTGGCCTTGTGTCGCTTGGTATTGGATTTTTATTTTTAGTAGTCGGTATTATGGCAACAGCGCCAGGAAATAAAGTGGCCTTTTTCTGGGTTGTCTGTAGCTACGTTTTGCAAAGTGTCGGCGAGTTGCTTATTGGTCCGATCAGTTATTCGCTTATTGGCAGATTAATTCCTGTTGAGCACCAAAATATCATGATGGGTGTATGGGTTACATTATTAGGTGTGGCAAGTGCTATAGCAAGTAAGTTATCAATATTTGCTCCTTACTCTGATACCCATTTATTGAGCGTGCTTCATCAATATAAAAATTTCTTTTCTTACATTGGGTTTGGAGTGATTACTATTTCTATATTTATTTATACTATTAGCAAAAGAGCTTTTAAGCCTCGCTCTCAGCTGCAATCCGTTTCTGGTACTCGGTAATCTTCTTATCTATAACAATACCTTTGTTAATAACAATAGCATTTCTAATATAAGCAGCACAAGCAGAGTTTTTTCCTTTAGCATGAAGTTCGTTGAGTACGAGCAATAATTTTTCCGATATAGGGATAGAAATATCCTGCCACTGTAGTGCAGGAATATTTTCTACCGCATAATAATAATTTTCACCAATTCTAATAATTGGTTTGTCTATGGTTGTTGCGCAGGCAAAATCAAAGCCCATATGATCATCACAGCTAATATCAATAATCAATTTATTTTGAAAGTAATTAAGATCATGGCAGGTTAAAAACAGATAAGGGTTTAATACATCTTGCATGACGCCATTTATGATGATATCAAAATCACGCAAAATATAGTTTAAGGGCTTTTCGTCAATGGCTAAAAAACTATTTCCTCTTGTCACTATTTTACGGTAGCTGATTTCTGCCTTTTTATCAGTAATAATGGAAGGTGAGCGTCTTGAGAAAACTGTGATATCAGAAAACCCCAACATTAGTAGTCTAGTCACAGCCCCGTTACTTACCGCACCGTAAGTAATAACTGCTATTTTTGCATCTTTAGAATGCGTGATGGGAGTTGAGCCAAGAGCATGCTTTACGCCAAGATAGCCAGCCATAAAGTTATTTTTAAAAAATAAATGCTGCTTAGTCTTATCCGTTGTGAGTGTGTACATTTCTTCCATTGCAATGAGAGTGAGGCTTCTTTTAACTGCAATTCTGGTTATTTCTAATTGCTGTACAGCATGACACCATCCAATAATCGTAGCGCCTTTTTTAACATAAGATAAATCTTTTGGTGTGGGTTTTAATACAAATATCACATCGGCTGTTTCTAATAAAGTATTTCTGGGTAATACGCGAAAGCCAGCTGTTATCAGTGTTTCATTAGTTTCACCAAATAATTTCGCATAACCATTTTGTGCGACTATATTTTCTTTATCAATGTGAGGGAAATGAATAGGGTGGATAGGGATTCGTTTATCCAGAGGATTAAGTGACTCTAAAATAGCGATTAGAGGGCCACTCGTTTTCATGATGACGTTACGCTCTCACTTTCAATTTTTTGTGCTTCCATCACTGTGAACATATTCTTTTCCAATGTTCTAATATACTGCATATCAGAGAAAATAACCGATTTATCTGGATGTGATAGGTAAATCATGCCGGGAGACGTTTTGTAGTCTGCCGTGGTAGATAACATGCCGCCTAGCTTGACCGCAAGCTTCATGTCAAAAAATGATTTGCATGATTGAATTTTTTCAAGGTGATGAATAGACGTAACTACGCCAGCATGGTTTGACATCATAAATAAGGCTAGCAAGGGTTGTTTTACCTGATAAACGAGTTTACATTGCTGTTTGAATTTTTCGGGATCAGCATATGCGGTGACTGTCATGAGTGCTTGAGGTGTGGATATACACTGAGCGAGCAAAGGAAACGGCAAATTTGCGCCCATCAGTCTAGCACCAAGCTCGACTAAGAAGCAGCCTTTATTATTTTTAATGATTTCAACATGGGCTGGCCCATACTTTACACCAAGCGCAGTTATTACATCCATTGCATAATCGACTACCTCTTTATGAACCAAGGGATCATAATCAACGATAGTTGCTGTATCATATATCTGTTCGCCACTTGTTCGTTGTAGTCTCGTATATTGCCAAAGCTCACATAACTTATGTTGTCCACCATAACTGACAGTATTAATTACGTACTCTTCGCCTTCAATGTAGTGTTGCAGTAAAACCTTATTGTTTTTAAAGCCAAGCATATTTATTTTTGTAGAAAAAATATCTAGACAGGCGGTCTCAACATCTTGCAGACTTTGACATATTTTTACACCTTCACCACCAGCACTATTTAGTGGCTTTACAACTAGTTTTTTACCGTTCCGTGCAGAAGCCCATGTAAGTGCTCCATCAAGTGTTGAAGCACAGAAACTGGGTATGTTATTCATCCCCTCAGATTTTATTATCACTGACATAAGGTGCTTATCTCTGCGACAAGCACTTAGCGTCGTGCCATTACTGAAAACACCTAATGTTTCGGCAAGTGAGTCGGCAAGTTCAATGCCACACTCAGCACCAGGTATAACAAAGCGTGGCCGATAGGCACTTAGTTTTGTTGCTAGTGCGTTTATAGGGCCTTCATACACGTAGCTGGCACAGTAATCACTTGACTTATACGTGTGGGCATAAACCTTGGGAATAGTTGGTTGACTGTGAACATGAATACAGGAAAAACCTTGCTTTGAAAATTCTGCGGCTAATCCGGCCCCTGTTGAATAGCCATCCACAATTACACAAAACAAATTTGCAGCTCCTCTTATCTGTCGTAGCGCTATGTAAGTATGAAACATACAAGATCTTGTTATCGAGTTCTAAGTAAGTAAGAATGAATAATAATATTTGTTAAAACAGAATGTTACAAGAGGCTTGTTGTTATTGTTATTAGAGAAATTAATATACACTAATGCTTTTCTAGGGTAAAGGATATATGTCATTTTTTGAGCAAAAATACACTCAAATTGCTAAGTCATACAACCTGTATTACATAAGGGTTTCGCCGACGACATCTTCTCCGCCGTCCACCAATCATTACCCCTCATTTCGCTTGCTAACGCCAAGAGGAGAAATGCCATGTCAAATCTAAAAGAAACGAAGCATGCCCAACGGTTTAATCACGTTCGTGATGATGAGTGCGGCAGTCTGTCCCAAAATTTTTGATTGTGAACCACACTAGCGCCCATGTATTCAGTTTCAGTATTACAGAAAACAGTATTTACGTATGCAGCCAAGCCAGGTGTCGAAGCGAGATGATTTTGATGCTAATGAGTACCCGCACGTGCACAAGCCCGGGTTTAAGCCCGGGGCAGGCGATGGACTCACAGCCAACCGTGTAGGATTACCAACAGTTCCTAATATTTTTGCTATAATCCCTCTTATTAAAAAAGCGAGTAAAAATTATGCGCATTCATATTTTAGGGATTTGTGGGACATTCATGGCTGGGATTGCTTGTTTGGCAAAGCAGTTGGGACATGAGGTGAGTGGCTGCGACGAAAGCGTTTATCCGCCCATGAGTACGCAATTGCAAGAGCAAGGGATCAAATTAGTGCAGGGTTTTGCGGCGCAACAGTTAGATCCCGAGCCGGATATCGTGATCGTTGGTAATGCGATGACACGTGGCAAGGCGGTGGTTGAAGCCATGCTCGATCGTGGGATCCCTTATACCTCAGGCCCACAGTGGTTAGCCGAACATGTGTTGCAAGGGCGTTGGGTGTTAGCTGTTGCAGGTACGCACGGCAAAACCACCACAAGTAGTATGCTCGCTTGGGTATTAGACCGTGCGAAGTTAACACCGGGCTTTTTGATTGGTGGTATTCCGGAAAATTTTCACGTGTCGGCACGATTAGGTGATGCGCCTTTTTTCGTGATCGAAGCGGATGAATATGATAGTGCTTTTTTCGATAAACGATCCAAGTTTATTCATTATCGACCGCGTACATTAATCCTCAATAATCTTGAGTACGATCATGCGGATATTTTTCCTGATTTAGCGGCTATTCAACGTCAATTCCATCATTTAATTCGCACAGTGCCCAACAATGGCCTTGTTGTTGCCCCCCAAGCGGATAAAGCGATTGCAACGGTGCTTGAACAAGGTTGTTGGACACCAATAGAATATATCGGCGATGACGATACCCATTGGCGGGTCGAATTGAACGAGCAGGATGGCAGTCACTTTACGGTCTTTTGCGAAGAGAAAAATATGGGCGAAGTATGTTGGCAATTATTAGGTATGCATAATGTTTATAACGCGCTGGTTACAATAGCTGCGGCGCGCCATGCGGGTGTGCCGGTCAATGTCAGTATTGAAGCATTAACCTCATTTAAAAATGTCAAACGACGTTTGGAGTTGATTGGTAATGTCGCGGGCATACGGGTGTATGATGATTTTGCCCATCATCCGACAGCCGTGGCATCGACGTTGGCAGGCTTACGCGCGCATGTGGGCAATGAACGTATCATTGCGGTGCTGGAGTTTGGTTCTTATTCGATGCGGAATGATGTGCATGGTGATGCCTTTGCACCCGCACTCGCGCGAGCGGATGAAGTGATACTTGCGCAATTAAAATCATCTGAGCATGCGCCGGATCTGCAGGCGATGGTGGCGAAATTTTCACAGCCAACTCAAGTTTGTCACGATGTAAATCAATTAGTTACAAATCTAGCTAAGCAAGTCCAGCCGGGGGATCATATACTTATAATGTCAAACACCGGTTTTGGTGGTGTGCATGCCAAATTGTTGGATGCGCTTACATCCATTCATCAACAGGAGATGGCGCAATGAGTCATGATAATCAAGATTACCCAGCACCAACATTCACGACAAAAGCAGCATTAGTTGGTTTATGCGCGTATATTGTAATGGTTGTTTTAGTCGTGTGGATCTTTAACTAGCTTGAATGTGTAATCATCTAACTTCATGTCTACGTTAACTGTGCTTCATTGTTTTTGCACCTGCTTTAAAAAAAGATTGAAACATAGACAATTTCCTACATCAATTTAATATTTTTCATTGCAGACTACTAGAAAGCTAACCTTAGAGAGCTTTCTATTTTCCTGTGAACAAGCTTCTTCCATCTTTACGCTTGGTTGACAGTGAGGTCGGAATCAGCTATTTACAGACGGTAGTTAATTATGTAATTTGTATGAGTCGTAGCGAAAATCGTCTAGAGGTGATTAATATGTTTAAAAGAGCACTCTCAGAAGAACCAGCGTCTTGGGATTTTGATATTTTCGAAGAGCTTAGGAAAGATGCCCTTCAAAAGATCCATCAAGAAGTCCGTCAAGAAGGTCGTCAAGAAGCAGCTAGGCAGATTGCGGCAAAACTCTTGGACGAAGGATTGGAGCCACAGTTAATTGCAAATACGACTCAGCTGCCCTTAACGTTACTATTAGAACCACAAAAAACAACTATGGCATGAGGCGATCTTAGCCTTGATACTATACACCCCCCGTACCTGAAGATACGCGGGGTGTATAGTAAGGCGATTAGTGAGATTTGCGTTCTAAGATAGTACGAGCAATACACCAAACACTCACTTTGGTCACACCAGCTGCGAGCAGGCAGTGACTCAGCTCATTCACAGTATGTCCGGTAGTGATAACATCATCGATAATAGCGACATGCTGATAATGCAAGCGCCCCTTAACTGTAAATGCACCGCGAATATTTTGCTTGCGTTCAATCGCTGACGTTTGTGCTTGTGCCACTGTCATTTTATTGCGCTGGCAGCAATCATGATCAACCGGGATAGCTAGTTTTTTTGCGACAGGGTGTGCTATCTCTAAAGCTTGATTAAAACCGCGTCCGCGTAAGCGTTGTTTGTGGAGGGGTACTGGAATAATACATTCTGGTAATGACTGGTGCGCGGTGTAATGCTGAGAGATGTGCTGGCTGAGTAGCTTGCCGATTAAGTTGGCGTAGAGCAAGTTGCCTGAGAATTTTATCGCATTGATCAAATGCGTGATCCTGTCTTGGTAGGCGAGTAGGGCTAAAGTGTGTGAAAAATACGGTGGTGAGCGTAGGCAAGCGCCGCATAATAATGGTGTTGTTTCTGTGCTTAGGGTTAATGGTAGTGCGCAGCGGCAACACGTATTGCTCAGCCATGGTAAATCTGCACGACACGCGGAGCACAAGTTAATCTCTGTGTCGGAACGACAGTGGCAGAATACACAGTAGTGGGGTATAAACCAATTCTCAACTGCTTGTAGTAATTGCATTATTGTTTATTGTCATTTTTCTTTTTGTAATTTTTTTAAGGCAGCTTCGCAAGTGCCGAGTGCTTGCCATTCACAGCTAGCGCAGGCTGTGGCAAAATTTTCTAAGGTAAACGCTTGCTTGAGTGTTTCCTTAGCTTCTCCCCAGGTAATCGAGGTTCCGGGATGCAAGCCATGGATCCTCGCATGCGCAGTATCTAACGCAGTAATTTTTGCTTCTTGCTTGCAATATTTCCCTAAATTGTTGGGACAGGGTTGGCAAATGGTGTCATTTGCAGCAATGACGTCAATACATGTGTTGTCACCTTCATTGCTATTCAGTAATTCGGTAACCTGAGTAAAATTTGCCACAAAAGGTGCAGAATAGCCGCGCCCGACAAAACCGAGTGTGCATAGAAAATGATGGGGGCGAAAATATAATTTCATGTGAATGTTTTTTTGATAGCCTTAATGGTTATATCCCGCAACTGCTCAATGGTACGCCGCTGCGTCGTTAAGGGCAAGCACCAATAAATTGTATTTGCTATAGGGCGCAGTAAGGCGCCGTACGCCACGGCATTCTTATACACTTGATAGCCTGCGCGTGCCCGTAAGGGCAAGTCATGTTCATACAAGATTAAGTCGGCTGCAACAACGGCGCCAATATGACGCAAATTATGCAAGCGTCCCGTTGCATTTTTGACAGCTAGCATTTGTTCAAATAGATAGTTTTCATTACCGAGAACCTGCTTGTGAATATTGTGAGTCTCTAGCGTTTGCAAACAAGCGATCGCTGCTGCGATCGCTAAAGCATTACCGCTAAAGGTGTGTGAGTGCAAAAAATTATTACCATTTTCATAGTCGTCATAAAATAAGTCATACATTTTTTCGCTGACGAGTAACGCACTTAATGGTAGGCTGCCCGCAGTAATGCCTTTACCCACACAGACAAAATCTGCGTGTAATTGTGCATGCTCGCTGGCAGTCATTAGTCCTGTGCGTAAGGGAGTAGTGGCTATTTCATCGGCGATAATATGTACTTCATGTGCTTGTGCCCATGTTTGCAATCGCCGCAGAAAATCTTGGCTATAAATTAGCATTCCAGCTGCTGCTTGCAGGATGGGTTCAAGAATAATCGCCGTTAATTCATCTGCGTGTGCATTCAATTGTGCCTCGATAGCTGGCCAATGCTCACTGCAATCAAACCATAGCGGATCTTGAGTTGAGGTAACATAGGGAATGCCTTTTAATGTGTAATGTTGCGTCAACATGCTGACATACCGCGAGTGGTAAATGTCTATGTCACTGACGCTCAAGCAACCCATGGTTTCACCATGGTAGGCATTTTCCAACGCCATGAATTTATTACGTTGTTTTTCGCCGTTAATAAGACGACTGTGCACACTCATTTTTATGGCCGCTTCGACAGCACACGAACCGTCACTGGCAAAGATGACTTTACTTAGATGAGGGAATAATTGTTTTAGTCTTTCGGCGAAATCGACGATTAAATGGTTTGTGGTGTGTGCGAGTATGACATGTTCGAATGCGTGTAATTGCCGCTTGATGGCTGTTTGTATGTTGGGGTGGCCATGGCCAAGGGTTTTACACCACCAACTCGCATTGGCATCAATTAATTGGCGGCCATCTTCGAGTTCAATATACGCGCCCTGAGCGCGCGTAATGGGTAACGGTGGGAAAGATTCGTAGTCTTTCATTTGGGCTAATGGGTGCCAGATACTGTTGAGGTCGCGGTTGCTTAAGTCCATTTTATTTCCTTTTTTGCACAATTTTTACAAATGATGTTTCTTTTTAACTCTTATGTCAACAATAAATATTTTCTAAGTTGACATATGGTGTGGGTTAGTTACCATGCCTGCTCTTTATGGATGCGGGCTGTGGTGGATAAAAAATGACAAAAAAAACTGCAAAAAAGTGGACAAAAAAAACAATTGCCGAGTTGTTCGAGTTGCCTTTTACGGATCTGTTGTGGCGCGCACAACAGTGCCATCGTCAGCATTTTGATCCGAATGCCGTGCAAATCAGCACATTGATCAGCATTAAGACGGGTGCTTGCCCAGAAGACTGCGCCTATTGTCCACAGAGTGGGCATTATCAAACGGGGCTGCAAAAAGAACGTTTGTTGCCCTTGGAAACAGTGATTGCCGCAGCTAAAAAGGCCAAAGCAGCAGGTGCAACGCGCTTTTGTATGGGTGCAGCTTGGCGTGGGCCGAGCGAACGTGATTTGCCTGCCGTCATTGCTATGATTAAAGCGGTGAAAGCGCTGGGCTTAGAAACCTGTGGGAGTTTTGGTTTATTGCGTGATGGACAGGCACAACAGCTAAAGGCCGCAGGCCTCGATTATTATAATCATAATTTGGATAGCTCGCCTGAGTTTTATCAAAAAATTATTACTACACGGACTTATGAACAACGATTGCATACGCTACAACAAGTCAGTGCCGCCGGCATAAACGTGTGTTGTGGTGGCATTGTTGGCATGGGAGAATCGCGCGAGGATCGTGTTTTACTGTTGGAACAATTAATAAGCTTAGAAATACCACCTAAGAGTGTGCCGATCAATATTTTGATCCCGATTCCTGGGACGCCATTGCATGAGCATGCACCTATCGACCCGATTGAATTTGTGCGCACGGTTGCTGTTGCACGTTTAATCCTGCCCAATGCCTTTGTGCGCTTGTCAGCCGGGCGCAATACCATGAGTGATGAATTGCATGCTTTGAGTTTCTTGGCGGGCGCTAACTCGATTCATTATGGGGAAAAATTATTTGTCACGCCGCTGCCAGAGACGCATCAAGATCAGCAATTATTACAACGCTTGGGGATGCATGCGTATTACCCAGAAAATTTTTCTGAAGGTGCAGTCGCAATCGAGTAACTTATGCGTGATGTTGCGCTTTTTTTAAAACAACGTCAGGCGTTGGATCTCTATCGCCAACGTACAATTAGGCATTCGGCACAAATGAGTGTAGTAATGCATGGCGATAAAGAGCTGATTTCATTTGCCAGTAACGATTACTTGGGTTTGGCAAATGATGTGCGCCTGGCAAAGGCAATGCAAGAGGGTATACAAGCATATGGGATCGGCGCTGGCGCATCGGCATTATTGGGCGGTTACCAGTATCCCCATCACGCTTTAGAACAGGAATTGGCAGAATTTATTGGGCATGAGCGCGTACTATTATTTTCGTGTGGCTATCTTGCAAATTTAAGTGTTATTAGCAGCTTGCTTGCTAGGCATGACAGGGTATTTATCGATCGCTTATGTCATGCCTCAATTATTGATGGCGTGCGGCTGAGTGGTGCACGGCCTGAGCGTTATCAACACTGTGATATGGCGGACTTAAAGCAGCGTTTGCGAGCGTCACAAACTGATAAACAATCGATTGTGGTGAGCGATGGTGTCTTTAGTATGAATGGAGACATTGTGCCTTTGCCACGTTTGCTGCGTTTAGCGAAGCAATATAATGCATTAGCTTTAATCGATGATGCACATGGGTTTGGCATGTTGGGTCAGAATGGGGGTGGTAGTGTGTCGCGTTATGGGTTGTGTGCACAGCAGGTACCGATCCTTGTCGGTGGTTTTGCTAAAGCCTTTGGATGTTATGGTGGCTTTGTCGCAGGCAGTGAGGAATTAATTGAGTTTTTAATTCAAAAAGCACATGGCTATATTTATACGACGGCGATGCCAGCAGCATTAGCGTGTGCATGCCGTGAAAGCTTGCGCATTGCCATAAAAGAAGATTGGCGGCGCGAAAAATTACAGGCATTAATTGTTTTTTTTCGTGATAAAGCCGAGCAGCTGGGTATGACACTCATGCCATCAATGACGGCAATCCAATCGCTCGTGGTAGGGGATAATCTAGCCGCTATACAGTTAAGCCAGGCATTATTACAGGCGGGATTTTATATTCCGGCGATCCGGCCACCGACTGTGCCGCAAGGCTCAGCAGGTTTGCGGATAAATCTTACAGCGGCACATACACAGGCTCAAATCAATGACTTGTTAACAACATTAGCAAAGTTAAGTGGAAAGCGTTATGATTCGTAGTGATAACTATTCGACTCTATTAATTCAAAGGTATACTCAATGCAACGCGAGTTAGGGCACCATCAAATTGATGTCAATGCGATGAAACTGGCATTTAGTCAAGCAGCAAAACATTATGATCAAGTTGCCAATATGCAGCAAGCTATTGGGTATGAGATCCTAGCACGTTTAGATTATATTAAGATTGAGCCTAAGACGATCTTAGATTTTGGTTGTGGTACTGGTTTTTTTAGCCAGGCGTTGCAGCAGCGTTATCCGCAAGCATGCGTGATCGGCGTCGATGTTGCACAAGGCATGCTGACGTATGCTAAATCAAAAGCAAACCTCGAATCCATGATGGAAACTTACCTGTTAACTGAAACAATGCGTTTGCCATTACAAGATAATTCTATCGATATGATTTTTTCGAATATTGTTTTGCATTGGTGCGCTGATTTATCACGCATATTGTGTGAGCTGCGACGTGTTTTACGCCCTGAAGGTTTATTCATGTTTTCAATTTTGGGGCCAGATACTCTACATGAATTACGTTATGCATGGTCACAAGTCGATGACTATGTGCATGTTAATCAGTTTGTGGATATGCACGATGTGGGAGATGCCATGTTGCAGGCGAAGTTTTCTGATCCTGTTTTGGATATGGAAATGCGGCAATACTTGTATAGCGATGTCAGCCTATTAATGCAAGAATTGAAAGCGTTTGGTGCCCACAATACTAATCAAGGACGTATGCGACACTTGCTTGGCAAACAAAAATTTAAAAAGCTTGTAGCTGAGTATGAAAGTTTTCGTGGACAAGATGGAAAATTACCCGCAACTTATGAGGTAATTTACGGACATGCTTGGGGGCCTGCGCTAAACGTTGATCATGTGATGAATGTATCGGGCGAAGTCGTGATCCCTCTACAACGCATAGGTGGTTTGAAATAACAGGACTATTTGTGTGGCCAAGCGTGTTTTCTTTATTACTGGGACGGACACAGCCGTTGGTAAGACGCTAATTACTGCAGCACTATTGCATAAATATAATCAAGCCGGCTTTGCCACTACTGTTCTAAAGCCCGTAGCCTCGGGTTGTAAACAAACGGCAGGCATCCTGCATAATGATGATGCGCTCATACTACAAAAGGCAGCTTCGTATTGTCTTGATTATCCGCAAGTAAATCCAATAGCTTTGGCCGATGCAGTGTCGCCACATATTGCGGCGGCACGTCAAGGTATAAAAATCGAGTTAACAACACTATTAGAAGCATGTCGGCCAACGCTCGCTTTGCCGGCAGATTTTTTGTTAATCGAAGGCGTAGGGGGGTGGTTTGCGCCATTAAGTAAGACGCTAACCCAAGCGGATATGGCGCAAGCATTTACTTGCCCGGTGATACTCGTCGTTGGTTTGCGCTTGGGGTGCTTGAATCATTCATTATTAACCTATAAAGCAATTGTGGCGTCTGGCTTGCAGGTGGCGGGTTGGATTGCGAATGTAGTGGATCCAAGCATGCAATGTATTGAAGAAAATATTGCGACACTAAAATCATATTTGCCCACGGCCTATTTAGGGTATGTGCCATACCAAAAAGAGGTTCAAGCCAAAGCGATAATTGATTTGCTGGATTTCCCTGCACTCGGTGTTTGATATAAAGTGGTAGTTGAGGCGTAAGGCTATTCGTCCTCGAATTCATCGTCGCCGGTAAAGTCAGTTAACATTTCTTCACCACTTTGTTGGATAAGTATTTGCACTTTCTGTTCCGCGTTTTGTAACTCGCTTTGACAACGACGGGTGAGGGCGATACCTTTTTCGAAGTGTTTTAGCGATTCTTCGAGTTCTAAATCACCTTGTTCCATAGCCTCGACTAGGGTATCTAACTCTTCCAGGGCAGTTTCGAAGTTAAACTCGTTATCTTGCTGCTTGCTTGAGTTTGCAGCTTTGCTTGTGGGTTTTTTACTTGGCATTTTTGGCCTCTTTTCAAAAAAATTTTAAAAATATTCAGTTAAACAATATGTATTGTTTAGAATACACACCGTTTAATCAAGTTGTATTAATTCAGTTTTAGCCGGAGGCAAGCAGCCTAGGCAACGCTCAAACGCAGATTTTGCAGGCTTTTCAATCAGTGTTTTGCTAACTTCGTTGGTATCACCGCCGAGTGCGCTGAAGGGCAACGTAACGATAAATACTCCAGTACCCAATAACATTGAAATGATATCAAGAGGTTTTTTGATAAAACCATCAATGAGGATGTCGTCTGTGCTAGGGGGTGGTGGTGGGCTTACTGTGGTGGTGTTTATCGTGCTTATTGCTGTGCTATTTTTTGCAAATGTACACATAGAAGTATTCAATAAAAAACTAGCCGCAAGTGCATAAGCAATGGATTTTTTAAAAATTTTACGCATAATAGTCGTCCTTGAATTCACTTGCGCATAGTTTACAACACTATTAATGCCACTGTCAGCCGCAACCTTGCGGAATTATAAGTTGCTCTATAAATAGACATCATTGGAGAATGGGTAGGGCTTTAGGCATTTGTGGCTGTGTGCTACAATCGCGCGGCTTGGGTGTTCTATCCTTGAGGGTTAGAGGCCTTTCCAAATAAATAAACACAATTCAATACACACAGATGTAGTAAGAGGAACTAAGAATGAAACCATTGAAGTTGATGAGAATGAGTGCGGTAATGGGAGCTGTGGCTTTGTTAGCGGCATGTTCGGCCGCAAGTCTTAACTCTGGTGCGCAACAAGTGATGGTGAGCAAATCACCAGCACCGAAGAGCTGTAAATTTAAAGGCATGGTAACAGGTGCGCAGGGTAACTTCTTCACCGGTCCATGGACATCTAACAAACGTCTCACCGAAGGTTCAACCAATCGCTTGCGTAATGAAGCACAGAAAATCGGTGCGAATTATGTAGCCTTATTGGGTAGTCACGCTAGCAGCAGTTATGCTAATGGTAGTGGGGGCCAAGTGGGTGTGCAATTACAAGGTAATGCTTACGCGTGCCCGCCAAGTGCTATCAACGAATAATCTTCCCTAATTTTTTCTAAATAAACGCGAGCCTACTATACGAGGCTCGCGTTTGTTGTTTATAAGTACGGTAAGCAGTTATATGATGCGCTCACAACGCACGGCGGTTCTATCACTTACCGACAATGCATGGGGTTATTACAATGGTAATTATACTTTACGGAATTCCTAACTGCGACACAGTAAAAAAAGCGCGCACGCATTTGCAAAAAAAGGGCATTGACTATGTGTTTGTAGATTTTAAAAAACAAATGCCTGATATAACCTTGCTAAAACGTTGGTATAAAGACATAGGTGATTGGCCGGTGAATATGCGAGGGCGTACTTATCGTCTGATCAAGGATGACTTTGAAAATGCCAACGATGCTGCGCGTTATGAGTTACTGCGACAGAACACTTCGGCAATAAAACGCCCATTGCTTGAAGTTAATGGCACGCTCGCTTGCCTCGGCTATGATAAAGCTGTGTATGACAGTCTAAAGCCGGCTTAGGCTAAGTCTAGGCTTCTGCGTAAGAGGTGATGACCTTGCCAACCATACCATAGTTGATGGCCTCTTCAGCACTCATCCAGTAGTCACGTTCAGTATCTTGAGAGACCTTTTCAAGTTTTTGCCCCGTTTGATGGGCGATGATGGCATTGATGCGTTTTTTCATTTTAATAATTTCTCGTGCCTGGATATCAATATCAGTGGCTTGGCCTTGCATGCCACCACTTGGTTGATGTAATAAAAAGCGCGTGTTGGGAAGGCAGAGGCGATTTTCAACTTTGGGTGCTAAGAAAATGTGGGCTGCGATACTGGCAACATAACCGGTACCGATAACTTTAACATTGGGTCTAATGAAGCGGATTAAGTCATGAATGGTGTCGCCTGATTCCACATGACCGCCCGGAGAATTGATAATGAGTTTGATATCTTCATCGCTAGCGTGTGCGAGGGCGAGCAATTGTTCCGTGAGTTTTTTCGAGACCTTATCATTCATTTCGCCAAAAAATAGAATGGTACGTGAGTCGAATAATGCCTTTGTAATAAATTCGGGAGTTGTCTCAGTTTTATCATTGTCGCTCATAATTCACCTGTATATTAGTGGTTGGCCATATTTCTGTCAATCAGACTTAATGGTTAGCAATCTTACCTGATATTGTGGTTTTTTGCATCGCGTATTGTGATTTTAGCAGCTTGTTTCTCGGCTGTGCTAACAGTATCCCTATTTGTTGCTAAGAGGGGTAGAGTGCGATGCTATCAAAGGTGTAACTGTGTTTAAGCATGTGTTTTTCCTAATGGTTGGTGTGCTTGGTTGGGCAAAGTTGATGTTTGTACGCAGGCGATTATGCGCAAAGGGGCACCACCACCATTTTTTATCTTCATGGGTAGGGCAATAATATAGCTGCCTGTTGCAGGTAGTTGATAGAGCTTGGTGAGATTTTCAAGTATCGGTATATTATAGTCGGCGAAGGCTTGGTGGGCTTCGAAGTTTTTTGATTTGCCACGGTCAATGCTTGCGGTGTCGATGCCAACCGCTTTGATGTTGCGTTTTTGTTCTAACCAGTAGGCCGCTTTACGACCAATACCCGGGAATTGTAAATCCTTTTGCGCAGCTTTCCCGGTTTTTGCGGTGCCGAGGTACGCTTCGTGATTAGGCCAATAGGCGCTAAAACCAGTGTTTATCAGGACGATGCTGTGCTGCGGAATGTGGCCATGTTTGGCTTCCCAGAGGGTAAAGTCTTTGGGGCTGACAAGGTAATTTCTATTTTTTTTCACTTGTTGCCTGACATCAATAACAACTGCTGGTCCAGTCAGCGATGTTAAGGGTATTTCATTTATAGGCAGACCAATTCGAGAAAAATGGCTAGGTGCATCGGCATGGGTACCGCCATGTTCGCCGGCAGTATAGTCATAATCTGAATAAAAATAGCCTTTTTGGGTGATGCCGACAAAAACGGGGATATGAGAAAACTGCTCATCGCCCGGCCAGTAGACAGTTTCCTTGGCGAAATCATGGCTTAAGTCAAGCCAATGGCACTGCCCGATGGGGAGTGTTTTAGCTTGCACAACTATCGGAAAAATAAATAAAAATATTAATTTTAAGAGGGATTGTCGCCGCATGTGTTCTTCCAATTATGGGCCCTAACATTGAGGATCTGTACAAAATATGCATAGTCGTAGTACTATGTGATTGTGACAATATTAATTATACATTAGGAACCACACAAAATATCCATGCACACTTATTTTCATGACGACCAGATTGGTATACGGCCTTTTACTAAAGAGGATATAGAGCCTCTGATGTTAGCCGTGCGTGCTTCTGGGTATGAGCTGCAGCCTTATCTGCCATGGTGTCATCCTGATTATTCTTTGCGCGAAGCGCGTGATTGGGTGTACTCACGTTTCGAAGCATGGCGTAAAAATGCCGAATTTGACTTCGTGGTTTATGAGCGAGAGACGGGTGAATTGCTCGGCGGAGTTGGTCTTAATCTAATTTACTATGAACATCGCTATGGTAACCTTGGCTATTGGATCCGTACCGATAAAGCTGGACGGGGCTATGCGACGCGTGCGGCATGGCTGGCTATCCAATTCGCTTTTGAAGAGGTCGGCTTGAATCGAGTAGAAATTGCAGTAGCAATGGATAATATTCCTAGCCAACGGGTGGCTGAAAAAATAGGTGCAACACGTGAAGGGATTTTGCGTAAGCGACTTGTACTACATGGTGTTGCCCACGATATGCTGATGTACTCTATTCTCTATAACGATAACCCCTAAACTAATATATCCCCTCGTAGCGGAAGCTGCGAAGCTTTAGGCTTCATTTAAGGGGGCATCTTGGCATTTTTTGTCCCATAAAAAAAACAACTCACTCGAATGAACGAGCGAGTTGCATCACGGTGTGATAAGTTGTTATTAGCTTTATGTCGCCATATCGATGGCTTGATAAGCAAGTGCAGCGACGAATACTACACAACCTATTTCAAATAAACGTCGCCCATGACTTTCTTTTTTCACCATGTCGGCATCGTTGGCAGCGTGTGTTGCGGTATCTAATGCGGCGCGCTGATTTAGGCCGCCGGCTAAGTCAAATAAGGGCTCCTCACCATAAAAGCTTGCCCACCAGCCATCTTGCCAATGTTTGTACTCGGCACTGCCATGTTGGTATGGATTGTTGTGTTCATCCAAGTCGCCCTGAAATCCTTCATAACCCTCTAACCAAACATCTTCGATGGCAGGCACCTTAATGTTATGTTGTAACCGCGTTAGCGCTAATACATTGCTGTTTGTTGTCATTTTCAATTACCCCTCAGTAACTGCTAGTAAGTGATTCAAAACAATCGTTTTTTATCCACATAGAGTGAGTATAGACAGCATCGCTCACAAAGCGAGCCCAAAAGCCATAAAATGGCCGATTTTAAATTAACTAACTGATTTTAATAAGTTTTTTAACATGTTGTTTTTTCGTAAAAGCAGCAGTTTTGATGAAACTTTCAACAGGTTGCTTGGCTAAAGTTTAGCAAAAAGGTTCCGATAATGTAGGCAATATTGTCTTTAATCGATAACTAAAGACGCGTAAAGAAACAATTAATGAGGAATCAATCATGACTGTGAAAAGACGTAAACCTGCAGCGCGTAAAGTTGCAAAAAGGCTGACGCCGGCGCAAAAACAAATGAAAGCGTTGCGTATGCGTATGGCAAAGAAAGGTAAAGAGCATCAACAAAAACTGAAACGTGCGAAGAAGGATGCTTATGAAAAAGCATTAGTCACGTTTGAAAAAGAGTTGGATATGATGGAAGCTGCGCGTGAGCGTGCTCTCAAGGATGCTGATGTCAAATTTGAAAAAAGCTACCGCATGAAATTGCGTAGAAAGCTCAAAGCTAAGTTAAAAGCGGCTGGTGTTAGTATCACTAAGCGAAAACCAGCTAAGAAAAAAGCTACTGCTAAGAAGCGAACGACTGCTAAGAAAAGGACGACAGCCAAGAGGCGAACGACGGCTAAAAGAAAAGTGGCACGTAAGCCTGTTAAACGTAAAGTTACACGTCGAGTAGCTAAAAAGGCAAGACGCGTTGCTGGCAAGACTAGGAAGTCAACCGCTGGGAAAAGACGCGCTGCTCCTGTGCGCAAAAGCGTAAAACGCAAACCTGCTGCTAAACGCCGCGCAGCAGCATCACGCAAGCGTGGCACTCGCGCACGTCGCAAAGCGTAATTCTTCTCGACATAATTACTCCAGCCATAAGGAATATGGCTGGAGTGAGATCTAAGCTTGATAGATAAAATCTAGAAACTTTCTTATCCTCGGCTGTGCATAGCGGTGTTTTTGATAGCAGGCATACACATGGAAGAATAAAGCGATCCAAGCATTATTTGATGAGCTTTACCTTACTATATTAAGTTAGTCGCAGGTCCTGACCCGGCAAGGATTTGTTTTTCACCTTCGGTGCGCCCAATAATGACAGCGCCACATGAGTCACTAAAGACATTAACAGCCGTGCGGCACATATCTAAGAAGCGGTCAGTCACCAGTATGATGCCGATAGCGCTGAGTGGTAAGCCAATGGTGCCAAGAATAATTGTAATAGCGACCAAGCTTGCCGCGGGGATGCCTGCCACGCCAACTGAAGTTAATAAGGCAACAAACACAATAATAAATTGGGTGGTAAAGCTCAAGTGCAAACCATACGCTTGTGCTATAAAAATAGCTGCGACACACTCGTATAAAGCAGTACCATCCATATTAATAGTGGCACCTAAGGGTAAAACGAAACTAGTGGTGCGATTAGAGACTTTTGCATTTTTTTCTACACATTCCATCGTTAGAGGGAGTGTTGCCGAGGAAGAAGAGGTAGAAAAGGCCATTAGGATTGCTGGGGACATGGCTTTAAACTGGCGTAGTGGCTTGATGCGACCGATCAATTTAAGCATTAGTGGTAGGACGATAAACATATGAATAGCAAGTGCTAAGAGAACGGTTATAAAGAACGATAACAATGGTATAAAGGCACTAAAGCCGGTGACTGCGATTGTCTTAGCCACCAAGCCAAATACACCGATTGGTGCAAAGCGCATGATCAGCATGGTAATTAGCATCATGGTTTCAAAGACAGCTTGCCAGAAATTTTTAACCGTAATGGCATATTCTTTTGTGACCTTCATCATGAAATAACCGAATAAAAAACTAAAGAATATAATACCGAGCAATTCACCATTTACCGCAGCCTTAACAATATTGGCTGGTACCATGCGTGTAAAGATTTCAACAATGTCGCGAAAGCCTTTATCTTTGAGTTGACTTGCAAATAGTTGCGCGTTTTGAGTTAAGCCCAGCGCTTGTCCCGCAGGGTGACCATCAATAATGCCCGGTGCAATTAAATTGACGAGAACTAAGCCAACTAAAATAGCTAACAAACTCGTAAACATGTAATAGAGGATGGTTTTAGTGCCGAGACGGCCGAGGGATTTATTATCGCTGATGCTGGCAACGCCGCAAATAATTGATGCCATAATCAGTGGCACGATGATCATTTTTAAGGCATTTAGGAAAATGGTACCGATGAAATTGTAGACTTCGTAGAAGTTGACTCCCCAAATAGAGGTACTCTTGCCAGTCCAAATACCACAAATACAAGCTAGCACAATGGCGATTAAGATTTGCCAGTGGAGTTTTAAGCCTTTTTTCTTCGCATCCATGCTGTTTTCCTCTCTCGGAGTATGAATTAAGTTGCGCAGTACACTAACGTTTTTGTTGCCAAATGTCCACTATAGGGCTGCATTGAAATTTTAGTTTAGTTCTTTTCAAGTGTATATAGAATGTCTGCACCACTACCCAAACTATTGGTTTGTCCTTGTAGTGAAAAATGCTTGTTAAGTTGATAGCGTACATTGAAGGTATTGATAGGGTCCAGGATTCCAATGCTGTAACTGACAAATAAACGTGAGGTAAGGGCCTTGCCAAGAACAACGGAAGTATTTTCTTCGACAGTATTATTTTTAGGATCGTAATTCGCTTGCTGGCCTATCGTCATTTCATCGAGGCCAACTTTCTTCTGCAATTTATCTTTAAATGATGCGCTGCGGCCACCGTCAATATTAAGTGCTGATAATAGGGTTATTAATGATGAGAGATCGGCCTCTGATGCCTTATCGGCAGGTTTACCCAGGATCATATATGACAAGATATCTTTCTGTGATAGGCCAGCTGGATTTGATATGAGGCTGATTTTAGGATTTTTTAGTGTGCCACTGACATTGACACCCACTGCGATTTTTTGGGCAGAAGGAAGTAGTTTGGCACTACTTACATCATTACTGGCAACGTCAGTTTTTGTTTGTGAGATTTTGGTTACTGATTTGGTGGCATTGATACTCAGCCCAGGGTTAGCAATGGGGCCACCGGTAAAGATCAAGCGTCCTTTACTGATATCGAGTTTTTGACCATAGGCGGTGAATGATCCTTGTGTGATTTTAAGTTCGCCGTCGGCAGTTGTGGCAAGTTTAGGCGCGCTATGTAGTGCTATGTTGCCACCGATATTCGCGACTAAGCCAGAGGTATCGATATTAACTTTTTGACCCAAGTTTATTTTGACATTTAAGTAAGTATCATAAGGCAGCGCAGGCATTTCTTTGCGTTTTTTGCTCACAAAAATAACGTCATCTGGTAATGTTGTTGTGCTCGTAAAGTCAGTTGGTTTGAGGGATGCGCTAGGCACAATTAGCTCACCAGTTAGGTCAAGGCGACGACCTTTGAGGGTCAGGGTTAAGTTAGGGGAAATAGTTACTTGGTATTGTGAACCATCAAGCAATTGAAAGTCTTTGCCAGCTAATGACAGTGTTGATGTTGAGTTTGATTTTTTAGTATAGAGGTTGCCTGTGAGTTTAAGAGCGCCGTGATTTGCTTGTAATAAGCTAGATAAGTTAAGTACGTTATTATCTAAGTTTAGGTTAACTTTTAGACTTGAATCACTGATAGGCAGTTGTCTATAGACAATGTGTTTGGATTCGGCGTTAATGCGAAGTTTTGCGTGTTGGGTTGTGCCGTTTAATTTTCCAGTTAGCGTGAGTGAGCCACTAGCCTGTGGTAACACTGTGGCTAAGTTTGGACTATGGAGTGAAAAATTTGTATTAATCTGTTTGTTCCATGTGCCACTGATTTTTAGTTGACTAGAAGCACTTTTTACTATTGTATTAAAATTTATTTTTTGACTTTTTTGTGAAACTGTCGCTGCGCCACTAATAGGATATCCGTTTAACTTGCCAGTTAACTTTTGTAATTGATAGGATGCTTGCAAGGCGTTCTTTTGTTGTTTACCAGAGGTTATAAATTGAAAATTAATTTTTCCTGGCCATGCTTGCCACTGTTTTCCGGGATTTAACTGCTTGGCATTGAGGATAAAGTGCCAGCCTGCTGGTTGCTTCCAGTTTGCATGTCCTGAAGCTTTAATTGTGCCGGCTAAGGTATCGGCATCAAGTTTGATGTCACTTAGCTTTTGAGTATCACCATTGGCCGCCATTTCCCACGTACCTTTGGGTAACACTGTGTGGGCTGGAATAATAAGTTTGGCCACGGTAGACCAGCTAAGATGACTTAATGGTGTAGTGAGGGTTGTTGTTATTGTGCCATTAAAAGGTGGTTGGAATTGCGTATCTAAGACAACTTTGCTGCTATTACCAGTAATATTCGTTAGTGTTTTCAGACTTTGTTGTGGGGCGAGCGAGGTACTTTGTTTTAACTGTAAGTTAACAGTGTGAGGAGCACGTAGGCTTATTGTTCCTTTAAGTGCCAACGTGGTGTTTGCGAGCGTTATAGCGCTTTTATGGTTGCTGTTAGTTTTGAAAACTAAGCCTTCAATATCGATTTTGTCTAACGTGAATCGACCATGTAATAAATCCCATGGCTGCCAATTAAAGGTTAGCTTTTTAATGTGTATGTCAGAACCTGCATTGGTATAGTTAATGTCCTGTAGTTGCAGATCGTTGAGTAAACTGCCCTTGACCTTGGCGATAGTCAGCTTTCCAGGAATATAGTGACTGGCTTCTTTCATTAAAACATGCGCACCACTGCTGGTGCCAAGTAGCCATACCAAGCTGCAAGCTGATAATAGGATGAAACCTAATAACAAGCGGTTTATCGTCTTTTTTATCATAAGTCAGGCCCCATGGTAAATTGTACTTTCACGCCTTTGCCACCTTTGTTTAGGGTGTGAGCGACGGTTAATTCTAACGGGCCTATAGGTGATGCGTACATGACACCGCCACCTGCACCACTTTTGATTGGAAACTCAAAGTGGTCTGAAGCATTACCTGCATCGATAAATGTTGTTGCGTACCACTTGCCGTAGATACGTTGTTGGAACTCGCCACTGCCAACATAGAGATAACGACCGGGGCCTAAGTCTTCATAGTCAAAGCCACGTATACTACTTGCGCCACCTGCGAAATAACGTAGTGATAGTGGGAATTTTTTCAAATCACTGACAGTAGTAAAACCATAATCACCACGCAAAATGAGACGATTACCGGGGTACAAGCTATGAATATATTTTTCGTGCGCTTCAAATTGTGCAAAACTGACGGTTGAAATTAAGGGTTTTGCAGCACCACGTACCGTTGTTGAAAAGCGATTACCGTTGGTAGTAAATATTGTATTATTCGCTTTAGTACGTGTTAGTGTCATAGATGGAATAAGCAAATTTGAGCGTTGTACACGCGCCTCTTTGGCTGTTTGTCCCGGTAGCTTAAAGCGTTCTGCTTGATAACTGAGTGCTAAGGTGCGCTGCCAATCACCTATCTTTGAATGATAGCCCGCAGTTAAATTCAAGGTTTGACTGCGCCCACCAACACTAGGCGCTTGTTGGCTATAACCGGTGCCTAAGCTGTATTGGTCATTTATCGGATTGATTCCGGGTATATAGTAGGTAGCTTGCACATTACTTTGAATTTGCGAGACTTGGGCGATGGCATTAAAGTGTTGTCCGGTTGAGGTAATGTGGCGCCAATCCCAACCAACGCTACCGCGTACCCCGGTATCAGTACCATAACCAAGGCCTAAATTGATTTGGTGCTTTTTGCGCGGAGTAACATTGATGTTAATGGGTATGTTGCTGCCTTGTGTTTGGCCGCGTAGAGGTTGTATTGCAACACCCGAAAAATAAGTGCTATTCGATAGGTTTTGTTGTGCTTTTAAGATATCGCTGCTGGAGTAAGGCTGGCCTGGTTTCATCGGCAAGAATTTTTTTAGAAAACGCTCAGAAAAAGGTGTCTTATTAAAGTGAATTTTACCATAATAGTAACGTTTTCCTGTTACAAAACGTATTTTCACTGTAGCCGTATAGCTCAATAAGTTAATCGCAATGTGATGCTGTGTCATTTGCGAATTTAAATAACCAGTGCGCTCTGCGATATTGTATAGCATATTTTTTACCGCATTATAGTCGCTGGTTTGTAGCACCTTACCTTTTTGCAGGGGTAAGTTAGCAAGATAGTTTGTGAAAGCAGGCTCTTTGGCCCCAGGCCCAGTAATTTTAATGTCGACCCTCGAAATTTTAAGCGGTGGCCCAATCTTTACATCAAATGTCGCACGCCAAGTGCTACCTGCTTGCTGCAATTGTGATTTGATCGTTGCGTGAAAATAACCGTAGGGTTGTAATGCCAAACGGATATTCTTGGGAGCCTTGGCATAAAAGCGTTTGATTTGTGCTTCGTTGGGATGTCTGCCAGCTGGTTTTGACAAGATTGCTAAACGTGCTTGGACATTCTGTAGGGGTTTTCCCTCTATGCCATTTACCTTGTACTCGAAAGACGATTTCGCATAGCCACACAATGGGAGTATGAGCAAAACAATGAAGATTGCGCTGTATAATTTTTTATCCATAACGTTTTTTATTGTTATGCCCATTTTAATGCGTAAGCCTACGTGAATTGGTCAAATAAATTGACAGTTGCAGCCAGTATGTGGCTCGTGATACTTATACCCCTCGTACCTGAAGATGCGAGGGGTATATGTGTGACCCATTTAAAGGGGCGACATTATATAACAATGTCTGGTCAAAAATAAAGCGAAGTTTGTTTTGTTAAGTCAGGCCTGTACAGGATTTATACATATGAGCGCAAGGAGCCGCTTTTTAGGATGCTTCCTCGCAACAACCTTTTTGCTATTCTCGCCGACCGCAAGTGCTTGGTATGCACTTGGTCATGAGCTTGTCGCACAGATCGCTTACGATAATTTGCAACCCGCCACGAAAAAACAAGTGAATGATTTAGTGCGGGTATTGATTCCCGTGTATCCGCGTAATAGTAGTTTTGTGCGTGCAGCAATTTGGGCAGATGAGATCAAAGGTGATGATGTTGCAGCTTTTAACAGTTGGCACTATATCAATATCCCTTATATACGGGGACGGGTAAAATGGCCTCATCATAAAACGCCACGCGTTAATCGGCAAAATGTGGTGTGGGCGATTGCACAAAGTGAATCAGTGTTACGTAGTTCGAAATCTAGTAAATTTGAAAAAGCGTTATTTTTATGTTTTCTAATTCACTTTGTGGGTGATATTCATCAACCACTACATACGACGAATTTATACTCACGCCAATTTCCCTATGGCGACCAAGGTGGAAATCTTTATCCTGTTTCTACCTCTTATGCTAAGAATTTGCATAGCTTATGGGATCAAGGTGTTGGCTTGTTAGATAAAGATGGTCAGCCGTATCAAGCGAATCAAAAACAAATACGCGAGCTTGCATTAAAGTTACAGCAGAAGTATCCACATCAACATTATACACGTGAGATTGCTGATGTTAACTCACAAGATTGGGCGGAAAATGGTTATAAGCTCGCGCAGCACTTTGTGTATAAAATCCCACAAGGTAAGGCACCAAGTAAAAGTTATACTCGTAAAGCACAAGTAATTGCAGGAGAGCGTATTGCTTTAGCCGGTTATCGTTTAGCAGTAATTCTGAATCAAATGTATGGAGACAATGATAATGCGTAAAGTATTAGTGACTGGAGCAGGGAAGATTGGACTGCTGATTTCTTGCCTATTGGCAGACTCAAATGACTATCAAGTATTTCTTGCGGATATTGATTTTTCACACGTTGATCCTGAACGTTTAGCTGCAAAAAATTTACAAATTGTTAAGCTGGACGTTACTGATAAAAAAAATATGGATAAGTTTGCCAAAAAACATCAGCTAGATGTGGTGATCTCAAGTTTGCCTTATTTTTGTAATTTGCCAGTAGCTGAGTTTGCCCATGAGCATCAGTTACATTATTTTGATTTGACAGAGGATATGAATGTTACCAACGGTGTAAAAGAATTGGCGCAAGGCGCTAAGAATGCCTTTGTGCCACAGTGCGGTTTGGCGCCTGGATTTATTGGGATTGTTGCTAATAGTTTGATTCAGAAGTTTGATAGTGTCGAGAGTGTGAAGATGCGAGTTGGGGCACTACCGATTAATTCTAATAATGCGTTACAGTATTCATTAACTTGGTCGACCGATGGTTTACTTAATGAGTATGGCAATCCTTGTTTTGGTATAAGACAAGGTGAGCTGACGGTGATGCATCCATTAGAAGCTTTAGAGTCGATTCAAATCGATGGCCTATCTTACGAAGCCTTTAACACGTCTGGCGGTCTCGGGAGTTTGCCGGAGCTTTATGTCGGTAAGGTAGACTTAATGAATTATAAAACCATTCGTTACCCAGGCCACTGTGGTATGGCTCGTTTGTTAATGCAGGATTTAAAACTTAATCAAGATCGCGATACCTTAAAGCGTATTTTAGAGAATGCAATACCGAAGACATATCAAGACGTGATCCTGATCTATGTGTCGGTTACTGGTAAGCAAGGTGCTGAGTTTATTGAAGAGAATTACTTTAATAAAGTGTATCCACAAATCATTGCAGGCCAGCGCTGGTCTGCAATTCAAGTGACTACTGCTTCAGGAATTTGCGCGGTTGCTGATATTGTGTTGACTAACTCCAAAAAATACCAAGGCTTTGTCTACCAAGAACAAATATCGTTACACGAGTTGCTAAATAATCGCTTTGGTAGAAATTATGAAACCAGAGTTAGCAATGATGAGCATCCTGTTGTTAAAATATGTAACTTAACTTAAAGCGCTTATAACCAAGATTAAAGGGGAGGCAGAGTGGCCAAGATGGATTTTTTAAAAACCTTAGGTATTCAAGCTATCAATGCTGGGGCTTGTAGTGGCCCGGATGCTTGGTTGCTGGGTAGTAAAGATAATTTGCTACAGTCACATACGCCGGTAGATGATACCCTGATTGCGAAAATAACGTATGCCAGCGAAGAAGATTATCAGACCATTGTAAAGCGAGCTCAAACGGCAGCTATAGCGTGGCGCAAGGTGCCTGCACCAGTACGTGGTGAATTTATTCGTCAAGTAGCCGATGCCTTGCGTGAATATAAAGATGCACTAGGAAGTTTGGTCGCGTATGAAATGGGTAAACCCAAAGCCGAAGGTGATGGTGAAGTACAGGAGATGATTGATATTGCAGATTTTGCAGTTGGCCAGTCACGCATGTTATATGGCTATACGATGCATTCAGAGCGACCTGAGCACCGTATGTATGAACAATGGCATCCCCTTGGTACTATCGGAGTGATATCCGCATTTAATTTTCCTGTTGCGGTTTGGGCATGGAATGCTTTTATCGCAGCAATTGCGGGTAATACGACGGTTTGGAAACCTTCTACAAAGACACCTTTATGTGCGATCGCCGTACAACATATCTGTAATCAAGTCATGCAACGTTGTGGTTATCAAAGTATTTTTTCTTTTTTTATACCAGAGACAGTTGAACTGACAGAACAGTTTGTCGCGGATAAACGTTTGCCCTTAATTTCTTTTACTGGTTCAACGCCTACCGGTAGACACGTGGCGGCGATCGTAGCAAAACGTCTGGGTCGCTGCTTGTTGGAGTTGGGCGGCAATAATGCGGTGATTATTGATGAAACCGCGGATTTGAAATTAGTGATTCCAGCGGTGGTGTTTGGTGCAGTGGGCACGGCAGGGCAGCGTTGTACCACAATCCGACGTTTAATTATTCATGAGTCTATTTATGATGAAGTTAAGGCAAGCTTAGTCAAGGCTTATAAACAAGTCGTAGTTGGCAATCCATTAGAATCTGGCGTGCATATGGGACCGCTTATTGATAGCGAAGCAGCAGCTGCTTATGGTAAAGCGATAGATGAGATTCGTGCTGCGGGCGGCAAGATTCTGTGTGGTGGTAAAGCGATTAAACAAACTGGTAATTATGTTGAGCCAACGATTGTTCAAGCGCAAGCAGATTGGGATATCGTGCAACGCGAAACTTTTGCGCCAATTTTATATTTGCTATCGTATAGTACGATAGAACAGGCAATCGCCATTCAAAACGGTGTTAGTCAAGGACTTTCTTCAGCATTGTTTACCAATAATATTCGCAATGCAGAACTATACCTGTCAGCGCGGGGCAGCGATTGTGGGATTGCGAATATTAATATTGGAACTTCAGGGGCAGAAATTGGTGGGGCATTTGGTGGTGAAAAAGATACTGGCGGGGGCCGTGAATCGGGTTCTGATGCCTGGAAAGCCTATATGCGTCGGCAAACCAACACCATTAATTGGGGGGCTGAGTTGCCGTTGGCGCAAGGGATTAAGTTCGAATTGTAATAGGGCCTTGTTATGGAGCTAGTTAATTTATTAAGTCGAGAGGTGAGGAATGAATATATTAAAAAAAGGTTGTTTAGGTGCTGGGATAATTCTGTTAAGCGCATTATTAACGAATGTAGTGCTAGCGAAACCTGATGTTGCGGTCAAACATGCAACCCAAGTTGGTCAGAAGAAGCCACGGCCTACCGTGCTGGGAGTAAGTCATGTCGCGATCACTGTTAGAAACATGGATAATGAAGTCAGTTTTTACCGCGACCTCTTAGGTTTCAAGGTGAAAAGCGATGATTTGCGTGAAGGTTTAGCTATTTCAAAAGGCGTGGGTGAGCATCATGTCAAGTTGCGTAATGTTAAATTACAAGCGAAAAATGGCATGGTGCTTGAGTTGATCCAATATATCAAACCGCGTGGTAAGCCGGCACACCCCAACGCAATTGCAGATTTCGATTATAATCACATGGGTTTGCAGGTTGCGGATGCCGGTAAAGTTTATCAGCAATTAACGGCGTTGGGAGTGCAGACGGTATCGCCACCAGTTAAAACCCCTGGGGGCAAGAAATTTTTCTATGCGTATGATCCAGAACAAAACCGCATTGAATTTTTTCAAATGGCATAGCTTAGCTCAGGAATTAATTAGGTGAGGGCAACGGTGTTATTTGCCGTCGTCCTCATCGAAATCGAAATCAAAGTCATCATCAAACGGTAAGTCTTGCATCTCGCGCAAACGCTTACGTTCCAAGTGATCTTCTATCGAGCGACGAATTTTGTGTAAGTCGCGTGCTTCTTTTTTCTTGTCAGTTTGAAGCCGACTGTCATCGTCGAAGGTGTCGATGTCTTCAACATAGGCCTCAGAGAATTCGCCGTCTACATCGAAGTCATCTTCGCGTTCTCTACCTGGATTGTCATTTTGCTCTGTTTGGCTCATGATGGCGTGTCCTAAAAGCGTTTACATAACTCTTAATGCAAATATAGCCTAAAAAACAGCATCTTTTGTCAGAAGGTGCGCCTGGTGGTATTTAATGTGTGACTGAGGCTGCGGGAGGTTGTTGCTTAACTGTATGATTTATAGGATATTTATCACTACTTCGTCACCACCGTAAGAGCAATCATGCCACTTTCGCATGGAAAAGCAAGCATTTAATAGACATTTTTCTGATTTTGTAACGTTGTTGTTACAAAATCAAAAATTTCCTGTCACATGGAGTTAACATAGGTTTGTTAAGCTGCGCGGGTCGATATAAATTTGTGTCGATAATGAACAGGTTGTTGAAAGACAACAAGTCAGACTAACGTAACTATATAAAAGGAAATCATACTATGAAGAAGATTGTATTTGCTGCAGCTATGTCAATCTTAGCCGTTTCTGTTGCTCAAGCCAGTATTTTTGGTGGTAGTAGTGTAAACGATAAAAATATGCCTTCAGCCGCTAATGTGACTGTACAACAAGCTGCTCCAGCTGCCAAAGCTGTGGCTAACACCAATAAAGGCAATATGAATATTGCTCGTAATAATGCGAATAAAGCAACAGCTCCTGCTGCTGTTAATGCGCAACAACCGGCTACCCAAGGCGCTAATCCCGTCAAGCAAGTTGGTTAAGTATTGTTCTGAAATAGAAAAGGGGGCCACTGGCCCCTTTTTTTTGTCTGGATTTATACACAGACTCTCTCTAGCCAATTGGCGTTTTATGTCAGTCATGGTTAGAATCACGCCTCTATTAACACTATGCCATAAGAGGTCACGATGACGGTTAGAACTCGCTTTGCCCCTAGCCCAACAGGTTATTTACATATTGGCGGTGCGCGTACTGCCTTGTATTGTTGGTTGCAGGCACATAAGACGCAGGGTAAGTTTATCTTGCGCATCGAGGACACTGATCGTGAGCGTTCTACCAAAGAATCAATCGACGCGATTCTTGATAGTATGCAATGGCTTGGGCTAGATTATGATGAAGGACCATTCTATCAAACACAGCGTTTTGCGCGTTATGATGAAGTGCGCGAGCAATTGCTTGCAGAAGGTAATGCGTATCGTTGCTATTGCAGTAAAGAGCGTTTAGCGCAATTACGTGAAACACAACAAGCCAATAAACAAAAGCCGCGTTATGATGGACGTTGTCGTCATTTACCTACTGATGAACAACCAACAGATGTCCCGCATGTGATACGTTTCAAAAATCCACAAGAGGGTGACGTCGTGGTCTATGACTTGATTCGTGGACGAGTGGTTTTTAACAATACTGAGTTGGATGATTTAATCATTGCACGTAGTGATGGTACGCCGACGTATAATTTTACTGTTGTTATTGATGATTGGGATATGCACGTGACGCATGTCATTCGCGGTGATGACCATTTAAATAATACGCCACGACAAATGAATATATTGCAAGCCTTGGGTGCGGAGGTTCCTGTATATGCACATGTGCCCATGATCTTAGGTAAAGATGGTAAACGTTTATCAAAGCGTCATGGTGCAGTGAGTGTCATGCAATACCGTGATGAAGGTTATTTGCCGCAAGCATTATTAAATTATTTAGTACGTTTAGGCTGGTCGCATGGGGATCAAGAAATTTTTTCACTTGATGAAATGAAAAAGCTATTCGAAGTGACTGACGTGAATAAAGCCGCAGCGAGTTTTGACCCAGACAAACTATTATGGTTGAACCAACAACATATGATGGCGATGGCGCCAGAAGAATTAGCAAGGCATTTAGAATGGTATATGCAGCAGGCTAGCATTGACTATCAGCATGGACCGCAACTTGCCGAAGTGGCTGCTGTGTTAAGTGCGCGCTGCAAGACCTTGGTTGAAATGGCTGAGCGCAGTCGTTGTTTTTACGTTGAAGTGGATGGTTATGATGAAGCGGCGGCACAAAAACATTTGACCGCAGAAGCAGCGAACGTGTTACGTCATGTGCATGGGCAATTGAATGGCTTGGGCGATTGGGAAAAAGCGAGCATCCACCAGGTTATCAAAGATAGCGCGGAAGCCCTGGGCCTGAAAATGGGCAAAGTGGCCCAACCCATCCGCGTTGCAGTCACTGGTAATACTATCTCGCCATCGATTGATGATACTTTGCGTTTGCTTGGTAAAGAGCGGTGCCTAGAGAGGCTGGATAAGGCAGTTTGGTTTATACGTGAACAAGGCGGAGAAACCGCTTCCAACTGATGTTGGTTGACGCTTGTTAGGTGGCAGAAGCGACCTTGGGTGCTTTGGCCTAGTGGCCCGCTTCATAAATGGCCTGTGTGGGTATGGGGTTTATCTTGACACCACTCCCTTGGCTGCTTAGAATGCGTCCCCTCAACTCGGGGCTATAGCTCAGCTGGGAGAGCGCTTGCATGGCATGCAAGAGGTCGGCGGTTCGATCCCGCCTGGCTCCACCAGAGAGTTGAGGCGGTTAAAAGCATTTTCTGAAAGATGATTTTAATCGAGTATTTTGTATTTAATACATCTCTAGTCCCCATCGTCTAGAGGCCTAGGACATCGCCCTTTCACGGCGGTAACAGGGGTTCGAATCCCCTTGGGGACGCCATCTTATACTCCGCAACTAATTGTTTTATATCGGCTTTTAGTTCTTCCTCTTCTTCAGCATCACTTTTTGGGGCCAAATTGGGGCCATTTAATAAAAAACTGTCCCAAGCATTGCGAGTCCGATAACCCGCTAACTGATTATTATCAGGGATCCACTTAGCGTAAGTGCGCATCACCATCTGCATGTCGACATGCCCCATCTGGGCAACCACCCACATGATATCTTCACCGTTGGAGAGCATAGTGGAGGCATAGGTGTGGCGAGTTTGGTAAGGATTGCGGTAACGCACCTTAGCTTTTCTGAGCAGAGGTTCCCAGCGCTCTCTTATTTGGCCGGACCCGAGCCAGGGCTTGCTAGTTAAGGGGTCATTAAAAATTTTACCTTGTTTCGAGAAAGTAAATTTCTTTTGATTTTCTAAAGCTTCCACAGCTGGTGCTAGCAGCTTCACTGTTCGCCGGCTAGCTTCAGTCTTCGTCTCATCTTTCTCACGTTGGTACACGATAGTGTGAGTAATATTAAGAGACTCTGTTTCCCAATCAATATCTGACCAGTTTAACGCAATTGATTCAGATGGTCGCAGGCCTGAGAAGAGTGCAAACTGAATAAAGTTTTTCAGTTGCCCTGTTGCTGTGTCGAGGATAGCTTTAATTTCCTGACGCGAAAAGGGTTCAACTTTGTAATCACTTTTGGCGTACTTGCGATCTAAGATTTTTTTTATAATGATTTTATCTAATGGATTTTCTTCAATCAGGCTATCGATTAACGCCGTATCAAGTATAATGCCCCCCATATTTTAGACCAGACATTTAGCCGAATTTGAGAGATAATGCCTCCGATTGGAGGTAACAATGGCAAAAAACAAGAGATGGTCTTCAGCAGCGAAATTTGAAATTGTATTGCAGGTTCTCAAGGGG
>JAJFKG010000022.1 GCA_021773335.1 Gammaproteobacteria bacterium
TTTTAAAAATAATACTTGAATAAATTCTCTTTTCACTATGTCACTGTTAAACAAATGAAATCAATAGATCAAAAGACTGTTTCTTATGGCATGCCAATTGAACTAATGATGGAAAATGCTGGACGGGAAATTTGTAATCAAACATTAAAAATAATCAAGAAACGTAATATCAAAAAAATTCTAGTTATTGCAGGACATGGCAATAATGGAGGAGGAGTAATTGCTGCATCCCGACATCTTTCAACATATGGAATTTCTCTAAAACTAGTCGTTTTAGGCACAAAAAACTCTCTTAGTACTCCTGGCAAACTGAATTTATCATTAGTTAGAAAGAATCAGAAAATTCAGATAATTGATTCTAAAAATTTACAGAATGTTTTAGATGAAATTAACACCTCTGAATTGATATTGGATGGAATATTTGGTATTGGAATTAATCGAGATATCCTAGACCCCTACTATTCCGTTATCTCTGCAATTAATGATTCTAATGCATATGTAATTTCAAATGATGTGCCATCTGGAATTAATGCAGATTCTGCAAAAATTTACAACATTGCAGTAAAATCTAATTACTTGGTTGTATTGCACAAACCAAAAACATGGATGTTAAAAACCAAGCCCCCTAAATTTATTGTTGTAAACATAGGAATTCCAATTGAAGTAGATGATTAAATTTAATTACTTGATGCGATTTGGGAGAAATTTTTTATTATAATCTTCTAGTTTTAATTTATGAAAGCAATTTGGAATGATATTGTATTGGCTGAAAGTGATGATACAATAAGTCTTGAAGGAAATATCTATTTTCCAATGAGTTCCATAAAAAAAGAATATTTTGAGGAAACAAAGTCTACATCACTATGTCTTTGGAAAGGCAAAGCAAATTATTTTACTGTAAATGTCAATGGAGAAACTAACAAAAATTGTGCTTGGTATTATCCAAAACCTTCATTTCTTGCAAAAAAGATCAAAGATCATGTGGCATTTTGGCAAGATGTTCAAATAATTTAATTTTCAAATGATGTAAAAGAAATATTTTATGTTAAATTTATTATGATTCGGCCCAATTGACTCCACATTTATTACACTTTGCTCTAACTCCATTATATCGCGGTTCCCAATATGGTTGTATTTCACGGTTACATATGGGGCATTCTACTGTTTGATGATCATACTCATTCAAATGTACTGTTTTACCTTTGGATTTGATTTTTATTTTTGAAAAAACATCTGTCTGTTTTATTTTCGTAAATGAATTTAACCTATTTTCCAATTTCATAAAAATACTTTTGAAATCATGGCAAAGCCAATTATTCCAAATAATCCTGCAAATATTTTTTCCATTTTTTCAGAATTTATCTTTCCTTGTAGCCTACTTCCTAATTGTCCTCCAATTATTACGCCTGGAACAGTATACACTACCAAATGCCAAGGAACTGCATTCATTCCTCCTTCTGAAACTAGAGAATACACATGAGTTCCGGAAGCGGCAGCAACAGTAAGTATAATCACGAAAACAGATGTAGCTGCAGCTACAGATACTGGCATTTTGCATTGTTTTACTAGTTGAGGTGTTACTATCTCACCGATCCCTACTGACATTAATCCTGTGATGAATCCTCCAATGCTTGTAAACACTTTACCTTTTCCAGGATGACATAGATGATACTTGAATGAATTACCTTCATTGTCTGTTATGATTCTTTCATGTCCAATATGCTCAAACTTGCCTGATAGAGTGTCATTTGTAATCTGATCTTTTTCTTTAGTTGTTGGTCTTTTTAACATAATGTATGTTAGAATTAACATCAATGTACCATACATGATTTTTAACATGTCTGGATCTGCATATTGAGAAAGAAAAGAACCTATAATTGCTGAAGGAACTGCAATTATGATAAGTGATTTTGCAACTTTAAAGTCAATCAAATGTCTGCGTAAATATCCAATTAAACCTGAAGAAAAACCAAAAGCTTCTGTTAGTAATGCTACACCAATAGCTGCAACTGGGCCTGCTATTGCAAACTCTGGACCTAATAATGGAAAAACAATCAAGAAAATTGGCATAAACATTGCAGCACCCCCAATACCTCCAAGCATTGCACCAGTTGCAACTAACGTTGAGACTGGTAACATGAACCAGTACATTGTAAAATCCATACCTTTACTCTAGTTCATTTTGTTCAACATTTCTTTCATAAATCTGGATTTTTTCTAATGCATTTTTAATTACGCTTTCAAGTATTAGAAATTCTTTATCCATCTTTCCGAAAAAATACCCCAGCTCGTCATTGGTATCATTCATACGTAACATAGAAATAATATGACAAAAGTTGCATATAACCAAATTCCCAATTTACTTCCATTTTTATTTTGGTTTGAATTTGGGAATCTCTCTAAATAGTCATTTCACTTTAAACATATATGACAAGTCAATTAGATAACATAAAAAATTTCAAACAGTTTGAAGACCAAGTTTTACGCTCAAAAACACCTGTTTTTGTAGATTTTTGGGCTGAATGGTGTGGTCCATGTAGGGCGGTAGGTCCTATAGTTGAAGAACTAGCATCTGACTATAATGGTAAGGTAAAATTTGTCAAAGTAAATGTTGATGAAGCAAATGAATTGGCATCAAAATACAATGTATTTAGTATTCCTACACTTGCTATTTTCAAAAATGGTAAGATAGTTTCACAACAAGCAGGTGCTTTAACAAAAGAATCCTTCAAAACAATGATCAACACTTCTTTGAACTAATTTTATTTTTTTATTATGAACTATTTTAAATCAATTTAATACATTTTTTTAATTATTTCATTGCTTTCTTCAATGTATCATTAATTGTTCTTGAGAAACTTATTGCTTTCAAAGTTTTTTTGATTTGGTATGCTTGTTTCTGATGTAGTTTCTTCACAAGATCATCATCTAATACTACTGTAATCCTTTTTGCTATGAACAAAGCAAACAAGTTTGATATTTAAAATAATTCCCAATTTGATTTTTTATATGTCGTTAATTTGGATAAATTCTTTTTAATTAAAATTTAGTTGGTTGTTTAATGAATAAGAGTCTAAAATATTTAGCAATATTATCTCTGATACCTTTGTTTACTGCAGGTATGGCTTCTAATTATTTTACTAAGCCAGAATTTACCCAAATTCCCAAAACTGTCTAATTTTATTCATTGGTGTTATGTTTAGTTTTTAATTTGGAAGAATCGTTTAATATTCTAAATTTAATCTCATACTAATTTGAATCAAAAATTTTTTTTAATAATTGGAATATCTGCAATAATAATTGCAATTTTTTTAATCTCTTCTAGCTTACAATTACCAAATGTAGATTCTGCATCTAATGAGACATTCATTATTACTTCTGAACCAAATGAATTCACCTACACTGTAATGGAAACAAATGGTCAAAAACACATTATACCACTAGACAAAATCAAAGGTGGAGGACCACCAAAAGATGGAATACCTTCAATTGACAATCCCATATTTGCAGATATTTCGGATTCTAATTTTATGTCTGATTCTGATATTGTAATTGGATTGGAAATTAACGGTGAGGCAAAAGCTTACCCTCTATTCATTTTGGTTTGGCATGAAATTGTAAATGATAAAGTTGGAGAAATCCCTGTCTCTGTAACTTATTGTCCACTGTGTTATACGAGTCAGGTCTTTGAGAGAATTATAGATGGCAAAGAAGTAGAGTTTGGAACTTCTGGAAAACTATACAACAGTAATTTGTTAATGTATGATAGATTTACTGAATCGTATTGGAGTCAAAGTTTGGGTATGGCAGTGACTGGTCCCTTATCTGGTTCTCAACTAAAGACAATT
>JAJFKG010000023.1 GCA_021773335.1 Gammaproteobacteria bacterium
TACCTCCTATTGAAGGATGGCACTGTGGTCGGTGTATCGACTATCTTTGACGTATTTTGCGCCGCTGGCGAAGCCAGATGTCCCTCACCAGCGGCACTCATTAAGCTCAGTCAACAACTCGATAGCGATACCGACAAGAAACCCGCAGACTATCTCATCCGCCATTGTCACGAAGGCACCTTTGTGTTTTACGCTTCTCGCCCAGCAGGACACAATGCACGACACTTATTGATAAAACTGGAGCAAGTCAGTATCAAGGCGATGCGCCTATTGTGCCCCTTGATAAAGACAATACACCCACCCAGCGCCAATCTATTCATTATAAACAATGCCAAGTTACGCGAACGTGTGCTTTTAGCGCCGCAGGGGCCACAGCCCAGCTTAACCGCCAAAGAGTGTGAATGTTTGCACTATGCCGCCCAAGGCTTAACGGCAGCGCGGATCGGTAAGGCCATGCACAACAGCCAACATACCATCACGGGCCATCTGCAAACGATAAAGCGCAAACTAGGGGCCATGACGATTGGTGAAGCACTTTTTTATTCGCTCTATTTAGGTGTGATGGATCCCTTAACAGGCGGCACTGCACGAATGGCTAATCAACACAGGCGAGTTGAGTAAATGACGATGCTGGCCAAAACAACTCGGAACAAACCTACTTCTATTGTGCGGCTATTTGGCAGCATCAACAGCGCAAGAATACGAGGCTATTGACAATTGTATGGGGACGTATTCTAATGAGTGCTGCCATGCCAGCATGGCAAATACAGCGTGCAGCCCAGGTGCGACAAACACCCAAACTGCACTAACCAGACATGGCAAACGCACTCAAACTTAACCAATTAGCTTTCAATTTTTTCAATCTGCTTTCCGCGCGACTTAAATTATGGCAATTATTCTTGGGTAGCTTTATCGTTGACGAAGCGATAGTAAACTGAGCGTGAAATCCCTACTGCTTTGCAGATTTGGTTTACGGACATATCATCAGACCGCCTAAAAGCATTAATCATCTTTGCCATTTCGGGAGTGATCGCTTTGGGACGACCACCTTTGCGACCTTTTTCACGAGCCGAGTCTAGTCCTGCTTTAATTCGCTCACGAATTAATTCCCGCTCCATTTCAGAAAAGGCGGCACAAATGTTGAAAAGTAACATCCCCATTGGTGTTGTCGTATCAAGGTTATTTTCTAGTGCGACAAATTCTATGCCTTTTGATTTAAATTCATTGATCAGCTCTACCAGCTTTATCATACGACGCCCCAGTCGATCTAACCGCACAACGCAGACAACATCACCTTTGCGCAGCTTCGCCAAAAGTACTTTTAACTGCGGTCGGTTATCATTGGCACCAGAAATTTTTTCTTTAAATATTTCGTCACAGCCAGCCGTTTGTAGCTTTCTAACTTGCACGTCTAAGCTTTGCTCATTTTTTGAGACACGCGCATAACCAAATTTCATTTTATCCTCTCAAACTCATAATTTCGTCCCAAAAACATTAAAATACTGGCATTTCGGAACAATATGTATTGGAATTAGTTTTGGGACTGTATTTTGCTGCCTTAAGATGCAATTAGCAAGGTAATCAGAGTGTATTCCAAAAACAGATGTTTTTGGCACTATTGATGTGCGTTTTCAATGCGTACAATTTGCAATGCGAGAGATTATGGCGTACAATTTAAATATGTACAGTTAAAGGAGAGCCTATCAATGCCTCAAATACCAGTAGAAACCAATGATCGAATGTCATTACGTATCGCATCAAATGAAAAAGCACTGTTGATACGTGCAGCTACTTTGCAGCATACTAACTTAACAGAGTTTGTGATCCGAAACGTTGTATCAGCAGCGCAAAGAGTTATCGATGAAAACGAACATATAGCACTATCTGAAAATGACAGTTTGCATGTTTTAGACCTTTTGGATAATCCACCTGCGCCTAATAAAAAACTGATGGCAGCAGCATTTGCGTTACCAAAGCAATCATGAGCCTACCAATTTGGCGTGAAGAGCCTATTAATAAACTTCATGATCGTACCGACTTTAATTGCGGAGATGCTAAGCTCAATGAATTTCTGCATCGCCACGCAAGACAAAATCATGAGAAGGGCGGCGCAAAAACATATCTTGCGCTTGATAGTGAAACACACAAAATTTTGGGATTTTATAGTGTAAGTCCTGCATCTATTACGTATGAACGCACACCTGAGATAATCAAGCGTGGTTTGGCAAGATATGAAGTACCAGTATTTCGCCTGGGTCGTTTGGCTGTCGATGTTTCTGTACAAGGCAAGGGTCTTGGTGGTCAGTTACTGCTTACAGCAGGGAAACGCTGTCTTTTAGTCGCCGCTCAAGCAGGCGGTGTGGCGCTTTTAATCGATGCTAAGAATGAGCAAGTTGCAAAGTGGTATGCCAGTTTTGGTGCAGTACCCTTATTAGATGAGCCATTATCATTATTACTGCCATTCAAAACAATCCATTCAGCATTAGAAGCCGCAGAAAAATTCTAACTCCAAGCCTTTTATCCTGAAAGGTATGTTTTTATCAGTTCTTCCACAGAGCCCCTAACGGCGCTCATGCACCATAGCTCCATGAAAGCCTTCGCCGACCACTTGCAGTTATCAGAGCGGACGGTCGAGGACTATTTCATGGCACTGCGACACAAATTCCAATGTGAAAAGACCCACGAGCTGATCCCAGCGGCACAACGGTTGGGATTTATTGTGAATGGGCAGGTCCACAAATACGCACGTTTAACCGACAAATAGTTTTCCACACCAAAACCCGGGGCAACTCCCGGGAGTCATCACGGAATGGAGACGTTACCCTAAACGCGCTATGATGCCGCGCGCTAAGGAGAAAATCCCATGACACAGGACAAGGACAACACCGCCACATTGACACCGCACCAGTGTGTAGTGGCCGCCAAGACCTTATTTGCTGAAAAAGGGTTTCATCAAACCACGATGGAAGATATCGCTCAGTGATTGAAAACGAGCAAAAGCAATCTCTACCATCACTATGAAAATAAAGGCGCGTTGGCGCAGGCCGTTCTTGCTGATTGCCAAATCACCTGGCAACAGCAATGGCAATGTATCGCTACCAGCTTGAATAATTTGGTGACACAAGCAGACGACATCTTACCTATATTGCTACCCCATAAAGATACGCTTGAACATCGCCTCGCACACCGCTTTACCTTAGAATTAAAAGGGACACATGCGTATTTTGATGCGCCGATCCGTACGTATTACATTGCCTGGCTGGATGCACTCTACAGAGTGTATCAACGGTTTGAAGAGAAGGCGCAAGCCTCCGCACGTGCACGGCAAACATTAGTCACCTTAGCGGGTGAATATATCATTACCGAGGCGCTTGGGCGGCATTTTAGGGATTAACCGGCACAATACGCGCCCACTGTGTTGTATCGCCATCATTGTCCTCCAATGTGATGTCACTACCACCTTGAATTTTGACGTAGTAATGGCCATTGTAACGGGTAACACCCGGCAATTTTGCCAACAGCAGATTCTATAGTGAAGTGCGATAGTCTCCTGTTTGATAGTAGTTTCAACGGGTTAATACATCACTCTGAGACTATCGCACTTCACTATAGAATACCCACAACATCTAATAAGTTAGTGATTTGAAAAATAACTAAAAAAGCACTATAAATACGCCCTAATTAAAACCATCAAAACGAACAAAAACAGCACAAATTTTATGACATAGGATATTGTTATGCCAACTTATAAAGCTCCTCTACGCGACATGCGCTTTGTGATCAATGAAGTTTTTAACGCAGAAGAACACTTGTACCAACTACCTGCTTTTAGCGAAGTCAGTGATGATTTGGTCGATGCCGTGCTGGAAGAAGCCGCCAAGATTGCTGAAACTTTATTATTGCCACTCAATCAAACCGGTGATCAACAAGGTTGTCAATTTCATAATGGGACTGTCTCGACGCCAAAAGGCTTCAAAGCAGCCTACAAAACATTTGCCGAAGGTGGCTGGACCTCACTCACAGCCGATCCTGAGTACGGCGGGCAAGGCTTTCCTCAAATGGTTAATGTCTTAATCGAAGAAATGTTATGCTCAAGCAACGTTGCTTTTAGTCTTTACCCTGGCCTCAGTCATGGTGCTTATTACTGCATCCATAGTCACGCCAATGATGAACTCAAACAAACCTATTTACCAAAAATTGTCGATGGCACATGGGCTGGCGTCATGTGTTTAACCGAGGCCCATTGCGGCACAGACTTGGGGTTATTGCGCACCAAAGCAATCCCGCAAACAAACGGCAGCTACAAACTCACCGGCTCTAAAATATTTATTACTGGCGGCGAACAAGACTTAACAGAAAATATCATCCATATGGTACTTGCACGCACTCCCGACGCACCAGCCGGTGTAAAAGGCATTAGTCTTTTTCTCGTACCCAAATTTCTCGTTAAGGATGATGGTTCACTTGGTGCGCGCAATGGTGTGCACTGTGGTTCTATCGAACACAAGATGGGAATTAAAGGCTCTTCCACTTGTGTCATGAATTACGAAGATGCCACGGGCTTTTTAATCGGTGAACTCAACCAAGGCTTAAGCGCAATGTTTACCATGATGAACACAGAACGCTTAGCAATTGGCTTAGAAGGTTTAGGACTTGCTGAAATCGCTTACCAAAATGCGGCCACCTACGCTAAAGAGCGTCGGCAAGGCCGCGCCGCTGATGACACCGAAGCCTCCGCTAGCAATGCCGATCCAATTATCGTGCATCCCGATGTGCGTCGCATGTTGTTAACGATGAAAGCCCTCAATGAAGGTGCGCGCGCGCTCGCAAGCTGGGTGGCCATGCAAGTTGATTACAGTAAATACCATACTGACGAAACTACCCGCAACCAAGCTGAAGCTTGTATCGCCCTACTCACCCCCGTCGTCAAAGCCTTTTTTAGTGACTATGGCTTTGACGCCTGTAACCTCGGATTACAAGTCTATGGTGGTCATGGTTATGTAGCGGAGTGGGGGATGGAGCAGTTCGTACGTGATGCGCGTATCGCGCAAATCTATGAAGGAGCAAATGGCATTCAAGCGTTAGATTTAACGCGGCGCAAACTCATTGCCAGCAAAGGCAAGCTATTAGAAAGCTTCATCACGCCGGTGCAAACATTCCTAATTGCCAACAGAGATGATGCAGAGTTAGCTGCATTTATCCAACCACTAGACGGTGCGTTACAAGATTTACAGACAGTTAGCCAATGGCTATTAAAAGCAGCTGACAGTGATCCCAATGCCGCCGGCGCAGCGTCTAACGATTATTTACACCTACTTGGCTTAGTCTCCTTAGCCTTCATGTGGGCACAAATGGCTAAAGTAGCGCAGCAACAGCTTGCCAATGATAATGACGGCTTTTATACGGCAAAACTACAAACTGCGCGCTTTTTCATGCAGCGCTTGCTGCCTCGCACAAAAGCGCTGGCTGCGTCTTTGCAGTCTGGTAGTGATGTTTTGATGGCGCTGGATGAGCGCGCGTTTTAGCTGCTCCGTGCTTGTGAATATTCTGTTTGAAACGGCTTTTCTAATACAACTTTATCGATTTGTATCGCCATAGGGGGCTGAGTTTTATTGGATGCAGTGAAGCTTGCCTGGCGAACAGAACGAGCTTTACTCATTGTTCTCAAGCCGGTATGTAGCGTGCGCACATGTGGAGATTGGGTGGGCACATTGAACTCGCGCACACTTGAGCTAGGGCCAACAGGCTGTTGACGCTGGGTAGGTTGTTTAACTCTCCGTGTATTGCTTGGATACGTATCTTTGAGCATTTCGTTAATACTTTTCCTCGGCTTAGAATAGGAATGTACTCTTGGTTGGCGCGGGCTATTGCGCACCACAAAGCGCGTTAGTTGTGGCAGCAATTTTGTCACTGCTTGGTTAGCCGCAATCACCCCACCATAAGGTGTTTGACTGCTAGCTGGCACAGCAATATCGAAACGCTTCGTCGCGATTATGCGCTGGCTATAGCCAGCGACTAATTGTGCTTGCACACTCAACTGTTCGACGCTGGGTTTGTGCATGAAATCTTGTTGTAAACGCACAACGTCCGTCGATAAGCGCAAATCAAACGTACTGGTAAATGGTGCAGCGGCAACCGCTTTATAACGCCCGGTCTTTGCCAGTGACTGCACAATGAGTGGCTGTAACATCAATGCTGGTGGGGCTGTCCAACTGTTTTGACTAAAGTAACTCAATTGATATGGCTTTTCGATATAGGCCATCTGTGCACTGCCGAATCCAGGGCTAGCACGCGGTATATCGACTAATAATGTCAGTGGTGTAGCTCTAGCACGCATACTCTTCGCTACCGGTGCACTTAAAGTATAAGTCGCTACAGGTGACACAGAAACAGGTTTTAATACCGAGCATGCTCCCAGCAACAGCGCACTGAATACGAGAATAACACTTATTTTGATGCGCTGTTTTAATTCCATAATATCCACTTCATTGGGCCAAACACAACATCACGGCAAAAAGCTTGCAATTTTGTGTGCTGTCACCTGTTATTTTTCTCCAGGTCCTGGCGGCTTCGGTTGTCTTCCTCGCACTAACATAGAGGGATTTTGATTGAGTTCTTTGCTCAAATGTTCTAAATTATTTGTCAACTCCTGCATGTTGACCATCAAGCTCGTCGCCTGTGGAATAAACTGCGTCGACAACGTTTGCATCGCTACCTGTCCGTCAACCATGGTCCTATCAACGCTATCGCCCGCCTTACCGAGTTTATTACCCATCGAAGTTAATGAGTCAGCGGCCTGGCGTAATTGCTCAATCGTTTGCGGAAATTGTTGGCTTGCCACTTCAGTATTACGTGAAATCTTTTTGATATATGCCAAGCTCTGCTGCAACTCTTGCAAACTATTTTTTAAGGCAGTGCGATTTTCTTCATCGAGCACTGAGTTAATACTAGCACTCACGGTACTTAAATTTGTAGTTAATTCTTTAATAGAAGTGTCCAAGCGATCCATGAAAGATGGCTCTGAAATAATCACAGGATAACGTTGGCCCGCTTGAGGCAACAGCGGAGGTGAATCAGGTGAGCCTCCCTGCAACCCCATATAGGCCACCCCAGTTAACCCCTGCACCATTAATATAGAACGTGTTGCTTCTGTGATGGGGGTGCCTTGTTCAATATCAAGCAACAAGGCAACTTGCTTGGGGTGACGAGGCCGCAACTTGATTGATTCGACAAACCCCACATCAACACCATTATATTTAACTGCGGAATTAACGCTTAATCCCGCCACTGATTCATTCATATAGGTGATGTATTTGTTATAACGCTTATGCGGGGATAGCCCTTCACCCAGCCATACAGCGATAGTGATCAAGGCCACGCCTAGAAAGATGACAAACATGCCAACAATTGTGTAATTGACCTTAGATCCCATCGACTGGAATTATCCTTTATCGTTGTATTTTTTCTGTGCAGCCTGTGCGCGCGGGCCAGAAAAATATTCCTTAACAATTGGTTGTTGTGACCCAACCAACTCTGACATCGTGCCAAGACATAATAACTTGCCTTCACCTAAGAATGCCACTCGATCTGCAACCCGCCACAAAGTATCTAAATCATGCGTCACCATAACGATCGTTAGCCCCAAATTTTCTTTGAGCTGCAGTACTAACTCATCCAAGCCACTCGCACCTTGTGGATCCAAACCCGCCGTTGGTTCATCTAAAAACAATAACTGGGGATCTAGCGCAAGTGCTCGCGCCAATGCCGCGCGTTTTTGCATACCACCACTTAATTCGGCCGGGTATTTTATTGCCGCATCAGCGTCTAAGCCAGTCATCACAATCTTGAGCAAGGCTAATTCATGGATCAATTTTTTGCTTAAGGCCGTATGTTCAAATAACGGAAAAGACACATTTTCTAATAAAGTCAGTGAGCTGAATAAAGCACTATGTTGGAAGGTTACCCCCCAATTACGCTCTAATGATCGCAATTCTGTGGGGCCATAGCTGGTGATTTCACGTCCAAGCATGTTGATGGTACCCTCGGTAGGGCGCTGCAACATAATAATGTTGCGTAAGAGCGTAGATTTACCAGTACCGCTACCGCCAACAATCGCTAAAATTTCGCCCGGAAAAATATCCAAATCAATACCATCGTGTACCCACTGACCGCCTAAATAGGTACGTAAACCGCGTATCTCGATGATCGGCTCACCAGGCTGCTGATTGTCAGTAAATAGGCTGTCCATTACATATCCGACCAACCAAACATAACGGAGAAAATCGCATCAGCGACAATGATAAGAAAGATAGAATGCACCACGCTACGAGTCGTCTCGTGCCCAACACTATCGGCATCACCCTGTACTTGGAAGCCGTGATAACAACCCACACCAGAAATGATCAATGCAAATACCGGCACTTTGACCATACCCAACCAATAGGTACGGAAGGAAATTGCATCCTGAAACCGCTCTAAGAAATTAGTAAAGCCGATACTCAGCATCCCTTTTGAAATGACCATACCACCAAAAACCCCAAAAATATCCGCCCAAATCGTCAACAGCGGCAACGCTATCAACAGGCCAAACATTTTTGGCAAAATGAGCATTTCAGTTGGGGAAACACCCATTGTGCGCAAAGCATCAATCTCTTCATTGACCTTCATCGTCCCTATTTGTGCGGTAAACGCTGCGCCGGTACGACCAGCAATAATAATCGCTGCGATTAATGGCCCAAATTCACGCAGCATTGAAATGCCGAGCAAATCAACAATATAAATATTGGCGCCATAGTTGCGGAGTTGTTGCCCCATCTGGTAGGCCAACACTACACCAATTAAAAACGTTAACAGAGCAATAATAGGCAATGCTTGATAACCGCTGGTTTCAACTGCCCCCAATAATTGGCGCCATTGGATGCGCAGAGGGTTGAGAAAAGCGCGCATCATATAGATGGCGGTTTCTCCGATAAAAGCAAACACATGGAGAATTTGCTCAAGGGCTTGCACAGCGCCTTTTCCTAATTGTGCAAACCAACCAGGCAGAGCTGGCTTGCCGCTCTCAGCAATACGTTGGGCATGTCGGGTCACCAACGCAATCAGATTAGAGCGTTCCGTATCGAAACCCTGCCATTGAATTTGTGATTGCCGATCTTCAACACGTTGACATAGTTTGTGCAATAACCAAGCACCAGAAGAGTCCAATTGTACAATTTGACTACCATCGACCGTCACACTTGCTTGCGCAGGCAAACGGAGCTTTTCAATCAATCCATCGAGCATAGCTATCCCACCGGCGGTCCAATCGCCAGCGCATACAAGCAGCGCCCCTTCCGCACTAGGCTCTATCGAAGCGAATTCAATGGAATGCTTATTATCTATATTTATCATTTAAATCAGCAAGATAGCCATAAGGTTATTTCTCTTGCTGCATTATATAGTAATTTACTGCGAGAAGCATGAAGTCCGCATACTATGGGCTATCGACTTAAGGTATAATTTTGCTCCGCAATCAGTAGATACGGTGAAAAATGTCAGACGAACAAAAAACACACTTTGGTTATCAGCAAGTGAATAAACAAGACAAAGCCAGTTTAGTCGGTGAAGTCTTTCACTCAGTTGCCGATAAATATGACCTCATGAATGACTTAATGTCTCTCGGTATTCATCGTCTGTGGAAGCCGCGCGTGATCGCACTCAGCCACATACGTCCTGGCAATCGTGTCTTAGATCTCGCCGGGGGCACGGGTGATTTAGCACGTGACTTTGCCAAACGAGTGGGCGAGCGGGGCACCGTTGTACTTTCTGACATTAATTCATCCATGTTAAATGTAGGGCGTGATCGCCTATTAGATGCAGGCATCGTCAACAATATCGAATTTGTACAAGCGGATGCGCAATATTTGCCTTTTCACGATAACGACTTTAACTGCATCAGCATCGGTTTTGGTTTACGTAATGTGACTGATATATCAAAAGCCTTACAAGAAATGCAGCGCGTATTAAAACCGGGTGGATGCTTATTGATTTTAGAATTTTCCAAGCCCAGGTTGCCAGGCTTAAAGCCTATCTACGATACTTATTCTTTCAAACTACTGCCTAAATTAGGCAAGCTAATTGCAAATGATGAAGAAAGTTATCGTTATCTTGTCGAATCTATTCGTATGCATCCGGATCAAGAAACGCTAAAAAATATGGCACTAGATGCTGGTTTTGATAAGTGTGAATATTTTAATTTAAGCGGCGGAATTGTGGCAATACACCGAGCCTACAAATATTAGAGATCCTAAGGATAATAACTATGCTACCGGACTTGTTTCTCAATGCATTAGAAAATGCCATTAACAAATACATTCATCTCGATCCTAGTAGTCGTTCTCGCTTGACGCCCCTCAACGATAAAATCGTAGCAATTCATGTGCGTGGATTGGATATACGATTTTATCTGTTTTTCTCAGCAAACGGCGTGCATTTACAAAAAAACTTTCAGGGTGCAACCCATACTCAAATCAGTGGCACACCCTTTGGCTTATTCTGCCTGGGGACACAAAGTAACGAAAAAGGCGCTGCATTTAGTCAAGATGTTGCAGTAACCGGTGACCTCGAGCTGGGTCAACTCGTCAAAGATTTCTTCGCTAATGTTGATATCGATTGGGAAGAACATCTGTCACACTGTGTCGGCGATATTGCGGCCCATAGCATTGCCAATGTTACGCGTAATACCTTAGCCTGGAGTAAACAAACCGCCACTACCCTGCGCCAAGACTTGAGTGAATATTTACAAGAAGAAGCCCGACATTTTCCTTCGCGCGAGGAGGTTAACGATTTTCTTTCTGATGTCGATAAGCTGCGCGATGACTATGAGCGCATAGAGGCCCGCCTCTCACGCTTGGAAAACTAGGGTTAGCTTACCATTCAACAAGGCTGATTTTCTGCGAACCCGCGCGTTAAGATTTCGTTATGTCGGAATGAAGTGTATACTTTATATCCTGACCTGAGATTAGGTCATTTTACTTACAAAAAGGAATGCGCGTGCGACAAATAGCACAAATAATTCGGCTAATTCATATTAACTTCATTCTGATACGGCATGGTTTGGATGAAGTGGTATTAGCAACTCGACTATTTGCGCCACTGCGTTTTTTAGCCTATCTCAACCCCTGGTATTGGACTCACAATAAAGATTTACCGCACGAACAACGTATTCGCATGGCGCTTGAAGAACTTGGCCCTATCTTTGTTAAGTTCGGTCAAATGCTCTCAACGCGGCGCGATCTATTACCTGAAGCACTCGCCAATGAGTTGGCCTTGCTACAAGATCGAGTGCCACCATTCCCCGGCGAGCTTGCACAAAAGATTGTAGAAAAAACCTATTCACAACCTTTGAATACCATCTTCCAAGAATTTAATCCCTCTGCTTTAGCTTCAGCATCCATTGCTCAAGTACACTGCGCTAAGTTACTTGATGGCACCGAAGTTGTTATTAAAATTTTACGGCCTAACATTCGCAAAGCAATTAGTCGCGATGTCGATTTGCTTTACACATTTGCGCGCCTGTTACAGCGTTTTTCACGCGATATACAAAGACTACGCCCGCTTGAAGTCATTCAAGAATTTGAACGCACGCTGCATGATGAACTCGACCTCATGCGCGAAGCTGCAAATGCATCGCAGCTAAGACGAAATTTCTCTAACTCACCGCTGCTCTATATTCCCGAAATTTACTGGCATTATACTCGGCAACGCGTCATGGTAATGGAACGCATTAGTGGCATCCCAATTTCAAATATCGACGCCTTACGTAAGCATGGCATTGATCTAAAAAAGCTTGCCGAACAAAGCGTAGAAATCTTCTTTACGCAAGTGATACGCGATTGTTTTTTTCACGCCGACATGCACCCCGGTAATATTTTCGTTGCCACAGACAACCCGAGCAATCCGCAATATATAGCCGTTGATTTTGGGATTATGGGGACTTTAGGCCCTAAAGATCAGCGTTATCTTGCAGAAAATTTATTAGCTTTTTTCAAGCGCGATTATCGGCGCGTTGCAGAGCTGCACGTTGAAAGTGGTTGGATTCCTGCAAACACACGTGTCGATGAATTTGAAGCAGCGATCCGCACCGTCTGCGAACCAATTTTTGAAAGGCCACTCAAAGATATTTCTTTCGGCCAAGTCTTACTAAAACTCTTTCAAACGGCAAAACGTTTTGACATGGAAGTGCAGCCTCAACTTGTCCTTTTACAAAAAACATTACTCGCAGTCGAGGGCTTAGGTCGTCAGTTATATCCCGAGCTCGACTTATGGAATACAGCAAAACCCTTTCTGGAAAAATGGCTAAAACAACAAGTCGGCGCGAAAGCAATGATACGCAAAGTGCGTAAGCTGGCGCCATTTTGGGCAGAGCAAGCCCCAGATATGCCAATGTTGATCTATCAATCTTTACAACAATTACGGCAAATAGAATTTAATAACCGCATTAAACAAGATAACGTTCGCCGTGAACATAGTAATCGTTTTGTCAGTCGACGGCGTACATTTTGGTTGGGAGCAGGCTTGGCTTTGCTTGTAAGTGTTGGTTTAAATATGGGTTTAAGTGATTATACGACCACAGCTGTGCCTAAGCTTGATTGGGCCCTGGCCGGAGTGGGCATTATTGCTTTAGTATTCGCATTCTCATCACGGAGGAACAAAAAATGGGATTAGGTGGTATTAGTGTTGGGTCACTTCTTATTATTTTACTGATTATTTTATTGATTTTCGGCACAAAACGCTTGCGCAATATGGGTGAAGATGTCGGTTCAGCCGTGAAAAGCTTCCGCAAAGGGATGCAGGATGAAGCTGACTCTCAACAAAACGAACAAAACAACGAATAGTTAAGGAAACATCGTCGTAATGTTTGATATAAGCATCTGGGAAATTGGTTTAATACTCGTCATTGCCCTGATTGTCATCGGCCCCAAGAGGCTGCCAGAAGTCGCCCATTTTATCGGGCGTTGGTTGCAGCGCATAAAATTACGTTGGCATGGTGTCAAACGCGACATCGATCAAGAATTACAAATCGCTCAACTCAAAGAAAACTTGCGCCGCGCACAACAAGCCGAACAGCACAAAGACGATGAGCCAAGTGAGAAACAAACCTAATGGAGAAAAGTAACTCACAAGATCATGTGACTAAAGAAGAAGCGCATACGCCTCTGCTTAATCACTTAATCGAAGCACGTAAGCGACTTATTTTTACATTGCTTAGTATCATAATAATCTTTCTAGCACTTTATCCATTCGCAAACCAACTCTACCACTTTCTTGCTTTACCCTTAATGCAACACTTACCACGTGGTAGCCGAATTATTGCGACAGCCGTTGCCACACCATTTTTAACACCATTAAAACTAACGTTAATCTTGTCCGCTTTGATCGCTATCCCTTTTATCTTGTACCAGCTCTGGTCTTTTATCGCACCAGGATTATATCGTAAAGAAAAACACGTCGCTTGGCCCTTATTAATCGCAAGTACTGCCTTATTTTACATTGGGATAGCTTTCGCTTATTGGGTGGTCTTTCCTCTGGTCTTTGGCTTTTTCACCACAGTTGGTCCTAACAATATCACCGTTATGCCCGATATGGGCCTCTATTTAAATTTTTGTCTTAAATTATTCTTTGCATTTGGTCTTGCTTTCGAAGTGCCTATTTTAACCTTGTTACTCATTAAAAGCGGCATTGTTAGCGCAAAGCAATTGTCGACCAAACGCCCTTATATTATTGTCGTCGCGTTTATTATCGGCATGTTATTAACACCGCCCGATATTATTTCTCAAGTATTACTAGCGCTTCCAATTTGGTTGCTCTATGAAATAGGCATCTTACTCAGTCGCATCGGGAGAAACAATGAAAGAATTTATCCGTAATTTACCTAAAGCCGAATTACATTTACATATTGAAGGTAGTCTTGAACCTGAACTCATGTTTACAATTGCTAAACGCAACGATGCGCTATTGCCTTATAATTCGGTTGAGGAAGTCAAAGCAGCATATCAATTTAGTAACTTGCAATCGTTTCTTGACATCTATCATTTAGGCGCAACCGTTCTGCAAAAAGAACAAGATTTTTTTGACATGACCTGGGCCTATTTAGAGCGTGTTGCAAAAGACAACGTCATTCATACCGAAATTTTCTTTGTTCCACAAATTCATACACGCCGTGGTGTCAGTTTCGATACTGTCGTCAATGGCATTTACAGGGCACTGCAAAAAGGGCATCTGCTACTCGACATTAGTAGCAAATTAATCTTATGCTTCGTACGTGAAGACAGTGCAGAGGAGGCCATGCAAACTTTACAACAAGCCCTTGAGCACAAAGATAAAATTATTGGAGTAGGGCTAGAATCAGCTGAAGTCGGCAATCCGCCTAGCAAGTTTGCCGGTGTATTTGAAAAAGCGCTTGAAGAGGGTTTACTGACCGTTGCTCACGCAGGTGAAGAAGGGCCAGCTGAGTATATTTGGCAAGCCTTGGATTTGTGTAAGGTTTCTCGTATCGATCATGGCGTACGTTGCCTTGACGACGAAAAATTGGTTCAACGCTTAATTGAAGAGCAAACGCCTTTGACGGTTTGCCCTCTGTCTAATGTCAAACTCAAAGTCTTTAACACGCTTGCCGCTCATCCTTTGAAAAAAATGCTAGATATGGGATTGTGTGTCACAATTAATTCCGACGACCCCGCTTATTTTGGCGGTTATATTGGAGAAAATTTTGCTGCTACTCAAGCTGCGCTTGGATTAACAAAAGAAGATTTGCGGAAGTTAACACGCAATGCCTTTAATGCGTCTTTTGTTAGCCATGAAGAGCGCAAACATATGTTAAAGCTACTCGACAAACTAGCCTTCTGTTAGCAATAGATAAAATAAAGGCCCTTAATCGGGCCTTTATTCACACTAGCCAACGCCACCCTTAGACAGGCTTAGGACCATGTTCAGCGACATTGGTCGCAAAACTCCAAATATGTCCATCCAAATCTTTAAGCATACACATACGATCACCCCAAAATTGCTCTACCGGCTTTTCGATTATTTCAGCACCTACCTCTCCTGCGCGCGCACAAAGTTGATCTACGTCATCACAATAAACATAAAGGCTAATCGCGCCTTGCACACCGCTGTTTGCCGGTGTTTTGACGGTACCACCCCAGCCACCTTCAGCACCAAACATGATAACCTGATCTCGGTATCTCATCTCAGCATGCAATAACTCACCATCTTTTTCCATTTCATCAGGCAGCTGTTCAAAGCCAAATGCCGCTTTATAAAATTCGATTGCGCGCTTTACATCTTTAACGGTAATATATGGAATCATCCACGACATACTCTCCGGTTTTGCAGGTCTCTTCGTCATCAGGGTTTCTCCTATTAGCAGTTAGAATCTCTATGTAAACACACAATATGTTTGAATACTTGAGGATCTTTGATTTGTACCAAAGCTCCATCGTTAGCAAAATAAAAATCATTTAAGCGTGACAACCAAAAGCGCATTGCCGCTAAGCGTAACATTGCATTCCAATACTCTTTTTCTATCTTAGTCAAAAGTCTATGTTGTTGATAGGCTTGCAATAAAGCTTGGGCATTTGCTTGTTCCACTTCTCTGCCATCAACCAGGCACCAATCATTATACACCGTCGCCAAATCCAAAAGATAGTTGTCATAACACGCATAATAAAAATCGATAACTCCCGTTAATTGTTGGACATTAAACAACGCATTATCTCGAAACAAATCCGCATGCACAATGCCACGTGGCAAACTGTCCCAGGGACATTGTTGCAAGAACGCAAGCTCTTCTTGCAGTAAAGCCGCTTCATCTGCTGGCAATCTGGGCAATACGCGTCGTGCTGTTGCATTGCGCCACTGTAGCCCACGCAAACTCGGCTTATGCGGAGTAAACTCTTGGGTTAAAACATGCATACGCCCAAGAAAGTCACCAATTTGTGCACATTGCTGCGCACTAGGCTGCAGCACGCACTCACCAAGCAACCACGTTTGTAACGTTGCTGGCTTTGCGTTAAGTGTTTTTAATAACTCACCATGCTTAGCAGCAATGACTATTGGGCAAGGCAAATCATGCTTAGCCAAAAAATTCATTAGTTGCAAATAAAAAGGCAGATCAGCGTGGCTATCTTGCTCGAACAGAGTAAGCGCGTACTGGCCCTGATCAGTGACCACACAATAATTGGTATTGGTAACGCCCGCTTCAATACCAGAAAATGTAGATAATTTCCCAAGCCTATAATCGCCCAAAAACTTTACTAGCTCAGACTCGCTTACCTTAGTAAAAACTGACATAATTCGTACTTATATTTAAGACTTACGTAAAATTCCAAGAGTATCATAAATCATGACAACAATCCCCAAACATCCACTCGCCAAACCTCCTCTCGTATTAATCGACGGTTCGTCTTACCTATACCGCGCCTTCCACGCTCTACCGCCTTTGACTAATTCAAAAGGCCAAGCAACAGGGGCCGTGTATGGCGTGCTCAATATGATCCGTAAGCTCATCAATGATTACGAGCCAGAATACATAGCCGTTGTATTTGACGCCAAAGGCAAGACTTTTCGTGATGATCTCTATCCCAAATACAAAGCTAACCGTCCCCCCATGCCTGATGAATTACGCAGCCAAATTCAACCCTTGCATGACATTATCCACGCCATGGGTTTGCCCTTATTGGCAATCGAAGGCGTAGAAGCAGACGATGTTATTGGCACCCTAGCGACACAAGCCGACCAACAAGGTATGCATACCTTAATATCAACCGGCGATAAAGATATGGCGCAACTCGTCAACGACCATGTCACTCTGATCAATACCATGACAAACAAGCTCCTCGATAACGACGGTGTCAAAGACAAATTTGCCGTTGAACCCAAACAAATCATCGATTATCTAACCCTTATCGGCGATAGCGTTGATAATATCCCGGGGGTACCAAAAGTAGGCCCTAAAACCGCGGCTAAATGGTTAGATGAGCATAAAACTTTAGATAATATTATTGCTCATGCAGATACATTCAAAGGTAAAGTTGGTGAAAACTTACGTCAGAGTCTTGAACAATTACCTTTGTCGCGCCAACTTGTCACTATCAAACACGATGTCGAATTACCAATAAAAATTAGTGAGCTAAAGCCACAGGCTGCCGATCAAAAAGCTTTAATCGAATATTATGGGGAGTTGGAATTCAAACGTTGGCTCAGTGAGCAACTTGGTGAAGATTCTCCTGAAGAGACCAAGCTCACGAAAAAAAATTACGAAATCATTTTAACAAATGATCAATTTAAACAGTGGCTAAATAAACTCAAGCAAGCAGAATACTTCGCTTTTGATACCGAAACGACTTCTTTGAATTATATGCAAGCTGAGCTTGTTGGGGTGTCATTTGCCACCCAAGCGCATGAGGCTGCCTATCTCCCACTTACCCATGACTACCCTGGGGCACCTGAACAACTTGATAAAGAATCTGTGTTACAACAATTAAAACCCTTGCTAGAAGATGTTGCCACAGCGAAAATCGGACAAAACTTAAAGTATGATATGGGTATACTCGCAAACGTTGGTATTCGTCTCCAAGGTATCGAAAATGATACTATGCTCGAATCATATATAATTAATAGCTCAGGCAATCGCCACGATATGGATACGCTTGCGCTTAAATATCTCGGTTGTAATACCATCCGCTTTGCAGATATTGCCGGCAAAGGCGCAAAACAGCTAACGTTCAACCAAATCGCTCTCGAGCAAGCAGCCCCGTATGCGGCAGAAGATGCCGACATTACCTTGCAATTACACGAAAAGTTACACCCCATGTTAAACAAGCACCCCGGCTTATTACATGTATACAAACATATCGAAATGCCGCTTGTCTCGGTATTATCCCATATGGAACGTCGTGGCGTACTCATTGATGCGCCATTGTTACAACAACAAAGTGGAGAGTTGGGTAAGCGTTTACAGGCGTTAGAAAACAAAGCTTATAAAATAGCAGGAGAAACCTTTAATCTAGCGTCGCCAAAGCAATTACAAACGCTATTATTCGATAAATTGGGCTTGCCTGTTTTGAAAAAAACGCCCAAAGGCCAGCCATCCACCGCCGAAAATGTCTTACAAGAACTTGCACTAGATTACCCCTTACCCAAAATTATTCTCGAATACCGCAGTCTTAGCAAATTAAAATCGACTTACACTGATAAGCTTCCCGAACAAATTAACCCTAAAACCGGCAGGATTCATACATCTTATCACCAGGCTGTTGCAGCCACAGGACGTTTATCTTCATCCGATCCAAACTTACAAAATATCCCTGTCCGTACTGAAGAGGGCCGTCGTATTCGCAAAGCCTTTACCGCACCTGCGGGGAAAAAGATCGTCGCTGCCGATTATTCACAAATTGAATTACGCATCATGGCTCACCTCTCAAAAGACGAAAGCCTCCTAAAAGCATTCAGCAATGGTATGGATATCCATCGCGCCACAGCGGCAGAAGTTTTTAGTGTGGCACCTGATGCAGTCACCTCTGAGCAACGACGTGGCGCCAAAGCGATTAATTTTGGATTACTTTATGGAATGTCCGCGTTTGGTTTAGCGCAACAGTTAAATATAGAACCTAAAGAAGCGCAAGCGTATGTTGACTTGTATTTTAGTCGTTATCCAGGGGTGAAAACCTATATGGAAAATACTCGTAAACAAGCACATGAACAAGGTTATGTTGAAACACTCTATGGAAGACGTCTCTATCTCGCTGAAATTAATGCTCGCAACATTATGCGTCAACGTGCCGCCGAACGTATGGCCATTAATGCGCCCCTACAAGGCACCGCCGCAGATATTATTAAGCTCGCTATGATAAAAATCGATGCCTGGCTTCAACAACAAAGCATTGACGCCGATATGATCATGCAAGTGCATGATGAACTAGTCTTCGAAGTTGCAGAAAGTGATGTCGAAACTCTCATTAATTTTATTAATAAAGCGATGTGTGAAAACGATCTACTATCAATTCCTTTAGCCGTTGCTATCGGGGTAGGGGATTGTTGGGATGAAGCACATTAGAATCACAGTTTGTTAAGCCCTTTCAACTTTTCCATTAAGCATAAGCGACCTTGCTCTATTCCCTTCGCACCTGAAGAAGCGAATTTATTGAAATTAGCACGATCCTGCCGAAAATAGTTAGACAACGCCTGGTACAATTATTGCCTCGCTATCGGTAACACTATGAATTTGTAGGAATAAATAGAGCAATGTTTGCTCAAATCAAAACAAGTGTTCAACATGCCGCCCGCTCTGCTATAATCGTACATATCTCTGCCGAACCATGGATTGGTATATAAATGAGCAATTATAACTGGACGCTTGAACATTCATTTCGTAGTCTCACTAACGCGCTATTCCGACGTAATTGGCAAACATTTGGGTATGCCTGGCAATCACGGGTTACCACGACGCTAAGACAATACGGTAAAATCCCGCATACAGTTACTGAAATTATCATCATGGGCATAGCCGCTCATTATGCGGGGTTAATACCGCCGAAACAACGTTATGGTAAAATTGGTGCTATCCATTTAAAGACTATCTACCCACAAACCGGGCTAACCGATTTACATGAGCTGACTAGAACCTTGGCTTTCCATAAAGCCATGACAGGACTTTTTGGTAATAATATCAAGTACAACCCTGCTGGTATTCTCAATATCAATCCGCTGCAAGGCACACTACTTAGTTTTCTCTTCCTGCAATTTTCTGACGCTGACGGACAGTCTGCTGATGTATGGTTGAATACCCAATTCGTGGAGGATCTAATTAACCGACAAGAAGCGAGTTCTGGTAATAATCCTTATGCTAATCAATTTGCCACATTAGGGCATGAGACTATTGAGATTGAGAATGCTTATATCGACATAAGCAATAATAATACTGAAGAAAGCGCAAATGAAGATACGCCATCATCTGATAATAATACAACTCTGATTGGTGGTGCTGGTGACGACAGTTTGACTGGAGGGAGTGGTAATGACTCAGTAGTTGGTAATGCTGGCAACGATTCATTGATTGGAGGAGGAGGTAGTGACACTATTGATGCTGGTGTCGGTAATGACACCATAGAGGGTGGTGCCGGCAACGACTCCATTATCGGCGGTACTGGCAATGACTCCATTGATGGGGGAAGTGGTGATGATACGCTAATGGGCGGTGCTGGCAATGATACCCTGCAAGCAGGCACCGGCAATGACTCGCTTGACGGTGGCGCCGATAATGATTTATTTGAATTTTATGAAGCAGAATTTGATGTTAATGACAGCATAGAGGGTGGTAGTGGCACAGACACTTTACGTTTTCTTGACCAAGCGACCGTATTGAGCACAGAATTAGATAACAAGAGTGGTATTGATGTCATTGAATTCAGTGCTGACGGCAATAGCGTGGCCCTCACTGATGTCTTCGTTGATACTGCAGATAACGATGCCATCGAACTCGCTAACAACGCATTCACCATTACTGCGTTAGACACCGCTAACGTCAACAGTGCACGTGATGTCGTCATCAACGGCACCGCTACCGTCACTTTAGCTGACGGCGTCAATAACAGAGTCCTCGCTAAAGATGGCGTTAACACCTCCATCAACGGTGGTACCGGTGCTGATACCATCTTAGGTGGCTCCGGCAATGATGTCATGAGTGGTGGTGCGGGTAATGATTCCTTAAGTGGTGGTGCTGGCACTGACATCTTCAATACCACCGACGCTTTATTCATCGCCGGCGATACCTTAAGTGGTGGAGCCGGCACTGACACCTTAAGCTTTAGCGATGCCGCGGCAATCACTTCCGCTGAACTCGCCAACAAAACTGGCATCGATGTCATCTCGTTCGCCGCTAATGGCAACACTCTTGTGCTTAATGATATCTTTGTGGATGGCTCTGACTCGGATTCTGTTGATCTCGCAAACAACACCTTCACCATCTCGAGTCTGGATACATCCGCTGTAAACAGCGCACGGAATGTTGTCATCGGCGGCACCGCTACCGTCACTTTAGCCGACGGTGTCAATAACAGAGTCCTCGCTAAAGACGGCGTTAACACTACTATCAACGGTGGCACCGGTAATGACACCATCGTCGGCGGCACCGGTGATGACGTCATCAGTGGTGGTGCCGGCAGTGACTCACTTTCCGGTGGCGTCGGCAATGATACGCTAACGGGTGGTGCTGGGGTTGACGAGCTAACAAGCGCCGCTGGCAATGATAAATTGGTTTGGACCAATGCTAATGAATCAGGCGTAGGTGCAAGCAATCGCGATATCGTCAGTGATTTTAGCCAAGGTAACGACTTAATCGATCTGCAAGCGATCAGCACCTTTGGTTTTCGCGGCACGCAGGCATTTTCGGGCACTAATAATGAAGTACGTTATACGACAAGTGACGGCAACACAATTATCCAAGTAGACAGCAATGCGGATGGTAGCGTCAATTATGAAATTGAGTTAAGTGGTTTATTTGCCTTAACAGCCGATAATTTTATTGGCGTGATCACCCAAATAATAGAACTTTCCAGCCTTAACGGTACTAATGGATTTCAAATTAATGGTAACGACGCGGGTGATTACACGGGGTTTGAAGTTTCAAATGTCGGCGACTTTAACGGGGATGGCTTAGATGATTTCCTGATTGTCGCAGAATTAGCAGAGAGTATTGGCATCACTAACGAAGGCGAAGTCTATATTGTCTATGGAAGTACCAGTGGTTATTCCAATCCATTTGAACTATCCAGCTTAGATGGTACCAACGGTGTTGTTTTACATGCCGAAATTTTTGCTACTTCTCCGAATACGGTGAGTGCGGATGGCGTCGGTGATATCAATGGCGATGGGTTTGCTGATGTCATTGTTGGCCAAATAAAAAGTGATGCCTTGGCGCTCGGTGCGGGCAAAGCAACGGTTGTCTTTGGCAGCAGCAGTTTGGGCGCAACCTTTGAGTTATCCAATATTGATGGCACTAATGGTTTTGATTTAATCGGCCAGACCTTGGGTGATAATGCCGGTGCCAACGTCAATCTATCTGGTGACATCAATGGCGATGGTTTAACCGATATCCTTGTCGGTGCTTATAATGCCGATCCCGGTTTGCTGCGTACAGATGCAGGTGAAGTCTATGTTATATTTGGTCAAACTAGTGGCTTTGCTAGCAACACTTATTTATCGAGCTTAAACGGTACCAATGGTTTCACCATCAATGGTGATGATGCGGGTGACGCACTAGGTGGTTCGACTATTGCCAGCAGTGAGTTTGCTAATCCTTTATCGGTGGGTGATTTTAATGGCGATAATTACGATGACATCCTGGTCAGTGCACGTTCCGCGGATAGTGATGATGGTGCTGTCTATTTAATTTATGGTCAATCAAGTGGCTTTGCAAGCCAGTTCGAAGTGTCTGCGCTGAATGGTACGACGGGGTTTGTTATCGCGCCAGGCAGTGCCAATGATGCCTTAGGTACGGCTGTCGATATCACTGGTGACATTAATGGCGATGGGCTTAAAGATATTATCGTGAGTGCCTTAAATGGTGATCCGAATGGTAGCACTAATGCCGGTGAAACTTATATTATCTTTGGTACTCAAAGCGCAAGCTGGGGAAGTACACTTGAAGTTTCTGATCTAAACGGTACAAATGGTTTCACTATTAATGGTGCTGAAGCTAATTCTTATTCAGGCGTTGATGTGCAGGCTGCTGGCGATATCAATGGCGATGGGTTTGATGACATCCTCATCGGTGCTCACCTTGGCGACGGCGCTGAAACTGATTCAGGTGTGGCTTATTTAGTTTATGGCAAGGCGAGTGGATTTGCTAGCGTCTTAGAATTAAGCGACATCAATGGTATCAGTGGCTTTAAGATTAATGGTATCAACACGGATGACCAAGCTGGATTTAGCATCAGCAGCACCGGTGACATCAATGGTGACGGGTTCGATGACATTATTGTTGGAGCTAGCTATGCCGATCCAGATGGTCGATCTAACGCGGGGGAATCTTATATCATCTACGGCAGTGATACCCTAAACCAAACGACACAAACAGGCACAAGTGGTGGAGATACCCTGACTGGAAGTTCGAGCGTTGATTACATTAATGCGTTAGCCGGCAATGATTCTATTACCGGCGCTGCTGGTGACGATACATTAATAGGTGGCCAAGGTGATGATACTATCGACGGTGGTGGCGGCAACGATATGGTACTGGGTGGTGCAGGCGATGATATTTTAATCTATGATCCAGATGATGTTTTGCGGGTAGACGCAGGGTTAGGCCAAGATACCTTACGTTTTGACGGTACTGGGCAAAGTTTAGATTTAACGAACATCGATAATTTACGCTACCAAGGGATTGAGACTATCGACTTAACTGGCACAGGTAATAATAGTTTAACGCTAGAGTTGGCGGATCTCTTTGATTTATCCGCTGAAGTCAATATATTCCCAACAACTGATTCGGCAAACACTCTCGTTGTACAGGGCGATAGTGGAGATAGTGTTACGAGCAGTAGCCAAGGCTGGGCTAATCAGGGCAATGTTGTCATTGGCTCAGAGGTTTTTGCACACTATACTAGCGGTGTTGGTCACTTGTACGTAGACACTGATATAACAGCAACTGTCTCATAACAGGAGGGATACCTAATGTTAAAAACGTTTACTCCAGTCTGGCTTTTCATCAGTTTGTTATGGATTTTTTCGAGCGCCGGATATGCTAACGTCCCAACAAATACAAATGCTTCACAGGCTGACTCTACTCACCAACTCGTTATCGATCGTAAGGCCTTGAGGCGTAATCAAGGGCCAAAGACGCCAGATGCGCGAATTAAGGCTAAGCGTGAAGCGCGTCAAAAGCAGTTAAACGAAGGCTTGAGCAATCAACAAAAACACCAAATCAAGCAAGATGCACGTGCGCAGCGTGGACAGTGGAAAGACATGACGCCGGCGGAAAAATCTCAGGCTAAACGTCGCTACAAACAAAAGTATCCCGATTTTGATCCAAAACAAAAATATGAAGCACAACGCTTAGAACGACATGAAGACAATACCTTGACGCCCCAGAAAAAGTAAACCAAGCTTAGGTGAACGAAATTAGTTCCAAACGACTTATAGTGCGCTAGGACTTAAGTTAGAAGAAGATGCTGGACTAGCGGATGCTGCATAGTGCTCTTGTACGAGTTTATGTTTTTGTGAATAAAGTGCATCTTCCTCTGCGTGTAACTGTTTAGTCATTTCAAGTATTTCTTGGCGTTGTGCTTCTATCTCAGCTAGTTTTGCTGCTATTTCAGGGGCTTTTGCAATTTCATTATTCCGTTTTAGGACTGCTTCCAATTCCACGCGATCGGCATCGGAAACTCCAGTGCCATCTATATTACATTTAAGTAAGCAAGAGCTCAGAAGAAGAGGGGTAATGTCTGTTAAATTTGGATTATCGGATAAATCGATTTCTTCTACCGAATGAAGAAGCCGCACAACTTTTTCCATGTCGGGATATACAGTAACCATGCTGTTTTTTCCGTCTGGTTCTGAAAGCAAATCGTTATATTCACTGGTGCGAAGATACAGAGCAACTCGCTCCATGGAAACAGGTTTAAAGACAGGCGTAGCATAAGGTGATGGCGGTATGTATTCTTGAAGTGGCACGAGTAGCTGTTTAAACTTGCCCCCTGGTATCCGCAATTTTTTTATAGCCACATCTGCTTCAAACAAAGGAACGAGCAAAGTTTCCAAGTCCCACGCACTAGCTATTTGGTGCAAACGGGGGTCAAAAAACACTTCTTCGCAACTATGTGCAGATTGCTGAGCGGCTTTTTCTATTACCCAGCTTGTTTGCTTTTTATGCGCTTTTAGGCCGCTAACAACCTCCTCATACCCTTTACTACCTGCGTGTCGTTTCTTTTGAAAAAAAACCATTCCTATATACTCCTTCGCATAAAAACACATGAAATTTGTTGTAAATGATAGCAAAATACACAAATAGGAGAATACGGGAAAAATTACCGTAGCAAGAATTATAATTTTACAGCTAAAGCTCGAATCAGTTCATCTGAGGTAAAACGCGGTAAACCTCGTTGTTGCGAGCCCTTGCTAATGGTTCGGCTACTTTCTGCAGTAAAACAACCAATTTTACTAACAGGCTCATTTTTTAATTTATTCAAAATAGTTTGCTCAGCATCTGGTCTGCAAACTATCAATAATGAACCCGATGCGAGAAAGCCTAAGGGATCAAAGCCAAGCACCTCAGCAAGTGCTAACGTCTCGGGTCGTATTGCTATACTGTCACCATCAATCGAGATCCCGCAATTGGATACATCAGCCATTTCATGTAACGCCGTTGCAATACCGCCTTCCGTCGGATCATGTAAGCCCACGACACCAGAATCTGGCAACAATTTTTTGACGAGTGGCCACACGCAAATACCAGGTTCATGTAGTAATTGCCGCATCTTTTGTAACTCTTCTGCCGAGAATGTTTTAGATAAATCATCAATACGTTCATCCGCGAGCAGGGCGGTACCTTCTATGGCAATAGGCTGCCAAAGCAAAATACTGTCATCCACTTGTGCCTGGCGCAAGTCAAGCAAGCTATCGCCAATGGCTTCCCCAATCATTTGCCCGACTAATACAGGTGTTTTTACCGCTTCAGTGACTTCGGTATGCCCGCCAATGGCTTGGATATCATAGCGCTCTAACTCACGACATAAGCTCCACCAAATATCCTGTAAGTGTTCCTTAGTCGTGCCAACTGGCAATAAAATATTGCTGGAAAACCAACGTGGGCGGCAGCCAAGGCAAGCGACATCATTAATATTCACAGCCACAACATAGGTACCGAGATGCTCAGTAGCAAACGTTATGGGATCGGTAGATACAGCAACTAAACGCTCACCTATGCGGAGTCCTGCGGCATCCAAACCAGTTCCAGGCGGAATGACTAACTGTTTATCAAATTGGGATAGGCTATCGATTAATTCATTTAACAAATCTGGCGCAATTTTCCCTGGAGCCAACACTTGCTCCCTGCTATTTGTCATCATCTACTCCACGGTAACAGACTTTGCGAGGTTGCGGGGTTGATCAACATCAGTACCTTTTAATACGGCCACATGATAAGACAACAATTGCAAAGGAATAGTATAGATAATCGGTGCAATCAAATCATCAACGGCTGGCATTGCTAAAATCGTCGTGCCATTACCATTGCTTAAACCTGCGCTGTGATCAGCAAACACGATCAACTCACCGCCGCGTGCACGCACTTCTTGCAAGTTAGATTTTAGCTTTTCAAGCAACTCATTATTTGGCGCAACAACCACCACCGGCATTTCAGCATCGACTAAAGCCAAGGGGCCATGCTTAAGTTCCCCTGCAGGATAAGCCTCTGCATGGATATAAGAAATTTCTTTTAACTTTAGTGCTCCCTCTAAGGCAATTGGAAATTGCGACCCACGTCCAAGAAATAGGGTATGACGTTTATCAGCAAAACATTTTGAAAGTGTTTTTATTTCATTGTCCAGTGACAATGCTTTTTCTACCCCACGTGGTAATTCTAGCAACTGTCGTTTTAAATTTTTATATTGCTCGCTAGTCATGCCATGGTGACGACCAAGTGTTGCTGTTAACAACAATAGTGCGGTTAATTGTGTAGTAAAAGCCTTAGTGGATGCGACCCCTATCTCAACGCCAGCGCGCGTCATTAATACTAAATCAGACTCCCTCACCAAGGAACTCTCAGGGACGTTACAAATTACTAATGTTGCTGCATAACCCTGCGTCTTTGCCAAACGTAAAGCGGCCAAAGTATCAGCCGTCTCACCTGATTGCGATATGGTTACAAGTAAAGTACCGGGCTTAACAATTGTGTCGCGATAGCGAAACTCGCTAGCGATTTCAACTTGGCAAGGCACTTTAGCAACGCCTTCAAGCCAATAGCGTCCCACCATACCCGCATGATAACTGGTTCCGCAAGCGACAATTTGCACTTGCTTAATGTGAGGAAAAATGTTCGCAGCTTCTTCACCAAATACCTGCTCCATCACCCCATTATTACCCAAACGTCCTTCTAGGGTATCACTAATAGCCCGTGCTTGTTGGAAGATTTCTTTCTGCATAAAGTGACGATATTGGCCACGATCAACAGCATCATACGCTTGCTGTGATTCTTTAATTTCACGCTCAACCGGCTTGCCTGTTTTATCGTAGACGCTGTAACTTGCGCAACGAATATCTGCAACGTCATCTTCTTCTAAATAAATAAAACGTTGCGTAACAGGTAGCAAGGCATAATGGTCTGATGCTATAAAATTCTCGCCAATACCCAGCCCAATAACGAGGGGACTACCGCGCCGAACTAGTAAAATACGGTCCGGGCACGCTTTGTGAATAATGGCCAAGGCAAATGCACCTTGTAATTCGCGTGCGACTCTCTGCACGGCAGCGAGCAAATCATCTCCTTGTGACAAGTAATAATGTGTGAGATGGCCAACGATTTCTGAATCCGTATCAGATGCAAATTGATAGCCTTTTTCACGCAGAAATGCGTGTAACTGTTCATGATTCTCGATAATGCCATTATGGACAACTGCGATTTCATTTCCATACGTATGTGGGTGAGCGTTACGTTCTGATGGTTCACCATGCGTTGCCCAACGTGTATGTGCAATGCCTACTTTGCCTGGCAACGGTGACTTCTCAATAGCCTTGACCAACTCACCAACCTTACCTTTTTTGCGTAATCTTGTAAGGCTACCATCATCTTCAATAACCGCAATGCCAGCAGAATCATAGCCCCTATACTCGAGACGTTTTAAGCCTTCCAATAAAATGCTAGCCACTTCTCGTTGCGCAATTGCACCCACTATGCCACACATAGTTTTCCTCTATTTATCACGTTTATCACTATTTTTCTGGGGACGCTGCCAATCTTGTAGTGTTCGTTCTTCGGTTATGCTAACCGTCAATGCATTCGGTGGCGCATCTTTACGTATAGTTGAGCCGGCGCCAATAGTTGCTCCTTGACCTATTTTAACAGGGGCGATTAATTGGCTATTAGAGCCAATAAAAGCATTATCCCCTATCTCTGTTACGTGTTTACTTGCGCCATCATAATTACACGTTATCGTTCCTGCACCAATATTCACCTGACGTCCAAGCTTTGCATCACCGACATAACTCAGATGGTTGACTTTAGTTTGCGTATTTACTTTAGCATTTTTCAATTCTACAAAATTACCAATATGGACCTCATCCGCAAGTTCAGTGCCAGGTCGTATCCGTGCAAATGGACCGACAATACACCCAGATGCAATCGTCGCATCTTCGATGACACAATTTTCTTTTATCACAACATTGTCAGCAATAGCGACATTGCGTAAAACACAATTGGCGCCTATGTGGCAATTATTACCAAGCGATACTTTACCCTCTAGCAACACATTAATATCAATAACAACATCTTGGCCGGCCTTTAGTTCACCGCGCAAATCAAAACGTGCAGGATCCCTAAGTGTAATGCCTTGCAACATGTAATGCTGAGCTTGCTGCTGTTGGTAGTAACGTTCAAGGGTGGCGAGTTGCGCGCGATGATTAACGCCTTGGATTTCAACACTCGAGCACGCCTTAATGGTAAACGTTGGATAATTTTCTGCGCTGGCCATGGCTATAATTTCTGTTAGATAATACTCTTTTTGGGCATTGTCATTTGATAATTTTGGCAACCATTCACATAATTTGTCATTGGCAACGAGAATAATACCACTGTTGACTTCTTTTATTTGACGTTGTTGTTCCGAACAATCTTTATCTTCGACAATCGCCGCAAATGCACCTTTTTTATCGCGGATAATTCGCCCTAAGCCGCTGGGATTATCAACCTCAGCGACTACCACACCAATGCCTTGCTGAGGCGTGTCAGCCAACAGACTCTGCAAAGTTGCAAGGCTCACTAACGGCATATCACCCACCAAGACCATTGTGCGCCCATCCACGGCTAACTGTGGCACGGCCTGTAAAACTGCGTGCCCTGTACCAAGGCACTGAGTTTGCTCAATCCAATGTAAATCTTGCACGCTTGCAAAGCGCTCACGTACACGCTCACCATCGTGGCCATAGATAATGTGAATAGCGTCTGCTTGTAACGCTTTTGCCGTGTCTATCAAGTGCCCCAACATCGGGCGACCGCCAATTTCATGCAGCACCTTAGGTAATTGTGAATACATACGCTTGCCTTGCCCAGCAGCAAGGACAACGATATCAAGGGACATAAAATTTATCCAAATTGCTTACGCAATCTTCTGACTGCTCTGATTTGCGCAACAGCTTGTGCAAGCTCTGTCGTTACGCGGTAATAATCTAAATCCGCACTTGCTTCAGCCAACGCTTTTTCAGCTCGCTCTTTGGCTTCAAGCACTGCCGCCTCATCAATATCGTGGGCGCGTAATGCCGTATCTGCTAATACGGTAACGACGTAAGGTTGTATCTCCAGCATACCCCCCGAAATATAAAACACTTCTTCTTGGCCATCGTTTTGCACACGCACTTCGCCTGGCTTTAGACCAGTTAATAATGGCGAATGTTTTGGTGCAATACCTAACTCACCTTCTCGGCCAGTAACAAAGACCATATCGGCATCACCAGAAAATAGCTCTTTTTCCGCGCTGACAATGGTTATACCAATTTTATCTTTGCTTAACTTATCCATTAAGGCTGCCTATAGTGTTTTACCTTTTGCAATCACTTCATCGATATTACCTACCATGTAGAAGGCTTGCTCTGGCAAGTGATCAAATTCACCGTTTAAAATTGCTTTAAAACCACGAATAGTTTCTGATAAGGGCACGTACTTACCCGGGGCACCGGTGAATACTTCCGCAACGAAAAACGGTTGCGATAAAAAGCGTTGTATCTTACGTGCGCGCATTACGGTTAATTTATCATCTTCTGATAATTCATCCATACCTAAAATCGCGATAATATCTTTTAATTCTTTCTCACGTTGTAAGGTACGCTGTACTTCACGCGCAATATCATAGTGCTCTTGGCCAACGACGAGTGGATCGAGCTGGCGGCTAGTAGAATCCAGCGGATCAACGGCGGGATAAATACCTAACTCAGCAATTTGACGCGATAAAACCACAGTCGCATCTAAATGTGCAAATGTCGTTGCCGGAGATGGGTCAGTCAAGTCATCCGCTGGGACGTAAACTGCTTGCACAGAGGTAATAGAGCCTGTCTTTGTTGACGTAATACGTTCTTGTAACAAACCCATTTCTTCCGCCAACGTCGGTTGATAACCGACCGCTGAAGGCATACGACCTAGCAACGCAGAGACTTCCGTTCCTGCCAACGTATAACGATAAATATTGTCGATAAATAACAATACATCGCGCCCTTCATCACGAAAACTTTCTGCAATAGTTAAGCCCGTCAAACCCACACGCAAACGATTACCCGGTGGTTCATTCATTTGTCCATAGACTAATGACACTTTATCTAAGACATCCGACTCTTTCATTTCATGATAGAAGTCATTACCTTCACGCGTACGCTCACCAACACCAGCAAATACTGAATAGCCGCTGTGTTCGACCGCAATATTACGAATCAACTCCATCATATTGACAGTTTTACCAACACCAGCACCGCCAAATAGACCTACTTTACCGCCTTTGGCAAATGGGCAAAGTAAGTCAATGACCTTGATCCCAGTTTCTAGTACATCTTGACTTGCGGCTTGTTCTTTGAAGGAAGGCGCAGCACGGTGGATAGGCAAACGAACTTCTTCACCAATATCACCAGCTTCATCAATTGGATTACCCAAAACATCCATAATACGGCCTAAAGTTGCTTTACCAACAGGCACTTTAATGGGTTCTCCAGTATCGCGTACGGGTAAACGACGTTTTAAGCCGTCTGTCGTTCCCATCGCAATGGTACGCACAATACCATCACCTAATTGTTGTTGCACTTCAAGGGTTAACTCATCCCCCTCATTGCTGACTTTCAATGCATCATGGACTTTTGGTACAGCGTCACGAGGAAACTCCACATCAACAACTGCTCCAATAATTTCTACGACTTCACCTGTACTCATTCAAATAACCCCTTAGTCTTTAGCTTATTTCTGCGTTTACACTGCATCAGCACCAGCAACAATTTCTGATAATTCACGTGTAATTGCCGCCTGCCGAGCTTTGTTATAGGCTAATTGTAACTGGTCGATAAAAGAGCCTGCGTTATCTGTCGCACTCTTCATCGCCACCATTCGCGCAGCTTGCTCACAGGCAATGTTCTCAACTACGGATTGATAGACTTGCGACTCTACATAACGCGTTAAAAACTCTGTTAATACTTCGCGTGCATCCGGTTCGTAAATGTAATCCCAGTAGTAATCTAACTGGTCTTCGTCAACGGGTTCTAACGGTAATAACCGAGTAACTTGTGGCTGTTGTTTCATCGTATTAACAAAATTGTTATACACCAAATGTAAACAATCAATCTTTTTGGCTTTATAGTTATCAAGCATTACTTTGACAATACCAATTAAATCTTCAATGCTTGGGGTATCGCCAATATGCTCCGCGGATGCGATCAAATTCGCTTCCTGTCGGCGGAAATAGCCCACTGCTTTATGGCCAATTAAGCAGAGATCGACTTCAATGCCTTTATCTTGATAAGCTTGCATTGAAGTCGAAGATAACTTAAGCAAATTGTTATTTAAACTTCCGCATAAACCTCGATCACTCGTAACTACGATATAACCAACGCGCTGGATATCACGGCTTTGCATATAGAGATGGTGATATTCCGGATGAGCCTTTGCTAAATGACCAATTACCCTGCGAATTTTTTCTGAGTAAGGACGCGAAGCAAACATACGATCTTGTGCTTTACGCATTTTACTCGCAGCAACCATTTCCATTGCGCGAGTGATCTTACGTGTCTTTTTCACACTTTGGATCTTCGAACGAATTTCTTTTGTGTTTGCCATTACTCTCTAGCTACCACGTCTGCGTCTTTTTGAACTCACTGATAGCTGCCGCTAGCTTGTCAGCGATGGCATCATCATAAGCGCAAGTCTTATTGATATGCTCAAGTAACGCTTGATGATTATTGTGCATATAGCTATGTAACTCGGTCTCAAAAGCGACTACCTTTTCAAGCGGTATATCATCTAAGTATCCTTTGTCCGCAGCAAATAATGCCACCGCCATACTTGCAACACTAAGCGGGCTATACTGTTTTTGTTTCAATATTTCTGTTATACGTTGGCCACGTTCTAGCTGCTTGCGGGTTACTTCATCCAAATCAGATGCAAACTGCGCAAATGCTTCTAACTCACGAAATTGTGCCAAACCCAAACGTACGCCACCACCTAGTTTTTTGATAATCTTGGTTTGTGCAGCTCCGCCAACACGCGAGACTGAAAGCCCAGCATTAACCGCAGGACGCACCCCTGAATTAAATAAATCAGTATCTAGATAAATCTGCCCGTCAGTAATAGAAATCACATTAGTTGGCACGAAAGCCGATACGTCACCAGCCTGTGTTTCAATAATGGGTAACGCCGTCAAAGAACCTGTGCGCCCTTTAATAGCTCCTTTTGTCATTTGCTCAACATAATTCGCATTCACACGCGCTGCACGCTCTAGTAAACGTGAATGTAAATAGAAAACATCTCCAGGATACGCTTCGCGACCAGGTGGGCGACGCAACAACAAAGAAATTTGGCGATATGCCCATGCTTGCTTGGTTAAATCGTCATAAACAATCAGCGCATCTTCACCTTTGTCACGATAATATTCACCCATTGCACAACCAGAGTAGGGCGCAATAAATTGTAATGCTGCAGCTTCTGACGCACTCGCAACAACAACAATCGTATGTTTCATGGCATCATGTTCTTCTAATTTACGCACAACAGCAGCAATCGATGATGCCTTTTGACCGATAGCGACGTAAATACATTTAACACCGGTACCTTTCTGGTTAATTATTGCATCGATAGCTATCGCAGTTTTACCCGTTTGTCGATCCCCAATGATCAATTCGCGCTGTCCACGCCCAACAGGAACCATCGCATCCAAAGACTTAAGGCCCGTTTGTAGCGGTTGATCAACAGATTGACGAGCAATAACTCCAGGAGCAACTTTTTCAATTGCTAAAGTACCTTCGTTCTCGATCGCTCCCTTACCATCGATAGGATTACCTAAAGCATCAACTACACGGCCTAATAAACCAGGCCCAACAGGAACCTCTAACATACGTCCAGTACATTTAACTGTTTGCCCTTCAGCAATACCTTGATCGGGGCCTAACACTACGGCCCCCACAGAATCGCGTTCAAGATTAAGCACGACGCCGTACTGTCCATTACTAAACTCAACCATCTCATGTTGCATAACATCGGCAAGGCCATGAACACGGACAATACCGTCCTTAAGACTAACAATGGTACCTTCAGTTCTTACCTCAGAAACCACTTCAAATTTTTCAATCCTTTGTTTGATAAGATCACTTATCTCTGTTGGATTCAATTGTTGCTGCATCTTCTAACAATCCTATAATAGTTACTCTATTCACCTAAACATTCGGCTAAACGTGTCAACTTGCCACGCACCGAACCATCAATAACAAAATCGCCTGCGCGAATAATTGCGCCACCTATCAGTGTCGCATCGACATCGTACTCTAGCGAAACACCGCGTTTTAATGTCTGTTGTAACACACTGGTAAAGCGTGCCTGGATATCACTCTCCACGGGCAGGGCGCTGGTAATTTTTATCGAGATGGTACCTTCGTACTCGGCACAATATGCTTGAAAGAGATTGGTGATAATTGGTAATACAACTAAACGCTTTCGCTCTGCAAGCAAACGAATAAAGTTATGCCCATATTCATTAAGAAAATCCGCTGCCAGACTCTCAATCAATTCTGCAAGTTGTTCAACACTAAACTTAGGGTTATTTATTGCAGCTTGTATTTTTTTATGCAAAATAATTTGACTTAGGACATTAAGCATAACCGACCACTTTTCCAATGCATCATGTTGCAGTGCAAATTCAAACACTGCTTTTGCATAGGGTCTGGCTAATGCGCTTTTTTCCTTCATGCACTCTTCTCAACTTCAGCAACTAAGTTATTTAACAAATCACGTTGTACTGATTCATCGATATTTTTTTGCAAGATTTTTTCAGCGCCAAAAATCGCAAAATCAACGACTTCACGACGCAACTGTTGCTTAACTTCTTCTCGCTCTTGCTCTATATCAGAATGCGCTAAAGCAATCAGCCTATCTCCTTCTTCACGCGATTTTACTTTGCCTTCTTCGATGATCTGGGCGGCACGACTATTGGCTTGCTCAAGAATTTCCGCCGCCTTTATACGAGCATCTCGTAATTCTTCTGCTGCCTTATGCCGCGCTATCTCTAAGTCTCGCTCGCCTTGCTCAGCAGCAGCTAAGCCATCAGCTATTTTCTTTTGTCGTTCGTGCATTGCCTTGGTGACTGGTGGCCAAACAAATTTCATGGTAAACCACACAAAAACCGCAAATGTCAGCATTTGTCCCAGAAGTGTCGCGTTAAGACTCACTATTAGCTACTCCAATAATTGCGTGCCACGAATACAACTTAGTTTGTACCGATTACCTTACCAGCGTACTGAGTCACCGCATCAGTCACGAAACGTTGGAACGGACTTGCAAAAGTAAAGTACAATGCAATACCAACACCAATCATTGTCACTGCATCAAGCAAACCCGCAACAATAAACATTTTAACTTGTAACATGGGAACCATTTCTGGTTGACGTGCTGCGCCTTCCAAGAACTTACCGCCTAAGACGCCGAAGCCAATGGCCGTCCCCATAGCACCAAGACCAATCAACAGTGCAACAGCAATGGCCGTCATACCTTGTACATTCGCAATCAGTTTTGCTACTTCCATCGTTCCTCCTCTCTAGAACATTATAATAGTTAACATCAAAATCATTCTCACTTTCATCACTCCAATCATGAATGCATCTCATGCGCCATACTTAAGTAGACAATGGTCAGCATCATGAAAATAAACGCTTGCAAGGTGATAATCAAAATGTGGAAGATGGCCCAAGCGCCACCTAAGGTCCATTGTATCCACCAAGGCAATAAAGCGATCAAAATGAAAATCAGTTCACCTGCATACAAGTTACCAAACAACCGCAGAGATAAAGACAATGGTTTGGCAAACTCCTCAATCACGCGAAAAATAAAATTAACCGGCAGTAAATATGGAAAGGGGCTATGCATTAATTCATGCCCCACGCCCTTAAAGCCTTTAATTTTTAAACTATAAAATATAATCAAGCAAAAGACTGAGAGCGCGAGACCAATGGTAAGGTTGGGATCAGCGGTCGGCACAGCCCTAAAATAAGGTGCCCCCATAGCGCCCATAATTCGCGGCAGCAGATCAACAGGGAGTAAGTCCATAAAATTCATCAAAAAGACCCAAACAAAAATAGTCAACGCCAATGGGCCTATCAATTGGCTTTTGCCGTTATAAGTCTCTTTGACCTGACTATCAACGAAGTCTATCATGATTTCGACAAAATTCTGCCAACTGCGAGGCACACCGGCAGTCGCTTTTTTCGCCGCCAGCCTAAACAACCAGCAAAACAAGACCCCTAGAACAATGGCAATCCCTAGAGTATCAACGTCTAAGGTCCAAAAACCGCCTGAGGTAAACGTAAAATTATGCAGATTGAGAGGCAAATTGACCAAATGGTGCTGTATATACGCGGAAGCATCTGCTGGGTTTTCACTCATATACTCACACCACTAAAATTGACCAACGATTCAAATAAAATATGACTATCTAGTCGCGCATTAAAAATGGCGCTAACCAAAACGCCATTTGCGCAATAATATACGTTAAAAAAAATGGCAACGCTGAAATTGCCAAAAATTTGAAGCATATTATAAATAATATAATGGTAATTAACACCTTAACTAACTCAGCAATATAGAAATTCGCCACTATTTTTTGCGCGGCTTGCGCACCTGTCACCGAAAATAGCTTTTTAGCGAAATAGGCATTAGACAAAACACACGTCATCCCACCTAATAATGCTGAGTAGGCTGGTTTACCACCCTCAAAGAGCCAAAGCCCTGATGAAATTACAACACTCACCACAAATTGAACAAAAAGTATCCTGACACTCTTGTTTGCCAGTGAATTACTTTTCCCCTTGGGTCCTTGCTGCAAAGGCTCACCTGCTCAATATAATGCCGACACTGCGTAATTATTGGCTAAAATTTACACTTACCCACCAATATAGTACCGGCCATGGCCAATTTGGCGCAGAGTATAACACTCTAGGAAAGAAGCTCAACTCAGGATTTACCCAAAACCCGAATATCTTTACAAAAAGCAGAGAATTCATCGGCTCGGCCAAAGCAGCAGTTGCGTGACTTTTATGGATTGATTAGCAATTAAACTGCAGCTATTTAGCAAAGCCACTCAATAGCTGCTCCTAAAAACTAATTTATATGATCGATAATACCATCTAACTCATCGAGATTATTGTACTCGATGACTAAACGGCCTTTACCTTTATCGCCATGTTGAATAACCACGCTAGCACCTAATTTATCAGACAATTGCTGCTGTAAACGTAGCACATCGGGATCAATCGGTGGCTTGCTCTTCGCTTTTTTCGCACTTGGGCCTAGTAGACGTTTAACCAATTTTTCTGTTTCACGTACGGATAAGCCTTTAGCAACGACCATTCGCGCAGCAACACTTTGCTGTGCACCTTCTAGAGCAAGTAAAGCTCGTGCATGCCCCATTTCAAGATCGCCATGCTCAACAAAGGTCTTGACTTCTTGATTGAGGTTCATAAGACGCAACAGATTGGTAACCGCTGTACGTGATTTTCCTACTGCATCAGCAACTTCTTGATGAGTCATAACAAACTCATCAATAAGCCGCTGCAATGATCCAGCTTCTTCTATCGGGTTTAAGTTTTCACGTTGGATATTTTCAATCAATGCCATCGCCAAAGCATCTTCATCACTAATATCACGCACGATTGCAGGTATTTCACCAAGACCAGCAAGTTGTGCGGCACGCCAGCGCCGTTCGCCAGCAATGATCTCATAATTATGTGCATCGACAGGACGCAGGATTATAGGCTGAATAACACCTTGTGAACGGATTGAGTTGGCAAGATCATCCAACGCTTCTTGCTTCATATCCCGACGCGGTTGATAGCGACCCCGTTTAATCAAGTCCACGGGTACTTTGCGTAAATCACTTTTCACTGTCTCAGGCAAATCGCCTATCTGAGGTGCGGTAACATCTACACTAGTTTTGCTACTACCTAGTAATGCATCCAAATTGCGTCCTAGGCCTCGTCGTTTGGTCGTCATACCGTTATTCTCCCTACACTAACTTCGTCTTTTGATTTATGGCGACATTACTAGCGACGGTTGCATTTACTACTGTCTGCGTTTGTCGCTCACTCTCGCGGCGTAACAATTCTCCTGCCAGAGCATTATAAGCTGCTGCACCTTGCGAGCGTTTGTCATATTGAGTCACGGGTAAGCCATAACTCGGCGCTTCAGCCACACGAATATTGCGTGGTATTACTGTCCTAAATAACTTATCACCAAAGTGTTCACTCAATTGTTCCGATACATCACTACTGAGGCGGCTACGGCCATCATACATCGTACGCACCACCCCATCCATGTATAAGCTCGGATTACCTGCTGCTTGAATTTGTTCAATCGTATTGAGTAATGCAGACAGTCCCTCAAGCGGAAAATACTCACACTGTAAAGGTATGATGACACTATCTGCCGCAATCAACGCATTGACTGTCAGCATATTAAGTGATGGGGGACAATCAATAATTATAAAATCGTATTTTTCCCGTAATGGACTTAAAGCATTACGTAGACGCAGTTCACGATTTTCCAATTGTAACAATTGCACTTCCGCAACGGTTAAATCACCATTAGCTGGTAATAAATCATATAGGTTAGCTGTCTTTTGTAGGGTCTGTTGTGCATCTATTTCACCGAGTAAGACGTCGTTTATTGAAGCATTTAAAGCATACTTATCAATGCCACTACCCATAGTGGCATTACCTTGCGGATCTAAATCAATCAATAAAACACGGCGCTGCTGAGCCGATAACGCAGCGGCCAGATTCACTGCCGTTGTGGTTTTCCCCACTCCACCTTTCTGATTCGCCAACGCGATTATCTTGCCCACAAGTATCCTTAAAAATCGATCTCAGCTACTGCTTAAGTGCTGCTATTGGCTTAACAATAAGCAAGTGACGCACCTTGTTTAAGCCAGGAATATCCAGATTAATCATCTCTTCAATACGAAAACTGAGGCTGTTTTCGTTCAGTTTTTCGTCGCCAACCTTGCCTTTCATCAACAAAAACTGCCCGTCAGTACAACACAAATGACGGGCGTTTTTCAATATTTCATTAACATCCGCTAAAGCACGTGCTGTAATCGTATTAACTGCTTGATTTAATTTAAAATTTTCACAGCGCGAATGAGCAAGATCAAGATTTTCAATAGCTAATTCATGGCGCACTTGACGCAAAAAGCGGATTTTTTTCCCATTACTATCCAATAACGTAAATTGGTACTGAGGAAAAATAATCGCTAAAGGTATCCCCGGCAAACCTGCACCAGTACCTATATCGATAATCCGCGGCCCTTTAACATACGTGGCGATACTCAAACTATCCAGTAAATGGTGGGTCACCATTTCCAACGGGTCATCTATTGCTGTTAAGTTAATATGGCTATTCCATTTACGCAGCAAATCTAGGTAACGCAACAAACGGACTTGAGCAGTAACAGGTACGTCCAGCCCAAATGCCTTTATCCCCTGGCTCAACGTTTCGCGCAGAATAGGGGTATCAAGCTTGCTGGCGTTCATTATCTTCAGCAGCCTTTTTTACTTTTTGATAAGAGCGTTTTTTCATATACACGAGCAATAAAGAAATTGCCGCTGGCGTTACTCCAGAGATCCGTGCCGCTTGGCCGATCGTAGTAGGCTTACTCTGTTGGAGTTTTTCACAGACTTCATTAGACAGCCCAGTTACTTGCTGATAATCAATATCAGCAGGAATAGATATCCCGTCGGAACGCTTCTGACGTTCTATATCTTGTTGTTGTCGGTCGATATAGCCAGCATACTTTGCTTGGATTTCAACTTGCTCTGCCACTTGTGGTTGTGTGACACCAGGCCCTAACTCAACAATAGCTGTCATTTTAGAATATGTCACCTCAGGGCGGCGCAACAACTCTGTCGCGGTACAGCTCTTACTGAGAGGCTTTTGCAGTAACCTTTTCACTTGCTCAGCGGCTGGCGTATTCGGGTTAATCCACAAATCATCCAAACGCTGCTGCTCTAATTTGATTGCAGATTGCTTTGTCTCAAAAGCTTGCCAACGTCGATCATCAATTAACCCTAGCTCTCTGGCGCTATGCGTTAAACGTAAATCTGCATTATCTTCACGTAACAATAAGCGATACTCAGCGCGGCTGGTAAACATACGATAAGGTTCTTGTGTGCCACGCGTAATTAAATCATCGATTAAAACCCCTATATAGGCTTCATCCCGACGCGGATACCAAGGTGTTTTATCGAATGCTTGACGAGCTGCGTTCAACCCAGCAATCAGCCCTTGTGCGGCAGCTTCCTCATAACCTGTTGTACCGTTTATTTGCCCTGCAAAAAACAAACCTGACATGTGTTTCGTTTCTAGCGAAGGCTTTAAATCGCGCGGATCAAAGAAGTCATATTCAATCGCATACCCTGGCCGAGTAATATGTGCATTTTCAAAGCCTTTTATTGAACGCACATAATCCAACTGCACATCAAAAGGCAAGCTCGTTGATATACCATTAGGGTAGACTTCGTTAGTGTACAAGCCTTCCGGCTCAATAAAAATTTGATGCGAATCCTTGTCAGCAAAACGCACGACTTTGTCTTCAATAGAAGGGCAATAACGTGGACCAACCCCCTCAATCATTCCACTATACATTGCAGAACGATGTATAGACGCACGAATTATCGCGTGCGTTTTTGCATTGGTATGGGTGATATGACAACTTATTTGCGCAGGATGTTCAGCCACATCACCAACAAATGAAAACACCGGTAAAGGCTTATCTCCCGCTTGTTCTTGCAAACCAGCATAATTGATTGTTTTACCATCAATACGTGGTGGGGTGCCTGTTTTTAAACGATCAACCCTAAAAGGTAACTCACGTAGACGATTCGCTAAGGCAATTGACGGTGGATCACCAGCCCGACCACCTTGATAATTGTTATCGCCCACGTGAATTTTACCACCCAAAAAGGTTCCCACCGTTAACACAACATAGGGCGCATAAAAACGTAACCCCATTTGTGTCGAGACACCAATGACCCGACCGCCCTCAACCAACAGATCATCAACCCCTTGTTGGAATATGACCAAATTTTCCTGAGACTCAAGGATGTGGCGAATAGCTTGCTTATACAGACTGCGATCCGCTTGTGCACGTGTCGCGCGTACTGCCGGCCCTTTACTTGCATTCAGTATACGAAAATGGATCCCGGCGCGATCGATAGCCTGCGCCATTCCCCCGCCCAAGGCATCAATTTCTTTCACAAGATGCCCCTTACCAATTCCCCCTACAGCTGGGTTACATGACATTTGTCCCAATGTTTCAATATTGTGGGTCAGTAATAATGTACGTGCGCCAACTCGGGCTGAAGCCAGAGCAGCTTCAGTACCGGCATGTCCACCACCGACAATAATGACTTGAAATGAATTATTGCTGTCCATTATGAATCTCATACTAAAAATGGTTTAAGGGGGACGAATTATACAGGAATTTAAGTATTCTTTTACTTAACAGCCCTATATCCCGCAGAAAGTTTAACTTATACTATCTACGCCAATGAACAGAACGTATATGCATAAACTAATTTATGAACATTGGTGAAAAAGCAATATCCATACGTGCGCACTTGTAAAAATGCATTAACTTAATTTAAGTATAATATAGGCGATATATAACCCCGGCATAATCATCAGAAATCAATACAGAACCATCGGGCATCACTAACACATCAACCGGTCTTCCCCAGGCTTGTTGGCCTTGCAGCCAACCTGATACCAGTACTTTTTTATTAACAACTTTATTATCTTCCAACCTTACATTTATCACCCGATACCCACTCTTATCACTTCGGTTCCAAGAGCCATGCTCAGCAATAATGATTGAGTTTCGGTAATTTTTAGGTAACATCTCACCAATATAAAAAACCATACCAAGCGGAGCCACATGCGCATCTAAAGGTAGAGCAGGAGGAGTAAATTTTTGCCCTGGTTTAATCATTTTTGCAAATTTTGGATCGGGAACATTGTCACCATACACATAAGGAAATCCAAAATTCATCCCCCTATGTGGCGCATAATTCAGTTCATCAGGTGGCAAATCATCACCTAACCAGTCACGCCCATTATCGGTAAACCATAACTTATTTGTTTTTGGATCCCAAGCAAACCCCACACTATTACGTACTCCTTTAGCAAATACTTGCATATAACTACCATCACGTCGCATGCGTATAATAGTTGCAAAGCGTTTATCATCGCGCAAACAAATATTACAAGGTGCGCCCACTGCCACATATAGCCAACCATCTGGCCCGAATTTAATATAACGCGAACCATGCCAGGCTTTACTAGGTAAGTCTTCACTAACAATTTCTGGTCGAGGCGGGGACGCCAAATATTCCTCAATATTTTTATAACGCAGGATTCGATTTGTTTCTGCAACGTATAAATCACCTTGAAAAAAAGCAACTCCATTTGGAGACTTTAAATTTTTAGCTATCACGATTACTTTTTCTGCTTGTGTTTTTTGTTTGTTAGGAATGAGGGCATAAACTCGACCTGCACTCCGAGACCCCACAAAAACAACCCCTTTATTACCTAAAGCCATTTGCCGTGCATCCGGCACGCTCGCATAAACATTAACACCAAAACCAATTGGCAATTTCAGTTTATCAATTGGTGGCTTTTCGGCATAACTAAGCTGCGCGTACAATAGTGTCAACAAGAAAACATTAATAAACAATTTTATCATTAGCTAACTGTCCTATTTACCAATACAAAAACTCGAAAAAATCTCGCCCAGCAAATCATCAGAACTAAATTCGCCGGTAATTTCATTTAATGCGTATTGAGCCTGGCGTAAGTCTTCCGCCAATAATTCTCCAGCCTTATGCGTTGCTAACTGTTGCGAACCATTAACAACCAACTCTCGAGCACGTTCTATTGCATCCAAGTGACGCCTACGTGCAATAAAGCTCCCTTCATTGACGTGAGGATTCTCCCCAACTAATGCTTTCAATTGTGTACGCAAGTGTTCAACTCCGTCCCCAGTCTTTGCAGATAAGTAGACGATAGGCATATTTTCATCATTATCATATTTTGCTTGTTTGGTGCTTAAATCAATTTTATTGCGTATAAGCATCAATTTCACCTTACTAGATAAAGTGGCTACCAGCTGCGGATGCTCTGCAAGCAACTCATCACGCAAACGCTTAGATGTTTTATCTTGCGCACTTTGTTCATCAACAATCAACAAGACGACATCCGCTTTTTCAAGCTCTGAACAAGCTCTTCGTATACCTTCTTGCTCAATAATGTCAGCACTTTCTCGTAACCCGGCGGTATCAATAACATGCAGAGGAATACCATCGATCTGAATATACTCACGCAAAACATCACGAGTTGTCCCAGGAATATCCGTTACTATTGCGCTGTCCCGTCCGCTCAATTGATTCAATAAACTGGATTTACCCGCATTAGGTTTACCAACAATTACAATATTAATACCTTCGCGCAATAGAACCCCTTGTTGCGTTTCTTTTAGGATATCATCAAACTTTTCAATAATGGATTGTAAATCAGTAGTGACATTATTTGTCGACAAAAAATCTATTTCTTCTTCTGGAAAGTCAATTGCAGCTTCAACATACATTCGCAAACGGATCAAAGCATCAACCAGCATATTAATTTGTTTTGCAAAAACACCTTGCAGGGAACGCAAAGCGCAACGTGCTGCTTGCTGACTTGCGCTATCTATCAAATCTGCAATAGCTTCAGCCTGAGTTAAATCAATTTTATCGTTTAAAAAGGCACGTTGTGAAAACTCCCCAGGTTTAGCTAATCGCGCCCCCAACCGAATAATCTCATTAACCAACATATCAATAACCACCGGCCCACCATGCCCGTGAAATTCAATAACATCATCTCCAGTAAACGAATGAGGGGCAGGAAAATATAAAGCTAAGCCAATATCTAGCGCTTGCTTGTCAAAACCATAAAACGTCGCATAAGTAGCGAGCCGTGGTTTGGGTAAGAAGCCAAGGATAGTTTGCGCAATTAGTTGAACATTTTTTCCAGAAACTCTGACAATCCCAACGCCACCACGCCCCGGCGCAGTGGCCGGAGCAACGATAGTATCAAAATCACTAGAAACCATCTGCATCAGCTCTTTTTAAGCTTGCGTCGGCCTTTTTTGTTATTGTTAGACTTTCCTTGTGCTTGTTCTTTCTCAAGCTTATGCATAATGTACCATTGTTGGGTGATCGAAAAAGTATTGTTGGTTACCCAATACAAAACCAATCCCGCGGGGAACGCTAAGAAAAACACAGTAAAGATCACCGGCAGCGCCATCATCACTTTAGCTTGCATAGGATCTGGCGGCGGGGGGCTCATCTTTTGCTGTAAAAACATTGTCAATCCCATTAATAAAGGCAAAACATAATAGGGATCTTTTACCGATAGATCATGAATCCAAAAAATAAATGGCGCTTGGCGAAGCTGTACACTTTCAATTAACACCCAGTATAAGCCAATAAACACTGGAATTTGTATCAAAATAGGTAAACACCCACTCAGCGGATTTACCTTTTCTTTCTTATACAACTCCATGGTAGCCTGGCTAAACTTTTGTTTATCATCACCATAACGCTCTTTAATACTCGCTATTTTCGGCTGCAATTGGCGCATACGCCCCATAGAACGATAACTAATTACCGACAGCTTATAGAAAATCCCACGTATACAGATCGTGACTAAAACAATCGACCATCCCCAGTTACCTACAACCTCATGAATATGGCGCATAAGCCAAAAAATCATAGTTGAAATTATCCAAAACCAGCCATAATCAATTGTCAGATCGAGTCCGGGCGCAACTTGTTTCAAACGTTGAGCATCTTCAGGGCCAGCATAAAACTTAGCTTTTGTAGTTAATTGCGTACCAGGAGCAACCTTAATCTCAGGACCGATCGCTCCAATCGTATACACATTATTATCATTGGCATGACTATAATACTGGTAAGTTTGATTAGGTTGTGGCACCCAAGCACTTAAGAAATAGTGCTGTTGCATCGCAAGCCAACCTTCTTTAATATTTTGGTCGACAGCCTTTTTACTCATATTCTTAAAACTTATTTTCTCATAACGTTTTTCAGGACTTGAGATAGCCGCTCCCGTATAAGTGTGTAACGCAAACAGACCACCATTTTTCTTTTTTTGTGGTTCTTTACGCTTTATCTGTGTATAAAAATGTCCTTTCCACGCGTCCTTTGATTTATTATCGATAGTATAACTAACTCCAACTTCATAATTATCGCGGCTAAAGGTAAATATTTTTTTCACATTTAAGCCTTGTGGACTAACCCAATTAAGAGTGACCTCCATCTGTTTTTGCCCAGGCTTTAACTCATATATTTTTTGTGTTGTGCTAAATTTAGCTTGGCTCTTCGCTGTATCAGGCCCATTGAATCCCGTTAATCCACTTTGCGCGACATAAAGTGAGTTCTCTTTATCGTTCAGTAAAATAAAAGGGTTATCTGGCGTATTTAGTTTTTCAGGATACTTAGGTAATGAAACTTGGACTATATTCCCTCCCAAAGTATCAACAGCAACATTAAGTACATCTGTCTTAATATGTACTAAGCGTTGAGCCGGTGCGGGCATTGTGTTTTGCTTGGTTGCCGCCCGCTTTGCTGCGGCCACCTTAGTTGTATCTGTTTGCGTCGGGCCAGTTTGGTTAGCAGCGCTCTCGGTACTTTGTTCAGACTGCTGCGCATGCGTCACAGGGGTTTTGGCAGACGGATACTCCTTCTGCCAAGCCGTCCACAACATAACGGCAACGTAAGATAAAGCAACGATAAGGAATATGCGTTTTACATCCATTTTTTAATGCCTGCAATTTTTTTCTGTTTCTGAAAGAGCCTGATCTGGAACAAAGTCCACACCACCAGAGTGCCAAGGGTGACATTTTAACAAGCGCCTTACCCCTAAGTACCCACCCTGCACAACTCCAAAACGCTGAACAGCAATCACCGTATACTCAGAGCAGGTTGGATAAAATCGGCAACGAGGGCCGAGGAGAGGACTAAGAATGTATTGATAAGTTCGGATAATCCAAATTAAGGGCAATCGCATGTAGTCTGTAATTCTCGCCATATTTTGTCGAGCCGCCCTCGCAACGTTTTCTTACTTAACTTAGCTGCACCCGGCAACGCTATTACAACAATATTAAAACCACAAAGCTGTTGCTGACGGAACGATTCGCGAATAATGCGTTTAATTCGATTCCTCACCACTGCTCGCTTATCAACTTTACGCGCTACTATCAGACCTAAGCGTGAATGATGCTTATTATTTTCACTTAGATAAACATTAAAACCTTGGCCTTTGATTTTAACAGCCTTAGTAAATGCGTGTTTATAATCTTCAGCCGTTAACAGGCGATAAGTCTTCGGAAAACTAAAAATTCGTGAATTCAAATTAAATACTAAAACTAAACAGTTAAGCGTTTACGGCCTTTGGCGCGACGTCTCTTTAAGACTAAACGCCCTTTTTTAGTGGCCATGCGCGCACGAAATCCGTGCTTACGCTTACGCTTTAAGTTACTGGGTTGGTATGTTCTTTTCATAGCGTTCACTGCTTCACAATTTTAATAACTACACCTGAATCAAATCGAATATTCTCGATTTTTAATTCAAGCCATGACAGAACCCGCTATGATAGGGGAAATGAGACAGCAATTCAAACATAATTCACCATTAACTGACCTCGTAGCATGAAGGCACTCTGGAATTAGGGCTTCTTAAATAATATTAATTAAATATATATAAATACTTATTATTATTAATATTAAGGGGGCCGATCTCTGTTAGTTATGTTGTTTTTTTATTATATATCAAACAGATAATCTATAACAAAGCTTGTGATCAATAGGTATGAATTGCTCTTAATGAGATAAGGATAACTTTGGGGTAACTTAAGGGGTGTGTTTTATCCACAAATAACACCCCTACATATCACTGGTTCTGTTAACAACTTATCCTGAGGAGGTATTGGACTTTATTGTATTGGTTTATTTTTTATCATAATCAAATTAGCTATATTTATACCAACTTTTTTTAAACAATAAGCTGTGAAAATGTTCGTTAATACTACTAGGAAATTTAGTTTGATTACGCCAACAGTAGGCTTTTTGGGTAAAAAGTTAAGTACAATAAAAAGATCGTTTTTTATGTGGATAACTTTCTTAAAGGGGTATAAACTCATATCCCTTTGCCGGTGACACCAATTAGGTGGCTCTTGTAGCGCAGGATTGCAACACAATAATAATAATTTAGAGGAGAGTGTTAAGGGTGGAGGCTAATGTAGAAGAAACCCTATGGGGGCAGTGTTTAGAGCATTTGCGCGATGAGTATTCAGCCCAGCAATTCAACACTTGGATACGTCCCCTTCAAGTCGAATTTAAAGAAAGTGAAAACACCTTGTTTTTATTCGCCCCCAACCAATTTGTGTTGCGCTGGGTTAAGGAGCGATTCGCTAATCGCATTAAAGAAATTATTAGTGAGCTGTGTGGAGGTAACCCTCCGCCTCTAATTTTGGATGTTGGTTCCAAGCCACAACCATATAAACTAAATAACAAGCCTGTCCAACGCAGCGAGTTAGTATCAAATAATAGCTCCAGTACCGTAAAAACAGCTAGTGTCCCGCAATTTGGTCCCACTGATTATACTGCAAAACCTGATGATAATTACCAAAGTAACCTCAATATGACATTTACTTTTGATAACTATGTGGAAGGTAAATCTAATCAGCTTGCTCGAGCAGCCTCTCAACAAGTCTCAGAAAATCCAGGTGAAGCCTATAATCCGCTGTTTATTTATGGCGGGGTTGGTTTAGGTAAAACTCACCTTATGCATGCGGTAGGGAACGCTATCTTAGCTCGAGGGAAGAATGCTCAAGTCCTTTATCTTAATTCTGAACGCTTTGTTGCAGACATGGTGAAGGCATTACAAACTAACCGTATGAATGACTTTAAACGTTACTATCGTAGCGTGGATGCCTTGCTTATCGATGATATCCAGTTTTTCGCAGGTAAAGATCGTTCACAAGAAGAATTTTTCCACACCTTTAATTACCTGCTCGAAGGACAACGACAAATTATTATGACATGTGATCGTTATCCTAAAGAAATAAATGGGCTAGAAGAGCGACTTAAGTCGCGGTTTGGCTGGGGGTTAACTGTTGCTATTGAGCCACCAGAGCTAGAAACACGTGTGGCCATTTTAATGAGTAAGGCAGAGCAGGCAAAAATAACACTCCCTTACGAAGTTGCTTTTTTCATCGCTAAAAGAATTCGCTCTAATGTGCGTGAGTTGGAAGGTGCGTTACGTCGTGTTATAGCCAATGCGCATTTTACTGGAAAACCGATTACTATTGATTTCGTGCGCGAGGCACTTAAAGATTTACTTTCTCTGCAAGCGAAATTAGTTACTATAGAAAACATTCAAAAGACGGTAGCTGAATACTATAAAGTTAAAGTTTCTGATCTCTTATCAACGCGACGCAGCCGGTCAATCGCGCGCCCGCGGCAAATGGCTATGGCTTTAGCTAAAGAATTGACTAACCATAGTTTACCTGAGATTGGAGAAGCTTTTGGGGGGCGTGATCACACGACTGTTTTACACGCATGCCGAAAGATTAAGTCGCTTGTTGAGGAGAGTACTGATTTAGCTGAGGATTATACAAATTTATTGAGAATTTTATCAACATAAATAAGAGTTATGCGCTATGCGAGGTACAACTAGCGCTTGTGCTTAATGAAATTTTTAAAGGATATTGCCATGGAATTTGTTATACAAAGAGAAGCCATATTAAAACCCTTACAGTTGGCTGCTGGAGTTGTTGAAAAGCGTCAAACCTTGCCGGTGCTTTCGAATGTCTTGTTAGTCTTAAAAACTAAACAGTTGCTATTAACTGCAACTGACTTAGAAGTCGAACTAATGGGCCGAGTTGAGCTAGCTGAGCCAGCGCAATTAGGCGAAATTACTGTGCCAGCGCGTAAGCTGATGGATATCTGCAAGACACTTCCAGATAAATCAGAATTAACTTTTTCAATTAAAGAGCAGCGTTTAACTGTTCGTTCAGGTAAAAGTCGTTTTACATTGTCTACTTTGCCCGCAGCAGAATTTCCAAAATTTGAAGACAGCCCTGGAAAGATTGAATTTTCCATTAAAAACAAAGAGTTAAAGTCTGTTATAAACAATACCCATTTTGCCATGGCGCAACAAGATGTCCGTTACTACTTAAATGGGATGCTATTTGATTTGCGTGATAAGCAATTACGTGCGGTTGCAACTGATGGGCATCGTCTCGCGATGAGTGATACCCAACTCAATAATGACAATATGCAACCAATGCAAGTTATTGTTCCACGCAAAGCGATTATTGAGCTTGCACGCTTGCTAGATGATTCAGATGATGAAGTTGCTATTACTTTAGGTGATAATTTCATTCGCGCATCAACGAATGATTTTACCTTCACATCTAAACTCGTCGATGGACGTTTTCCAGATTATAACCGTGTTTTACCTAAAGGAGGCACCTATATTGTGCCTTTGCAGCGCGATATCTTTAGACAAGTGTTAACACGTGCAGCTATTTTATCGAATGAAAAATATCGAGGGATCCGCATGCAACTCTGTGATGGCGCTATTAAAGTTTTTGCTAATAATCCTGAACAAGAAGAAGCTGAAGAAGAGTTGGAAGTTGATTATCATGGCGGAGAGTTGGAAATTGGTTTTAATGTGACTTATTTATTAGACGCGTTATCGGCTTTATCCACGAATAATGTTAAGTTAACAGCGGTTGATTCAAATAGTAGCATTTTACTTGAAGCCAATGATGTCTCTGAAGAAGAGACAGGTGAAGAGAAGTCTACTAACAATAGCCTTTATGTCATTATGCCAATGCGTGTATGAGTCTTTCACTTCTAGATATATCTGGATTTCGTAATTTATTATCACTATCTGTAGAGTTAGGAGCCGCATTTAATATTATTTGTGGCCCTAACGGTAGCGGTAAGAGTAGTTTTATTGAAGCGATTCATTATCTAGGCTTAGCTAGATCCTTCCGTAGTCATTTATTACGTCGCGTAATTAATAATGAATGTTCAGAATTTGCCATCCATGGTGTTGTGTCTCGCCCAAATGCCAGTGCTATATCGATAGGTATTCAGCGTAGTCGCTTTGATAAGGGTCGTATTCGCATTGCTGGGCAAGAGGTGCATAGCACATCCGCTCTCGCTGAACACTTACCTTTACAACTGATTAATACTGAAAGCTACCGATTATTAGATTCTGGCCCTAAGTTTCGTCGCCAATTTCTAGACTGGGGAGTGTTTCACGTGAAACATGAGTTTTTAGAGGTTTGGCGTAAAGCGCAACTTGCCATTAGTCAGCGTAATGCGGCGTTAAAATCGGGCTACTGTGAGCAGATTGATACGTGGAATAATGAAGTTGCGCTTTATGCTGAAAAGCTAGATGTTATGCGCGCTAGTTATATTGAAAAGTTTAAGCCGATTTTTTTACAGGTATTATCGGATTTAAGCCATGAGGCAGGGGTGTCTTTAGACTATTACCGTGGCTGGGACAGGGAAAAGCCCCTTTTAGAGCTATTAGTAAATAATGTGGGACGAGACCGCGAGCTGGGTTACACGAGCTGTGGCCCGCATCGTGCTGATCTTAGGTTACGAGTTGGCACCACGCCTGTGCATGATGTTTTTTCTAGAGGACAACAAAAATTAGTTGTTTGTGCTCTTAGCTTGGCGCAAGGCCTATTTTTGCGAGAATATGCGGGTAAACAGTGTGTTTATTTGATCGACGATTTGGCTGCTGAGTTAGATGCTCCTCGACGTGAGAGCATTGTTAAAATTCTTGCCCAACAAGCCAGTCAAGTGTTTATCACCGGTATTGAACGCTCTCAATTAAGTGGTTTGTTGGATATTGTCCCGCCAGAAAGCAAGATGTTTCACGTGAAACATGGGGAGATGACTGAATTTGCCGCTGAGCCAGCCTGAGTTATGTTTATCGTCTTCTTGCATATTTATCGCTAAGATATTAGGGTTTTTACGTGCCGTTGAGGTTGCGGTAATTCCTTTTCCCCTTTCGCTGCTAATAGCCGTCTAGTATGAGAATACCCATATTCAGAATTCAACTTAGTTAACACTGAACACTAATTCCAAGCAAAACGTTTTACCGATCCTTAAGGTCTTCGAGAGCTATTTTTGAAGGTGATTAAGTAACATAATTGATAATATGGCTTTGTCTCAATCAGGCGGTCTAAGCAGTATACAACAACTATCTCTCTGAGAAATAAGCTTCTTAGCCATACTAAGGAGAAATTTTGTGAGTTTTTACAGTGGGTTAGAGCGAAGTTGAATGAGATAATTTTTAGGTGCTATTGATAAGTTTGGTTTTGGAGAGGGCTTGATATGCAGTACCAAGCTCAATTTTGAGTTGGAAAAACCCAACAGTGGTCTCAGTATCGGTCAACTACGAAAAAAAGAATAAGGACTGACCGTAACCTCAGCGGAGTGTAACATGCTAACTAGCCAGCGATAAACTATCGATGTTTCACGTGAAACATCTGAGTTAAATTTTGAGTTAAAAATTGAATAGGCAAATGTGATGTGAGTTGAGCGCTCATGCAAAAAAGTTTGTTTTTTAAGTTGTTTAAAATAAGCAACAAATTAGATGTAATTCATTGATTTTTATGTTGTTTTTATATAAGAAAACACTGCGAAAATTACCTTAAAGGTGATATAATACCCGGCTATTATTTTTATATCTGCGGAGTACTTGATGGAAGTCGAAACGACCTATGATTCGGGGAATATTAAGGTCTTAAAGGGCCTAGATGCCGTGCGCAAGCGTCCTGGTATGTATATCGGTGACACCGATGATGGGACTGGTTTGCACCATATGGTGTTTGAAGTCGTTGATAACTCAATCGATGAAGCCTTGGCTGGGCATTGTAGTGAGATCACGGTCACCATTCACAGTGATGAAAGCATAACGGTGGTTGATGATGGGCGCGGTATCCCTGTTGATCTACACGAAGAAGAGGGGCGTTCTGCCGCGGAAGTCATTATGACGGTTCTACATGCCGGTGGTAAGTTTGACGATAACTCCTACAAAGTTTCTGGCGGCCTGCATGGTGTAGGGGTATCTGTTGTAAATGCCTTGTCTAATGAGTTGCACCTCAAAATCCGCCGTAACGGCAAAGTCCACGAACAAGAATACCGCCTAGGTGAGCCACAAGCACCATTAGCTGTTACTGGTGAAAGCGAGACTACAGGTACGGAACTTCGCTTTAAACCCAGCGCAGAAATTTTTACGAATATTGAATTTCATTACGAAATTCTAGCGAAACGTTTACGCGAACTATCATTCCTTAACTCGGGTGTGCGCATAGTACTTATTGACGAACGTACCGGCAAACAAGATGTATTTGAATACGAAGGTGGTATCCGCTCTTTCGTGGAGCATCTTAATCAGAATAAAACGCCCATCCATAATCAAGCCTTTTATTTTTGCGCGGAAAAAGACAATATAGTGATTGAAGTCGCGATGCAATGGAATAACTCATTCCAAGAAAATATTTTCTGTTTTACTAACAATATCCCGCAACGCGACGGTGGTACCCACCTGGCGGGGTTCCGTGGGGCGCTGACACGTACCCTCAACAATTATATCGAAAAAGAGGGCTTTAGTCGTAAAGCCAAAATTTCAACAACTGGCGATGATTCTCGAGAAGGCTTAGTGGCAGTGCTTTCAGTAAAAGTGCCGGATCCCAAATTTTCATCACAGACCAAAGATAAACTCGTTTCTTCGGAGGTAAAACCTGCTGTCGAATCGACTACTGCTGAGAAGCTGCAAGAGTACTTACTAGAGAATCCACAAGATTCACGCCTTATTGTGACTAAAATCATAGACGCAGCACGTGCGCGCGAAGCCGCACGTAAGGCGCGAGAAATGACCCGCCGCAAAGGTGCGCTTGATGTGGCAGGCTTGCCGGGGAAATTGGCTGATTGTCAGGAAAAAGACCCTGCATTATCAGAGTTGTTTCTTGTCGAGGGAGATTCTGCAGGTGGTTCTGCCAAACAAGGGCGTAACCGCCGTACCCAAGCAATTTTGCCGTTGCGGGGTAAAATTCTTAACGTTGAAAAAGCGCGCTTCGATAAAATGATTTCTTCAGAAGAAATAGGCACGTTGATTACTGCTCTTGGTTGTGGCGTTGGACGTGAAGAATTTAATCCGGATAAGCTGCGTTATCATCATATTATTATTATGACCGATGCTGATGTCGATGGCGCGCATATTCGTACGCTGTTGCTCACGCTATTTTATCGTCAAATGCCGGAATTAATTGAACGCGGGCATGTGTATATTGCACAACCTCCCCTTTACAAAATCAAAAAGGGTAAGCAAGAGCAATACTTAAAAGATGATGATGCTTTGGAGCTGTATTTGCAGCAATTGGCTTTAGATGATGCACGTTTATATGTTAATTCTAGTTCGCCACCGGTGAGTGGTGTTGGCTTACAAGAGTTGGTCACGCATTTTCGTGAAGTAAATAAGGTCATTAAGCGTTTGGCTAAACGTTTCCCTGAGCAAACTGTACGGGAGTTTCTCTATTTGCCACCTCTGGGTAATGAGCAACTTGCCGATAAGCTTGCAATGGAGGCGTGGATTAAGCAGTGGTATGAACGTTTGCTTTCTTTACCCGGGAATGGTGTGCCGCGTTATACGGTTGAACTGCAAGAAGATACTGAGCGTAATATTTTCTTGCCGAGCATCTCTGTTTATGAGCATGGTCTAACCACACACTATCCTTTCTCTTATGAGTTTTTTAACTCGAAAGACTATCAACAAATTTTAGCACTAAATACTAAATTGACTGGCTTGCTCGATGAAGGGGCTTATGTTGAGCGTGGCGAAAAACGTAAGAAGGTTGGTCGGTTTTCACATGCTCTAAATTGGTTGATTGAGGAAGCCAAGCGCGGCCAAAATATCCAGCGTTATAAAGGGCTGGGGGAAATGAATCCCAATCAACTATGGGATACCACGATGGATCCGGAACATCGCCGCATGCTTCAAGTTAAGATCGAAGATGCTGTTAGTGCGGACCAGATATTCACGACGTTGATGGGTGATCAAGTTGAATCACGCCGTGCTTTTATCGAGGCGAATGCTTTGGAAGTTGATAATCTGGATGTCTAACAACGGATACTGTGAAGAAATAAACCTGTTTTTGTAGGAAAGATGTAAACAACATTGGGATAAAATAGTAATGCGACGACTTTTAAATATACCTTGGTGTAAAATCAATTGGACCATTACCCTTTTTATCGTGATTAACACGATTGTCGGTATTGTTGGGACTATTGCACTCTACCACTATAGTGGTCTTATGTGGCAAACGCTCGTGTTAACGTTCATTTTAATGGTGCTATCCGGGCTATCGATAACATGTGGTTATCATCGCCTTTTCTCTCATTTAACTTATAAAGCAAAATTCCCAGTTAAGCTACTTTTTGCATTGTTTGGTGCGAGTAATTTCGAAGGTAGCATCTTAGAGTGGTGTACCGATCATCGTAATCACCATCGTTACACCGATACCGATAAAGACCCCTATAATGCTAAGCGTGGTTTCTGGTATTCACATATTGGTTGGTTGTTTGTGCTTGATCAGAGTAAGCGCGATTTTAGTAATGTTGAAGATTTACAAGCCGATCCCGTGGTGCGCATACAACATCGTTTTTACGTTATTTTAGCCTTTATCATGAGTTATGGTCTGCCAATGGCCGTAGCTGCTTTATGGGGTGATGTGTGGGGTGGTTTGATTGTTGCTGGGGCTTTGCGTATTGTCATCGCGCAGCAAGGTACGTTCTGCATTAATTCTGTGTGCCATATTTGGGGCAAACAGACATTTTCCGATCGCGATACAGCGAGAGATAATTGGTTTACGGCTTTATATACCGTGGGTGAAGGCTTTCATAATTTTCATCATAAATTTCCGATCGATTATCGTAATGGCGTCCGCTTTTTTCATTTTGACCCATCAAAATGGTTTATCCGTAGCTTAGAATATATTGGTTTGGCGAGCGACTTGCGGCGCGTGAGTAAGCAACGCATTATCCAATGTCGTCTTGAAATGGATGAAAAACGTATTACTCGTCGTGCAGATAAAAAATCATCATCATTACTTTCTACGCTTGCACCACAAATTCAACATGCGCGGGAAACGGTGCTAGAAACCTTAAACAAGCAAGCATCGTTGGAGAAAGCTTATGCCGAGCTCAAACAATGCAGGCAAGATTTCATTGATAAAACGCCGGAATACCGCAAACGCATCCAAGATGTACGCATGCGACTAAAGGTGACACGCCTTGAGTTGAAAGGTTCTCTCGTGATGTGGGCGAAGACACTTGCGCGTAGCCGCCGTGCAGTAGCGCAAGACTAATCAAACAAGTTCAATGAGATATGTGCGAAAAAAAGGATTTTTTCAGTGTCTTATTGTTGGTGGCTTGCTACTTTTATCGGCTTGTGCGGCTGTTCACCTGGGCCCCAAATTTCATAATAATTTAAAGCCAGCCGATCCTGGTTATGCGCGTCTTTATTTCGTCAGACCGAATCACCCCCAGGGACAAAGTTACCTAAACCCCGCAACTATTTCAGTAAATAATTTCCCTGTGATACGCCTGTATAATAATACCTATGCGACAGTACAAGTAGTGCCTGCTACTGTGCGAGTGAGTGCACAATTGTCTCCGGTAAGCAGTACTACGTATCACGCGAGTAAAGTGCTTAAAGTCGATAGTGGTAAAGTCTATTATCTGGCGCTTAACATCAACGCTCATGCGAACACGGATGTTGCTGATAGACAACATCCTATTGTAAATATAAGTTTAAATACAGTGACGCAACAAAAAGCAAAATTTCGTATGCAAGGGACGAGGTATATAGCGACATTATCCGCAAACTAACATCAGGCTAGGCTCAAAACGTCAATTTTTCCGTTAAGTTGTTTGTTTGAATTCGGTCATTTAGGAATAGTTAAACGCCCCTCATTAAAAAAACAACTTGCCCTAAGTGACGGACGCCCCATCCCGGTCCTACCCTCGGGGGGCCTTAAGTTACGGAGGCTTCTGCCTCCGTTCTATTCCCAGGTTAGTCTATGTGTTTAATTTGGAGAAATAAGACTTGGCTGCTAACAAAAAAAGATGTCATTGGGTCTCTGATGATCCGATTTATATTGCCTACCACGATGAAGAGTGGGGCGTACCCGTGTTTGATGATCAAACGTTGTTTGAGTTTTTGATTCTAGAAGGACAACAGGCGGGTTTAAGTTGGATTACGATCCTGAAACGCCGAGATAATTATCGAGCGTGTTTTGATGGCTTCGATGCGCAAAAGATCGCGCGTTATTCTCCAAGCAAACTCAATAAATTATTGCAAAACCCGGCGCTCATTCGCAATCGCTTAAAAATCGAAGCCATTATTAAAAATGCGCAAGCCTATTTAGCTATCAAAGAAACACGTGACACTTTTGCTGAGTATATTTGGCAGTTCGTCAATGGTGCCCCCATTCAAAATCACTGGAAAACCCCCAAGCAAGTACCGGTGAATACGCCACAATCAACAGCCATGTCGAAGGACTTAAAAAAGCAGGGCTTTAAGTTTGTTGGCAGCACAATTTGTTATGCCTATATGCAGGCAACAGGTATGGTCAATGACCATACCACAGACTGTTTTCGCCACCAGCAGCTGATGTAGCATTCAACTTTTTTCAACGAAAGGTTTATGTTGATAGTTTGCTAACATAAGCATACCAATAATGACACTCACTATTGCGAACACATAAGGCATATTGATATTAATACTCGATAAAAAACCTAATATTGCTGCATCAATGCCACCCGCAAGTGCAACGATAGACCCCGTTACTCCCATAATCCAGCCTTGTCTTTCTAAGCTGACTGCCTCGGAAAATAACGGTAAGATATTCGCAACACCTAATCCAAACATGGCAGTAGTTGGAACAACGATAAGCCAGAGCATAATGACCTTGGTGGTGATGATAAAAACAAGGCTGCCGAGCGCAATACAAGAGTAACCTAGTATAGCAAGGCGTTTATAATTAAACTGGCTAACAAGAGAAGGTAAAACACCTAAACCAATACCAATTCCAGCACCCATCAAAGCGACAAACCAGCCTGAGTTGAAGGCAGCTAATTGATATTTCTGGGTCATGAAAGCCGGCGTAAAGGAATAAAACATAGCCCATCCTAATTGTGCCAATATGTAAGCGAGTAATAAGAAGCGAATAGGACGGTATTGAAATCCTTCTGCAAACACATGCAATGCGCGTGTCCATTTCAGCTTTACGTTGTTTTTAAGCGGGTGCGTTTCGTGAAAGTAACGTATTAATAAGATGATATTAATCACTGCGATCAAGGCTGCAAAATAAAAAGGGTTTTTTATATTAAACCAAGAAACTAATTGTGAATCTTGTAAAAATGCACCAAGCAAAGGTCCAACCACTAGTCCTAAGGTCACTGATAATAAGACTAAGCCGAGATAAATTGCTTTTTTTGCAGGGTCGCACAGATCAATTACCGCTGCTTGCGCAATCGCTTGATCCCCGGACGTTAAGCCACCGAGAAAGCGGCTGAGTAACAGCAGCCATAGGCTAGCTACTTGAAAGGCGACGGCAGAGAGCAAAAAACTGATTGCAGCGAGGGATAAACATAACACCAGTGATTTTTTACGCCCGACACTATCTGACCAATCGCCTAATATCGTTGAGCCTAAAAACCATATTAAGTAATACACAGCGATTAAAATCCCATACCAAATATCACGCACAGATTGGCTAGCATGATGTAGTAACAAAGTGGCATGTGGATTGGTGATGGTAGCGGTGAGTATCGGAAAGATAATCCCTTGCCCCATACCATCGATAAAGAGTACCAGCATTAATGAAAATAATGCTCTACGTCGAACCATGGATTGTGCAGCCGTTTGCATGATGTCCTCCTGGAATCAGTTATTTAAGAGTATGCTAAAAATAAAAGCTTGTGAAGTTTAGATAGAGAGATAGTGTGGGGTTCGGTAGTAAAAACGCGGCAAGCCTGGCTTGCCGCTGAAAATGAGTTACTTGTTGATTCTATCAGAGCTTATTGCTTGGTCAATATGTCTTGAAAGCTTTTCATAAGATCGATCGGCATCGGGAAAATTATCGTGGAATTATTATCTTCTGCAATATTAGTTAACGTTTGTAGGTAGCGTAATTGCAATGCTTGAGGTTGTTTTACCAAGATTTCGGCTGCTTCCAATAATTTTTGCGAAGCTTGGAATTCACCCTCTGCGTGAATGACTTTGGCGCGGCGTTCACGCTCTGCTTCGGCTTGTTTGGCGATAGCACGGACCATGCTTTCATCTAAATCGACATGTTTGATCTCGACATTGGCGACTTTGATACCCCAAATTTCAGTTTGCTCGTCGAGAATCTTTTGGATATCCATATTCAAGCGATCGCGCTCAGCTAGCATTTCATCGAGTTCGTGCTGGCCGAGTACTGAGCGTAAGGTGGTTTGTGCTAGCTGGCTGATTGCTTCGATGTAATCTTCGACTTGGATAATGGATTTTTCGGGATCAATAACACGGAAATAAACGACAGCATTAACACGCACTGAGACGTTATCGCGTGAAATGACATCTTGGCTCGGGACATCCATAACGATAGTGCGCAAATCAACGCGTACCATTTGTTGGATAAATGGTACGATGATGATCAAGCCAGGGCCTTTGACACGCCAAAAACGCCCGAGTGTAAAGACAACACCGCGCTCATATTCACGTAAAATACGGAAAAATGAAAACACAAATACAATAAATAGGGCAATTAAACTGAGTATTAAGATATTCATTCTTGCGTTCCTTTTTGTGTTCCTTGTGCAAGCGGTGCTACCTTTAAGGTTAATCCACTAATGGCAACAACCTTAATGCGTTGGCCTTGTTGTAGCGGTGTTTCCGAGCTAGCTTGCCAAGATTCTCCTTCGATACGTACATGGCCTTCATTGTGAAAATCAGCAATGACGTAGCCAATACTATTAACCATCGCCTCACGACCACTCACAATGTGACGGCGACGAGATTTCATCACCATACCGATCAATACCAAGAAAAACAAGGCGCTAATGAACCCCATTGTGGCAATCAATAGCCACGGTACGGAATAACTCATCATTTCAATATCTAATAGCATGATAGAACCCACGACAAAGGCAATAACCCCACCAATGCCGAGTATACCGAAGCTCGGCATAAAGGCTTCAGCGATCATAAAGGCAAGCCCCAATAATAATAAGCCTAAGCCAGCATAACTGATCGGTAATAATTGGAAGGCATATAAAGCCACAAGTAGGCAGATGGCACCGACCACGCCTGGCACGATAAAGCCAGGGTTAGAAAACTCAAAAAACAAACCATAAATTCCGATTAACAGCAAAATATAAGCGACGCTCGGGTTGGTAATTACCGCGAGAAAACGTGCTTTCCAATCCGGCTGAATAGAAAACACAATTGCGTCTTTGCTGGCTATTTTATAGGGTGTATTGTTAATTTTGACAATCGTACCATCGATCTGATTTAACAGGCTGGTGATATCTGGCGCGATTATATTGATAACATCTTTCTTTAGTGCTTCATTCGCCGATAAGCTGGAGGCTTGACGCACTGCTTCTTCCGCCCAAGCGACGTTGCGACCACGCATTTGTGCCAAGCTACGGATATAGGCGGCGGCATCATTCGTCATTTTCTTTTCCATTGCATCAGGCGCGGGTTTAGCTTGGATTTTTGGTTGTTTGCTTTTTTCTTTATTATTTGAATCGAGAGGCTTTTTGAATGTTTTACCGTTGTCTGAATCTGGGCTACCTGGGCTTGCCGGCCCGCCTACTCTAACGGGGGTTGCCGCGCCTAAATTGGTGCCTGGTGCCATCGCTGCGATGTGAGCAGCATAGAGGATATAGGTTCCGGCACTTGCCGCTCTTGCCCCGCTGGGTGCCACATACGCGATAATAGGCACTGGTGAAGCTAAGATGTCTTTGATAATCTCACGCATCGAAGTATCCAAGCCACCCGGCGTATTCATTTCGATAACGATGGTGTGAGCTTTTTGTGCTGCTGCTTTTTTAAAGCCACGATGAATATAATCTTGCGTGGCAGGTCCTATCGCGCCTTCGATAGTGAGTAATACAACTGTGTTTTGATCAGGGGTGGCATTGGGTTTAGCCGTTAGCACATCTTGCTTAGCGTACACAACATGCCCGACAACGCCAGCAATACCTAGCAACAGAATAATCGCGAATGAAATTGTTTTACACATACCATTATGTCTTTTTAGATATAAAAAACCGCTTTCCGTGTCGTCAATGCACCGCTATAAGTTTAGCGCATAATGCGCAATTAACCTCCTCAAGCGCTTAGCCTTGCCCTGGTAATAATGGTACGAAGACAACAGATTCAATGACTTGCTTATGGAAATCATCACCGTGACGGGTAATAACTTGTAAAGCTTGGGAGGCGGTATCTCCGACAGGGATTACTAGGGTTCCGCCATCGGCAAGTTGCTCCAACAGGGCAGGTGGAACTTGCTTGGCAGCAGCAGTCACGAGGATACCTGTGTAAGGGCTGTGTTCTGGCCAACCCAAACAGCCATCACCATAGCGTAGTTGCACATTATCCAGTTTGAGTGGTTGTAAATGCTGTTTAGCTTGCAAATGTAGCGCATTAATCCGTTCAACACTCAATACATGAGCGGCAACTTGGGCCAGAATAGCCGTTTGGTAGCCTGATCCCGTACCAATTTCTAAGACTTTATCGACTTGGCCATTAGACAGTAGCGCTTGAGTCATGTAAGCGACAATAAATGGTTGCGAAATTGTTTGTCCATTACTTAAAGGTAATGCTGTATCTTCATAGGCATAATCTTGCATCGCAGGGTTAACGAAAGTCTCTCTCGCGACATTACCGATTGCCGTGAGTACGTTTTCATCGTGGATACCTTTGGCACGGAGTAAATTGACTAAATGTTTTCTCTGCTGCGTGTAATTCATAGTGAGATAGTATAGACTTTTTTACGCGTTAATCCCTAACAATAGACACTACTATATCTGAGTATAAGAACATGCATTCCGGCATGTTGGTAAAAGGACAGTTTTTGCTTCGATATTAAAATGTTCGCACATTTCCGTAATTAAAGATAATGCTGCCTCTGGGTCGTCGAATTCTAATGAAACAAAAAAGCCGTCACTCTTCACTGAGCCGCATGCCGGATAAAACTTACTCATAATAGCTTGAGCTGCGATACATTCGTCGTTTTTCTCAAGTGCATCAGGTAGCAGATCAACCGTATATTGAATGTTTTCTCGCATATCGACATTGTTGGCTTAAATGCCCAGAGTCTTCTCTGATTTTTGTTGTAAACCAGGAAAACCCTTCGTTGCTTAGTTCGCGGATAGCAAGTTCCAGCATTTTTTTTGTTAACTTGACGACTTGTCTAGGCTGCTCGTTATCAAAAAGATCCAGACTTACATCATCATTGCCATCACTGCTGCTTTCTTGTTGGAGCACTATGCTCTCCTTTGTTAGCTTGTTTCAATGGGTTCGAAAAAATGTGAATAAATTTCAACAAAAATATAAATAAGGATCGCAATAGCAGATAGAGCAGCGCTTAAAGTCAGAGCTAGACGAAAGCCATAAAAATAAGAATGCCGAACTGTTTCACCCGTAAGACGCGCAGAATTCATGCCGTATGTTTGCAATAAAGTAAAAAGTGAAATACCTATTGTCCCACCGATTTGGCGAGAGCTACTGAGTATTGCGCTTGCTAGTCCTTTGTTGTGCGCAGGAGCGCCCTGGAGTACGTAAGCTCTAATTGAGCCAGTAATTAGAAATAGGCTTATGCTAAGACAGGCATTAGCAAATAATAAAGCCCAAAGAGGAAAGCTAGGTAGTAAAAATATTGTTTGCCAAAATCCTATAAAAAGGATAATTAAACCCAAAAATAATGGCATTCTAACACCATAAAAATCATATATTTTGCCTGATAATGGCGCTGAAAGCGCTATAAGTAAACCAAAAGGCGTTGCCAATGCACCGGCCAGCATAGGAGTAAACCCTAAATAGTTTTGTAAGTAGATTGAGAAAAAAGTTGAACTAAGAAAAATGGCTTGAAAGAAAAATAATATTAAACGGTAAGCAACTAGTTTTATATCTTTCATCAGCTCGAAATCAAACATCGGGTTGTGGTGTCTAGTCTCAACGTAGTAAAAAGAGACCACACTTGTTAATGATATGCTTAGTAAAATATAAGTTTTCAACTCGTTACTATATTCCATCAACGCAATATTTAAACTTAATAAAAAACAAATAGAAAGTAGGAATCCCAGCCAATCCCAAGTGCTATCTTTGGAGGAAGGTGCTGATGAATCAGTTTTAGTGCTTCCAATATATAGACAACTCAGTGTTACTGCTGAGAGAGGAAGGTTGAGCATAAAAATCAATCGCCATGATAAAAACTGTACAAATAAACCGCCTATGAATGGGCCGATAACAGTAAATATGCTGGCAATACTCATGACAATACCAACAGTTGTACCTTGTTTCGCTTTTGCGGAAGTTGCCATAACTACATTGGGGGAAGAAACAGTAATGCAAACAGAAGCAATACCCTGTAAGGCTCTGGCAGCGATTAAGAAATTTATCGTAGGTGCCATTGATGCCATTAATGAAGCACCAGTAAAACACAGCGTTCCCCATACAAACGTTTTCCTATGCCCAAAGCAATCGCCTAAGCGACCTGATGCAATTACAAAACATGCCATGCCGAGAAACATGGCATTTTACAGAGGCTGTAAATTAAATTGTGTAACTGCTCATATTTGATAACCTTGCAATAGGAAAATCAGGAGTATGAGTATGGACAAAAGCAAGCTACAAGCGCTAGCGACTGAGTTAGCCAAAGACATTAAGACAGCCGATGATTTA
>JAJFKG010000024.1 GCA_021773335.1 Gammaproteobacteria bacterium
GATAAAATTGCTCCGCAAAGGCGGGTGCAAGTAAACATTTAGCATCAGCGGATTCTTTACTCAGTGCTTGGATGGTTGATTTACTCGCATTTTGGAAATACTTTAATTGTTCTTCTTTAATGGCTTGGAGGATGGTGTCAAAAAGATCGCTGCTATCTTTAACGAGATAACGATGTATAGTACCCGTTTCTAATAAGTGAATCGCTTGTTGTTTCCCTGCGTGACCCGTCAATAAGATATTGTGGGGGTATATATCTTTTGCATACAGCTTATGGATAAACTCGACGCCGCTCGGTTGCATATTGTAATCACTGACTAAGACCGTAGGGGCATTGAAGCGTGTATCGCTATAAATCTGTGAATAAAGTTCAGAAACATTGATATTAATCGGTTGTTCGCCGGTAGTATTATCCGAAAGATCCTGGCTACTTTTCTGGATACAATTTAGTAGCCAGTGACTGGGTTCGGGACTTTTTTCCATTGCCTCTATAGCGTCCATGGGATGTTGGAAAGCAAGACAAGGCTTATCGCTATCCTGCATAACCGTATGCAATTGTTGCAAGAAGTTATACTCATCGTCGACGATGTAAATACTGGTTGGGCAAAAGCACAAGGCAAGTTTTTGCTGACGGATAGTGATTTCCATATACCTAATTCCTCGATACATTATGGCTAGGATGATTTGGGAAAATATAACACAAACTCAGTAAATTCACCTTCTTCTGAGCGACATTGTATATCACCGTCATAAACATGCATAATCAGCTGGCACAGGGCTAAGCCTAAGCCTGCACCTAAGCCAATGGGGTTCGTTGAGACACCCATTTGAAAAATATGAGGGAGTAAGTCGTCCGCAATACCGGTGCCCGTGTCTTTAATATATAGGCAATGAAAATCTGCAGTATCTTCTTGCCACAAAAAGATTTCCCCAGCGTCACCAATATACCGTAGAGCATTATTGAGTAAGTTGTAGAGCAATATATCAGTTAAAGTCGTATCGCCACGGTAGTTGAAGCTAATGGGCTGCTTGAGGTGAATGCGTTGTTTTTGTTGTTTGGACGCAGGCAACTGTTGCATGATGATTTCTAGAGAGGTATCGATATTTAATTGGGTGAAATCAGCATCGTTGATGGTTTCATTTTTTACACAAGCTAAGATCAGGTTGATAATAATAGCCGCTTTTTGCGCAGCCTTTTTTATCTCAACCATACTTGTAAAAGCAGTATCACTTTGCATGTCCCCCAACTGTTTTTCAAGACGCTGAATGCTTAAGTTGATCACTCCAAGTGGTGTTCTAACTTCATGCGCGATGCCATAAGCCAACGTCTTGATACCTTCTAGTTTGCTTTGTATTTCTTTGGTTTTTGCTTCTGCTTCTGCTTTTTTGGCGCGTAAACGGTCGGTGATATCGATGGATGTGCCTAAGATGCCGATAACATTGCCTCTGGTATCTCGTAATGGTACTTTTTTGGTGAGACAAGTTACAAGGGTTTCTGTGCCATTTTTATCAAGCATTATAGCTGTTTCTTCTAGCTCCGCTGGGTTGCCGTCAGCCATTATTTTTCTGTCAGTCTCACGTACCTTCTGGGCTTGCTCTTTCCAAATAAACTGGTAATCATCTTTGCCGATTACTTCTGAGCGGTCGGTTAAGCCAGCCAGTTTGACGACGTTATTATTACAACCAAGAAAGCAGCCGTTAAGATCTTTCCAGTAAATATTGCCAGGTAAGTAGGCGATAATGTTTTCATAATACTGTTGCAACTTATGAAAATAGTTAAGAGGAGATGCTATCTGCGCATGTTCTTCGCCGGTGTACTTTTCATAGAATTGCTGGAATAATTTGGCTTGATTACCGATAAGGTAGAAGGTGATTTTATCAGGGGCGAAACTTATCGGTTTGATGCACCAATGGTCAGAAGATGGAGTTTGTCGTTCACTGATAATACCAACATCAGATTTACTAGTGGCTAGAATGCTACTAGGTGTAGGAAGCTTATAGGCATTACCGTCAGAAAACAGAGTATTGTAATGCAAATTTGCAATTTTTTTGTCACATAATTGCAATAAATCCTGAGCGGCGAGATTAAGATTGATTACTTGCAAAAAATCGTCTAGACAAATACAAGGGTCGCTGAAGCAATTCATAAAATCATTTGTTAAAGCAATAAGTTGTTTTGAAATTGCCTTTGGCATAGAGTTGTTCCATTCAGCGCATGAGTCGTCCAGTGACGAGCAGTAGGTCGTTCTCTCAAATCATATAATTTGGTAATCAGTACTAGTATAATGGCAATTATTTTAGCAGATTGTTTGCGATATGGCGAATAAGATGAGGTTTGCTTGTACTTAGTTAGTTTAAAATTAGTCATCATTGGGAGTAACGATGATTACCAATGATGTTCTGGTGCTAGACGGCGAGTCTACGCCAAAAACCGCTAAGAAAGATCCTATTTCTTATAATTCTACTACAGGCATTTTATCAAAAGATATAAGTGAAGTAGTTAAATGGTGGAATGAAACGACTATTGCATTTCCACAGGATAAAGTACTTTATCAGCTATTTGAAAAGCAGGTTGTGAAAACACCAAATGCTATTGCCTTAAAATTTAGTGATCAAGTAATTAGCTACAGTGAGCTCAACAGTAGAATCAATCAATTGGCGCACTATTTATGTAGTCATTACGACACAAGAAGAAATATTATTGGTGTTCTGCTTGAATCGAGTTTTGCTTTAATTGCCGTTCAAAAGGTTCAAGGCATTTACTTGCCAATTAATCATACTGATCCTGCTGGGCGAATTGATGCAATACTAAAAGATAGTGGGGCAGAGATTATTCTTACCTGCACGAGCTTATTGGATAAACTTGATTTGGCTACAAAAAAAATCATTGTGTTTTTAGATAAAAAGTGGCCGATTATCCAAGCTTTCTCTGCAAAAAATCTAGAATTTGAAGCTGAATGAATCAATTTCGTTATGATGTGACACTTTATACTGGGGATTTAAGTGGCTATACTTATCCAAGCGAGGAAATTGATTGGCAAGATTATTTTTATTCTCCTCAACAGTTAATACGGTTTTTCCAGGAAAGTAGGAGAAATGCAATTTATGTTAAAAACATTACAAATGTAAGATTAAATGAGTCTGTCAATGTAACGACTACGAATAACGCCGATTTAATATTAAAAGGCATACATCCTGCATCAATATATCAATTGTGTGAGAGAGAGGGCTTGTATTGTGTGGCAACCTGGTCGAAATCTAATAAGCCAGAGCTGTTTGATTTGATAATTGCAGATAAACCTTGTATTTCACACCCTAAACAAATCTACGAAAACTTACCTGTACCGACAGAGCTTGCCAATGAACCCCTAAAAGTAAGATTAACATGTGATTACGTCGCACGACTAAGCGCCTATTTAAAACAGTATTTGCCGAGCTATATGCAACCTGCGGTGATAAGAATTATCAGTGAAATACCCCTTACTACGCAAGGCAAGCTAGATTATAAAGCGTTGCCAGAGCCTATTGTTATTAAAACATCTAGTCATTATCAAGCGCCTTCAACACACGCAGAAAAGGTGCTGGTTGATTTGTGGAAAAATCTATTGCCTGTGTATCAAGTGGGCGTTAGCGACAACTTCTTCGACCTCGGTGGTCACTCACTACTTGCCGTGCAACTCGTGCATAAAATCAAAGAGCAATTCAATATTGATATCTGTGTTAGCGATTTGCAACAAAACCCAACCCTGCAAGCTTTGGCTGCGTATATTGATCGGGCTACTGAGGAAAGCGCGAAAGCGACCAAAGAGCTGAGTCAGTTGGATTAACGCTGACAACTCGGGCAGTAAACACTCGTGCGTTGTCCGAGTTGTAATGATTTCAGCGTTGTTCCACAGTCGAGACAAGGTTCACCTGCACGACCATAAACGTTTAAGCGTTGTTTGAAATAGCCCGGTTTGCCATCGCTGTTGAGAAAGTCTTTGAGGGTTGTACCACCTTGCTTGATCGCAGCGCGTAAAATGACTTTAATCGCCTTGGTGAGTTTGATATAACGTGCTTCACTGATCCGCCCTGCTGCACGTTTGGGATGGATGCCAGCTTTGAATAAAGCCTCAGTCGCATAGATATTACCAACGCCGACGACGACATGGCTATCCATAATAAATGCTTTGACGGGTGCTTTGCGTTGACGTGATTTGGTAAATAGATAGTGGCCGTTAAACTCACGTGTTAATGGTTCTGGGCCGAGTTTGCTAAGTAAGCTGTGCTGTAAAGGATCGTCAGTCGTCCAGAGTAGGGCCCCAAAGCGCCGCGGGTCATTGAAGCGTAGACACTGCTGATTGGCGAAGACGATATCGACATGGTCGTGTTTAATGGGGGTTAAGCGGCTATTAACAATGCGTAATTTTCCTGACATGCCGAGGTGGATGATTGCGGTGCCATTTGTGGCACTTAATAACAAGTATTTACCACGGCGCGCTACTTCAGTGAATTGCTTGCCACGTAAGTCTCTTTGCACGTTGGCTGGAATGGGGAAGCGTAGTTTATCGGTACGCAAGATAACGTTTTCGATAGTCTGTCCACACACATGTGGTGCAATGCCGCGGCGCGTAGTTTCAACTTCAGGTAACTCGGGCATGTTTTTATTCCAGTGTATCTACTCACTAAAATTACAGTTAGCTTAGAAACACCTTTTAAAAAAAGTGCTTTTCTTAGGCGACGGGGCATTCTCCCCCTTGAGCGCCGTTTAAACAAAACCCGCCAGATGGCGGGTTTGTGTTATATATTTGTTGTTTGCAGCACTATTAATTATTTAATCTTGCCTTCTTTATATTCTACGTGTTTACGCACAACGGGATCGAATTTTTTGCGTACCATTTTTTCGGGATTATTACGCGTATTTTTCTGAGTCGTATAAAAGTGCCCGGTGCCCGCGCTAGAGTTTAAACGAATTAGGTTAACCGCGCCTTTGCTTTTCTTTGCCATGCTTGCCTTCCTTAAACTTTTTCGCCGCGTGCACGGATTTTTTCGAGCACGGGTTCGATACCTAATTTATCGATGATACGCATACCTTTAGCGCTAACGAGCAATTTAATAAAGCGGTTTTCGCCTTCTACCCAAAAACGATGGGTGTGCAGATTAGGTAAAAAGCGGCGGCGCGTTCTATTTTTTGCGTGGGAGACATTGTTTCCCGACATCGGCTTTTTACCGGTAACTTGACATACTTTAGCCATTTTTCTGAACTCCAAGCCTATTGTTTGGCCATTAACTATCTAGTGAGCCGCACTTTATATCAAAAAGCCTGCCCGCTTGCAAGTTAGCTAAGATCGACCTAAAAATAAAAAGGCTTTATTCATCATTGGGTTACATGAATTGGCGGGATGGGGGTTCTAGAATAAAACGTTATTTCGCACTTTTCCGGACTACACTCAGGCCAGTTTCTTTCTATAGACTTGCTCCACCTCTTAGGATAACCATCGATATCTCAGCATCTCTTTAACAACCGTTGAACTGATTTATGGGGAACGCTATGCCTGGGGGGCGGGACCAGCCAGCTTAACTAAATATCTTATTTTTACTTAGCAAGATGATGATTCTTAGCGATGCCTGTTTTTTTCTGTCAATTGCCCCGTCAGGTACTTATGGATGATGCTGGCCAGCAGGGTTTGATAGGGGATGCCTTCTTCACGAGCTTTGATGTGAGCGGCATAAAAATCTTGAGTAGTTATACGCAGGTTGACACGTTTATTTTTGCTGACAGTGTGTTTTGCAGCTTCTTTATAGCGAGCCATTTCTTTTTCTAAGCTTGGAATGTCACGCCATTCATTGTTCTCTATAGATTGCTTAATTTTCAGCTCATCTTCTGACAACTGATATTTATCAGTTTTAGAAGCAGCTTTTTTTTTCGTATCGGCCCGTTTTTTTACCTCTGATTTAGCTTTTTTAGTGGCTTTGGGTGTGGTTTTTTTCATCATTCTATCCTGGTAAAAATTCTTTAGTTGCTTTACGTGAGGAAAACGCTGTCTTTAAAAATATCTCATCGCCTGTCTCAACGAAAGGTGCGAGCCAAACATAATCATCAATATTAACGAAAAATACGCGTTGATTAGGATAGTTGCGCGTATTCTCCCCTATAGTGATTAGTTGATCGTGCTCAATCGCATATAAAATCTCTTCAAATGATATACCTCGTATACGCTTAAGGTATTCATTTTTCTCATTACTCCAGGTAAATATTTTCATTGTTTTTCGTTTACCTCACTAATACGGTTAATTATAGCACATTGTGTGCATTTTGTCATTCCCTTAAGTCGTCTATTTATTTGATAAATAATTAAATTTCCCCCAACTCTGCCAACGAAGTTGTTTGTCCAGCGCCAACGACGATGTGATCCAAGACGCGAATGTCGATTAAACCTAACGTGTGTTTTAAATCGTGTGTTAACTGAATATCCGCTGGGCTGGGTGTGGGATCGCCAGAGGGATGGTTATGTGCCAAGATTACGGCAGCGGCATTACGCGCTAAAGCGAGCTTAACGACTTCGCGCGTGTGTATGTGAGTGCAATCGACGGTGCCATGTGCCAATTCATCAAAGCTAATCATGCGATGTTTACTATCTAAAAACAAACAGGCAAAGACTTCATGTTGATAATGGCGCAGGCGTGCGCAGAGAAAGTGACGTGTTAATACGCTATTGCTTAAAACATCGCGATCCTGCAAATCTTCAGCAAGATAACGCCGACTGATTTCCAGGGCGGCTTGCAACTCGGCGTATTTGTTACAACTCAAACCCGGGTGCTGTTGGAATTGCTGCGGGCTGCACTCAAATAGGTTACGCAGGCTCCCCATACTTTGTAGTAGTTCACGACTTAAATCGAGCACACTCTTGCCTTTGATGCCGCAGCGCAAGCAAATCGCGAGCAATTCGGCATTGGAGAGCCTGTTAGCACCATATTGCAGTAATTTTTCTCGAGGCCTTTCATTTTTTGGCCAATTATTGATAGTCATTTTGTGTTCTCTTTTTGCATGACTTAACTCGCATCCAACTGCGGATTCTAGGATAATGGCGCCCAGCCAAAGATTCGGCACTAACTATAACGCCAATGAGACGAAAGGAATGTAAGCATTTGGCCATTATGGGTAATTTTTTAGGAATAAGATTGATGGATTTACACGGTAAACACATTTTGGTCGGTATCACTGGCGGGATTGCAGCCTATAAGAGTGCTGACTTAATCCGGCGCTTGCGTGATGCTGGCGCAAAAGTGGAAGTGGCGATGACGCGGGCAGCGCAAGAATTTATAACACCACTGACTTTGCAAGCGGTCTCTGGGCGTCCAGTGCATGGCGATTTATTTGATCCGCAAGCAGAAGCGGCGATGGGTCATATTGAATTAGCGCGTTGGGCGGATTTGATTTTGGTGGCACCTGCGAGTGCCGATTTTATGGCGCGTTTGTGTTATGGGCATGCGAGTGATTTACTCAGCACATTGTGCCTTGCAACCACAGCGCCGATCGTTTTAGTTCCCGCGATGAATCAACAGATGTGGCATCATCAAGTCACCCAAGAAAATGTGATGCGTTTAAAAATGCAGGGTGTTACTCTTTTGGGGCCAGGTGAAGGCTCACAAGCGTGTGGTGAAGTGGGGCCAGGACGCATGTTAGAACCACAACAAATCATTACGCAGTTAGTGGGCAGAGCTGATATTGCAGGCAAACCGACAATAGCAATGCAAGGTTTGCGTATATTGCTCACCGCAGGCCCCACACATGAAGCGATCGATCCCGTGCGTTATTTAACAAATCATAGTTCAGGAAAAATGGGTTATGCAATCGCCAGCGTTGCCCACCAGTTGGGAGCGGAAGTCACTTTAGTGTCAGGTCCGGTACCTTTACCGACGCCCAAGGGCGTGATGCGTGTGGATGTCAACACAGCAATGGAAATGCACCAAGCTGTGGCAAGCCGTGCCGCACAATGCGATATTTTTATCGCGGCAGCTGCTGTTGCAGATTATCGTAGTGAGCAAGTATCACCGCATAAATTGGCTAAAAACGACCAGGAAATAAATTTGAAACTCGTGCGCAACCCAGATATTTTAGCCACTGTTGCGAGCTCATCGAATGCGCCGTTTTGTGTAGGTTTTGCTGCACAAACCGAAGAGGTGATCGTTAAGGCTAAAGAAAAACTCGTTAAAAAACATTTAGACATGGTGATAGCAAATAAAGTCGGTGAGGGTGATATTGGTTTCAATAGCGATAATAATGAAGTCGATGTATTATGGCCAGGCGGCGAAAAGCATCTGGCTAAGCAAGCCAAACAAAAGTTAGCATATGAATTAATAACCTTGATAATGGAGAGATATCAACATGGGCGTAAGCAAGATTCAGCACAAGCCAGTTAAAGTTAAGATTTTAGATCCGCGTGTCGGTGATGCAATTGCTTTACCGAGTTATGCAACGCAAGGTTCCGCGGGTTTAGATTTGCGTGCTTGTATTGATGAGCCGCTGCAGTTAGCACCAGGTGAAACGGTATTAATCCCTACGGGTATTTCTATCTATATTGCTGATCCGAATATTGCAGCAACGATATTGCCACGGTCAGGTTTGGGCCATAAACATGGCATTGTATTGGGTAATTTGGTCGGCTTAATCGACTCTGATTACCAAGGTCCATTGATGGTATCGATGTGGAATCGGGGCCAAGACCATTTTACGATTGAGTGTGGTGAGCGTATCGCACAAATTGTTTTTGTGCCAGTGATTAAAGCTGAATTTGAAGTTGTCGATGAGTTTGTTGAAACTGATCGTGGCGAAGGTGGTTTTGGCCACTCAGGAAGGGCATAACTAATGCCAGAAGCTGCTCCACAATTTTGTATTCCCGCAGATATTCCACAACGTATTTTCCGTGCCTATGACATTCGCGGTATCGTCGATGAAACCTTAACGCACAACATTGTTTATGCGATTGGTTTAGCCATTGGTAGTGAAGCGCAAGCACAGGGTGAAAAGCAAATCATCGTCGCGCGCGATGGCCGTTTATCTGGCCCCGCTTTACAAGCTGCTTTAAGTCGAGGTTTGCAAGACAGTGGCTGTGATGTCATCGATATTGGTGCGGTACCGACTCCCGTCATGTATTTTGCCACTTTTACTCTGCAAGCTCGTTCTGGTGTGGTGATCACGGGCAGCCACAATCCGCCCAATTATAACGGCTTAAAAATTGTTATCGCGGGTAAGACGCTAGCCGAAGATAAGATACAAAATCTTTACCGACGCATTGTTGAAAAAGATTTAGAAAAAGGTGTAGGTGGTTATAGCAAGGTTGCGGTCATTGACGCTTACATCAAGCGCGTGTGCAGTGACATTCAATTGCAAAAAAACCTTAAAGTCGTGATGGATTGTGGTAATGGTATTGCAGGTAGCACCGCGCCGGCGTTATTAAAAGCGTTGTTAGCGCCAGCTAATGGTGAATTGATTGAACTCTACTGTGATGTAGATGGCACTTTCCCAAATCACCACCCTGATCCCAGCGTGCCGGATAATTTACGTGATGTGATTGCAGCGGTTGCCGAGCATAAGGCTGATATTGGTTTGGCTTTTGATGGTGATGGTGATCGCTTAGGTGTGGTGACGAGTGCAGGCGAAATTATCTGGCCCGATCGTCAATTGATGTTGTTTGCCAAAGATGTGTTAGCGCGTAACACAGGCGCGACGATTCTTTATGACGTGAAGTGTAGTAAGCACCTTGCTAGCGTAATTCAAGAAAATGGTGGCCAGCCTTTGATGTGGAAGACGGGACATTCTCTTGTGAAAGCTAAACTCGCTGAATCGGGCGCTTTACTCGGTGGTGAGATGAGTGGTCATATCTTTTTTAAAGAACGCTGGTATGGCTTTGATGATGGTATTTATACCGCAGCGCGTTTATTAGAAATTTTAGCGACAGATGCTACGCAGAATAAGCGTAGTAGCAGCGAATTATTTGCTACTATTCCCGATAGCGTGAATACGCCGGAACTCAAGGTTAATATTCCTGAAGAAGAAAAGTTTGGCTACATGCAACGCCTAATCGCGCAAGCTAAATTTTCAAATGCGGATATGATTACTATTGATGGCATTCGTGTGGAGTTTGCTGACGGCTGGGGTTTGGTGCGCTTATCTAATACCACACCGTGTTTGGTATTGCGTTTTGAAGCTGATGATCAAACAGCATTAAAACGCATCATGAAATTATTCCGTACGCAAATGTTGGCGGTGGATAGTAGTTTAGAATTACCCTTTTAAATTTTTATGCCAAATTCAGCTTGGTATGCTTCGATTTTTCCTAGTGCATCAGTTTGCAGATTTTCTTCGCGCAAATAATCACACAAATCTTGCAGCGTGATAATGTGAATTACAGGGATGTTATGCTGGTTTTGTATTTCTTGAATCGCTGAGAGCTTACCATTACCGCGCTCTTGCCGATCCAAAGCAATAGCAAGTCCGGCAAGGCTAGCATTGTTCGCTTGCATGAGTTGAAGTGATTGGCGAAAGGCGGTGCCAGCAGTAATTACATCGTCGATAATCAAGACTTTCCCTCGTAAAGGTGCACCAACAATATTGCCACCTTCACCATGGTCTTTGGCTTCTTTACGATTAAAACTAAAAGGCACGTTACGTTGGTAATGTTCGGCCAGGGCGATAGCTGTACTGCTAGCGAGTGGAATGCCTTTGTAGGCGGGCCCAAATACCATATCGTAATCAATATCAGCATGTTGGATCGCTTGCGCATAACAATCGCCGAGCTGAGCCAAGGCTTTGCCGGTATTAAATAAACCCGCGTTAAAAAAGTAAGGGCTGATACGCCCGGATTTTAAAGTAAATTCGCCAAAACGTATGACGCCATGATCTAAGGCGAAACGGATAAAATTGCGTTGATAATCGTGCATGGTTGTTTGTTGTCCTGCGTGTAACTCCAGGTTTCTCAAGATAATCAAAATAAGCCTTGATTGCAAATTGCATCTAAGATGGGCTTTTGCGAGAATAGCCAGATTTGTGAATAGGTGATATATGAGTGAACAAGCAATGCGAGTGATCAGCATTAATTTAAACGGTATACGTGCGGCTGCACGTAAAGGGTTTTTCGAGTGGTTAGCAAAACAAAATGCCGACGTCGTGTGTATGCAAGAAACCAAAGCACAGATCCACCAATTAGAGGCAGAGCATTTTTATCCAGATGATTATTATCATTACTTCTTTGATGCTGAAAAGAAAGGTTATTCTGGTGTTGGTATTTACACGCGACGTGAGCCCGACAAAGTGATTACTGGTTTGGGATGGCAGACTGCAGATACAGAAGGGCGTTATATTCAAGTCGATCTCGGTAAGTTGAGTGTGATTTCTTTATATATGCCTTCGGGATCCAGCGGTGATGTGCGCCAAGACTTAAAGTTCGAATTCATGGATAAGTTCATGCCCTATTTGCAAAGTCTGCGCCGTAAGCGACGAGAATATATTATTTGTGGCGATTGGAATATCGCACATAAAAAAATAGACATAAAGAATTGGCGCGGTAATCAAAAGAATTCAGGCTTTTTGCCTGAAGAGCGCGCATGGCTAGATGAATTATTTGATAAGGTGGGTTATGTGGATGCCTTTCGCGTCGTTAATCAAGAAGAAGATCAATACACGTGGTGGTCTAACCGTGGGCAAGCTTGGGCGAAGAATGTGGGGTGGCGCATCGATTACCAAATCATAACCCCCAAGCTGAAAGACACAGTTAAAGATGCTCATATTTACAAAGAAGAGCGGTTTTCGGATCATGCGCCTTTAATTATTGACTATGAGGGGACAATGGATGATTTTGCTTAATATTGGCTTTTTCCTGAGGGGGGCCTCATCCAACTTCTAATGCCGCTTTTTGTTTTACCAGTAATTCTTGAATACCGCTTTTGGCTAACTCAAGCATGACATTGAGTTCGTTTTGTTGAAAGGCACCGTCTTCGGCAGTACCTTGAATTTCGATAAAACCGTCATTATCATTCATAACAACGTTCATATCGGTTGCGGCATTGGAATCTTCGGCATAATCTAAATCGAGTACTGGGGTACCACTAAAGATGCCAACGGATACCGAAGCAATTAAATGTTTTACTGGACTTGTATTAATGCGTCCTTTCTTATAGAGGGCCTTAATCGCATCCATTAACGCGACACAACCGCCAGTAATAGATGCGGTACGCGTGCCGCCATCGGCTTGGATCACATCGCAATCAACATGAATGCTGATTTCACCTAATTGCTTCAGATCGACTGCTGCACGTAGTGAGCGACCAATTAAACGTTGAATTTCTAGCGTGCGCCCACCTTGTTTGCCGCGACTGGCTTCACGATCGATGCGTGAATGAGTGGAGCGTGGTAACATACCGTATTCAGCAGTGATCCACCCGCGGCCTTGACCTTTCAAAAAGCGTGGTACGTTATCTAGCACTGAAGCCGTACATATAACCTTGGTATCACCAAATTCGACTAATACTGATCCTTCTGCGTGTTTCGTGTAATGGCGGGTAAGTTTAATCTCGCGTAATTGGTCGGGGGTTCTGCCGCTTGGTCTCATAATATTCCTCACTGATGGTGGTTGCTAGGAAGCGCAATTATACAGGACTTAGCGCATTGGCAAAGAGAGAATTTTGCTCCGCACGACAATTTCGGGTACTATCTGGCGAGTACTCAATAAGTTAAAGAGGTAAGGCAATGATTTATAGCATGACAGCGTTTGCGAGATGTAGCGCACGCGGAGATTGGGGGCATGCAACTTGTGAATTGCGCTCGGTTAACCATCGCTATCTAGATGTTGGGATCCGCACACCAGAAAGTTTGCGCGCTCTAGAGACAAAAATGCGTGAGTTTCTGCGTGAACAGATACAACGAGGCAAGGTTGAATGTCAATTTCGCTTTACTGCAGGTGAAGCTGTTGAGTCAGATATTCAAGTTAATCACCGCCTGGTTAAACAATTACTGAATGCAACTACTGAGGTGGAAGGCATGCTGGACAAAGCATCAGCAGTCCGCCCATTTGATATTTTACGCTGGCCTGATGTCTTACAAACAGGGGAGATCGATAAGTCGCAATTAGAAGCAGCGGTAATGCCTTTATTGCAGGAGACAACCAAGGAATTCATTGCGGCACGCCAAAGAGAAGGGCAAGCTTTACATGATTTTTTACAGCAACGTTTGCAAAAAATCAGTCAGCAGGTGCAGCAGCTTGTGCCGCAATTACCCGAGTTTTTGCACCAACAGCGCGATAAAATCATGCAGCGTTTTGCTGAGGCCAAGGTTGAACTTGATTCAGAACGTCTAGAACAGGAAATGGTGATGTTAGCTCAGCGCAGCGATGTTGCTGAGGAACTTGATCGTTTGCAGGCACATATTGCTGAAGTAGAGCGTGTCTTACAACAAGGTGGCCCAGTTGGGCGTCGGCTCGATTTTCTCATGCAAGAAATGAATCGTGAGGCTAATACCTTAGCGTCTAAGTCGATAAGCACCGTGATTACGCAGACGGCTATCGAATTAAAAGTATTGATAGAGCAAATGCGTGAGCAAATCCAAAATATTGAATAGGGCAGAATATTGAGTAGGCCGATTAACAAGGAGCGACATGGCTAAACCTTCAGGAAACCTTTTCATTGTTGCTGCCGCCTCTGGAACCGGTAAAACTAGCTTGGTTGATGAACTGATAAAGTCGCTGAGTGGGATCCAAGTTTCAGTGTCGCATACTACACGTCCTAGGCGTGCCAACGAGAAAGATGGTGAGAATTACCATTTTATTGACGAAGCGATGTTTAAACAGATGGCTACTGCAGGCCAATTCATTGAGCATGCGCAAGTCTTTGGTCACTATTATGGTACCGCACAGTCATGGGTCGAAGCGCAGTTAGCGGCGGGTATTGATATTATCTTAGAGATTGATTGGCAGGGGGCCGAGCAAATCCGACGTTTATTTCCTGAAGTGATTACGGTTTTTATTTTGCCGCCTTCGCGCCAATGTTTATTGGAGAGACTCAAAGCGCGTGGCCAAGACGATCAAACGGTCATTGAGAAGCGCATGTCTCAGGCTAGTAATGAAATTTCACATTGTTATGCATTCGATTATATCGTTATCAATGACGAGTTTGAGCTCGCCCTTAAGCAATTATGCAGCATTGTCGAGACGCAGCGTTTGCGTCAAGCCCGCCAAGCCGCTGTTTACGCTGATTTAGTCAAAGATTTATTAGCTTAATTTGTTGGCAAAATGCCCTAAAGCGAGTAAACTAGCGCGTTCGCTATTTCAAGTCTTTATTTATGATGTCCGGAGGTATCCATGGCCCGAGTTACAGTTGAAGACTGTTTAAAAAATGTTCGGAATCGCTTTGATCTTGTCATGCTCGCAACCAAGCGTGCGCGCTTATTAAAGCGTGGCACGGTCAACCCAACCGTTGAATGGGGTAATGATAAAGCTACCGTGGTTGCTTTGCGTGAGTTAGCGGCGGGTAGTATTGATGTTGACCACTTGCGCCGCATAAATGAGTATGGTGAGACACCAGAAGATCAAGCAAATGCACAGCAAACTGCGCAACAAGCTGCTAGTGATGCCTTTATTACCAGTAGTGAAGAAAAAGTAGTTGAGCAACCTACTGAAGTAAAAGAACAATCTGGCAGCACGGATAGCGCTGCTGAGCAACAAACGGTGGCGGATACTCGACAAAATGAACCGCAAAAAATGCCATCTTTGGGAGAAACACCTATTTTCCAGGTGCCTGCAGAAGCGATCCAAGAGGCAACTGCTGAAGTTGGTGAGGCGCCTAAAAAAGATAACCGCAGTGAGCAATCAGCATCTGATACCGACTCAGAGAAGCAAGAAACTGATGAAACCCAAGAAAATTCATCTGCATCTCTTAAATCAGACTCAGGATCTGAATAACCCTCTTATGCCATGGAGTAATTTTATGAATTACTCCATGGTTTTTTCAATGTTTCTCATACCGTTTTCCGTATCGTTTTACAGATAAACTGATTATCCACAAGCAAAAGCTAACATCCTGCCGTAAATTTTGCTATATTTATAGGTAAAACAAGTAGTTAACTTTGTTTGTGGAGGTAAGTTTGATTTCGTCGTTTGTTTCCAAAGCCGACCCAGCAGTAAAGCTTTTTAAAAAGCTACGCAATGCTTTGGAAGAATATCTTGATAAAGAGCAAATTGAGCGAATTTACCAAGCTTATCTATTAGCGCGTGGTGCCCACGAGGGGCAAATGCGCAAAAGTGGCGAAGAGTATATTACCCACCCAGTTGCTGTCGCAGAAATCCTTGCACACATGCGCCTTGATCCGGAAAGCATCATGGCGGCGTTAATGCATGACGTCATCGAAGATACGGGGGTTGATAAGAAAACGTTGGCGGAAAAATTCGGTGATTCGGTAGCCGAATTAGTGGATGGTGTCAGCAAATTAACTCAGATTAAATTTGAAAGCCGTGCGGAAGCGCAAGCTGAGAATTTCCGCAAGATGGTTTTAGCCATGGTGCGTGATATCCGCGTAATCTTGATTAAGCTGGCCGACCGCTTACACAATATGCAAACCCTAGAATCCTTGCCACAAGAGAAACGATCACGTATCGCACTTGAGACCCTTGAAATTTACGCGCCAATTGCCAATCGCTTAGGGATGCATAGTTTCCGCGTTGAATTTGAAGATCTTGGTTTTGCTGCATTGCATCCCATGCGTTACCGTATTTTGCAAGAGGCTGTTGCAAAGGCGCGCGGCAATCGCAAAGAAATTGTCAAGGTTATTGAAAGTGCTCTGCAAGCTTGTTTAAAACAGAAAAATGTTCCCGTGGCGACTGTCTATGGCCGTGAAAAACATTTATATAGCATTTATAAAAAAATGCGTAACAAGAAACTTTCCTTCAATGAAATTATGGATATCTACGCTTTTCGCATCATTGTTGATGACTTGGATTCTTGTTACCGAATTCTAGGTGTAGTGCATAATCTCTATAAACCTGTGCCTGAGCGTTTCAAAGATTATATTGCGATCCCTAAGACCAATGGTTATCAATCGTTACATACAACTTTATTTGGTCCTTATGGTGTGCCGATTGAAATACAAATCCGTAGCAAAGAAATGGATCGTATGGCTGAAAATGGCATTGCCTCACATTGGCTATATAAGTCAGGCGAAACAGCCGACAATGAAGCACAAATGCGTGCGCGTGAGTGGCTCAAAGGTCTGTTAGAAATGCAGCAAAGTACCGGTAGTTCACTTGAGTTTATCGAAAACGTCAAAATCGATTTATTTCCCGATGAAGTGTACGTCTTTACACCCAATGGTGATATCGTCAAATTACCTAGTGGTGCAACAGCGGTTGATTTTGCTTATGCCGTGCATTCAGATATTGGTAATAGTTGTATTGCGACCAAGATCAACCGGCGTTTAGCACCATTGAGTTCTACTCTCATTAATGGACAAACAGTAGAAATTATTACTGCTGCAGGTGCGCGTCCAAACAGTGCTTGGTTGAACTTTGTTGTGACCGGTAAAGCACGAAGCAATATCCGTCATTTCCTCAAAGGTCAGCAACGTGCAGAATCGATCGCATTAGGTAAACGTTTGCTGGAGAAAGCGCTCGACGGTATGGGACAACCATGGCAAATTTTACCACAAGACAATATTGAAGCTGTATTACGCGAATCAAATTATAAAAATGAAGATGAATTATTTGAAAACATTGGCTTAGGCAATCAAGTGCCACTCGTTGTAGCGCGTCGCCTTGCTGTGGTTGCTGAACCAGAGCGAGAAGCGCAAGCATCTGGGCCAGTACTTGATACTGATGTTCCACCTTTAAGTATCAAAGGCAGCGAAGGTATGGTTGTGAATTTTGCCTCTTGCTGCCGCCCGATACCCGGTGATCCGATCGTCGGCCTGTTGTCGAGTGGCCGAGGGCTTATTGTGCATAATGAGCAATGCCGTAAAGTACTTGGCTATACCCAACAAGCTGGGCAATTTGTGAATGTCTGTTGGGAAGATGAGGTTGAAGGTGAGTTTGAAGCAGATATACGCGTGTTTGCGGAAAACCGTCGAGGTGTATTAGCAATGTTAGCTCATGCAATTTCTGATGCCGATTCTAATATCGTTGATATCGCAGTTGAAGAACGCGATGGCCGTTATTCACAGGTGAGTATGACTTTGGCGGTACGTAATCGTGTGCATTTAGCGCGAGTCATGCGTCGTTTACGTTCAGTCTCTGCTGTTAATAAAATTAAACGCCAATAAATATTTTAAGCTTTTATCAATCAATATGAAAATGACAAAACAAACTATCCACACCGACAAAGCTCCTGCCGCAATCGGCACCTATAGCCAAGCGGTTAAAGTTGGTAATACAGTGTATCTCTCAGGGCAAATTCCTTTAGAGCCAACAACCATGGAACTCATTAGCGAAGATGTTGCCACTCAAATTAAACGAGTTTTTCAAAATCTTAGGGCAGTGTGCCAAGCAGCAGGGGGTGATTTGGTAGATATTGTGAAACTTAATATTTATCTGACCGATCTCAGTCATTTCCCTATCGTTAACGAAGTTATGGGTGAATTTTTCGTTGAACCTTATCCGGCTCGCGCAGCAGTTGGCGTTGCAGCTTTACCACGTGATGTCGCGGTGGAGATGGAAGCAGTCATGATCATGGCTAATTAACTGCTTCTCCAACCCGACAGCAATAAGTCTCGCGGATAAACATCACACAAATAATGCCAAGTAACTGACACGCGGGTAAGAGGCTTAATGCAATATGGTAATCGTGCAATGAAAAAACGTGTGCACCTTGGGTGAGTTTCCCTTGCCAATTTTCATCGAGTAAGAATCCAATTAACGGTTGAAAAATCGTGCCGCCAAGCATGACCAACATATTGGTAAAGCCAATCACTACGCCACTAATACGCTTAGAGTGTAATTCACAATTGACGACAAACGCGAGTAACATACTACTCGAGAAAAAACCTAAACAAAATAATAATACGCTGATCAATAATTCAGACGGTAAACGCACATAAATAACGGCTAATAAGCTAAATAAAGCACCAATGGCGCCTATCATCATAATGAGTTTGCGTTGTCCCAACCAACTGGAAAATTGCCCGTTGAGTGGACCGCCAATGGCAATGCCAATAAAGACTACCGAAGATAAACCGGCTGCTTCAGGCTTGGTGAGAGCGTAGGATTGCATTAAGAAAGGCACACTCCACAATTCAGCAAAACCTGCAATCGGCGCTACTAATAAGCCACCAAAACATGCGGCTAACCACGTTTGTTTAGAGCGCAGAATCTTTTTAATGCCGCTGACTAATTCTTGGTTGCTAGGAAACAATGGTTCACGCGGCGATATTTGCTGTTGATAGGGGGCATCACGGATGATTAATAGGTTAAGAATCGTCAAAGCAATACCGATAATTGCTGCAGCATGCATGGTATAGCGCCAACCTAATTGGCCCACAACATATGCCAATGGTGCTTCACCATTGATAGCGCCGATGACGCCCAGCATATTGGTTAAGCCGACGACTAAGGCAAAGCGTTTAGCTGGAAACCAAGCCGCACTGAGTTTTAAACAGCCGACGAAAGCAAATGCAGAACCTATACCCATTAATACTCGACCAAATTCAGCGATACCCAGAGTGTTTGTTGTTGCAAACAGATAACTGCCTAAGGCAACCATGGTAGCTGCAAAAGTTAACAAGCGCCGTGGACCATAGCGATCTAACAAAATTCCCACAGGGATTTGCATGATCGCATAGGCGTAATAATACATCGCTGATAGGCTACCAAGCGTTTCGGCGCTGACATGGAAAGAGCGCATCAAATCATCGACCATCACGGTGGGAGAGATTCTTAGAAAAAATTCATAAGAATAAAATAGTGCGGCAACAATCCAAATTACCCATGCATAGGCTTGTGGGCGTGGTTGGGCAGAATTGTCTGGTGGTCTGTTAGTCGGCATGCGAATCCCTACAAGTGCTATTTATAGAAATTCGTCATGGTCATAGGTTTGGATCTTTGGCGTTTCTTTATCCCCTTTCTTATGACCTTTATTTTTTTTACCAGGGAAAAATTTCGCCTTGATGTAGGCAATCCCGAATAAGATAAGCCCGATCAGAACGCCCCATAGCACGACGTACCACAGGATGATCAAGCCGACGATCAGCAAGACAATAAAGATGCCGAGCATGATAAAAGGGCCGATACGGCTAAAGAGGCTATTCAATTGTTGGCGCATGAAAAGGTTACCTTGTTGTCAAATCGGGAGCGTACAGAGCGCCATTATAACAAAGCTTTTGTCACATGCATTTTATGCAAAAACGCATGAGTTTGGCTCAATGTAATTTGCGTTGCTATTCTTGATCAAGTTAAGCCTATCTTAAGCTTTTAAGCGTATAATTTGCCGCGTGTAGGGCGTACCTTATGCGCGAACACACACATAGCTACAAAGATTGCCATAACGGTAAATGTAGGAGAGGAAAATGAGTGAATTCACTCGCCCACCTGAACTTTCTCCCCCTGTTGCTGCAGGGGCAGATTCCTCAAACCCAGCAAATGCAAGAACGAATACACAAAAACGGGCCGCGGCTGGGAAACGCCTTAATACAACCCGTGAAGCAATCAATACAACACGTACGTCGGCGTGGAGCTTTATGCATATTTTACGTATGCTGTATAAGATCCATGTGGTGCTGATTGCAAGTTTGCGTGCAGCCTCGAGTGTTATTTTTCCATTACGTCTAGTCGCCGTTGGTTTAGAGCTAGTGGTAGGCGCGTTAGGTGCATATCTGGCTGGTCAAGAAGTCTCACGTAGCGACATGATTAAAGCGCTTGCTGTGCTTGGTTTAGAAGTTGTATTGGCTGTGACGGGGGTCTTGGTGCCCCCGGTGAGTATTGTGACGCTACTTGGTTTGAGTCTGATTGGACTCTATCATGAGAACAGAGAATACGAGCGCGTTGCTGATAAAATACAGGAATTAGAGCGATCACAGGCGCAAACTAGACTCAGTTCAGAAGAACGCCATGACCTCAATGCGCAACTTAGTGATCGTAAAGAAGCATTAAAAGATGCTAAGGTGACTGCTAAATTAGCTGTCGTCTCGCTAATAGGTGCTGCCATGTTGATCATTCCGGGGCTGCACGTCGTTGGTATGGCGCTCTTTGCTGGCGCACTGTTAACAGGTATTGGTTATAAAATCGGTGTGAAAGTTGCACGTGCCTTGGATAAACGCGCTGAAAAACAGGCACAACATATCGCCACACATGCTGAGATAGATGAAGAATTCGCACACCAACCTAACAGCCACCTTGCAGCGCAAGCTACGCGTCGACGCAGCCCTATTCAACAGGGTACGCCTATGCCTCAGCAAGCAAATACACGAGCGACCTTTGCCGATAGTTTGCGTCAAACAGGGCGTTGGTTCATGACGGGTTTAGCCGCGTTTACTTTAGCTTTTGGTATGAATGTCACGGTTGGCGCACAGGTGAAAGATGCGCATGCGTCTATTAAACCTGCGCCAGCTAAACGTCCTGATGCAGTGGTAATACGCAGAGAAGATGAACGCAGCGGGTCGGCACGAGATGATGATAATAGTGATGATGATGAGTATGATCGTATAGGCAGTGATACACAACCACAAAAAATTGCTAGGGATTTAAGAGTCACTGAATCGGATCAGCAACGCTACCAACGACATGTTGTCACTGATCGCCCCGAAACCAGGGCGCGAGAGTATGACGCTGCGCGTCTGAAACATCAACAACGTCGCTTCATTGCTGAGCATCGTATTACTACTAATACCCAGGGTGAACAACCAGCAGATACACCCACAGCAACTTTGACTCACTAGGCCGCTGTTGCCAATTCGCATTGCGGATAAACTCCAGGCTTTAACACATTGTAATACTCTTATTTATCCGTAATTATCATTTTTGCACTTACGTCTTTTAGCGCAAAGGTATTCTTTGGCGTTGCAATACGTGCTACGGTATCAGCCACATGACTGGTAATAAAGCGATTATTATTATTGATTTCATACTCTGGCTCAGATGTACTAACGATGGCAGGTACCTTGATAAAGATTTGTGGATTTAAATGAGCTACCCGTATGCCACCTTTGTAAAGCGCATAGATATAGGCTGCCGTAATTTGTTCGTCAGGTTGGCCGCCTATGGTGCTATCACAAGATTGGATTTGAAAAAGACCGGAGCCACCGGCAGGAATGTCGGATGGAAATGCGACAGTACGATTAATCGGCAAAGTACCGCCTGATTCCGCATATTGCATATCATAACTGCTTTTATTGACGACAGTCACATTAACCGACTGGCAACTTGGATCTGCATCGGCAAAAGCTACGTGGCTAAGCGTCAACAGCGCCAGACATGATAGTAACAGGGAAAACGGTTTTGTCATGATAAAACCCTCGCTAATAAAAGCGTCCCTGCTAGGTGTGAAAACTGTTTTATGATCAACTGATTAAATCTATATTACACTTGCAATTGCCATAATATGGATGCCATTTTAACAGAACAGGCTTAAGATAATATTAACGGCTGAGTTGCTAAGCAATTGATTATAAAGTTAATCAAAAAGCTCGGTCATATCAATAATGTTACTAAAGTAATTGCAATCAAGTAAGTCGTCAGAAACTCCATTAACGTGAATTAATACAGGACGACAAAAATATTGCTTGGGCGTCTTTAAATGTTTTATTTTGGTTGCTACCTCATTAACCGCGCTCATTCCAATCGTATTTCTCGAAAATTTGATCTCGCAAATATATAAAATGCGACTACGTGTTTGTATCATATAGTCAATTTGGCAGCCTGGATAGCGTTGGGTATTGCGTTGGAAAAATGGCCCATCAATTTCAACTTCTTCAGGGGGAATTTTCAATAATTTCTTAATTTTATCGTGGTTGTTTAATATCAGATTTTCTACTTGTAGCCCCATGATAGCCGACCACGAAGGTAGGGAGGCTATTGCGATATTATGCAAAGCTCCGCGTTTTATTTTTACTATATTGGGCGCGATATATTTTAAATAAAAGCGTGAGTAATTATCACTAAGCCGATAGCGGCTTAGATTTGACTCAGTTGCTTTGTTAATATTCCAAGTGAAATCTCGACTGATAAATCCTGATTTTTCAAGTTCTTCTAGGTAAATGCCAATTTCACTTTGTGCTTTATAATGCATCAAGTCAGCTAGTTCGCGTTGAGTTTTGGTGCCAGATGCTAATAGCTTGACAATTGATTTATAAAGTTCATTGCGTCGATAAAACAAGTCCGAAAAGATTTTTTCAAACTCTCTAAATAATATTTCACTCTCAGTAAATGCTAAGCGTTGAATATTTTTTTCAGCCGAGCATTTGGGATCCATCTCTTCTAAGTAGCGGGGTATGCCACCAGCAATAGCTAAAAAACGCAGCATTTCGTAGGGAGTGGGATCAACCCCAGCTATAGTCCAAAACGCTTTACATACATTGAGTGGTAGCTCTTGTAAGGTAAGCGTCAGTGATTCACGCCCTAGGAAGCCTGTACTGCTCAATATGTTTTTTTCGATCCAAGCAGACACAGAGCCACTTAAAGCTAAAATTAAATTTGGGTTTTGTGAAAAATATAGATCCCATGCATTTTTGAGTTTGCCAAGGAATGAAGAATCGAGGTTACCCATCCAGGTAATTTCGTCTAATACAATAAGTATTTTGCCTTGCTGGGTTTGTTGCGATAAATGCCAAAATAGATCTCCCCAATCGTCAGCAGCAATTCCTCGTAGTCCTAATTCTCGACCAAGTTGCTTGCGAAATTCTTCGCGTTGTGATTGAGCGGTTATGTTTTCATGTAAGGGAAGGCCACTGAATGTATAGCTTTGCTCAAAATCTTTGGCAAACTCTTTGAGTAAACGACTTTTGCCGATTCTGCGACGTCCTTTTACTATTATAAGGCTGGCAGATTTTTTGTTAAAAAGTTGGCGAAGCCGTGCCAATTCAGGTTTTCTGCCAATAAATTTTGTCATACTCGGAGGGCCTCAATTTACGCACCATAAAGAATTAACATTTGTCAATTTCTTTTGGATTAACATTGGGAAATATTAGCAAAAGGAATTGACAAATGTCAATTCCTTTTGGGCAAATGAAAGCCCGTCGCATCTTCAAGTGCGAGGGATATAGAATCTACATAACGGCTGAGTTGCTAAGCAATTGATTATAAAATTAATTGTCGGAGGCACGCTATTCTTCGATTAACTCGATCGTATAACCATCGGGATCTTTAATGAAGGCAATACTCACATTACCACCAAATTTCATTGGGCCAGGTTCGCGTGTGATTTCCACACCGGTCTGACGCATGTTTTCAACGGTTGTCTTAATGTCATCGACGCCAATAGCCAAATGGCCGAAAGCATTGCCATGCTCGTATTCACGATCATCCCAATTGTGAGTTAATTCAATCACGGTGTTATCTTTCTCGGTACCATAACCAAGAAAGGCTAGGGTGAATTCACCGCTGGGATAATTATTCTGTTTTAACACCTGCATGCCAAGTTGTTTGGTATAAAACTCGATAGAACGATCCAAATCTCTAATCCGTATCATTGTGTGCATAAAACGCATGGTATTCTCCTTATGTGTTAATGGAACCTAAAAGCATAAGCGCTGACATCTTTCTTCTAATAGCTTAAGGTATCTTTCTCTCATTTGTGCGGATAAGAAACTGATATTAATTAGCCTTATCCATTCTGGAATCACTTTCTGAAATGTCTGTATAATGTCAGCAATAACTTTATCATTTAATTCCAACCTCTCAGCGGCAAAGTAGTGCAAAAAATCGCGTTGGCTTAAATTATTTTTTTTGCCTTTTAAGGGTAGTGCTATTTCTTCTTTAGCATTTTTTAGTGCGATGGTCGTATTCAGTAAATCATAACAGGGTGATAATATCACTTTATTATCTTTGGTAATGAGAGAAAAATTTTTTAGGTGCATATCTTCATTGCCAATCAAAAAATTAAATAATGTTAGTTTCAGTAATTTTACGTATTCAATTTTTGGAAAGGTGCAAAATGACTTGATAATTGTAGTCACTTTTTCCATTGAGCTATTGTATTTGGTATGGCGATCTTCTCCAGAAAGTTGAGCAAAGTCTTCTACCGCCAATTTCTTGTTGCTTCCAGCTCTATCAAAGCGTTTAATAAAATAAGTCATACTATTATCTTTAGAGTAAACTAAACCATGCACTGGTACCTCAAGGTCGACAAGTTTTGCTAGTGACATAGTGATTGCCTCATTCTCGGGTAACTCAGGATAAATATCACTCTGCGGCTTTAAAATATAGTGGCCATTGTGTGTGACTATTGCGAAGCGGCCAGCGTTAACTTTTAGCTGCGCACTTAGTTTTGGCTGTACGCCCTGAATAGACATTTTACCGACAAGATCGATAACTTTCTGACGCTGTTCCTCGGCACTTAAAGCTAACGGGCTTAGATCGTTTAATTGTGGCGATAACTGGCGTAGGCCTTGTTGCGAATAAGTTTCATGTTTGCTAATTTTTTCGTAGGTAATGGGACAACGATTCATGTTGCTTCCTCGATAGTTACAGCACCCACGACATCGCGGCCAACTTTCATCAATTGCCCGAAATAATCATTTTTATCGAGTTTATATTGACGTAATAATGCTTCGAGCATATTTCCCTCGGGGAGTAATCCCTCAAAAAAAGGTGGGAATACGTCAAATTCATAAGTTTTTTGGCTTAACGGCATTGTTAGGGAAATGGGTGCGCCGCGGTAATCAGAGTAGTAACTAACTGTGTATTTATCGTTTGCTGTTTCTGTTAGTACCCCAGCATCAATGCCATTAACAAATACGCGAGCTTTTCTCATAGGTTAGCGTCCGGTGTTTGCATGAAAGGCGTTGTAAATGTCATTTGGATATTCAAAACGTCTAATACTTTTAATAGCGTATTCAGTTGTACTGACTCTTTCCCTTTTTCAATGTCAAAGATAACAGTCTTGCCGACACCCGCCAGTTTGGCGAGTTCTTGTTGGGATAAACCGCTTTGTTTGCGGCAGTAATGAATTGTTTTTGCAATTTTATCGGGGGTCATCGTACACCAAGCAATAACAGATTTTTACTGCTATAGCAGTAAAAATCCTAGTTTCATGAAGGATTATAGCACAACTTTGCATAAAGAAACGATTTTTTACTGCTAGGGCAGTAAAAATCTGCATTTTTTGAGTTTTTTCCGTCAAAATTGTATTAAAAAAGGAAAAATTACTGCTATAGCGGTAATTTTTGCCTTTGCTGCAGTCTGCTGCCAGCTACTTTTCATCGGCGTCGATTAAGACAAAGGCGACTCGGCAAGACTGATCTGAACGGTTACTCCACGCATGGTTGGTTGCGCGTTGGATGGCAACGTCACCTGTTTGCATCAAATGCTCGGATTCATCGAGGATTAAATAGATTTCACCACTGAGTACGATGGCATAATCGACTGTGTCAGTTTTATGCATGAAAGGGTGGGGAGGTTTAGTGTTTTCATTGGGTTTTTGTTCATGGCCGATATTGTCCCATGCGTCATCTAACACTTGTTGTGAGAGTTTGCTCATAAAACTTGCATCAGGCGGAAATTCAACAATACGAAAAATTGTGCCGTTACGTGGAGGTGCTAAAGGCATAGGACCATCGGTAGGGTCGGGATTGCCATGCGCATTGGCGGGTGCTTGTTGTGTAACCCACAGATTTGTCATGGCTAATTCAGGGACCATGGGTGCTGGTATAGAAACGTTATGTGCCGGGTCGTCACCGATTAAGATCGATTTACCCGCAGCATTATGCCCGGTGATAAAGCGTTTTACTTTTTTGACCATGAGTTCATCCCTTACTATTACAGAGTGGTGAGCCTAACGTGATGCTGTGACTAAGGCAAGATTTTATCAACTATGGAACAAATAAACTAATTGATTTGTTGCTAAATGCTGCGGAGTAAAAATTTCATGATCTGTAACTTATTTTTTCGAGAAGGAAAACGGGATATAATGCATATTATTATCCCGCGACAACTATGAGCATGTTTTTTGATAATTAACTTAGTTAGTAAGAATACGGAAATGATAATTTTAGGCGCTGGCGACACTGCATACTCTTACCATGCAAACCCAGATAGAAGCCCTCTTCTTTCAAACGAAAGCTTCTATAAGTGTTCTGGTGTGCTTCTATAAAATGCTTGTCTATTTTTTTGGCAAGACAAATTAATGTTGTAGTCGTAATTAAGTTTTGATTTTTTTTGATTCTCGCAGTTAAGAGTTTGGTGTGAAATTAGTAGAAAATGGATGTAGATTAATGAGTCACCCTGAGGAAATTTTAAAATATTGGCAGGCAGTTGAATATTTTTCTCCGCAAAATATTCCTAATGCTAACCCTAGAGCGAGTCGTCCGGTTCACGAGATTGATAAAAATGAACTAGTGCCCTGGGATATCAATCATCCGCTCGCCTCGCGCGATTTGCGTTCTAATTTAACCTGGCAACATACAGTATATTGTGCGCTATATCCGTATAGTAGAATTACGGATACAGTTGAAAAGGTTTTTGGTAAAGACGAGTTGAGCAGTGATGAGCGTAGTGATAGTGAAAATTGTGTTTTTGTCTTTGCTCTATCTGATACTGGCCGCCCACTCTTTGAAAGTTTTATTTTATCTACCAATGCTTGGGTACTGTCTCATCTAGAAAACATCCCATCAGCAAAGTTAGGTTGGTTAAATGGTTTTGAAAAAATACAAGACACATTAAAACAAATTTTTATGTCATATTGTAAGCTTGAAGAAGGCGATGAGGAAGGTCATGAGCTTCAAGAAAATGGCTGTCAAGTTGGAAAGCACCTAACTAGTAGCGACCTCTTTGACTTGACACAGCTACTTTTAAAGAAATTAGACTTTAGCTTTGGTGAAAATGAACTAAAAATCCGAGTTCAGAGTGCTCAGTGTGGTGTTAAAAAAGCTTATAAAGTTAATGATACAGATTTTCTTAATAGCTTTTTTTTAAAAGATATAGAGAAAGTAAAAAAAGCAGTTAAGAGTAATAATTACGGATCTGCTTTGCGGAAATATCTTGCAACTAAAATAGATCCTCAAACTTATTGTGATGTTCGACATGAATTAGATGTTGTTTTTGAAATGCTAAGCCCCGCTCGATTTCCATATGGAAAATGGCCAACGCCATCACATTATCCGCTTGTTCTTAGTCAACAATTTGCTGTTAATGCTATTTTTAATTCTTTTGATAAAGAAAGTCGAGGCGTTTTTGCTGTTAATGGCCCACCCGGAACAGGCAAAACAACACTACTCCGAGACCTTGTTGCCGAAATTGTCGTAAAGCGCGCAACTTGTTTGCTCGATTATGAAAGCCCAAGTGATGTGTTTTCTACTATTAAGACAGGATGGAAATCAGCAAATTATCAGCGAACAGTTGCAACATGGCCAAAAGAATTTTCAAATTTTAGTATAGTGGTGGCATCAAATAATAATGGTGCCGTTGAAAATGTCAGCTTAGAAATTCCGGGAATCGATGCAATTGATTCCTCTTGGCGTGATGTAAGCGATTATTTTGCCTCTGTATCTGAAGCTATAATTGGAAAAGAAAGCTGGGCGTTAATGGCAGCAAGATTAGGTAATAAGCAAAATAGAAATAAATTTATTAGTGATTTTTGGTACGGTAAAAAAGAAGTTGGTGGCATAGAATACATGCCTTTTCTTCAATTGCTGAAAGCAGAGCAAGAAAGCCCTTCGCCTGTTGATTGGAAAAATGCTGTTTGGAAATTTAAAGCAGCTTTAAATAAGGAACAGAAATTACGAAAAGCTAAAGAAGATGCCTACAAGGTTATTGCTGATATTTCAAAACTAAAACAAGATGAAAAAGATTTTTTATCAAAAAGTAAAAAAATCAAGTTGGAGATTGAGGCGAAGCTAAAAGAAAAAGCGAAGCTAGAGTTGAATTGCGACTTAGAATGTCTTCGTCATAAGCTTGAAAATATCGAAGGGGAGCGACTAAAGCATCGGCAGTTTAAGCCAAATTTACTTGAGGCTCTTCTTACTCGCAGAGCGGCTTATAAAAGTTGGTCGCAGAAGGATGAATTTTTACAAGAAGAATATTGGCAAGTAAAGCAATTAATACGTGTCTATACAGAAAAACTATACCATGTTGAAAAATCACTAGAAAAGCTTGAAAAAGAGCTTAGTCAGATTCCACACATGCTCGAAAATATTGTTGCCCAATTGCAAAGCTTAAACTCGTCTCTTCAGTTTAGTGCGGAAACGCAAGATCTTCCTGATATTGCAGTTTGGCTAGTAGATGAGAATAAAAAAGAACTGGCTTCTCCCTGGGCAGATGAGGCTTGGAACAAAGCTCGTGCTGAGGTGTTTTTGGAAGCTATTAATTTGCATAAGGCTTTTATCTTGAAAAATGCTGATATTTTCAGAAAAAATTTACAAGCTGCTATGGATATTTTGGGAGGTAGCGTACCACATAATGCGCCAAAATCTGCTGTATTAGCCGCTTGGCAAACATTGTTTTTTATCATACCTATTATCTCAACAACGTTTGCTTCATTCGATAGGTTATTTAATCACTTGGATTCAGAAGAAATCGGTTGGCTATTGATCGACGAAGCTGGCCAAGCAACACCTCAATCAGCAGTAGGGAGTATTTGGCGTTCAAAAAAAGTTATTGTTGTTGGTGATCCTTTGCAGCTTGAGCCTATTGTCACGCTTCCTTTTACTGCACAACAAGCTTTACGTAAATATTTCAAGGTAGATGAAAAGTGGTTACCTTCTTGGTCATCAGCGCAAATGCTTGCTGATAGTGTTACACCATATGGCACTTATCTACCATACGGTGAGGATAAGCTTTGGGTGGGTTCACCTCTGCGTGTACATCGTCGATGCGAAGACCCAATGTTTTCCATTGCTAATAAAATTGCTTATGATAATTTTATGGTGCATGGATTATCGAAAAAAGCCAATATAATACTACCACAATCAGAATGGAGAGATGTCTCGAGTATTCAATCGGATGGCCATTTTATTCCTGAAGAACTTGAGCAGGCCTGTTTACTGATTGATCTTTTGCTTGCTAATAAGGTTGCCCCTAATGAAATTTTTGTTATTTCACCATTTCGACAAGTTGTCGAAGAGTTATATAAGCTTCGTAATAAAAATAAGCACTTAAGTAGCCTAAATGTTGGTACAATTCATACCACCCAAGGAAAAGAGGCTAGAGTTGTTATCTTGATTCTGGGGGGGAATCCGAAAAAACAAGGTGCGAAAAAGTGGGCATCACAAAAACCTAATTTACTTAATGTTGCTGTTAGTAGAGCAAAGCAACGCCTCTATGTTATTGGTGATAAATCTAGCTGGAAAACATATCCCTATTTTGATGATTTGGCTCAATTAATTTAATGTTTTAGTATCACTGCCAGATAAGAGGCTCTTATTTTAAAGGGTTTCGGTTCTTATGGTGTGTTTCTATATAAATGTTTTCCTGATTTTCTTAGCAACGCGGGGATGAGGTGACCCAGGCTTGGCTCTATTATGTGGGTTTTTGCAAAGATGGTGGCCAGACCGGGAATTGAACCTGGGACACGAGGATTTTCAGTCCGTTTCAATGATGGTAAATGATCAAATTCAATCTATAATCAAGAAGCTCCGTGATAACAAAATTTTACATTAATCAATAAGTTATAATTTCAGCGGCTTTCATATTGGTTCATGATGTTATTTTGTATTATAACCCAAATGCACCCTTATAGTACCCTTAAATAAGGGTGTTTAAATGCAAGAGGTTGGGGATGATAGCCAACATTAATACGCGATTATTAAAACAATTAGCACCGGAAAAGAAAACCTATGATGTGCGCGACCAGCAGATCAGGTGATTCATGATCCGAGTCTATCCGACAGGCAAAATGACTTACAAGTGTGAGTATGGCCGAGGCAAGCGAATTACGATTGGGGATGTACAGGTATTAACGATTGCACAAGCGCGAGAGCGTGCCAAACAAGTGTTGGGTGATGCCGCGAGAGGGCTTGATCCTAAGCCAGAAACGTGGGAAGTGACTTGCAAACGGTTAGAAAACCGTTTCATGAAAACCATCGGGCATTTACCGCTGTCTGAAATAACGCCTCATGTCATTGAGAAATGGCGGCTGCATCGCCTTACCAAAGAGGGCGTTCAGCCATTAACGGCGAACAAAGAGATTGTGATGTTAAAAGCCGTATTATCACGTGCTAAGAAATGGCAATTTGTTAAAGAGCATCCACTGGCTGATTTTGAAATGGGCAGCCTGGGTGATAATAATCATGTGCGTTTTCTCAATGAGAAAGAATATATGCGATTGATGGAAGCGTTGGAACTAGAAGAAGAGCGATTACGTGCCGAGCGAGATCGCGGTAACCAATGGCGAGTTGAGCGTAAATTGCCGTTATATCCTGATTTGCGACAACAAGCGTTTGCACACAGTCTGACGCCTAAAGTATTGCTTTCTTTAGGCTCAGGTATCCGCCAGTGTGAACTGCGTCGTATGCGTCGCCATCGCCATATTGATGTTGAGCGACAGGGTTTATTTTTGACACCGGATATTACCAAAGCCAAAAAGCCACGCTATATCCCGCTGGATGATAAAATCTGGAAAGCTTTAACGGATTGGATGGAACAAACTAAAGACCAGTATGCTGAAGATAGCCTGGTATTCCCAGGAAAAGATGGCAATACAGAGTTTAACAATATGCGAAAGTCATGGGAGAGCCTATTAAAGGTTGCTAAAATAAACAACTTTACTTGGCACGATATGCGCCATGATTACGCATCGCAACTGGTGATGCCAGGCGTTGACCTTAATACAGTGCGTGAATTATTGGGCCATGCTGATTTGAAAATGACGTTGCGTTATGCACATTTAGCACCAGAGCATAAGCAAAAGGCAGTAAAAAGCCTACAGAATCGACGTAATGAAATGTTAAACCATAGGAAAGAGAACGATGCTTGAAACAAAAATAGAAGGTTTGATAAAGCAAGGTGAAGGGCTACACGTTGAATTCAAAGAATGTAATTCCGATCTCAGCAAAAATATTTTTGAAACAGTCTGTGCGTTTTTAAATCGTTCTGGCGGCGAGTTGCTGTTAGGGGTTGATGATGCAGGTAAGATTACAGGCGTAAAGCCAGAAGCTGTTGCAAAGGTTAGAAATAACTTTGTCGTGGCAATGAATAACCCTCAGAAAATCAGCCCGCCATTTTGTTTATCTATCGAAGAGGTGGTGGTCGCAGGAAAAACCGTGCTGTATATTCATGTGCCAGAAAGCTCACAGGTGCATCGCTGTAATAATCGCATTTTTGATCGTAACGAAGACGGTGATTTTGATATTACTGATAAGCAGCACCAAGTTTCTGCTTTGTATTTGAGAAAACAGACCAGTTATTCCGAAAATAGAATTTATCCTTATGCGGAGTTAGCCGATTTACGCGAAGACGTGATTGCACGGGCAAGAAAAATGGCGACTGTTCAGCGTGAAGAGCACCCCTGGGAAAGCATGAACGATATGGAGCTGATTAAAAGTGCACAGCTTTATGGCCATGACTTTCAAACGGGTAAAGATGGGATTTCATTGGCAGGCATTTTATTGTTTGGTAAAGAAAGCACAATTCTTTCCGTATTGCCGCATCACAAAACCGACGCTATCTTGCGACGCGATAACGTGGATCGTTATGATGATCGAGATTACATTTGCGCAAACCTGATTGAAAGTTTTGATCGATTGCTTCACTTTGGCGAAAAGCATTTAAACGATCCCTTTTATTTAGAAGGCGAGCAGCGGATTAGCATCCGAAGCCATATTTTGCGAGAAGTGATTAGCAACTTGCTTATTCATCGCGAATTTACCAATCCATTTCCAGCAAAATTTGTCATCGATCGCGAAAATTTTTACACTGAAAACAGCAATAAACCACATAATCATGGGATCATTGATCCCACCAGCTTTTCGCCTTGTCCGAAAAACCCAGCCATTGCGCGAGTATTTAGAGAGATTGGCCGTGCTGATGAGTTGGGATCAGGGGTGCGCAAGTTATTTAAGTATTGCAAAGCTTTTTGTGGCAGTGATCCGCAGTTAATCGAAGGCGATGTATTTCGGTTTATTTTGCCGCTGAAGGCAAAAGCGACCGAGCAAGTTGGCGCCAAGTCGGGACCAAGTCGGGACCAAGTCGGGACCAAGTCGGGACTAAGTCAAAATGAAGCCATATTGCTAAAGCTTTGCGCTACACCTAAACCTATTGCTGAATTAATGGCTGCACTAGATTGGAAGCATAGAACGAAGTTCAGGAATCAATTTATTACTCCTCTTATTAAGCAGGGGCTGCTTGCTATGACTGTGCCAGATAAGCCGAATAGCCGGTTGCAGCAATATGTGACAACAGAAGCCGGTAAAGTGCAGCTTGATCAAAAGTGAATACAAATTAACGAAAGGTGAATGCTATGAACAAAGAAACAGCCATTGTTATGTTTAAGGAAAAGTCTATTCGTCGGACTTGGTATAAGGAAGAGTGGTGGTTTAGCGTCGTTGATATTTGTTCAGCATTGACAGAAAGTGCTGATGCTGGCGCCTATTGGCGCAAGTTAAAACAACGGCTTACACAAGAAGGAAGTGAAACCGTGACAATTTGTCACGGGTTGAAACTACAGGCGCAAGATGGAAAAATGCGTATAACTGATTGCGCCAACACTGAAGGTATCCTGCGTATTATTCAGTCTATTCCTTCACCAAAAGCCGAGCCGTTTAAGCGCTGGTTAGCCAAGGTAGGTTATGAACGTATTCAAGAAATTGAAGATCCCGCGTTAGCACAAGAACGAATGAAGCAACTGTATGAACAGAAAGGCTATCCCAAAGATTGGATTGATAAGCGTTTGCGCGGTATGGCGATTCGTCAAAACTTAACTGATGAATGGAAAGAACGAGGGGTTACTGAGCAAACGGATTATGCAATTTTGACGGCAGAAATTTCTAAAGCGACATTTGGTATGACGCCGGCTGAATACAAGCAGTATAAAAATCTACCCACAAAATCCAAAGCCAATCTACGAGATCACATGACTGACTTAGAGTTGATCTTTACCATGCTTAGCGAAAAAGTCACCACTGAAATATCCAAACAAGAAAAACCCAAAGGTATGCCAGCGAATAAAAAAGTAGCTAAACGGGGCGGCAACGTCGCAGGTAATGCTCGCAAAGAAACAGAAAAAGAATTAGGAAAAAGTGTGATTAGCCAAGATAGCTACACGCAGCTATTAGAAACCAGTAAGGGCAAAAAGGATTAACGCGATAAATGTTAGCAGCGTCACTTCATTATTTAGGAAGTGACGCTGCGGGAATTGGTGAGATAATTTCATTAAATCCATCAACCTGGATGAAAGCAAGCTCGATAAAATCAATGATAATAATGTCAAAATGAGTTTGCAATTACAAAAAGCGTTTGGCCTACGAAAGGAAGAATCGATAAAAATAAAAATTCACGACGCTGACAAAGGCAATCAACTCGCTTTACGCGATTCATGGTGTAAAAATGGAAGACCAAGAACATTGGAAATTCGTACTGAAAAACAAAGAGCTGTAGTCGATGCTTGTAAACAGTTTGTCGGTGAAGTTAATCGAGCATTAATTCCAAACGAAAAAAGTTATTACCAACAAATGAAAAAGTATGAAAATGAATTAGCAAAAGCAGATATTAGTAAAGCACACGGCTTGCGCCATGCTTATGCACAGCAGCGCTATAAAGAGCTCACCGGTTGGGAATGTCCTGCTAAAGGCGGCCCCACTAAAAATCAGCTTACGCCTGAACAATTGTTACTGGATAAACAAGCCAGGCAAACTCTCAGTGAAAGAGGCTGTAAATTAAATTGTGTAACTGCTCATATTTGATAACCTTGCAATAGGAAAATCAGGAGTATGAGTATGGACAAAAGCAAGCTACAAGCGCTAGCGACTGAGTTAGCCAAAGACATTAAGACAGCCGATGATTTA